>DJEU01000034.1:4887-22467 GCA_002431395.1 Lachnoclostridium sp. UBA5890
TGTTCGAAATGCGAATGTGTGGGTGGGGAAGTCCTGAATAGTTTCTACTGGACAGGTTTCCAAATTCATGTTACATTATATTTAATACTTACATTCTATTTTGAACTATTGAAAGGAGACGTGTCTTATGCTGACAAAAGACGAATTACCGGAATGCCCGGTGGCAACAACCGTACAATTGATCGGAAGTAAATGGAAACTGTTGATTTTAAGAAATCTGCTTATGCGACCATGGCGGTTTAATGAATTAAAAAAGAGTCTGGAGGGAATCAGCCAGAAAGTGCTGACGGATTCCCTGCGTGCGATGGAAAAAGACGGGATCATTACCAGAACGGTATACCCGGAAGTTCCACCGAGGGTTGAATATGCGTTAAGTGATCTCGGCAAGACGATGCGCCCGATCTTAGATGCCATGCAGGAATGGGGAACCAATTATAAAAAGACATTTCATTGACATAATTATACAAAGACACTATACTTATCTTATATAGAATTATTGAACGGAGGAAGCTATGTTAAAAAAGAAAATCGCTTTATTAATTGGTCAGGGGGATGCCTCCTACCAGCGTACCTTGATCCGTGGTGTGTCTCAAGAGCTTCTTACATCCGGATATGAATTGCATGTATTTACAAATTTTCATACTACCGACTTGCACACGGATGTGAACCCTTCTCAAATATCGGGTGAAACAACTATATTTCACATTATTCCATGGGAAGAATTTCAGGGAATTCTAATCGCCCCTTCGACCTTTCAATACAGTGAGGATGAACGCCATGTACTTCAGGAAGAAATCGCATCCTGCTTTAAGGGACCTGTTATTTCGCTGGATTATGAGAGCGACTACTTTGATGCTGTTATGTTAGATGATGCGATTGCCATGCAAAAAATGGTAGAACACCTTGCCAATGAACATGGTTATACCGATATTGCCTTTTTATCCGGTCCCCTCTGGCATGCCCACGCACAAAGGCGGCTGGAAGGTTATAAAAATGGACTGACTTCCTGTGACATTGCCTATAATGAGACAAAAGTTTTCGAAGGTAATTTCTGGTACGGGGGAGGTCAGCGTGTCGCTACGCAAATGATCCGCAAAGGCGAGCTTCCGCAAGCTCTTATGTGTGCGAATCAAGCGATGGCCATCGGTGCTTACCGCACTTTTATTGAAAATGGCATACGAATTCCGGAAGACATTGCCATAACGGGGTTTGACGCATTAGATGATGGGGTTGCCGAAAATTATCGAATCACTTCTATGATCCGTGATGGAGAATGTACCGGACGGCGTGCAGCACAAGTTCTTCGCTCCAGACTGGAGGGCCATCCTCCTATGGATATTCCGGAAGAAACCTCTTCGTTCTTAATTTGGGACAGTTGCGGATGTACGGAAGACAAATTTACAAAACTGCCCGGATACACCCAGGACATGATGCGTCCAGTTAATGCCGGTAGATATGAAAATTTCTTTTCTAATTATAATTACATGACAGAAGAGCTTCTTCACTGCCAGAAACTAGAAGATGTGCCCAGCTGTATTCACAGTACTTTCCGTTACTTAGATGGATTTTCAATCATCGCGTTCTGTCTTGATAAAAACTGGATATCAAAGAAACCCGGAGACCGGAAACTCGATTCCACTTATTGTTTTATGGAACGCTACCCGGGATTGGATGCGCGCATTTTTCCAAACACCGAGACGACTTTTTTAAGTTCTCCACTTGCCATCCCGATTCCGGAAGACGTAACAATTCCAAACGCACCGGAAAACAGCAGTGACTTTTCTTATCTGCCCGGCATGCCATTCCCGCAATCCAATGCCCGTGCTCCAAAAGAAACCTCGCTTTATTATTATGTTCCGCTGCATTTCAACGGAACTGCTTTTGGATACGCCTTAATCGGGTATCCGGATTCCTTTGTGCTTCCTGACTGCTGTAGTGCCTGGATCCGAAATATTTGTATGGTGCTGGAATCTCTTCGAATCCGGTATACTCTCACGAAAAAGGAGGAAGAATAGAAATGCTGCCAATTTATCCCTACCCAAAAGCGTTCCGCCGCGGCAATATTTTTCGTATGAGACGTGCTCTTCAAAAAAAGGAAATTCGCATTGCCTTTCTTGGAGGAACAAATCTTTATGCCAATATTGACTATGATTCCTTTTACGAAATGGTCAAAAAAGAATGGATGGAAAAAGATGACAGTTATACTTTTACAAAAGACGAAAAACCTTTTGTTGAAATGAATTATGAACATGCAATTCCTAGTAGAATATATGAAAAAATGACGGAAACATTTGCTCATTCATTTAAGGAAAAAATAGGAACTCTTTTGGAACAAAAACCGAATTTTGAAATATTAAATTTGGAATATGCCGGAATGTCTTCCCTTGGCGGAATGTTTCACTTAGAAGAGCTGCTTGACTGGAACCCTGACATTGTATTCCTTGATTTTTCTATGGAAGATCCCGGCGAAAAGTTTCATGAGGAATCCTCGGAAGGTTTGATCCGATCGCTTTTGGAAAATGATATTGCAGTATCCCTGATTCTATCCTGTTCCAAAAATGGACTGGGCTACGCAGGACACCAAAAACACCTCTCCCTCCACTACAACCTTCCGGTACTTGATCTAAGTCTTGCTTTGCAGAATGATATTCAGACAGGGGAATACCGGGAAGCCGATGTGTTTAACGAAGACCGCACATTTACAAAAAAAGGGCACAAAATTTTGGGCAGTTATTTCACCCGCTTTATCGATATGATTGTGCACGTTCTTCCTGATGAATCCTACGAAATACCAAAAAAACCTTGTTTTCTTGGAAGCCTCAAATATTTTCAGCAGCATAAGATCGCCATTTCCCCGCGAACCCGCGAAGGCAGCATCTTATTTGATGAAAAACTGACCTATAATATGTTTTTTTTAGAATATCAGATGGATCCGGAACCAAACAATGCTTCGCTTGAAATATACATAGACAAAAAACTGGTCCGCGATCTGGGCGTCCATTCAATCCTTTCTTCCCAGAAAAAGGCTGAACTATTTATCGACGGACATCCGGAACCGGAAAAACATCATATCCAGATTCGGACAAGCCGGGTACAGCGCCGTGTCAACTGGACCTATGCCACACTGCATCTTCAATTAGGTCTGGGGTCTCAAGAGCCATTCGCCGCTTCGGATAAGACTTGACAAAACATTCATAAACTCGCTGGCTGCCCTCGAAAAGTAACGATGTGGATTGGTTGCGACTACAATACGGTTAGTTGCAATCCCATACACACCGTCGGGATCCGCGATTTTATAATAACTTGGATGCGTCGTATAAGGATTGAACCAAATTTGCGTGTCCGGAATCAAGCCTGCCCCATATCCTGCCACAATCCAATGAAACATAATTTCAAGATTATGTGCAATCTGCTGTACATTGGGTTCAAAGTTTTCTGCCTCTGCCACACGATCCAGCATATCCGTCGCATTTTCCATGTCATCCAATGCCAGAAAAGGCATCTCTTCGCATTCATTAATGTGGATGCCCTCTGCACGATACAAATGTGATGTTTTCTGACAGATGTCTTCGCGGCTCAAACATTGTTTTTCGCGGCCTTTATTAAATGGATGATTAGATGGAACTGCCAGATAATACGTCTCTGCAGCAATTTCCTCTGTTCTGAATTCTTCTGTCGGAAACAGATCTGCTTCAATGCAAAAATCCACTTCTCCCGCACGCAGCAATTGCTGCAGATTATGAATAGAGTCAAAAACGGTCTCTACTTTCACTCCCGGGTATGAATTTTTAAACCGGAACAATGACTTCGGAAGCATGCAAGTAGCTCGAAAAGGCGTTGTTCCCAAAGTAATAGTTCCTGTCCTTAACTGTTTGATGTCTGCTAAGATCATCCCTACTTCCCGCTCAGTTCCCTGCATTTTCTTCGCCGCCTGATAAATTGCGGTTCCTGCTTCCGTCAACCGCATCGATTTCGTAGAACGATCAAATATTTTCACGCTGTATTGCTGTTCCATTCTTTTTATATTCTGGCTGATTGCCGGCTGGGAAATAAATAATTTTTCTGCTGCCTTTGAAAAGCTGCCTTCTTCCACTAGTGCGACAATACATTCCACCTGCTGATCTGTCATAAGTATTCCTCCGTTTTCCCTTTTCTTCCAGTTTACACTAAGAAACGAACTTTTTCAACTCCTCCTTTCGCCATTTTTCCTCGGTCCCAGCATCCCGCCGAGCATACCGGCAAGAACACAGACCAGAAGTGTTGTCAGAATCGCCGGAAACATTGTGGATAAACTTTTATTCCAGACCGCGCTGACGCCATAGATAATGACAAAATATGCCAGTCCGAACAAGCCGCCCATCAAGTAATGCCGGCTGTCTTTTTGTGCGGAAAAGATCATTCCACCGACAAATGCTGCGACCGCATATACCAAAAGGATCGCGCCGCCGATATGTTCCACGGAAGCCTTGGTCTGATACAGCACAAACGCCACAACCACCAAAAGAAGCGCCGTCAGCACAAAGGAAACAAGAAATCCTTTGAATCGTCTCATTCTACTTTCCTGCCATTTCTTTTTAATCTTTACTATATATATGCTCTTTCTATTTTACATATTCCTGCAATTATGCTATAATAGTTATACTATACTAAAAGAATAGAAGGTATGATTATGAGATATATTGATCTGCATGTGCATTCAAATTGTTCCGATGGTACCTTTTCCCCAGAGGAACTGGTGGTGCTTGGCATCAAGCAGGAACTGGTTGCGTTTGCATTGACGGACCACGATACGATAAGCGGCGTGGAACGTGCCATAAAAAAAGCGGAAGAATTTGACAATAAGATTCAGGTGATCCCAGGTATGGAGCTCTCCTGCAAATATACGATCTCTTCTTCCCAATCGGTTGAAATCCATATGCTCGGATACCGCTATGATATCCATAATAAAAAGCTCATTGATACGTTGGAAGATATTTCCAATGAGCGTGATGAAAGAAACCGGAAAATGTGCAACAATCTGCAAAATGCCGGTTTCCCAATTTCGTATGATATGTTGTGCGAACGCTTTGGCGATACCATTTTGACACGTGCACATTTTGCCAGACTGTTACTGGAAAATGGTGGTGTACCATCGCTGGATTATGCGTTCCGTACCTGCCTGTCTTCGGACAGCCCATATTTTGTCAACCGCGAATATCTCACACCCAAAGATGCGATCGATCTGATCCGTGCATCCGGCGGTATTCCGGTTCTCGCACACCCATTGCTTTATAAATTGTCCGTCAGCCAGATCCGCGGGTTGTTAGACGATCTGACCTCTTACGGCCTTTGCGGAATCGAAGCCATTTATTCGCGAAACCGCGGTACAGACGAAGCATTCGTCCGCAAACTTGCCGAAGAATATCATCTGTTCATTACCGGCGGTTCCGATTTCCACGGTGCCAACAAACCGGATATTGAACTCGGCCGCGGCACCGGTAATCTTCGTGTTCCGGTTATGCTCTTGGAGAATTTACGATAACTTCTTTTTGAAGCAGCGATAACATATCTGTCGCTGCTTCTGTTATATTTTTCGAAGCAATGATCGCCGAAATGACTGCTGCGCCGCTGACACCGGTGCCTGCCAGTTTTGTCACATTGGACTGGTTGACGCCGCCGATCGCAACTACCGGGATTTTTACGGCATTGCAGATTTCACGCAGGGTGTCGATCTCCACATGATGCGTTCCTGCTTTCGTCGAAGTTCCAAACACATCGCCAACCCCCAGATAATCTGCGCCCTCTTTTTGTGCATCGATGGCAAGCTCTTTATTGTACGCAGATACCCCTATGATCTTATCCGGTCCCAGAAGTTCCCTTGCTGTATGCGCCGGAATGTCGCTCTGTCCCAGATGAACGCCGTCGGCATCCACCGCCATCGCGATGTCGATCCGGTCATTGATAATAAGCGGAATCTCATACGCATCCGTAATCTGTTTTACATCTTTTGCAATCTGCAGAAATTCCCTTCCCGCGCAGTCTTTCTCGCGGAGCTGAACGACCGTCACACCCCCTTGTATAGCAAGTTCCACTGCTTTTTCCAATGTTTCCGCAGACATCAATTCGCGGTCTGTGCATAAATATAACGTATAATCGACTCGAGGTTTCACTCTTTTTCTCCTTCCTTCTTTTCCAATTCCTGTTCGCCCACCTGATGTTTCAATTTCTGGATCCGGTCCACAAAATGGCGGATCACGGACTGTCTCGTTATGATTCCCACAAAATAATTTCGGTCATCCACAACCGGCACAAAGTTCTGGTTCAATACCAGTTCCAGAAGTTCCTCCATCGTCGCCGAAATATGAACCGCCTGATTCCAGTTCTCGCGCATCATTTCACAGATACATACATGATTTACTGCCGTTTCCTGATCCAGCGGTGTGTCGCGCAGATGCCACAAAAAATCTCCCTCTGTGACCGTCCCGATATATTTTCCATCTTCTGACAATACCGGTGCCGCTGTATAGCCGCTGGCACGAAGTTTCAGAAGTCCGGCACGCACGGTGTCCTCACCATTCAGAAAATCCACAGTATTTTTTGGTTTTAATAAAAATAAAAGATTCATATGTTCCCTCCATTCTATTGATCCGGATTCATTTTTTTGGATTTTCCAAGAACCTCTTCCACTTCCTGCGCATACTCTTCGCGAATGTCGCGGATGCGTTCCAGTTCCCCGATAAAATCCTGCATGATCCCTGTATTGTAATCAATCTGGCTTCGCAATTTCTGTCTGCGCGTGTTCAAGTCGTGGCGAACCTCAACCATTTCTTTGGGTTCGATGATTGCCTGCACCTGAGAGCACCAGATTTCCGCATCTTTTACACCTATCTTCTTTAGTTCGGCGACCAAAATGTCCTTTTTTTCATTGAGCATATACACACTCTCGCGCTTTCTTGCCCATTCCCGCTTCGCCCGCTGGTACTGGTCATATACAAATTCCAGCTCCGTCGCATTGCGCACGCGGTACTTCATACACATATAATCAATGGTCCGCGTATTATTGACATATTTTATCTTCACGCGGTTCAAAAGGGCGATCGCGCGGTTGCATTTGCGCTCCGTGATCACCATGTCGGTCCGGTTGGCACGCGCTTCCCACATGATGACAAGCAGCACCAAAAAGGCAAACGCCGCGGTAGCAATGACCGGCACCGTAACATCGACTTCAAAGGCCAGACGAATCGTCAACATCAAAAGGGAAAACACCAGCAAAATCCCCGCCAGTACCTTCGACACGACACGCAGGGTGCCCTGTTTATTGATAATATCACGTTTGTCGGATTTGAGCAGCTGTTTCTCACTCTCCAGCTGGCGCAGATCATTTTTTACCTTAATCTGGTAATCTTCAAATTCCTTTAACTTCTTTACGTCGTCGGCTGCTGTCGTCTCAAAGTTTTCCATTGCCTGACGTTGTGCATCATTGAACTTATACCGGCGCTTTTTCAGATAATCGCGCTCTTTCATCAACTGATCGATCGCCGATGCCGTCTGCAGAAGAACCACTTTGTCCTCGTCGAGCGCCTGATCCATCAGCTGGATATCCTTCAGATGCGAAGTCACCTCCGCATACTCTTTTTTAATCTGCTCGTTCTGATTTTTCGCTTCCTGAATCCCCTCGTACAAGCGTTGAATATAGTCAATGCGCTGCTTTTTATCCTTTATGTCGACTTGCTCTTTTTCTGCTGCCGAGTCGGCTTTGATTTCTTCTTCCATCTTCTCTGCCACCTGCTCCGGCGGCAGTACTTCTTCTATTTCCGGTTCCGCTTTTCGTTTGCGAAATCGTCCGAATATCATAGTGTCTGATTCCTCCTTATTTCTGCGATGGCTCTTCCAGCGATTCTTTTATCTCTCGCACAGCGCGGGTGATACAAACTTCGTCCGAATCGTTTCCGGCAGTACCGCAGGCCTGTTCCCATGCCTCACAGAGTGCCTTCTTTTCGTCTTCGGATTTTCCCGCCGCCTCACATTCGCGGTCAAACGTCTCTTTGTCGCCGCATGCCAGAAGCACATACAGATATTGCTGCAGCGACTCCGGTCTGTGATTGCGCGCGTATGCTTCCTTGAAGCCATCTGCTGCCTGGCGGAACGAAGATACATGAAACATCGCAATCGCCTGATCATGAAGCACATCCCCATACTCTTTCGTGCTGAGTTCCTTTGCCAATGGGCCGTGCAGCAGGCTTTGATACTCCCGGAAACTTCTTCCATATCTTCCGGCCTTCAAATAATTGTCCGCCTTCATCCAGGCTTTTTTCTCCGGTGGAAGATTGGCAATATTTTCCATTACTTCTACCAGCGAAAAAATTTCTTCTTTTTTATAATAATCACAGGCACAGAGCAGTGTCACCACCAGATCCTTGATATTGTGGTGCTTGCGGATGAGTTTTTCCATCTTCCCCGCAAGGGTGCGCAGATGCACCTGCCCTTTGAGCCAGTGAACCAGATTTTCATCGAAAAATTCCTCGGTCACTGTGTAAATATTATGATACATATAATAACACAATTCTTCCAAAGAATAAACAGGAACTTCTGAAATCGGGATGATATATGGCTCTTTTGCCAAATCTCCCTGACACAATATAAACATATTACCACCTGCCTTTACACAATGATCGTCTCTTCCCAGATCCGGTGTGACGATGGAAAAAAGTTTCCAAACCCCTTGTCACGGATCGTAAAGATGCATTTATCGACTCCGGCAAACCGAATCTGCAACCCAATCCGCGCCTTGCGATCAAGCCGTCCCTGAATTCCGTCCATTGGAAGAATATGGGTATGTGCACTCTTCTCTCTCACATGATACACCCGAATCTGCAGTTCCTCTTCTCCATCGGAGATCAGATCCACCTCATAATCCACCTGATACCACGGCGTACCGGCTTTTGCCAGCATAATTTCCTGCACTTTTGCATTCGTATACGCTTGCATCGTAATGTTGACCGGTATCGTATCTTCATCCATATAGAGAAATGGTTCCATCTTCCTTTCGCCGCTGTACTCACGCGCGATAAAACAGGCACCAAACACATACAGATTGTCACCGCGGAATACATGCCGTCCCACGCAAAGCTGTGTCATAATTGCATCGGCGAAGCCATCCGCAAAGCCTTTTCCGGTCATATACACGGTCGTAATGACCTGTCCATGCAGCGCGCCCTTTACCATCGCTTCGACCACGGATCCTCTGGCATTTTCACCGCTCTCTTCCGGAACCGGCTCCTCGAGCATTTTTACATAATCCGGATATTTTCTCTCCATCACCGAGACAAATGGCGGATGCTGATAGCGGTCGACGTGCATTTGAAAATACGTAATCTCGTGATCTTCGTAATCAAACAATCCGACTTGGTTCACCCACAGATCCTTTTTCTGGTTCATAACATAATACACAAAGCACTGCCGGCGGTCAACTACCATCGCGCGGTCTTTGCCGATACCGAGTTTTTCCAATGCCTGGTAAATCTGGCTGATAAACCGGAAATCCCGGTATTTTGTCGTAACGACCAGACGCCGTATCATTCCTTCCGGGTACTCGCGTCTCGTAAAGGACAATATTTTCTGAAAATACGCCGCCAGTACATTGACCGGGTCGCTCTCCACTCCGGCGGCAAAGATCGGCTCGCCTTTAACAATTTTTTCCAAGAAATGTCCAACCGTCTCCTTGGAACCCGGTATCGTAACCACCGTCGGAATCTGCGTATTCTCCTTCTTATCCCGCGGGTCAAATACGAGTTTTGGCTCTTCTCCCTGTGGCACAAGCAGCGCCAGCTGGGAATTTTCTTCTCTCAGATCTACTCCGATATATAAACTACGTTGGCTCATCGTCTACTTCGCCTCTCCTTCCCACGACAGTGGCTGCAGCAGCGCCGCACCATTTTTTCGTTTTTTCAATTCCTGAAGCTGCCGATCATACTCTGCCGGGTCACTTTCTTTCGCTTCTCTCATTCCCTGCAGCAACCGGTAAAAGGATGCCTCCGTGGATGGATCCGCCTTCCCGCCGACCATCTCCCCGGTTTTGACCGGTACATCCATATCGCCCTCAAAAATGCGGTACTGACACGTTTCTCCCGAAAACAATATTGTCGCAAAGCAGTACACATCCGGCAGAATCTTCCGCATCGGCAGAAGTTTTTCCTTATTGATTTCGATATAAACGTCGCCTTTTTTGGATGCGATCCATTCCATCATCTGTGCATTTTCAATTTCAAACGGCACTTCCATCTTGCCCTTAAAATCTTTCATAAACGCGAGATACTGTCCCTTTGCCGCACATTCGGCCAGCTGGAAACGGGTCCATTCGCATTCATTGGCCGACAATGTCTCCTGCGCTGAAAAATATTTGAGCATCGCAAGGACAAGCACCGGATTCTGCGTCGCAAGTCCTTCTTTTGCGATACGGTTTTTCCATTCCACCGTTAATCCGAGTCGTCCGGTCAGATATTCATAGGAAATTTCTGACAAATAAGCTTTTATCAGCGTGCGATTTGCCCCATAATCATAATATTCTTCAAATGGTTCTTCAAACGCAAGCAGGTCGGCTCCGGTAAACAAAGCCTGTCCGAGAAGCCTCTCCAATGCGCCGTCGCGAATCTCCACTCCATTCTTTTCCGCTGCCTTATAAAAGTCGAGCAGCTTCTTTGTATCGCCCATATAATAATTTAGCAGATACGAAAGCGTCACTTTATTTTTTTCTCCCTTGTCATAAAGGAAGTCACAGATCCGCATATAATACGGGTCGAATTTCTGCTGTTTTTCTTCCAAAACCCACGTGATCAAAAGCAGGATCAGTTTTGGTGTGCATTCCGTCAATTCGTATTTGCGGAATACCCCAAGTGCGTCCTCATTCATCTGGTATTGGATCATGGTCTGCAGGATGCCCGCCTGGCGCTCCCTGCTGATATAATGAAAATCGATGTCACGGATGACTTCTTCCAAAAGTGCATCCTCGCCGATGGATTTATAATAATCATACAATGTCAATAAGCCCTTATGCTGATATTCCACACCAAGCACATCGCTTCTCACCAGTTCGTGGATCAAAATGGCTTCTTTCGTACTGATTTCCACATTTTCCGCTAATATCTTCGAAAACAGATGCAGTTTTAGCAATAGCGAATCCGCGCCATACTGGTAACACATCTCTGCAAAGTCATCGAGCCGGCACAATTTTTCGATTTCATAATCGACGGTTCCGGCGTGATAATAGCCATTGTCATCGACAAAATAAATCCGGTAGTTCGGCGTTGCAATATGTACGACCGCCTCGCCATCCTGCATGCGGTAATTCTGCTCTCCGCCGCCTTCATCATGTACCACAGCGACACGTACGATTTTCTTGTCCGTGTGGCATACAATGTGATGAGCAAAGAGAATCTCCGGCAGTTTGTCTGCCAGCCGCGTGATATCCTGTTCTTTTGGCAGCAATTCATTGTACAGATAGGCAAGGGTTGCATTGATTTTTCCATTTACTGCCTGTTTTATCACATAATCATGAATTGAATTTTCATAAACTGCGTATTCCTGTGGATGCGTCTCCCGATTTTCCACAATGTGCCGGAAAAATTTTGCCTTCACGGAATCGCGCAAATGGTTTTCATACTCAAAATACGAATACACCGCCGGATCAAGGTTGGAAAAATCTTCCTCTCCCAGTGAATACATATAATACTCATATAATTCGGTAAGCCGGAGATGGCGTTTTACCCCGAGTTCAAACCATTTGAGATACTGCGGTCCCTGTTTTTCCCCGCGAATGAGCAAGGCGCATACACTGTGCAGTGTATCTGTCGTATGGAATTTCTTATAGCATCCCATCAAAAGAGCAAGGATCGCCGGCGTTTCTTTCTTTTTCTTTGCCGCCAAAAACGAGATGGCAAGCACTTCATTTTCCGTCAGCAGATCGTAACGCAGAGCAAAACGGCAGATCCCGACTGTCTGTGGGTCAAGCCGCACGAGCAGATCCGGCTCCTGCAAAAGGATCATTGCCTGATACAGATACAGATACGGACTATAACATCCATCTGCCCACAACTGGTTCAGATCTTCCCAAAGTCCCATCACATTTTCCTGATAATATCCCATGCGCTCCAAAAGAACGGTGCAGAAAATGTGCTGATAACCGTCTGACTGGTATTGACGGACTTCGGAGTAGAATTCATCTTTGTCTAATTCATTTTTCGTGATCTTACATTTGATATACTGGGTGATCAGATACCGAAGCACCTGTTCCATCGATGCCCCCTCTTCCGGTTCGGTCACTCCTGCCACCAGACTGAGATATTTCTGTTTTCCGTCTTCGTCCTTTTTCAAATGTGCGAGATAGCCTTCCAGCACATAGTCCATCGGAAAGCAGGCGCGCAATGCCTCGATCCACTGATCCCGGCGGCTGCTGTTCATAATATAATGAAGATGCGCCGTTATCAGCCGTTTCCATCGCTGTTTTTCCTGTCGTCTTTTTCCGGTCTGTTTTTTCGCCTCTGCGGTCTCATTTTTCGCAGTTCCCGGCACTTCTGCCTTTGGTACCGGCTCTTTTTCCATATCTCCGTGCGTCACTAAAAATTCTTTTAACGCCTCTTTTTTGGAATTCTTTTTTGTTAAATGGCGGTATAATCTCTTATCCTCTAACGTTTCCAGATAATGATCGAGAAATTTCTGATGATAAAAAATCCGGACTGCTTCTTCAAAATTTTCTTTGGCAAAACGCACAAATTCCCGATAGCCGGAAATCGGCCGTCCCATGGAATCTTTCAAATACGATTTTACGATCCGCACTTCATACGGCAATGTCTGCTCCCCACAATCCGTCACAAGGTACAATACTCCCGTCAACACCTCGCCTGCCTTGCGGTTTCCGGCTTTTACCCGCACAGTTACATGATTTTCTTTTCCATCAAATACAGGGAAAAAGTCAAAATGAATGTCCTCGCTGGCTCCAAACCCTTTTACTTTCGTACCTTCTTCATTGGAGATCACCAGCTGTTCCGAACTTTCGCCCCCTTCTTCTACCTGCAGGATCAATCGGTTTAACGACAACTGCAGTTTGGGCTGTTGATATCGAAATTTTCCCTGTGCCAGTGACAAAATCTTTTCCTTCATCGTTACCCTCTCTTCTTTATGCTGTACGTTCGATTCGCTTGATCAACGCGCTCAGTAGTTTTTCTTCCAATTTCTGGCATCCTGTCATATGATACGACGAAACCTGCTTCAAGGTCTTCATCGTATATTGTAATGCCGCACCCCGGTCTTTCTGCTCAAAGAAAAGCCAATACGCAAATACTCGTTTTTCATTGACTGCCTCATTTTCCTCCAGCATACTGCAGAATGGTTTGCCGTAAAACTGCGCCTTTGCTTCATTTTTCCGAATAATAACATGATAAAATACGAGCTCCGCAAGCATCGGAAGATCGCTTTTTGACCATTTATCCGGCACATAATTTTCCAGGTCGTCAATTACTTTTGACACCTGTGCGTAGTCTCCTTTATCCAAAAAATGGTAATATTTTAACATCAGATATTTTTTATACACACCAAGGTCCGTCAAATGCCCCGTATATTCAAGGTCTTTGATCTCGATCTCACCCGGCTCTGTTCCTTTTTTTATCTCCCCGTAAACACGCTGGTACTCTTCCCTCAGTGCCCCTCCCGGATTATCTCCGACATTCTTTTTTTGCGTAAATACAAGATGCACAATAATAAAGCACGTATACCCGATCATCACGATCGCCATCGGCAGCGTAAAGGCATTAAATGGCATCCGCTTTGCCGCAAACAGCTGCAATGACACGGTCTCTGTGACAAACAGCGCAACTGCCATCGAAAACGCGCCATAGATCACCCCGCGTACTTTCGTAGGTTTCATATCGATCATCTGACATTTTATGTATGGCCGTGGATCACACAGCCCAAAGGAGAAATGTTTGCCTGACTTGCTAAGGCGCACCATAAAGAAAATAAATTCGTCAAATTGGAAGCGGAATATCCCGCCGCCAACCAGATTTCCAATGGCTGCCGCCAGACCGATCCCCACATATCCGGTCAGTACTCCCCCCATTATCATAAAGAATTGTGCTACGATGCTCATTTCACGTTCCCGCCTTTCTCCATTCTGTAACAAAACAGACTTTCCTATCTAATATTGTATATAAAAGTATCCTTTTTGTAAATAGGAAAATGTAGTGTAATGACTAAAATAGAAAACAAAACCGGAGTTCTAAATCCCTCATGGAAAACTCCGGTTTCATTTTTCTATTAATCATCACACTATCATTAATAATTACGTTATAAGGTAGTAAATAGTTGAAATATTCCGGCGAGTGTCAAAAATACAGCTGAAATGTAATCAAATATTCTCCAGTACCGAATTTGTTGCGCCAAAATAAGAAATGCCCCTGTAAGAACTGTCACTAACGCTGGAAAAATATAGGCTTGATTTCCATATTGTACCAGTCCGATTCCCACCAAAAAAGAATCCACAGACAGCACCGTCCCCATCCAGACCGCCTCCCACGTCTCGATTTTCTGCGAGAGATCCAGATCATAGTTGGTCTTTTCTTTTTCCTTTTTTATCTGCCACAATGCTTTCACGCCCATAACTGCCAGCAGCGTTCCGCCGGATGCCTGAATGGCAGCAATCGGCAGAATCTCCGAAAGCAGTCTGCCAAAAAGCACCGCTATCAGCGCCGTCATTCCGGACACCAGCGAGATCATCCCCTTCGCCGCCAGCGGGATCTTGATCTTCTGCGCTTTATATGCCATCCCTACCGCCCACGAATCCACCGTCGCCGACAGGGCAAGCAAAATGATCCATAACATGTGTTAACCTCCTTTCCCTAGTATCATCTTATGTTTTCTTTCCCTTCCGGTGCTTTTTTCTCTTCCTGCCGCATACACTGAATTGTACTACTGCCAAAGGAGGGCATTATGAATCCATTATCCTGGGAACGCCGTACCCCGAAAGAAGTTCTTGCTCACTGGAAGACATCCGAAACAACCGGGCTTTCAGAAAAAGAAGCGGCAAAACGCCGAAGCACTTACGGCACAAATGAACTGGCACACAAGAAGCCGGAAAGCCTGTTCGTTTCCTTCTTAAATCAAATGAAGGATTTTATGATCATTACGCTGCTTATCGCCGCATTGATTTCGTTTTTGGTTTCGTATCTGCAGGGCCAGATTGATCTTGTTGAACCGGCGATCATTCTGGCGATTGTCATTCTCAATGCGGTTCTCGGTGTTTTTCAGGAAGCACGCGCGCGCCGCTCACTTGAGGCGCTCAAAGAACTCTCTGCCCCTCTGGCACTCTGTCTGCGCGATGGAGACACGAAACAGATCGAAGCTGCCGCCCTCGTACCGGGCGATATTATCTTGTTGGAATCCGGTCACCTCGTGCCTGCTGACGCCAGATTATTGACAAGTCTATCTCTTTCCGTGGAAGAATCTGCCTTGACGGGCGAGACGCATCCCGTGGAAAAAACTGTAAATTCGTTGTCCGATAAAACGCCTTCCCTTGCAGACAAAACCAATATGGTTTTCGCTGGAACAATTGTCGTCGGAGGAAGCGGAACTGCCGTCGTTACCGCGACTGGGATGCAGACCGAACTGGGAAAAATAGCCGATTTGATTTCTTCCGAAACGCCGCCGGATACGCCGCTGCAAAAAAAGCTGAATCACACCGGTAAACTTCTCGGCGTACTTGCTCTGGGGATCTGCGTCCTCATATTCTTTTTGGGAATTTTGAAAAAACAGCCTCTCCTTGATATGTTTATGACATCCGTAAGCCTTGGTGTCGCCGCCATTCCGGAAAGTCTGCCGGCTCTCGTCACGATCATGCTCTCGCTCGGTGTCGAACGCATGGCGAAAAAAAATGCGGTCATCCGCCGGCTTCCTGCGGTCGAGACGCTGGGAAGTGCCACCGTTATCTGTTCTGACAAGACCGGAACTTTGACTGAAAACAAAATGACAATGACAAAATCGCACTCCCTCGTGGAACCGGAAAAATTGTTTGAATTTTTCACGTTAGCCAGCCACGGCCGCAGTCCGGTAGAAAAAGCCATTTATCAATATGCGGATGAGCAGTCTTTTCCTGTAAAAAAATGGGAAAAAATTTTTCCTTTGATCGATGAAATTCCGTTTGATTCTAAGAGAAAGAGAATGACCACGATCCACTCTTTTTCCGGCGGCCTGCGCTGTATCACAAAAGGCGCACCGGAAATTCTTTTATCGCGCTGTACAAAAATATTGACAAAAGAAGGAGAAAACGCGCTTAGTTCCCTGCAAAAAAAGCACCTCGGTGACATCTTGCAAATGTATGCCCGAGATGCACTCCGTGTGCTTGCCATTGGATATCGTGATCTGCCAAAAACGACTCCTTCTTCCGTACATAAAAACTGCGACAATGACCTGATCTTTGTCGGCTTTGCCGCCTTTATGGATCCGCCCAGAAAAGAAGCGCCTTTCGCCGTCGCAAGGTGCCGGCGTGCCGGTATTCGACCGGTCATGATCACCGGAGACCACAAATTGACCGCCTCTTCCATCGGCCAGTCGCTTGGCATCTGCAAAAACGACAGCGAAGTTATGACCGGGCCTGAACTCGAACAGCTTTCCGATACCGAACTCGCCGACGTGATACAAAGCCACAGCATTTATGCCCGTGTTTCGCCGACCCACAAAGTGCGTCTTGTCAAAGCCTTTCAGTCGCAGGGAGAAGTCGTTGCCATGACCGGCGACGGAGTCAATGATGCGCCCGCCCTGCAAAAAGCCGATATTGGCTGCGCAATGGGAAAATCAGGTACCGACGTTGCCAAAAACGCCGCCGATATGGTGCTTATGGATGACAACTTTGCCACCATCGTCGATGCCGTCGAAGAAGGGCGCGGAATTTATCAGAACATCAAAAAAGCCGTTCATTTCCTGCTGTCCTGCAACATTGGCGAGATCATGACCATCTTCGCCGCCATTTTGCTGGGACACAATTCGCCGCTGCTGCCGGTTCAGCTTCTCTTTATCAATCTGGTGACCGACTCCTTCCCGGCAATCTGCCTCGGACTGGAGCCGCCGGAAAAAGACATTATGAAAGAACCGCCACGCTCCGATAAAAAAGGACTTTTTGGCGGCGGTGGAATGTTCCGTATCTTCGTGGAAGGCATGTTCATCGGCTCCCTTGCCCTCTTTGCCTATCTGCTGGGACACAAAACCGGCGGCGCTGATATCGGAAGCACTATGTGTTTCGCCGTATTGTCCTTGTCGCAGCTCGTGCATTCCTTCAATATGCGAAGCACAAAAGAATCCCTTTTCCATATCGGAATCCTCGGAAACCGCAAACTGGCAGCCAGCTCTTTTTTGTGCATCGCGCTGCAATGCGCCGTTATTACGTACGCGCCATTGCAATTCATCTTCCATACCGTATCACTCAGCCCGATGCATTGGGTCATGGTCGCCGTGTTATCCCTGATGCCGGTTCCCCTCGTAGAGTTAGAAAAAAGGACTGCCTCGTGAGCAGTCCTTGTCGCTAATTTTTCAATAATTCGTAACTATTCAGGATCAATG
>DJEU01000034.1:22637-47398 GCA_002431395.1 Lachnoclostridium sp. UBA5890
AAGTGTTCGAAATGCGAATGTGCTGGGATGGGTGTCCTGAATAGTTACAGTAATTCTTCTATTGTTTCCACCACTTTTGCCGAGGCATTTCCGTCGTCCCAGCAATTGTATTTTTTGCGGAAATTTTCATAACGCTCCTCGTATTCGGAAGCATTGTAGTTTTTGATATCACGGATCAATTCGTCGGTATCCATCGAAATCGGTCCCGGCATTTCCCCGCGGTAATCAAAATAAAAACCACGCAGATCATTTTTGTATTTATCCAGATCGTACGCATAAAAGAACATTGGACGGTGTAATATGCTATAGTCAAACATGACGGATGAATAATCCGTGATCAGCATATCGGACACCAAAAATAACTCCGCGATGTCATTACTCTGATCAAAATGATAGATAAATCCTTTGTGCTGAAACCAGTCAATGTAATCCATGATGAGATAATGATATTTGACGATCAAAATGTACTCATCCTGCAGCGCCTCTTTCAATTTCTGAAACGACAGCTTCGGACTGAATTTGTAACTCGAATTTTCATTAAACTCATCATCGCGGAACGTCGGTGCATACAGCAGGATCTTCTTATCCAGCGGCAGTCCCAGACGGCGTTTTAACCGCACGATATCTTCCTCATTGTTCTTCTTAAATAAAATGTCATTTCGCGGATATCCGATCTCCAGCATACATTTATTGAAATCAAACGCGCGCCGGAATGTCGTCGTGGAAAACGGATTCTGGGAAATAAGGTAATCCCAGCTCTGCACATTTTTCACAAATCCCCTCTGATAGGACTCGATATCCGTCTCATTTACCATAAACACATCTTCCATGTCAAGAACCAGTTTTTTCAGCGGTGTTCCATGCCATGTCTGAATGTAATAGCAGCCCTTCCGCTTGATCAGCCATTCCGGCTGGCGGCAGTCAAACACCCACACTTTCGCAGTTGCCATATAATATAAGTATCGCAATCGTCCATATCGGAACTGATAGCCATCCCCCGGTATCGGATACGGCTCATTTTCGTAAAACCACGTGCATTCCCATTTTTCCTGGTAACCATTTTCTACCATATATTCAAAGATATGCCGCGGATTTCCCGAATAGCTTTTTCCGAGACTGGAGTCAAATACAATACGCTTTTTATTGACCGGTATGATCACACACATAATCCGGTACAACAGGATAACCAGCTTTTTTACGATATATCGAATTACGGTTCTCACATCATTCCTCCGTTTCTGCAAAAGTAGGCTTTGCCCCTTCGAACACAATATCAATCGCACGTTTTGACGCGTGTCCGTCATCTACATGACAGAATTTATCATAGAAGCGGTCATAACGCTCTTTGTATTTCTCCGAAATTTCATCGATATGGTGCAGGGCATCCACAAGTTCGTCATTGGTTTGTACAATCGGTCCCGGAAGTTCGGTATTCATGTCAAAATACATTCCGCGGATCTCGTCTTTATAATCTTCATAATCATACGCAAAGAACAGCATCGGACGACGCAGGTTCGCATAGTCAAAAAATACGGATGAATAATCCGTGATACAAATATCACTTGCCAGATACAAACGGGATACATCGTTGTAGGTGCTTCCGTTGTATACAAAATCTTCCAGTCCAGTCAAGTCCAGACTGTCCGCGATATAATAATGCGTACGAAGCAGAATGACACTGTCTTTTCCAAATTCTTTCCGCATACGCTCCAGATCCATCGCCAGTGTGAATTTGTATTTTCCTTTTCCATAAAACTGGTTGTCACGCCATGTCGGCGCATACAGGATAACGCGCTTATCTTCCGGAATGCCAAATTCTTTCTTCACTTGTTTCGCGATCTCGTCTGCCCGCTCCGAATACAAAATGTCATTTCTTGGATATCCGACCTCAATGATCTTCTCGCGTGGCACGCAGAATGCGCGCTCAAATACATCCGTCGAAAAACGGTTTGCAGAGATCAGATAATTCCAAGCCTTGCCTTGACGGTAAAACATCGTCTTATGATTCTGGCTTGCCGCATGAATATCATCCAAGTCAAACGCAAGTTTTTTCAGCGGTGTACCATGCCACGTCTCCAAAAACATCACTTCCTCGCGCTTTTTAAACCACGCCGGCTGTCTCGTATTACAGATAATGTACTTCGAACGGGACAGATAATATACATAGCGGAGGGTATGCCGCTTACAGATCGGCGGGTGTCCCTTCATCTCCTTGGCGCGCTTATTGAGGCACCAGATGTAATGATATTTATCTCCGTATGTATCATATAAATATTCATACAAATATTTCGGACTGTCCGAATAACTTTTTCCAAAGAAACTTTCAACAAATACCCAGTTTTCTTTGACTGGCATTTTCTGGAAAATATGTTTATCAAGAAACCGCCAGTACTGGATCGGTTTTCCAAACAGACCACGCTTTTTCTGCATCACGTGCGCCAGTCTCTCAAACGGCTTCGCTGTACGGTATTTTCCTTTTACAATGTATCCCAGTTCGATTCCATGGAAGAAGGTCAGTTCTCTCTTAATCTTCTTCAACTGATCTTTCGGAATCTTCCGCAGGTTTTTCGTATAACGTACACTCTTAGCGCCCTTCAGGCGGTTCGGAAATTTGCTGATCGTAAACCGGCACAAACGACGGTTTAACGCAAACTGCAAAGACTCTTCCGCATCTTTGATCTCTTCTTTTGCTTTCTCATAACTTTCGATATAATCATCCGTTCTGCGTTTTCTCTTCTTCTGGCTGAGTGCCGGCAGATGGATCGGATCGTTGCGGCGGCGCCATACATAAATACTGCTGCCGTCTACCCACATTTTTCCTTTTGCACCGGCGAGCAGTTTTGCGATGACCGGAACATCCGAATAAAATGTGATCATCTCATCAAACGATACGCCCTGCGCGTCATAGTACGACTTACGGATCAGAAAATGCTGCATCGTAAAGCGCGTTGACAATACCGCCTCCAATGTCTCACCTTCAAGTGGCACAATTCCCTCGATTTCCGAGTCTGCCTTTGCCTTTTCGAAGTCAAAACTGATCGGACGGAACCAGGAAGCATAACGGTTTCCGGTTACGATGTCCGCCTGTTTCTCTTCGGCAAGACGGTATAATTTGGGAAGCGCATCCTCTAACAGATAATCATCCGCATCCAGAAAATACAGATACGTACCGGTCGCATATTTTACACCGGTATTTCTCGCTGCTGCCACGCCAAATGGTCGAAGTGGCAGTTCCAATTCACCCTCGACCGGATTTTCTACATTTGCATCATCCGCTTCCTCTTCTTCCTCTTTCTCCTGTTCTTTTTGCAGCAGATAAGCAGCATATTCTTCTTTATTCATCCCCAGACGTTTCCGTCTGCGTTCTTCCAAAAAAGCACCTTTTCTTTCATAAAATTCATCGACATCTTTTTCGTCTTCCATGCGGACATATTTGACAAAACTCTTCTGCAAAATCGTTTCCGGCACCTCATGTCCGTCCTTGTCATCCACAAGGATCACTTCGATGTCATCCATTTTCTGATCTTCGATACTCTGAATACAATCTTCTAAGTACGCTGGTCCTTTCAAATAAGGAACAATGATACTAATCTTAGCCATTTCTTTTAAACCTTCTATCTTATATTATTTGTTACTTTTGTCTGAAAACACGGCATCCACGACTTTTTTCGCCGCCGTTCCGTCTTCCCAGGCGCAATATTTTTCGCAAAACGCAGTATACTTATCGCTATACTCTGTTATCACGTTTTCAATGTTCTGCAATGCTCCGATCACTTCATCCGTCGTCATCAGCATCGGTCCCGGAAGTTCTTCTTCCACATCGATGTAAAATCCGCGGAGCACACTGCGGTACTTCTCCAGATCATACGTAAAGAAAAGCATCGGGCGGCGCAGATTCGCATAATCGAAAAATACGGACGAATAATCCGTGATCAGCACATCCGAGATGAGATACAGCCGCGCAATGTCATCGTATTTGCTCAGATTGTACGCAAATCCCTCGTATTCTGACAGATCGAGCACATCGGCGATAAAATAATGCGTCCGCAGCAAAATGATGTATTCATCCCCAAGCTCTTTCTGCATTTTTGCAAGGTCTAACTGCAACGTAAATTTGTATTTGGCATGCCCGTAAAATTCGTCGTCACGCCATGTCGGCGCATACAGAATAATTTTTTTATCCTGCGGCAAATGCAGTTCTTCCTTGATCTCACGCATCCGTTTTTCCTTATCCTGACAATACAAAATGTCATTTCTCGGATACCCCGTCTCAAGCATTTTACCGTCGTACATGAACGCATGTCGGAAAACGTCCTCAGAAAACTGGTTCGGTGCGACAAGATAATCCCACGACCGTGTCTGGATATAGAACTGCTCTTTGTAAAGCGGCGATGCCGTCGTCACATCTTCCATATCAAATACCAGTTTCTTCAATGGCGTTCCGTGCCACGTCTCCAAAAAGACATTGCCTTTCCGCTTGATAAAATACTGCGGCTGTCTGCCATTAAATACGATGTATTTGGCTCTTGCCATATAAAAGAAATATTTAAAACTGAACCGCTTCATCTGCTTTGACGGATACGGCAGATTCAGTTTCTTTCCTGCATTTACCCACATATACCGGTACTTTCCCGGATACGTTTCATTCATATATTCAAAAATGTACTTTGGACTGTCCGAATAACTTTTTCCAAAGAAACTCTCGAAAATCACCATGTCGTCGAGCATTTTCATCTTACTGAAAACTTTTTCATACAAATAACGCTTGCATTTTGCGCGGCTCGTACATACGCGGAACAACGTCTGCCGTCTCGCATGATTTCGCGTCTTTTTCACAATCTTGTCCGCGTCTCCGGCAAGACCATACGCGATCAGCTTTCTCGGATGATGCTTCAATGAGATCTCCGCCCATCCATCTTTTCCAAGAATTTCCAGCGCCTGTTTTAATTCCTTAGCGGTCTCTTTTCTCTCTGCCGCTTTGCTCTCGATCATAAATGGCGCGATCATCGTCACAAGGCACATTGCAAAGCGATAATGAAATGCTCTGCCGTTTTCTTTATCCACAGACCGACTTGCCATCTCATAACTCTTCATCGCCTCTGCCACTTTTTTGGCAGGATCCTTTTTCTGTAAAAGCGATGGCAGATTGATCGGATCGTTATGCTTTCTCTTTATATAAGTTCCTTTTTCCTGATAAACCGTCTTTGGTGCCTTTGCCAATATCTCCATCAGCACTGGAATATCGGAATCGTATTCCAATTCTTCACAGAAATGAATCGGATTTTCTATCAAAAGTCTGCGCGGGATCAACAATCCCAGCGTCGATATATTTTGCCAGCTTTTGGTATTTATAATGAGATACTCATACGGATTCTCCGGATCAGCAACCGCCTCTCCTCCCTCGTCGCCATTGGTATCATTTTGTTCGTCTAATTTTTCCCCATTGTCCTGATATACCTTGCGGCTGTACCATGTCTCGGTTTTGGAAATGTAAACCACCGTTTCCGGTTCTGCTTTCTCTGCCAATGCCTCCAGCGTATCCTCTGTCAGATAATCGTCGGCATCCAAAAACATTACATATTCTCCCTGTGCCTTTTCTATTCCCGCGTTTCTCGCCCCCGCGACACCCTTTTCTTCCTGCATCACGGTGACAATGTTCAGCTTCTCCGGAATCCCCTCTTCCGGTGCCCCACATCCATCACAAACAAGAATCACTTCAAAGTCCTGAAATGTCTGCTCTGCCAGGCTCGCCAAACAATCTTTTATATACTGTTTTTCATCATGATAAGCAATAACCACACTTATCTTCATGTAACATTCCTCCATCTCTTTTCATGCGTTTATGCACACATAATTTATTATACCACAGACGCCTCAGGAATGGCAAGTTAAAAAAATCTCCCCGCCTTGGTGCCACCGCGCCAAAACAGGGAGATTTCATAATTTTCAATCAGAACCAGGACGATACCGTCTCGGCAATTTTCTTAAAGAATGATACGATCTTGTCAAGCCAGCCCTGCGCCTCATCTACGGTCAATCCCAAATCCTGGAGTTTGTTGTAGATGCTTTCTGCCTGCTGTTTCAGCTTGTCGACATCAAGATCCAATTTACTGATTTTGTCAAACAATTGTGCGAGTTTCTGCTTCTGCGCATCCGTCAGGCTGACACCAAGTTCATCGGCCGATTCTTCGATCGCTTTCTGGAGATCGTCCGCATCTTTGATATCGCCATTTGCCACTTTTTCTTTCACAAGTGCCATCAGCTTCTCTGCATCGTCGGAGCCAATGCTCTGTGCCAGTTCACTGGTCAGCACAAGTTCATTCGTAGCGGCATCCTCACGGTCATCACTTAATGTCTCGCCGGTCATTGCCTCATAGGCTTTCATTGCCCCGACAAGCGCTGCCGTACCAGAAAGTTCAAACGGACCGGCGACGATCACATCCGCATCCGTGATACCGGCGGTGATCAATGCATTGGTGTACATTCCGCTCGTACAATAGGTGATATTTTTTGTCTCTACATGAATGCCTTTTCCCTCTTCCCCTTTTTCGATACGGACGGACGAAAGTGCTTTCGTTCCAATGACCGAAGCGGAGAGATAGTCGTCAAGATATTCATGTTCGTCTTTGTTTGTTACCTGTAAAACTTCGTAATTGTCAAGGTCTGACTCGGTCACGCCAAGGAGACTTAAGACAATGTCTTTCTGCTGTGCGTTCAAGTCTGCTCCCAATGAGATATAAGGAGAAACCTCTACGGATGCATCATCCGAATTTCCTGTGGAATCTGCCTTCACAACCGTGGTCGGCAGGGCACAGATCAGCAATGCCAAACTAAGCAGCACTGCGGTTACTTTACTACGTTTCTTCATATAGACCTCCATTCTGAGACGACATGACACGAATTTATTTTACGATACGCTCCATCGCCTCTTTGGTATTCTCTAAAGAGCCAAATGCAGTCAGTCGGAAATATCCTTCTCCGCTTGGTCCGAAACCGCTTCCCGGTGTTCCGACGATGTTCAGGTTCTCCAGCAAATAATCGAAGAAATCCCAGGATGTCATATTGTCCGGTGTCTTCAACCAGATATATGGTGCGTTTACACCGCCAAATACGGTATATCCTGCATTTGTCAATCCCTCGCGGATGATCTTTGCATTGTTCATGTAATATGCAATCTGCTCTTTTGTCTGTTTCTTTCCTTCCGGACTATATACTGCTTCGCCGGCGCGCTGGATGATATAAGGTGCTCCGTTGAACTTGGTTCCGTGTCTTCTTGCCCAGAGACTGTTCAGTGACACACCGTCACAGGTAAGCTCTTTCGGAATCACGGTAAATCCAAGACGAGTTCCGGTAAATCCGGCATTTTTGGAGAAACTTCTCATCTCGATCGCACATTTCTTCGCTCCATCGCATTCGTAAATGCTGTGTGGTACGTCGTCCTCGGAAATGTATGCTTCATAAGCTGCATCATAAATAATAACAGAACCTTTTGTCAAAGCAAAGTCAACCCACTTCTGAAGCTGATCTTTATTTAATGTTGTTCCGGTCGGATTATTTGGGCAGCAGATGTAAATGATATCCGGTGTCTCTTTTGGAAGTTCCGGTACAAAATTATTTTCTGCGGTACATGGCATATAAATTACATTTGACCATGCTTCTTTCTCTTTCACGTAGTCTCCGGTTCTACCTGCCATGGCATTGGTATCTACATAAACCGGGTAAACCGGATCACATACTGCGATACGGTTATTCTGTGCGAAAATGTCTCCGATGTTTCCGGAATCACTCTTTGCTCCGTCACTTACGAAGATCTCGTCGATAGCAATGTCCACGCCACGTGCTTTGTAATCGTTTTCTACGATCGCACTGCGCAGAAATTCGTAACCAAGATCCGGCGCATAACCGTGAAATGTCTCAGCATGAGCCATTTCATCAACGGCTTTGTGCATTGCGTCAATGACTGCCGGCGCAAGAGGAAGTGTTACGTCTCCGATTCCGAGACGGATCACTTTTTTGTCCGGATTTGCTTCTGTATACGCATTTACTTTCTTCGCAATCGTCGAAAAAAGGTAACTTCCAGGTAATTTCAAATAGTTGTCGTTAATTTTATACATGTCATTCCTCCATACAAATTTATGTTCGTTTATCTGCGGATTATCGCTGTACACGAGCTCCTGCACCACCCATGATGGCTTCTACTTCTTTCTTGCTTGCCATCGTAGTATCACCAGGAGTTGTCATTGCCAATGCACCGTGAGCTGCTCCATAATTTACAGCAAGTTCTGCATTTTCTGTTGTCATCAAACCATAGATCAAACCGGAAGCAAAGGAATCTCCGCCGCCGACACGGTCCATGATCTCAAGTCCTTTATAATCTTTGGCTTTAAAGATCTCGCCATCTGCCCAGCAGATTGCACTCCAGTCATTGACTGTCGCTGTCTTTACTTCACGAAGTGTCGTTGCTACCGCTTTAAAGTTTGGATATGTCTTCGCTGCCTCGTTGATCATTTTCTTGTATCCGTCCAAATTCAATTCTTTCAGATTGGCATCATTTCCCTCGATCTCAAATCCAAGACAAGCCGTGAAATCTTCTTCATTTCCGATCATTACGTCTACGTATTTCGCGATTTCTTTATTTACTTCCTGTGCTTTCTCGATACCACCGATCGCGCTCCACATGGATGGACGGTAGTTGAGGTCATAAGAAACGATAGTTCCGTACTTCTTCGCTGCCTTGATGGCTGCCAATACGGTCTCGCATGACTGCTCGGACAAAGCGGCATAAATTCCACCGGTATGTAACCAGCGTGCACCCAATTCGCCAAAGATATAATCAAAATCGAAATCTTCCGGTTTTGCCTTAGAAATGGCTGTGTTAGCACGGTCGGAACATCCTACGGCACCACGGATACCAAATCCGCGCTCGGTAAAGTTTAAACCGTTACGACATACACGTCCGATTCCGTCGGTCTCCATCCATTTGATCAAAGAAGTGTCGACACCGCCCTGCAAAATGAAGTCTTCCATCAATTTACCTACTTCATTGTCCGCAAATGCTGTGATCACACCTGTGTTCATGCCAAAGCATCTTCTCAAGCCACGAACTACATTGTACTCACCGCCGCCTTCCCAGGCACGAAACGATCTTGCGGTACGGATGCGTCCTTCGCCCGGATCCAGACGAAGCATTACTTCGCCAAGCGAAACAGCATCATATTTACATTCTTCTGCGGGTCTTAAATTTAAGTTCATTTTTTCTTCCTCCAAACTGAATATTTTTCTGCATACCATTATACAACGAAAAATTCGATGGGGCAAGTGTTTCTTTTTAGGGAAAGTTTGCAGAATTTGGCGATATTTTCTCGATAGGGGAGGGGGCGGCTTTGGTGTTGTGTGGGGCTCTGGTGTTATGGGGCGAGGGGACGTGGGGCAAGCATCCACTATGGGAAATGGGGGCGCAGGGCGCCACGGACGTGGGACAAGCATCGATTACGGAAAATGGGATCTCAGGGCACCACAGACGTGGGGTAACCATCCATTACGGGCAAAACATGAAAAAATGTGGAATTTTACCGTAATTTCCTGCAACTTTCTTCCATATTTTTACATTCTTTGGCGGTTTTACGGTATTTTTGTGTTGTTTTTGTCTTTTTGACCGTAATAATTGTTAATTTTTAACATCAGTTTCCTTATTTTACCAATTTTTACGGTATTTTTTGATGTTTTTCCTCTTTTTTGCCCGTAATGGTTCATTAGCGAACTGGGAAAATGGAGGATTGGTCATGCCACAGGAGAAAAAACATTGTTTGGCATGACTTTCACAAGACAGGTGGTCATGCCGCAGGAGAAAAAGTGCTGTTTGGCATGACCTTCACAAGATAGGCGGTCATGCCGGAAGGCCTGAAAACGTTATTTGGCATGACTTTCACAAGACAAGCGGTCATGCCGCAGAAGAAAATTTGTTGTTTGGCATGACTTTCACAAGACAAGCAGTCATGCCGGAAAGCCTGAAAACGTTGTTTGGCATGACGTAAAACAAAAGAGGCCGGCCCCACCAATTTTAAGTTATCAGCCACCGCTTCAAGTGGTGCTTTACGCCCAAAAGGATGGTACCGCAAGCGTTGTTGCCGGCCACTATAAAGCGGTACCTCTTGAAGATAGTTGCATCTTTTTATTTTCTAAAGACGGAGCTTGGAATCAATTTTCCGCTCCGTCCTCTTTTTCTTCATTAAGCAGGCTCTCTGGCTCTCCTTTTATACGCTTCCAAGTAATAAGCTCTTTTTCATTCAAATCTCCTTCCAAAACGATTGGAATTTCCCCAGATGTATGGATCTTCCAAAACAAGGTATCACTCATCTGACAATTTCCACATTTCCGTGGTCCAAGAAGCAATCCAAACACGCCCATTTTCGGCGGATAATCCCATCCGTCACGAAACGCCTCTTCGGCCGTCAAAAATTCTCTTTTCCCGCACACTTCACAATAATGCCAAAATGGGCGTGTTTTCATACTCTCCAATAAAGCTTTCCGTTTTCTTGATTTGGCATCTTCATTTTCTATTTGCTCTTTTTCATCTGCAATCTCCTTCCTTGCATCTATCAGAAACTGCTCATTCAGAGGGGGATCCATCCTCAAATTAATGTCGCCATCGGACACCTCATAAATGGAATCAAATCCCTCCCGCGGATTCGGGAATTCTATCTCTGCGGTATTCATTTCAAAAGAGCCCTGCCATTCTTCACCTTTTCTTATTCTGACATTTTCCTGCCATCTCTCATCACTTGGGCACATAACATATATTTCAATTTCCGCATCAACCGCTTCACGTATTGCATCAACATAAACAATTCGACGTTTTGCTTTAAAAAATGTCTGTTCTGCGACAACATCTCTTCCGCATTTCAGTTTTTCTATGATATCACTAAGCAGCCTGTCATTTGCTTTCATTAGGCATCGGATTTGAACTCCCAGCGGCATCATTTTTTCAAATCCAGTTTCTTTATATGCCTTTTGTTGATAATCAAAAACATTTAAAACATCCACATTTTTTTCAGCAAAAAAATGTTCTATAAAATGTGTCTTACCGGAAGCCGTGGCTCCCATTACAAAAGATATTTTCGGCATCTCTTTCACTCTCCTTCTATATTTCTTCATCATATGGTGCTATCAAATAATTTCCATTTTCAGTTACCCGATAATATTTGTCTTCCTCTGTATCGACTAAAAGAACCGGAATAATACCACTCTCCAAAACTGTACCATCAATATAATAATGGGATTCGCCATCAAAATATATGTCATAATATTCCGGATTTCCAGAAATTTCCGCTGTGCTCACGTGGCCGGCGACAACTTTCATATCAAGGCCATCGATTTTTCCAATTTCGGCGGGATATTTGCCTACAAATATAGAATCTCCCGTCTCCCATTTCCATAAAGCACCCGCTTCTTCATTAATGCCAGCATGCACAAAGCATCTTCAAACTGCTCCAGACATCCATGTATATCACTCATACAATATATTTTCATCGCATTTTTCTCCTTTTAATCAGAAAACATATCCCCATTTGAGGACGAATAGAACTCTTGTCCGGAATCCAAACAATATGCTGCCAGTCTTCCGCCTTGATAAGGTGCTCCACAATCGATAGCAATATGATTATTATGTTTGTATATAGCACCAGGAACAGGATTTTCTTTGATACTCTGGGTCGGTGTATGTCCTGTTACGAGATATTTATCCCGGTAATACATCCTTTCATAATCGGCCTGACCCCATACCAAATCATGCAGAGAATACTCTCGAATATCTTTTTCCGGTTTAAAATTATCAAGTCCGGCATGAACCAATAGAAAATTTTTGTTTCCCACCGTTACCTCTTCATAATTTGAAAAGCCCTTTATAAATTTTATGATTGCATTTTGGGTTTCTAAGCTCTGTTTTCTAAATTCATGTATCGTTGTTTTGCTGCCATTATACTGCCAGGTCACCAAATTATTTAACATTTTTTCATCCATTTTGTCCAATGATATGTTTAAAACGTCTCCCATCAAAAATTCGAGACATTCCTGTGCCATCACTTCATGATTCCCAGCTATGCAGATACAATTTTGTAATTCCATAAGTTTTAAAATAGTCTTGATTGGATGCGGCCCCCGATCAAGAACATCACCTAAAACATATAATGTATCTGTTTCCTTCAGTTCTATTTGCTTCAATAATTCCTGAAACATGTCATATTCTCCGTGGATATCGGACATTACATAGTTCGCCATTTTAAGTCACTCCCTTTCAAAAATTTTTTTAAATCTCCACCTTTAATAACGGTTTCATTATATTTATATCCATCCGGATCAAATGTTTTATCTAACAAAGCCAAGCATGGTTCAAACTCAGGCTCACCCTCCATTCTCTCCAGCAAAATCTTTAGCTGCTGCTTAGACTCAACAATTACGTAATCAGCAAGAGCATCCCCCGCACAAATTGATTTATTATATAAAATACCACATATTCTATCTTGTTCTTCTCTCCCATCAAAACAACTATGTTCACTGGTTAAACTCTTCATAATGTTCTCTTTGCCTAAACGTAATAGCTGATCATTTTTATATTGCTCTCCATTCTCCTTTAAAGCGGGGCACCCAAGAACATCTGTCAAAAACTCATTGCCTTTCAAAACAATTTTTTCAGCTTTTCTATTATTTAAATTCTCAATCCAATAATCCCATTCTCCGATAAACACATCTAGAAATCCCTGACTATTTCCTCGCTTTTTATACCGTTCCTCATATTCTCCCTTAAGAGATATATCCGGAACGACAACGGTATACGGAATGTGATCCCTATCCAAAAAATCCATAATGATGCCAATAGTTGGAATTACAATATATTTTTCCGGGCAGTATCTTATTAAACATTTAATTACCCAATAATAGTACAAGAACCAATCTTTCCGAAGTTTTAGTTCCTCATGCGCCTTAATACTCTCATTGGCACCTATCTTTCTTGACACGTCAAAAAAATTACTGTATTTAAAAGGCATGCAAATCACATCAATCGCATGCGGATTTTGCTGACAAAACGTTGTTTTTCCTACTCCTGAGAATCCTGCTATGATCATAATTCTCCTCCATTCCATCTTTTCCATTGCATATTATCATTTTTCTCCGGCGATATGTATTCAATCTCTAACATGGGGTTAAACCCGTCAAAGAAATAGCCGTTATTATTAACAAAAATTGTTCCAGCTAAGCTCTCCGGAATACCCTCTTTCTTCTCGATAAAAATCCCCTGTGGTTCTATCGTCCATCTTCCCATCTCCTGCGCAATCAAATCTGCAAACGAAATAACTACGCTTTCTTCCCTGCGCATGTTAGTAAGCTTGAACCTAAAATCTTTTAGTTCTAATTCAGGATAATCACAATACGAATAATCAGGGGCGTATTTAACAAGTAACTCATTATTGCATGCTCCCGATCTGCGGGTACAATTATGACTTACCAACATACCTTGCCAAAATTTAGGAATATAATGTTCTTTCCCTTTCGGATGATCCTCGTTGTATCGAACCAAAATACCGCTATTATCCCCCATAGGGTCAAGGTATCCATATAAATCATTGAAACTCAGAGCGAGTTCATTTTTTGTTTGCTTATCGATCAGTACAAATTGAAATTCATCTAATCTCATTTTTTATTTCTCCAATCTCTCTTTATTAAAGTAATAGCCTTCTCAACCGTTATTTCCTTCGTTAGTAAAAGAAATATCGGAAGAGACAATTTAGACATAAGCTCTGGAATAGTGGCTGTGCAGTAATCTTCTGTTTCCATGGGTGCCATCTCATAGTGATCATAATCAATGACTGTCGTCGCCGTCAGATCATAGCATCCATCTTCTGTAATATAAAAGCGCGGTGTCTGCAAATGATGTGGGGCATATAACTTCCCTCCAATTCCATCATGCGAAAACGGCCATATTCTTGCATTGAGAAAATTCATAAATCTATACATGTCTGACAAATCTTCTGATCTTTCTTTAATCCAACCTGATGCGTTCTCAGAAAAGTAAACCCTGCTTTCCATACAAGTATCCCAAAAATAAATACTAGATTCCAGTATGCTATTCGGGCATGCTGTATAGCCTTCAAAGACCATTACGATACAACTACCTCCATCATGTAAATGCTCAAAAAATGTAATATTCCTTTTCTTAAGATAGGCGATCATTTTTCGTCTTGCTTCAGTTTTATTCATTTTCAACATCTCCTTTATTCATTATCTCTGCCCTGTTTTCACGCAGTTCCGCAATAGTCATAGGTCTGTGATGTGATTGCACAAAAGCCACTGCCCTCTTTATCCCTTTCACCATTTGGATTTCCTGTTCTGAATATTCACTGTAGTCCGTCACAATATCTGTATGTTCCGGATTATGCAAAATCTCAACTAGGACATCTTCAAACCTATGGGCGTGATCCATCTCACCATTATGTATGAAATGATATATTAACCCCGTTCCGGAGAACTCCGCTGCAATATAATTTGCATCTCCACTTTCAAAACCATATCCCATCTGAACACACCAAAGACCGGAAGTATCATCTTGAACCGGAATATACTTATCAAGATATCTTTGCTCTAATAAATCATCTGAACCACCTGTATATTCAGGCTTATTATCGGTTTCAATCATCATAGTTTTCTTTCTGCTGTAAAGATTCGTGAGATAGTTGAGATATGACCTTCTTTCATCTTTTTCATTCAAAGTCATACGCTCAATATATATTGGATTAATATGCTCATGTTCAAACTCTCCCTGATAAGCTACTCCGTCAAATTTAATATCTACACAAACCTGAACATCTGAATAATCCCCTTTAAGCTTTTTATAAAACTCATAGTCCTTATCAGAATAATTGAGTATTATTCCTACTTTTTCACAAAACTCAGTTGTATTCCAATCTCCATAGAGACTTCTTACTATGTCACCATGCCTGAAATCGTGTGGAATAAATATAAAGTCAAACAGTGATTCATTATAATGCAAAGCCCCTAATGCAGTATTACACTTTCTGGAATACTTCCTATCCTTTTTAATCTGAACTAATGCCTTTGATATCCTATCCTTTAATGCGTCATCAGATATTTTGTTCATAAAAACATTTAGCCACTTTACTTTTTCTTCATATGTAATCATAATGTGATTTGCAACAATCGTAGCCTTCTCCAAGTCCGTGAATTCATGATGTATGCTATGCAGGTAAGCCCTTGTATCTTTTGATGGAATAAATTCATCAATAAAATCTTTTTCCATTTTATCCTCTCTATACTTTCTTATTTATTTTGCACAAAAAAGCTTGTATTTAAGCCATTTGTACAATGGTTAACTCTCTAACTGATTCAAGTCGCGCAGAATTATTTCAGGAAAATACTTTATTTGATTCATAGCCTTTTGTAGGTCTTCTGCAAATTCTTTTCTTCCTTCTATCGAAAATGCTCTTACTCGCATATCAATGATTGCACTAGCTTGAATGTCTGAAAATCCAAGCTGATTCATAATTTGCAATTTTGCATCAGAACCATCCTGAGAATGCTCAACTACATAATAGACTTGATTTAGATGTTCCTGGACCCAACAAAGAGCTTCAAGTTGACTAATTCTATCACGCAATTTACCAATATACTCAATAATGTATTCTGCGAAATCTCCTAATACATGCCTATCATTTCCTAGTGCAACTCGCCATGGAATCATCCTATCTCCAGTTATTTCTTCTACTAGGCCAGACAAGGCATTAATATTTGATATAAAAATATCATGACTCATCGACCGCTTCTCATTTAGCAATCCTAACATATCTACAGACAATTGATTCCAATTTTTCTGATAAAAGTAATACTGATTTGCACTTCCTATAAGTTGGTCAAACATTATTTTTATCTTTTCATCTATTTCTGTATCTTTCATAATGCTTTGAAGAATTGCATAAAAGTTTATTTCTTCTATCTTACTCATTGTTATAATCCGCCTTTCTGCTTCGCGAAAGTTACCAATAGAACCATGAAAATATTAGTTGCTCTCGCTTCGCTCGTTTCTATTTTCCCTTCCGCTTGATATTTGATATAATTCTTTTATAAGACTGACACACTACAGAACACGTGGAGGTGAGTGGCGGGGCTGTATAGCGGCGACCTCGTATATATATTTGTTGTCGGTCATCCGTTAAGGCATCAATGAATGGCGCATAACAGTAGCCCGCAAACTTATCTCTTCCAAAGTCGACTCGATTTTGCCGGATGACCAGTCACTGTCATCTTTTTAGTAAGATACCGTTTCAAACTCACTTGTATGATTACCGGTGAGAAGAATCGTGCTCATACAGGCACCTAATCTGATCAAACAACGAGGCTACATTATCAAGGATGATACTGTTGTTCCTGTTACCTGATTAGGTGTTGCGTCTATATTTACTATGCCCTTTGTTTCTTGGTTGTCTAAAATTTCTTTTTTTCAAACTTTCTCCTCTAAAAAAGAAATATGCTCCATAAGATGTTCTAGTTCAACTTTCTTTTTTTCCTTAGCGGTACGAGTGAAATCATTTATAGACATATACTGAAAATACTTGCATTGTTTAAATGACAATCCATATTTTTCATTCATATTCTCAGCAAATGTGTGAAAGTCTGAAGCATTTTCCATTATCTGAATCATATCTGAATAATTATCGACTATTACGAAATATGCATCGAGTTCTTCTTTTGTGCTTCTTGCTTTTGCAAGCCTTCTTCTCACATCCCTTTGATAGCCTTCATCACTTGTATTAAAAGTATTATTTTTATTGTTTTTCTTCTTTTCTCTCCACACTTCTATCTGCTCTATTTTATTCAAACATCTCGTATATTCTTCCTTAGTCATCATCTCCATGCGAATCTGTGAAAGCTTTCTTATTTGATAATCCGAAAGATTATATTTTTCTTTTAGTGCGATAATCATATCATCACGTTTTTCCGCTGTTTTGATTAACTCCACAACCTCAGTACTATGTTCGTAAAGCCAAATATAGTCCTTACAAAGTTCATAATCCGTGTCGTAATACTTCGACGCCGTATCATCTTCGTATTTTCTTCCCTTTTTTATTGTTCCATGCATCACTTTATAATCACTATATGAAAATTCGTTTGTTCTCACATCAGCTCTACACCCAATAGTTTCATACTCTGCCAATTCATTTATTGCCATGGCATATGCTTTCGAAAGAGCTGCATAAATACTATTGAAATCATCAACATACACACTAATACGCTGCACTTCACCTGGATATGATTCGGGTACAGACTTGCCAAATCTTTCTATAAAAATACTACATTGATTAGTTCTCAATTTTACCACTCCTTTTGTTCTTAAAAATTACTTAGTGTCCCCATTACCCCATTAATGCCCTTATTCTTTCAAAGTCGTACTCCCTTATTATTTCAGCACCATCGGAACACGCTGTCTCATGATTTACCACAACAATCTCGGCATCAAGGGGATCCTCAACCATCTCTTCCGCCATCATTTCGAAGAAATCATACACACTAAAGATTTCTGTGACATGCAAATAATCCAGCAAAAAGGCAAGAGGTGTATTTCCTGCCACCTGCGCATTGCTGTTTCTCGCCAAATTCAACCAAATAAATTCATTTTTCAACAGATCTATGCCAAACAAATATGCAAATGTGCTCTCACAGTCCACAAGAAAAGCTGATTCTACAGTTTTTGGCTCGTATATTTCTCCACTGTCATCCTCATCTCTTAGCATATAGCCAGCTTTACAAAAACACTGGTTAAAGTTCACTCCTGAGAAAACATTGTCGCAAAATATAAGATACCGGTATTCCGGATACCGTGCTTTAAACTCTGGAAGATTAATATCAAAGTATTCAGAGCCACCATTATAACCGCTTGTTTCATCACCGGAATATGTAATCGCATCAGATTGTTGTGCAGCCATTGTCCTCCACGAAAACTCCCTGATCACGCCTTCTTCTGTAAGCGCAAACGCAGAAAGGTCAATATCATTTACTTTTTCCCAATAAGTAAATGCCCGCAGCTTTTTGCCATCATCAAAAGGAAGCCGCGACCCTTTTGAAAGAACTCCGAATCCGCCCTGACTGGTATTTTCCGCAAGCGGAAGTGCGTAATTTTTCATTTCCGGATCAACATATACCTTGCCAAGTCTATTCTTCAATCGTTCTTTCAACCTTGACCGTATAACACTCTTAAGCACCTCAATCCGATCTTCAGAAAGCTTACTTTTCCTTTTATCCTGCTCCTCATTTGTTTCAGTATGAACCTTCAAAAGATTGTGTCTGGAAAACTTGAAAGTCCGCCCACCGTCTCTTACTATCGATTCATATCGAAATAACAGTTGCAGCAAAATCAGAACACTACAATCCTCCGGAAAATCAGAAAGAAAGGTCTCTGCTTCTTCACTATCCATACGGCTTAAAATATAATTCAGATTTCTAAACAAGGCCGCGGTACCCTTTTTTTCACGCAATAGACCGTCTGCTTCCTTCCGCCTGTTTTCACGCATCAGCTTTTCAAACTCACTGTATACGGACTCATTTCCTTTTTCTCTCATAGCACGCACAAAAACTGATGCTGCTTCGTTTTTAGGCTGATAATGAATATGATGCAAAAAGCCGTTCCATAGTTGCTTTTTCTCATAACAAGTACGGATATCGCACCTGTTTCTCTTAAACATCCTGTCTAAAATCTCCGTCAAGAATTTTCTGTCCTGATTTTTGAAATTAAGCTTCTTGGGATTGCTATTGTTGTAATTACGGTAATTCAGTTCATCCACAACCTTCATTACATCCGATAGATTCATTTTATCGACCAAAGAAAACATTTTTGTGTCAATTAAAAGTCGTACCAATGTGCTTTTAGATGAAATCTCCGGCATTTCATCATAGTCAAGAATGTATGCCAACACCAGTGCATATTGCCTGTCATTGAGTGGACGCGATCCCAGCAGAAGGTTCTTAACAATAGTTTTTATAGTCACCTCCGCATCTTCTTCCGTCTGCACTTCAAATTCCTTTACCTTAGCATCTTCCTGAAATGCAGCATGTTCAAAGTCTTTTTCCAACACAGAGTGTCCGGGATCATCAAAATACCCCACTCCATATGTCGTAAAGTAATGTAAGAGTTGATCAAATAGCAGTTCCTCTGTAGTAAGTTCCCGTACACTCTTCGGAAAGCCTCGATAAAACGGCTCCGGAACATTTTCTCCTAACCTTTTTTCAAGTTCGCAAATCATTTCATGATTAACATATTTCCCACCCTTTACAATTCTTATATTAAAAAAATGCGCCAGTGCAAACAATGTCTCAAAGACATTTTTTTCTTCGTATTTTCCATCACTGACTAAAATATGCTTTTCAAACAGATAATCCTTATATATTTCCTTCATATCTTCCTCCGCTATAGTTTTAGTTTTCACAGGAAGCCGACGAATCTTGCCGCTATCATCCCCTTGAAGCAGTAAGCAGCAATAGCTGTCGGCACATAATCTGGCGATATTATCGAATTAATAACATGCGCTCTAACCACTGAGCCACAGAACGTTTCCGTCCTGGTAGGATTCGAACCCACGACAACATGTCCCCAGAAGAAGTAAACTCGATTAGCTGCCATAATTGCGTCTGGATTCATTGCTATTTTACAATATAAAAATCTGTGAATCGCCTTCAATTTGCTTTTTGAAGTACTCATAATCAATCATATATATATTTTTCTTGTTTACCTCCCCCCATCCTGCCATCTCATTTCTTATGCTAGCAGCCTCCTTTGCCTTTTCTAAATTTTTATATGAACGTACAAATTTTCCTGTTTCCTCATCTTTCACATAATTAAAATAAATATTTTCAAGATCATTAAACAACTCAGGATCCATATTTTCATATTTTTGTATAAACAAATTGTAACACTCAATAGGCCCATTTAACTTAGGAAAACCTTCCTCGCCTTCCTCGTCGTCCTCTTTCTGTTCCTGAATGAGCCATCGAAATGCAGAAAGCGTTCCATCTCTATTTCTTCGAACCAAAAATTTAATATACCCATCCCGTAAGATATTGTTATACTTTATCCACGGCACATCAGTATCTGATAAACGATTCTTTTCTGCATCCCAGCATTCCTGGTTCTTTACATACACCATCCTTTCCTTCGGTGCAGAAGGATCTCTTCCAAAGAGTAATCTGGCTATGCAAAGAGGAAGGTTTTTCCTTGATTCACTTGCCGCCTGATACTCAGGGTAAAATTTCTCAAAATAGTCCACTCTTACAAGAAAATCCCCTGCAAAGACAGGTATTATTTTCCAGCTATTGATAACTGTAAAACCATATTCATCCTTGGCACCATTTTTTTATTCTTCACTACTTCATACACCTCCGGAAAAAGTTGTACCATGTCAATAATATTCCAGTGTGTTCCTTCTTGGCTAATTATGTATTCGTCACCACTTTTAGTGATAAATATCATGCACCCCGGCTCTCCCATTCCAGGATAAGAAATGTCAAAAAACACGATTTCATTTATCAATGTTTCATTTATATCCTCTAAATCAAAAGTTCCTGATTTCCACATCGTTTTTCCGCTCCTTTCTAAGTAAAAAAACTCTCGAATGTATATTCAAATAATTTACAATTCTTGCCGCTCTAATATAACTGTTCTTTTCATAAAATAGCTCCTTTTACATGCTTGTTATCTCGTTTATAAAGTCATATATATGTTTTTGCCAAGAACAATAAATCTCAACCGAACTTTCGTATTCGGAAATGTATTTATTGAAAATAGGGAAGTAACTATCTTTAATAAGCAAATGATTTCCACAACCGGTGTAAATATGTTTCCATCCATTCGCAACTTTTGTTATGTTACAGTTCTTTTCATCGCCGTTTGCAAATAGAACTATCTCTCCATCAGTCCTTTCATCACGCATAGGACCGTTCCAAAAACACCCTTCCAATGCTGAAAAATTACTTTTTATATCGGAATAAGTAAATTCATCACCGTAAAATAGAGAAAAGCATTCACCATTTTCTTTGACAAATTCCATTAAACGAGGGGCGCCCATTGCACCGGGTTCTGCAATGGTGTATATAACAACACCCTCAAATAATTCAGCTGATATTTTTTCAATCTCCTTAAATTTTGGCATTTCTATATCCTCCTAATTTTTCACTCGTTATTTTGCTTATCTGTGCTATGTAATTCTTCACTTAAATCTTTTAATTGTTCTAACCGTTTTTTATCACTATGCAAACGATTATCTCGACAATAATCACAGCTACCGTGATTGCAGCACATTTTACAATATGCTTTTACACCAAGATACTGTTTTCTACGCTCTTTTCCGTGTTGTATTCCTTTATCAAGACTCATTTCACAGTTCTCCCTCTGTCAACTTATTTATGTAATGCATCGCTTGTTGTAAATTGATCTTTCCTAACAATAGTGAGAAAATTGCCGGACTTAGTTTATTTAACAAATCCGGGCAATAGGCTGTAATATAATCTTCTGTCTCTAAAGGAGCAAGTTTATAAAAATCATAATTAATAATGGTAGTTAGAGTAATATCAAAACAATCATTTTCTTTAATGAAAATTCGTGGTGTATATAATGTGCTTGGAACATACAACGCTCCACCCGCTCCATCGGCGGAGCACATCCATACTGTTGCATTTATGTGATTCAAAAGTCGTATAACTGAGGGAAGATTCTCTTAACATCTTCTAAACTCCAGGATAGTTTTCCCAGTCATACTTGTTGCACTTCTTGTAAAAGATACCGCATAATCCAACACCAGTATATTCAAGATTCTCTCGCATTACTTGATCTAATGAATATGGATCAATCTTGGCACTACCATTTACAATGCTTCTAAACCAAGCTTCAATCCTATACTGGTTTTCCATTAGGCAATGATTAAAGCGAATAATTTTGACCTCCTTCCCCCTAACCCTGGGGCGAAATTTCTTATTCGCAATGAACAGTTCCATCTGCAGTCCCCAATATGGACTTCTCCTTTTCGTAATAATTACATTCTTGTCATATATTGCTTCGAAAGTTGAGTCCTTTTGGTTATATCTGCCACCACCACAATAGATTCCAGTACCCAATTTATAGGTAATGTTATTATTTTCAAAAAATTCCAGGATATCAAGCTTATAAGATTCATCCTTCTTCGTAAACAGTAACTTCATCTCTGTGATTCCTTTGTCTGTCATAAACAAAAGTTCTGTACCCAAGTTGCAACGAATAGAATAGTCTCCCATTACAATTTCAGCAGGATAACTCTCTTTTTCCCACGAAAAATACTTTGGAATAAACACACATGTATCAACATATACAGCTGGTTCTAAATATACGATGCTACCATAATTCATTTTATTATTTCTCATAACCATTTTCTCCTAACTCAAACTGGTTTCTACGCTTACATAAAGAATGCTGCCGCTTATATTATATTAACACATTTATTTTCTCAGATTGGACAACAATATGTCCAAAGTTGATGTGTCCTTATAAAAACAGCCGCAGCTGTTCTGGTCAAGCATTTTTGTAACATTATGACCTAACTTTTTTCCATGGGGGGACATTTATCCCCATACCATGCCTCATAAGGCGTTTTGTAATTATTGTAAGAATGCGGACGCACGTGATTGTATTGTACATACGCAAATTCTTCCACTTTCTTCATATTTTTCCTCCTTAAATAAAATGTATGAATGCGTTAATGTTTTAACAAGATTATATTTATTTTCTTCTTGTTGTACCTATATTAACATACTTGCCACTATACGTCAATAGGTAATAGAAATATTTTTCATCTTGTTATTTTCCGGAATATTTGCTATAATATAAAAAAGATTAATACAAACAGAAAGGAATTCCTTATGTCATACGAATATTTGATTGGAATACGACTTGCCACACCCAATTCATCAATATCACTTAATCAAGAACCCTTTTCAAGTGCAATTTTTTCCGCCATTGGAAAGTATAATTTGCGTTCGAAATTGGCCCCCAATCCTAAATGCATCAGTTTAATTTCTTCTAATTTTTTTAAAGATTCATTCATCATTACATTAACAAGTGAAAAAGAACTTGCTTCACCGGGTAAAGCTTTACGGTTTTTTTCACAAATAATTACAAATTCCGGAACATTTGATCCTTATATAAAAAACGGTAAAGTATTTTCTACTTTTCCTGTAATGCAAACCGGAAAAGAGCAAAAAATTCTAGATCCTGATAAAATTTCAGACGTAGAAATATTAAAAGCACTTATTGATTATGTGTGTAACAAAAGTAATTCGAATTCAACCACCTATAAAAGAAAGCGAAACGCAATGGCTCAGATTAAACAGATAGCTCTGGAATCCGGAATATATAGCATTAATTAATACTTCATAGATAATTGATGTACACTTATTTCATCCTGAGAAAAATGTAAACTCACATATTTACTCTATATTCGTTTCTTTTTTCTAATCCTATATGCTTTTTTTGAATTTGTTGGCAATCTAAATCCTAGTCTTTTAGCCTGTTCAAATGCTAAACAGAAATTTATATCTATTAAATATTTCCATTGTTTATTCATGAACAAAGCTAACATACAAGCTTCATACCTTATTGTTGATATATCGTTGTCATCTACTGCATAATGACCATATAATTGTCCCTCATAAAGTATATCATCCGGTTTTAACTTTTTAACTTGCCTATACTCCTGAAGTAGTTCTTCATCACGTTCTTTTCCAGTTGCTCCAGGTTCACGCCACCAACAATACTCCTTAGTTTCACACCCCCAGCCTCGCGTCCTTTCAATTTTTTCTATCGTTTCATTTACAGCCAGACAATTGTTCCCGTTTTTTAACACACAATCAATTCTCATAGTTTCTCCTTTAATTAATTGTAACTAATCATTCCATATGCAGTCTAATTCATATTCCAGTTCTTCATCTGTAGTTGCATTTGAAAACATGCCAAACAATACATCATCAATATCAATCTTTTCTTCATCAAATTCTTCTTCATACATTTTCTTCACCTCCTTTGCAAAATTTTACCAAGCGAATTATTTAAACAATTTCAAATAATCCATAAAAATAAGAGCCTCAACGGCTGGCGTTGAGGCTGCAAACTTTATATTTTCAATTCCATTAGTAAGTAATAAACGTTCCCATAATTTTCTGTAGTCATTGAAATCGAATGAACAATCATCCAAAACTATAAATTCCTCTATTTCCGGATGATCATTTAAATATTTAACGATTCCGGCACCTCTGTCATGCTTACTATCAACTGTTTTTCCAGATATACACAATCCATACATTTCCAGTTTGGATACAAGATACTTATAATCCTCATCAGTTGGCTTCAATTCTTTCCAATCAGATGAAAGAACTATATCTCCTCCACCGTATTTGGTAATAGTCTTCGATAAAATTTCTACTCTTGCATCATCAATTCCGGTATATCCATCTGGAGAACGTTGACAAGTTGTCCTAGTGTTTAAAACACCATCTACATCCAAAAACACCACAAAACTCTTATGTTTCACTCAATCATCTCCTTATTTTTTTGATAATAATCTTACTCTGTATTCTAATTTTCAAAGGACACTATGATGAAAAATAAAGATGAGCTACTACCCATAAGGATAATAGCCCATCCAAAACATTAAATGTTATGTTCTGGTCAAGCATTTTTG
>DJEU01000019.1:0-3674 GCA_002431395.1 Lachnoclostridium sp. UBA5890
CGAAAAACAATTTACGCTATCAACATATTAAAATGACGTGACAAGTGGAGTTTTTTTTGGTAGAATGGAAATGTAACAAAACAAATCAGGAGGAATGACAACATGGGAAGACAGAATACGTATGCGAATCCATTTATTTTGGAGAGAGCAGATCCTTTTATGATAAAGGCGGATGATGGCTGGTATTATTTTACCGCGTCGTATCCGATGAAGAGGGGCGATGATCCGGAAGGATATGACCGCGTGATCCTGCGGCGTTCAAAGACAGTGGAGGGACTTCGTGAGGCAGAGGAGATTATAATCTGGCAGGCGACCGAAAAGACCCATACACATCGTTTTATCTGGGCACCGGAATTGCATTACATCGGTGGAACATGGTATATTTTTTATGCGGGAAGCAGTGATCCGAAAAACAATTGGGCATTTGACTGCAATGTGCTGGTGTGTGACAGCCAGGATCCGTATACCGGAAATTGGACGGAAAAAGGGAAATTCCAGAAAACGGAAGGAGACAATTTTTCCTTTACCGGATTTTCTTTGGATATGACATATTTTGAGGCTGGTGGCAAACATTATGTGATTTGGGCACAGCACAGCGAAGTGAAAATTTCCTGCCTTTATATGGCGCAGATCGATTCGGCGGAGCCTTGGAAAATTATTACAAAACCGATGCTGCTTACGACCCCGGAATATGACTGGGAAAAAGTACGTTATGCAGTGAATGAGGGACCAGCGGTGCTGAAACACGACGGAAAGATTTTTGTTTGTTTTTCGGCTTCGGGAACAGGACCGGAGTATTGCGTAGGTGCGCTGGAAGCAGATGAAAATGCGGACTTGCTTGACATTAAGTCGTGGACGAAATTTGATCGCCCATTGCTTACTTCGGAGGACCTTGTCGATGAATATGGTCCGGGTCATAACTCTTTTACAAAAGACGAGGAAGGCAATGACATTTTCGTTTACCATGCGAGAAGTAAAGAGTGCTTCGAGGGAAGATGCGGATATTCGGACAATGATCCGTTGCAAGACCCTTGTCGTCATGCACGCATTCATACAGTAGAGTGGACCGTGGATGGCAAACCGATCTTGAATGGCGGAGAAAAATAGAAAGATGAGCATATCACGATTTTGTGGTATGCTCATCTTTTTTTATAGGCAGCAATTTCCTGCTGAATGGTCGTGTAATCGCGTTCAAATAATTCGTCGCTGATCTGGTGGTGCAATGTTTCTTCCGGAACTTTTTCTAAAATTTTTTTACGAACAAAATCCTTGCTTTTCTGCCGGTAGGCAGGAAGATTATTGAGTTCCTGAATATGTGCAATTTCAGGACGCCAAAGCAGTTTTGTTTTGTGTAATAATTTACACTTCGGATTGGCTGCCGGTTCGCGTAAGATATAAAAGTCGCAGAGATCATCTATTTCTTCGACGCTGATGATGCCCCACCATTCCGGGACATGCTCGCTTATATGATGGGCATGCCGGGAGCCGACGACGACAATATTGCGGTCAAAGTATCGGTCATAGTCTTTTACCTGACGGTCGAGGCGGGCATATGTGTCGGCATCGCTTTTGATCTCGATGCCGACGACTTCATTTTCCAATACCATAATGACGTCCGCGCGGGATTTTCCCATTGTTTTTTCTTCAATAATACGGATTTTCGAATGTCGGTCTTCTAAAAAATCGAAAAGCGGTTCGCGGATGTCTTTGTCTTTTAACATGGGTTATTCCTTTCCATTCCAGCAGTAAGTGCACAGATTTTCCGGTGGAATGCCAACCGCATCTAACATGTCGTCGAGGCGGCAGTAGCGAAGGGAAGTAAAGTTCAATTCTTTGCGGATTTCTTCAATCATCTGCTCGTATTTTTCGGATTCCGGATCGGCGTATTCCTGCAAAATTTCATCGGATACGTCTTCTGTGCCTTCCAGTCTCGCGATGACGCGGCGTGTGATCAGATCCATTTCCGAGGACGAACGTGAAAAGTTCAAATATTTACAGCCATAAATAAGCGGTGGACAAGCCGGGCGGATATGTACTTCTTTTGCCCCGCTCTGATACAAAAATTCAGTGGTTTCGCGCAATTGTGTACCACGCACGATCGAGTCGTCGATCAAAAGCAGACTCTTGTCTTTGATGAGGTCGTGCACGGCGATCAATTTCATTTTGGCAATAAGGTTACGCTTACTTTGAATCGTAGGCATAAAGGAACGCGGCCACGTCGGTGTGTATTTGATAAACGGACGTGAAAATGGAATGCCGGAAGCGTTGGAATATCCAATTGCATGAGCCGTTCCGGAGTCTGGCACGCCGGCGACGATATCTGGTTTGACATTGTCACGTTTTGCCAGATTTGCTCCGCAGTTGTAACGCATTTTTTCTACGCTGATTCCCTCGTAGGAGCTGGAAGGATAGCCATAATAAACCCAGAGGAAAGTACAGATTTTCATTTCTTTTCCCGGAGCCATCAATGTTTTTACACCTTCCGGTGTCACGACGTCAATTTCGCCCGGTCCCAATTCTTTGTAGTCCTGATATCCCAAATTTTGGTAAGTAAAGGATTCAAAGGAAAGGCAGTAAGCGTCGTCCTTTTTTCCAATAACAAGAGGGGTTCGCCCATATTTGTCGCGCGCTGCATAAATTCCCTTTGGTGTCAAAAGCATCAAGGTAAGTGAGCCGTCGATCAATTCCAATGCATAATGAATGCCGTCGATTAAATTTTCTTTCTGGTTGATGATGGAAGCTACCAATTCTGTCGGATTGACATCGCCACCACTCATTTCCAGAAAATGGGTATTTCCGTTGGAAAATAATTTTTCTACGATCTCATTTGCGTTGTTGATCTTGCTTACGGTTGTGATTGCATAAGTTCCGTGATGGGAACGCACGATCAATGGCTGTGGCTCATAGTCCGAAATACAGCCGATGCCGAGATTTCCTTTCATCTCCTGCATATCTTTGTCGAATTTGGTTCGGAATGGTGCATTTTCAATGTTGTGAATTGCACGATCAAATCCTTTTTCGCCGTAAACGGCCATTCCTCCGCGTCTTGTACCAAGATGTGAGTGGTAATCGGTTCCAAAAAATAAATCAAACATGCAGTCGTCTTTGGCTGCAACTCCAAAAAATCCGCCCATTTTTGTCAGTTCTCCTCCAATGTAATGTGTTAAGTTTGTTCCGTCAAGGGTCGCAAGCACGGCATTCCGGCCTTGCAAGCAAGCCGGAAGCCTTGCTTGGCCCCTTGGTCATAAAGAGCTATAGATAAGCCCCACGGATTGCGGACGCTGCGCGCCCCAAGCAATCCTACATGAACTCAAACTTCGCGGAAAACCGCTGCGTTTTCGTACATGTGCGGGTCACAAATAAGGCATTCCGGCCTTGCAAGCAAGCCAGAAGCCTTGCTTGGCCCCTTGGTCTTATCTATATTGTAACAAGGGGATGGTAATCGTGCAAGAAAAATGTTATACTTTTTTGTAGATTCTTTTGAAATGTTGCAAGGGAAGGCATGCACATGCCAGAAAAGGAAAAAGCAAGAGCTGACGTGTGCGGAGCGGCCCAATCGTCGATGCAAGGGAAGGCATGCACACGCCCAAAAAGAAAAAGCAAGAGCTGACGTGTGCGGAGCGACCCAATCGCCGATGCAAGGGAAGGCATGCACACGCCCAAAAAGGAAAAAG
>DJEU01000019.1:3739-3998 GCA_002431395.1 Lachnoclostridium sp. UBA5890
CCCGGGGAGCGAAGGCACACGCCCAAAAAGAAAAAAGCAAGAGCTGGCGTGTGCGGAGAGGCCCAATCGCCGATGCAAGGGAAGGCAGGCACACGCCCAAAAAGGAAAAAGCAAGAGCTGGCGTGTGCGGAGAGGCCCAATCGCCAGTCCCAGGGAGCGAAGGCACACGCCAGAAAAGGAAAAAGCAAGAGCTGACGTGTGCGGAGCGGCCCAATCGCCGATGCAAGGGAAGGAAGGCACACGCCCAAAAAGGAAAAAG
>DJEU01000019.1:4079-20078 GCA_002431395.1 Lachnoclostridium sp. UBA5890
GGGAGCGAAGGCACACGCCAGAAAAGAAAAAAACAAGAGTTGAGGAAAACAAGATGAAAAAGAAGAAAAAACAAGTAAAAAAAAGAAAGTGGCTGATTCTGCTCGCAGTCGTGATGTTGGCGGCGGTTGTGTTTTCTGTACTTGTGGGAACGAAAGTCATTCGGATAAACACGCTTCTGGCGGCAGGATATCCGGTGCAGGGAATAGATGTGTCGCATTATCAGGGCGAGATTGACTGGGTGGCGATGAAACAGCAGGGACTGGACTTTGCGTATATTAAAGCGACAGAAGGAAGTGCGCACAAAGATGAATTCTTTGACAAAAATTGGGAACAAGCAAAAGCAGCGGGAATGCTCTGTGGAGCATATCATTTTTTTAGTTTTGAAAGTGAGGGAGTAAAGCAGGCAGAACATTTTATAAAAAAAGTGGGAGATTTGAAGGGAAAATTAATTCCGGTCATTGATGTGGAATATTATGGGAAATATGCAAAGGTACCACCGGATGTGGAAAAGGTGCGGAAGGAATTAGGTGACATGATTGACGCATTGGAGGGGGAGTATGGGAAAAAGCCGATGATCTATTGCACCTATAACGTTTACCGAAAATATCTTGAGGGGGTGTTTGATGAGGTGCCATTGTGGATTCGAAACGTGTATTATCAGCCGGAAGATATTGGAAGAGAATGGACCTTGTGGCAGTATACGGATAAGGCGCATTTAGATGGATATCAAGGAGATGAAAAATCCATTGACTGCAATGTATTCCGGGGAGAAATAGGACAGCTAAATAATTATATAATACGGTAGAATGGAGGTAATGATTATGAGAAAAATCTGGATAACAGGAGTTATTACGGCTGTGTGTATTTTGAATGCAACAGCGACAAAATGTGAGGCAAACATCCGTAAATAATAGAAAAAAAGTGAAAATTTATAAACAGTTTTTAGATGCATCTGATAAAATATCCATTTTAGCAGACAAACCAAATAAGACATTATTTGTTAAAGGAATAAGTGCCGGAAAAGATTATTGGCAGAACAGGAAGAGAGATTTACTTTATACGAGGAACGGGAGAAAATTGTTACATTTTAAATGATGAATCCTATGATCAGGATGACTATTGGTACCAGCCGTATACAGGGGAAGAAATGCAAAAATTTTTGCAAAAACAAATCCCGGATGCGCAGGAGATTAATTTCCGCGGATAAAACGATTCAGGAACCCCTCGCACATATTCACATTTCGAATACTACGTGCTCATTCTCGTCTTTGGCAAGATTAAAAATGCTCCGATGTGGAGGGGCCTATTTGTGAGCGGGAAAATTATCAAAATAGCAACAACGTCACATAAACGCCGGCAATCGCGCCCAAAGCCACGACCACAAGTCCGCGTTTGAAAAAACTGAGAATCAGAGCAATGGCGGTACCAATGATGGCAGCAACAGGATTTCCGCTGGATGAAAAAATGTCAGGAAATGTCAATGCACCAAGGACGGCATAAGGCGTATAATCCAAAAAGTTTTTCATATAAACGGATTTGATCTCGCGCCGGAAAAATGTGATCGGAACAAAGCGCGGAATATAAGTAACGACAGCCATTACGGCGATCGCAATCAAACAATATCGTAAATTCATATCAGACCTCACTTTCCGGCGGCGTGCCACCTGTGTCAGAAATCGGTTCCGGGAAAAGCCAGGCGCCGATTCCGGCGGCAATGATCGTCGACATGATCACACGGAATCCTGAAGAAATCTGGTTCAATCCGGGAACATAGCGGATGATGCACGAACAAAGTACTGCAAGAAGGACAACGAAGCACACATTTTTCTTTTCACGGGCAGCTGGGACGATCAGCGCGATAAACATTGCGTAGAGACCGATTCCCATGGCCGATTGAAGTTCTGCCGGAAGCAGAGTCGAAATCGTTCCGCCGAGAAAAGTGCCAAGGACCCATCCGATAAACGGAAGTGTGATCAGACCGCCGAAAAAGCCGGCTCCGATCTGTCCCGGTTCCATCGAAGCCATGACAAATGTTTCGTCCGTAATGCAGAAACTGAGGATCAGACGTTTCCATATCGGAACGTCCGGCCGGATCTTTTGTGAAAGCGACAGCGACATCAGGGAGTATCGCAGATTGATGACAAAAGTTGTCAGCGCGATCTCAAGATAGCCGGCACTTGCAAAAATTAAATTGGTTCCGGCAAACTGGCCTGCAGAGGTCACATTGGTCAGAGAAATCAATACGGCTGCCCACACAGGGATGCCACCGGAAACGGCCATAAAGCCAAACGTAAAAGAAACCGGGAGATAACCGAGAAAAATCGGAAATCCCCGTTTCAATCCATATATAAATGAGTTCATATTAATCTTCTTTTTCTGCCTCCATTTCCACAGATTCGATCATGGAAGTACAATGAGGGCAGCGGGTTGCTTTTATGTCAATTTTGCCATAGCAGAAAGGACAGGTTTTTTCGGTAGGAGCCTCTTCCTCTTCAGCATCTTTTCTGTGTCCCAGACTGGCAAGTGCATTCATTCCCTTTACGAGCAGGAAAATCACAAATACCATAATCAGAAAATTGATAACAGCGGTCAGAAATGAACCGTATTTCACATCGACATCGCGAATCGTCAGCACCAGATAACTCAAGTCCGTGTTCGCAATCAAACCGATCAATGGGGAAAGTACGTCATTTACCATGGAATTGATGATCGCCTGAAAAGCGGCACCGATAATAACACCAATTGCCAGATCCATGACATTTCCACGCAAGGCAAATTCTTTAAATTCCTGTAAAAATTTCTTCATAGTCGTTCTCATCCTCCTAAGTGTCTTGATTCTCAAAAAATTAAATTATAAGTATAACATTAGTATATCACAGTCGTAAGGATAAGGTCAAATAGAAAAGTCTTGACACCGCGGACATTGCCCTTTATGATGAAGAAAAAAACACAGGAGCCGATATGTTAAAACAAGATCAATTTGTAACCCCGCTGCTTGCGTGGTACGATAAAAATAAACGTGAAATGGTATGGCGTGACCGGGGAAATGCGTATTATACTTGGATTTCAGAAATTATGCTGCAGCAGACGCGGATCGAGGCAGCGAAAGATTATTTTGTGCGATTTACGGAGGAACTTCCGGATGTTCGAAGCCTTGCCAATGTGTCGCAGGAGAGACTTTTAAAATTGTGGGAAGGACTTGGGTATTATAATCGTGCCAAAAACTTACAAAAAACAGCAAAGATATTAGTAGAAGAATATGGGGCACAACTGCCGGCGGATTACGAGAAATTGCTTGCATTGCCAGGAATTGGACCGTATACAGCGGGGGCGATTGCGTCCATTGCGTATGACATCAAAGTGCCTGCAGTGGATGGCAATGTGCTGCGGGTGATGATGCGTTATCAGGCGAGCTTGGAAGATATTACCAAAATGTCTGCGCGGCGCAGGGTTGAGAATGAGTTGACGGAAGTAATGCCAGAGCGGCCGGGCGATTTCAATCAGGCAATCATGGAGCTTGGCGAAGTGGTTTGTATCCCAAATGGAACACCGCTTTGCGACCAGTGTCCATTGGCGGCGACTTGCGAGGCAAAAAGAAAAGGCGAGCCGGAACAATATCCGCGAAAAATAGAAAAGAAACCGCGGAAAATCGAGAAAAAGACGATACTGGTTTATGAAAAAGAAGGAACATTTGGAATCGCAAAGCGGGAAAATAAAGGTCTGCTGGCGGGATTGTATGAGTTTCCTTCTATAGCCGACCATTATAAGAAGAAAGAACTCGAAGAAAAATTGGCAGAAGACGGGATCGTTGTAAAAAAAATCCATTCTCTTGGAGCAGCGAAGCACATTTTTTCTCATATTGAATGGCATATGAAAGGGTATCTGATTGAACTGTCGCCGACTGGGAAGCAGCCGCATCTAATCTTTGCTTCGCTGGAAGAAGTCGAAGATATGTACAGTCTGCCGACGGCATTTCGAGCATATCGAAACAAATTAAAAAATTTTGATAAAAAATAAAAAAAGGGGTAGAGTTTCTAAGAAAAAAGGTGTATTATATAGGGAAATAAAATTGATAGGAGGAATTCACTATGTTGAAATGTTTAAAGAAAATTGATAAAAAAGCGACAGGACTTGTAGCGGCTGGCGTATTGCTTGGAACCGCCGGTGTGAAGATCCTTGGAAGTAAAGATGCAAAGAAATTGTACACCAATTGTACCGCAGCAGTTCTTCGAGCAAAAGACTGTGTGATGAAGACTGCGACAAAGATTCAGGAGAATGCAGAAGACATCTATGCAGAGGCACAGATCATTAATGAAGAGCGTGCCGGTGAAGAATTTGTAGATGCCGAAGAGGAAACTGCAGATGAGATTCAGGATTGAGCATGAACTAAAGGGGCGCATGCGTCTCCATGTCTGTACGAAGAAAATGTCGTATGAAGAGGCGGATACGCTTCAGTATTACCTGGGAAGTTTTCCGTTTGTGACAAAGGTAAAAGTTCATGAAAATATAGGAAATGTCACGGTAAATTACGTGGGATCACGTAAGCAGCTGTGCGAGGCACTTGCCGCATATCAGCCGGAAACAGTGGATGTTCCGGATGAGTTTCTTCATAATTCCGGACGGAAGTTAAATGAAGAGTATAAGGAGAAACTCATCAATAAAGTGTTGTTTATGGCAGGTACAAAATTGTTCCTGCCGGCGCCGGTACGCACTGTGATAACGGTGGTGAAGGCTGGCAAATATTGGAAAAAAGGAATAAAGACATTAGCGCACCGCAAGATTGAGGTGCCGGTGCTGGATGCGACAGCCATCGGAGTTTCGGTGCTTCGTGGCGATATGAATTCGGCCAATTCGATTATGTTCCTGCTTGGGATCGGCGAGATTCTGGAAGAGTGGACACACAAAAAATCGGTCGAAGATCTGGCGAGAAGTATGTCTTTGAACATAACCAAAGTCTGGCAGCTGGTGGATGGAAAAGAAGTTCTCGTTCCGTCCAATGCAATCGTGCCGGGAGATGAGGTTGTCGTTCATATGGGAAATGTGATCCCGTTTGACGGCGTTGTGATGAGCGGAGATGCGATGGTTAATCAGGCATCGCTCACCGGAGAACCTCTGCCGGTGCACAAAACGATGGGCGGTTATGTTTATGCAGGCACCGTCGTGGAAGATGGCGACCTGACTCTGAAGGTGGAAAAATCGGCAGGAGGCACACGATTTGAAAAGGTCGTTGCGATGATTGAGGATTCTGAAAAATTGAAATCTTCACTCGAGGGAAAAGCGGAACATCTTGCAGACCGACTTGTGCCATACACCCTTGCCGGAACCGGATTCGTATATCTTCTTACACGAAATGTGACGAAGACATTAGCCGTATTGATGGTAGATTTTTCCTGTGCATTGAAATTAGCGATGCCGATTTCCGTGCTTTCTGCGATACGGGAAGCAAGCCATTATCAAGTGACCGTAAAAGGTGGAAAATATCTGGAGGCAATGTCAGAAGCAGATACGATCGTATTTGATAAAACCGGAACATTGACGAAAGCACAGCCGACGGTGGTTAAAGTGATTCCGTTCTGTGAGGCGCAGCCGGACGAATTACTTCGTATCGCAGCTTGCCTGGAAGAGCATTTCCCGCATTCTATGGCAAAAGCTGTGGTGGATGCGGCGGCAAAGAAAGGACTTGTGCATGAAGAGATTCATTCGAAAGTGGAATACATCGTTGCACATGGAATTTCGTCCTCTGTGGAAGGAAAAAAAGTAGTGATCGGAAGTGCACATTTTATCTTTGAAGATGAAAAATGTGTTGTACCGGAAGGATATCAGAGTCGGTTTGATTCTCTGCCGGAAGAGTATTCTCATTTATATCTGGCGGTGGATGGAAAACTTTGTGCTGTAATCTGCATCGAGGATCCACTTCGGGAAGAGGCAGCAGAAGTTATTCAGGAACTGAAGAAAGCCGGTATCAAAAATGTGGTTATGATGACAGGTGACAGTAACCGCACTGCACGCGCTATCGCTGCGCGGGTTGGTGTAGACCAGTACTTCGCTGAAGTGCTGCCGGAAGACAAGGCGCATTTTGTCGAAAAAGCGAAGGCAAACGGCTCGAAGGTCATCATGATCGGAGATGGAATCAATGACTCACCGGCGTTGTCGGCAGCAGATGTAGGGATTGCCATCAGTGACGGAGCAGAGATTGCGCGCGAGATCGCAGATGTGACGGTCGGAGCGGACAACCTGTATCAGATCGTGACATTGAAACAGATCAGCAATGCTTTGATGAAACGGATTCATACGAATTATCAACGGATTGTTGCCATCAATGCCGGGTTGATCGTTCTTGGTGTGGCAGGTGTGATTCAGCCAACGACATCGGCACTGCTTCACAATTCTTCGACACTTGTGATCAGTCTGGAAAGCATGAAAAATCTGCTGGAAGGATGAGAAAAAGAATAGATGAAAAATAATGCGGGCGGACTGCTCTGTTTGGAACAGTCCGCCCGTAATTTATCGTTTCATTAGTCGTTGTAACCATTTGGATTCATGCTCTGCCATTTCCAAGAATCGGCACACATATCATTCAAGTCGTATTTTGCTGTCCAATGCAGCTCTTTTTCGGCTTTGTCACATTGGGAATACAATTCGTCCAAGTCGCCGGCGCGGCGAGGTTTGATCTCATAAGGGATCTTCTTGCCACAGGCCTTTTCATAGGCATGAACGACATCGAGAACGCTGGAACCCTTTCCGGTACCAAGATTGTAAATTTTCACACCGCAATTTTCCTTGATTTTTTCTAACGCTTTTACATGTCCATCGGCAAGATCGACTACATGTACATAATCACGGACACCGGTGCCATCGTGAGTCTTGTAATCATCGCCAAATACGCCGAGGCATTCGCGTTTGCCGACGGCAACCTGTGCGACATACGGTACGAGATTGTTTGGAATTCCTTTTGGATCTTCGCCAATCAGTCCGCTTTTGTGTGCGCCGATCGGATTGAAATAGCGGAGCAAAATGACATTCCAGGAATTGTCAGCGGTGTGCAGATCGGTAAGGATCTGTTCTAACATCCATTTAGTCCAGCCGTAAGGATTGGTTGGAGAGCCTTTCGGACATTCCTCTGTGATAGGAATAAAGGCAGGATCTCCGTAAACCGTCGCGGACGAACTGAAAATAATATTTTTCACATCGTGATTGCGCATACAATCCACCAGATGCAAGGTTCCGGTGATGTTATTGTGATAATATTCAATCGGCTTTTCCACAGATTCGCCGACTGCTTTCAAACCGGCAAAATGAATGACAGCATCTATTTTTTCTTTTTCAAATACACTGTCCAATGCCTTTTTGTCCAACAGATCTACATTATAAAAAGCAGGTTTTTTTCCGGTGATCTGTGTGATGCGGTCCACTACTTTTTCATTGGAATTATACAGATTATCGACGATTACAACTTCGTAGTTATTTTCCAACAGATTAACACATGTGTGGCTGCCGATGTAACCGGCGCCCCCTGTAACTAATATTTTCATATAGAATCTCCTTTCGATATGGTTTGTTTTTATCAAGTTAAATGGCAGACATTTGGCACATTTTACAATGCACGTGCGCCATCACGAATCTCAGCAATGTAAAATTCTGGAATTTTATCATAGTTCTTTTTATAAACATCGGAAAGTGCAGCCTTGAAATCCTCTGTTTTATCCGAAGCGACAAGACTTACGGTGCATCCGCCAAATCCACCTCCCGTGATTCGGCTGCCAGCTACAAACGGCAGTTCCCAAGCTGTCTCTACCAGAGTGTCCACTTCCGGACAGGAAACTTCGTAATCATCGCGCAGAGAGCGGTGCGAAGCATTCATCAATTCTCCAAATGCGAGGATATCATTTTCCTTTAATGCGCTTACTGCGGCAATCGTCCGCTGGTTTTCCGATATGGCGTGGTGAACACGCTTTTGGATCACTTCATCGCCAATGAGATATTTATTTGCCTCAAACTGCAGATCAGTAAGATCTCCGAGAGTCGAAATGTCTAGTGCGCGTTGTAGCATCAAAAGACCTTTTTCGCATTCGCGGCACCGGTCATTGTAAGCCGAGGAAACCAGGCTGTGTTTTACCATACTGTTTGTAATGATCAGCCTGTAATTTCCAAGATTTACCGGTACCCATTGAAAATCCAGCGAATTGGTGTCTAGAAAGATGGCATGATCCTTTTTTCCCATTGCGGAGGCAAATTGATCCATGATACCGCAGTTCATGCCATTGTATTTATTTTCGGCAGCTTGTCCCAAGAGAGCAATCTGCGGAAGGGCAAGGGAATCGAAATGAAAGCATTTTTTTAAAATAATTCCTGTCAGCACTTCCAGCGAAGCCGAAGAAGAGAGCCCGGAACCATTTGGAATATTTCCATAAATATACAGATCCATGCCTTTGTCGATCGGATAACCATGCTTTGTAAATGCCCAGATCACACCCATCGGATAACTGATCCATCGGGAGTCTTCCAGCGGTTTTAGGTCGTCCAGCGATGACTCGATCACACCGTTTTCCGAAAAATTTTCGGAGTAAAACTGCAGTTTCCGGTCTTTCCGCAGGCACACGAGGCCATACGTTCCTACATCCAGTGCGCAGGGGAAAACATGTCCGCCATTGTAGTCAGTGTGCTCGCCGATCAGATTGACCCGCCCCGGGGCGAAAAATGCCTTCGGCAAGCGGTCTGCACCAAATATGTCAGTAAATTTTTGTTTCATTTCATCCAGATTCATAAGCTGCCCTCTCTTGTGTGTCTATTAATGATGTCATAAGTGTATCATGTTTTGGGGAATTTGGCAAATGACTATATTGCTGCAAAAAAAATATCATGGCTTTTTTGAAAAAACTATGGTAAACTGTAAAATATAGCGACAAAATGAAAGTATTTGCAGTGGAGGATTTTGCAGAATATGGAAGACAGAATACCTGTATATATTATTGGACATAAAAATCCGGATACCGACTCGATCTGTTCGGCGATCGCGTATGCGGATCTGAAAAATAAATTGCATGGCGGCGGTTATTATGCAGCGCGTGCGGGGCAGATCAATCAGGAGACACAATATGTGCTCAAGTTTTTTCAGGCGCCGGCACCGCAGTATATTGAAGACGTTATGACAGAAGTGAGTGACATCGAGATCCGGAAGACGAAGGGCGTATCGGGAAAAATTTCCTTGAAAAAAGCATGGAATATGATGCGCGAGCTGGATGTAGTGACACTTCCGATCACGTCGGAGAAAGATGAACTTCTTGGGTTGATCACGATCGGTGATATTGCGACCGCGTACATGGACGTGTATGACAATTGTATCCTGTCTACGGCAGGAACTTCCTATAAAAATATATTGGAGACGCTGGAGGCGACGATGGTCGTCGGGGATGAAGACGCAACCTATAAAAAAGGCGAGGTAATCATTGCGGCAGCGAATCCGGATGTCATGGAAGACTATATCCACGAAGGCGATATGGTAATTTTAGGAAACCGTTACGAATCCCAGCTGTGTGCGATCGAGATGGGAGCGGACTGTATCATTGTGTGTATGGATGCGAAAGTATCGCGGACGATTCAGAAAATGGCACAGGAGCACAATTGCAATATTATTGTAACCCCATACGATACCTTTACGGCGGCGCGTATGATCAATCAGAGTATGCCGATTGAATATTTCATGAAGAGAAATGATCTGACGACGTTCCATCTTGCGGATAAGACGGAAGATATCAAAGGTGTCATGGGTAAAAAGCGCCACCGCGATTTTCCGATTTTGGATGAAAATGACCGCTACGTTGGTATGATCTCCCGCCGAAATTTGTTAAATCTTCGAAAAAAACAATTGATTCTGGTCGATCATAATGAAGTTTCGCAGACGGTGGATGGCATCGAATTTGCTCATATATTGGAAATCATTGATCATCACCGAATCGGTACCTTGGAGACATTGGAACCGGTTCTTTTCCGCAACCAGCCGCTTGGCTGTACTGCGACGATCATTTATCAGATGTATCAGGAACATGGAGTTGAGATTCCGAAAAATATCGCAGGACTTTTGATGGCAGCAATCATTTCCGATACGTTAATGTTCCGCTCGCCGACCTGTACTCCGGTAGATCAGAAGGCGGCAGAAGACCTGTCAGAGATCTGTGGTGTTGAGATTGAGGAATTTGCGGTAGATATGTTTGGGGCAGGAAGTGATCTGAGTTCCAAAGAACCGAAGGAAATTTTCAATCAGGATCTCAAACGCTTTGAGGTGGGCGATATTGAGTTTATCGTCAGCCAGATCAATTCCATGAACAGCATTGAACTTCAGGAAATTAAGGAAAAAATTGTGCCATATCTGGAAGAAGTATTTGAAGGACTAGGCGTATCGATGGCATTCGTAATGCTTACAAATATTGTAAAAGAAAGCACAGAGCTTTTATGTTTTGGCGAGAAGTCCAAAGACGTTGTCAAGGAGGCATTCCAGCTTCCGGGAGACATGAAACGTATTATATTAAAAGGCTTGGTTTCAAGAAAGAAACAATTGATCCCAAGTCTGGTATCTATTTTACAACAGTAATGTAATGAAGGAGGATTTTTATGATTGAAATGAGAAGAGAAAAGCGCTGGCCGATCGAGTTAAAATTGGAGATCAGCAGTCTTTTCAAGCAGGATAATGTGAAAGTGGAGAACATCAATGCGCCGATTGAAGTGTTTGATGTATCCAAAGCAGGAATTGGATTCCGTACCGAAAGTGTGCTGCCGATCGGTTACTATTTTAATGCCAGACTAGTGCTTGGCGAGCAGGGAGCATTGAATTGTGTGGTACGTATCATTCGCCAGCAGCAAGATGGCGACGAGCATATCTATGGCTGCGAGATTGTCGGAACAGCATCGATTATGGACTATTTGTTCAATGATTATGCAGCAAGTCTGAGTCAGTAAATATTTATAGTTAATTAATACAATATTAGTTAAATTATACCTCTCATTCTGTTACAATAAGTATAGTATTATATGGTAGCGGAATGAGAGGATTTTTTTCTATTTATTTTGAAAGGAGCGGTTTCGTATGAAGAAAACGACAGAAAAAATGCTGGCATTGGCTATGGCAGCAGCCCTTTGCATCACCACAGTGGCTGTACCGGTGGATGCCAAAGTAAAAAAACCAAAGTTAAGTACCAAAAACATGACATTGAACACCGGCGCAAAGAAAAAATTACAGATTAAAAATGCCGGAAAAGTTAAAAAGGTAACATGGAAGAGCAAGAAAACTTCCGTGGCATTTTTGACAAAGAAGACGAAAAAATCGGTTACGATCGTGGCGAAAAAGCCGGGAAAAACGACGGTTACCTGCCAGATCAAAATGGGAAAAAAGACTTATAAATTTAATTGTAAGGTTACGGTAAAAAAAGCGGCAAATCCGACGGCAGTTCCGTCCACGGAAACTGTGGTACCGGTTGTGGCACCATCTGCTACAGCGCAGAGCACTTTCCAGCCGGCGACGGAGAAACCACAGAAAACGGTAAACCCAAGTGAGACACCGGATGCAGCACCAAGCAGTGAACCGGACACTACTCCGACGGTGGAACCATCGAAGGCACCGGTTACGGCAGCTCCGACCAAAGCTCCCGTGACGGAGGCACCGACTAAGGCACCTGCTACGACATCACCTTCGACTAAACCATCAAAGGGAAATTTGATTGAGGATTCCTCGCAATATACCAATAAAGAGGCCTATACAAAAGCATGGTCCGGAAATGTATATGATATCGGGGCATTGATTGTGCGTCAAGGGGCTTTGCTTCATAATTTGAAGTCTGTAACTGTGGTTGTGGAATTACTGGATGCAAATAAGAATGTAATTGAAGGTCAATCCGGAGCTTCTTTGAAATTGTCAACGAAAACGACAGACTGGACAGGCTTTGTTGATATCAATGAAGTAAAGAGTGGACAGGAATCTGTTTTGAAGATGGATACATATCCGGAAGAGGCAGATTCATTGTACCTTGTTGTGCAAAATGCGAGTACAGAGGTAAATTATATTCGTGTTACGTCTGTTACTTTTGTGACAGATTTAGAGCCAGCAGCAACGGCGACACCAACCAGCACTCCGGCAGCGACGGCAATAGCCAAACCAACTGCGACGCCGGCAGCGAAGTTCGATCTGGAGATTGATTCTGCGAAGTTTACAAATAGCAATGCATACACAGGTGCATGGAATGGAACGGTGTATAATATAGGCGAACTGCTTACGGAAAAAGGGTACAAAATATCCGACTTTACGGATGTTAAGATTACTGTCGAACTTTTGGATACCGACAAAAACATAATCGAGAATACAGGTGGAGCTTCTGTAAAATTGTCTGCGAAGTCTTCGGACTGGGGCGGCTTTGTGGATGCGAACGGCGTACAGAGCAACAAAGAGTTTGGGTTGCAGTTGGAGACCTATCCGAGCGGATCGTCAGAACTGTATCTGATCGTACAGAATTCAACGGCAGATGTAAAATATATTCGTGTCACTTCTATTAAAATGGAAAATAATGGAAAGAAAGATGCGACAGAAGTTACGACAAATTATCAATCATTAGCCAGCCTGGCAGAGCAGTATGGATTCAAATTCGGAACCAATATTTCTTCTCAGGCATTGAATAATACTGAATTGACAAAACTGATCAAATACCATTTTAACAGCACGACATTCAGCAATGAGATGAAAGCTTATTCTCTTTTGAAACAGTCTGCTTCTCAGTCGAATTATAAAAATGAACAGTCTACGGCAAGCATTGATTTTACGACAGCAGACAAAATGGTAGAATATGCAAAGGCAAATGGTCTGCAGATCCGTGGACACGTGCTAACGTGGGATGCAGATATGTGCGACTGGTTCTTCCGCGAAGGATATACGACAAATGGTGATTATGTGAGTGCGGATGTGATGAAATATCGTCTACAGAAATACATTGAAGAAGTAATGACGCATTTTGAGCAAAAATACCCGGGCGTGATTTATTGCTGGGATGTTGTAAATGAAGCGGTTGCAGATAATACTGGCGAATTTGCATCGGATGATGTGCGTCATGTACGTACTGTTCGTAGTGGAAAAACCAATCTTTTCTATGATCATATCGGAAAAGATTATGTAGAACTCGCATTTAAGTATGCTTATGAAACGCGGAAAACACTTGGCGCAGAAGATCGTATCAAATTATTTTATAATGATTATAATACGTTTGCGACATATGGTGCCAACAAACGCGATGCTATCGTGGAACTGGTAAAAAGTGTAAATTCATCGGTTTCGGATGGCCAAGGCGGTTATCTCAAACTTTGCGATGGAATCGGAATGCAGAGTTATATCGGAGGTTATGGACAGCAGAGCGGCTGCATGAATGACAACGATATTACATCGATTAAAAATGCCATCGAAAAATTTGCTTCTATCGGAGTCGAGGTTCATGTGACAGAGCTTGCGGTTCGAAATTACGAGAGATCTGATGAACGCGAGGCAGAGCACGGAGCATTTTATAAGAAATTGATGCAGACCTATGTCGACATCAATAAAGCGGCGCAGGCGAAAGGCGAGACAGGCCCGATTACGAGTTTGTCCATCTGGGGCTTGTTTGATGCACCGTATCTGGCAGAGACCGATTACAGCTACAAGATGAATGGTCCGTATTGCGGATTATTTACCGAACTGTATCAGCCGAAGGAAGCCTTCAAAGAAGTGTACAAAGTGCTTTCGGGGGAATAATGAAAAAGTTCCGAATCGTTATATAAAAAATATAAGACCATATCGTGGAAAATATTATTTTCCGGGGTATGGTCTTTTTTGCTGTGCAAATTTGAATGGCGTAAGCCTGACGGTGACGAGGGTACATCTATCTTATTGAATGATAAAATAAGAGAAAGTGAAAAAAACGGAAAAATTTTGGAACTTTCGTGGGATATAATGAGAGAAAAACTAATTAATTTAGGAGGAATCTATTATGAGAAAGATTGTAGTGAGTGTATTATGTTTGGCGTTAATTGTGTCCAGCTTGGCATTTTCCGGTTCGAAAGTGCAGGCAAAGACATATGGACCAGAAGAGTTTGGCCTTGGATTTAATGTAGAGAAGTATGTCGGAATTAAATTCCAAAAAATCACGAAAAAATATGTCCTTTACAAAAAAATCAAATTTAATGGCAACGACGGATATGAATATGTCTCAAACAAAGTTTACAAAAAGAAATATAGTAAAAAAATCAAGATGTATACATTAAAGAGTGGATATCCTTGTACCTGGAAATTCATGTGCCAAGGTTTTACTTATCAGAATCTGCAAAACAAACGCACAGATCATGCACATACAAAACCAAAAAATGTTGAGTGGATTATTCGAGGCAATAATATGCTTCAATACTATACACCGTGATGAAAGGAGAAGTGAGGAAAATGAAAAAATTAGTCGCTGTTTTTGGATTATGTGTGTTTTGTATACTGGCTGGTGTAGTGATGGATGCGAATACACCGGAAATAAGTGCACAGACGGCCTATCAAAAATTAATGAACAAATACAAGAAATCAGGGTTTCAAATGTATGTAAAATACGATGCAGAGGATTTTGGAGACGATGCGGAAGCGGGGTATCCCTTGCTGCTATCCGCTCAAAAGATTAGAGAAGGACGTATCAAATACATGAATCTTAATGGAGATGGGAAAAAAGAATGCATACTTGTAACGGAGGGTTATATTAATTTATTTACCATGAAAGGAAATAAAGTCAAATATCTTGGTGGCATCCATATCAGTTATATGGATGGTGTGACCCATAAAGGGAAAGCCAAAGAGTTTACATTTTTCCGATATGGTGGAAGGATGATGCATTATTATACTTTCCGTATTAAAAATGCAATCTTAACAAAGGTTTGTACGTTTGGCGACCAGGTTATGGATGATTCCAATGGAAATCCATATAGCGAATACTATTATAATGAAAAGCGTACGTCAACCAAGAAATATAAATCTACTTATCGGAAATATGCAACAGGTGGGAAAGAGTTGAGTTTGAGTTAGTAAGTTAGGAAAGGTTAAGATAAAGAAATAGAAACCATGTATCACAAAGATGACCGTCAAATGGATGAAAAATCTGTTTGGCGGTCTTTTTGAAAAAGTAAAATAAGGTTCAAATAGTAGTTGACATATCTTGATTAATAGTGTATTATCATATACAAGCAAGTAAATAATTTGAGAGTCTGATATCTATCATTCTATTTTTCTTGCTTATCGAAACAAAACTTTTTACCCACATATTTTTAGAAAGCAAGAGAAGAAAGGGATGGTATTTATTGACAAAAGATTTAACAGAAAAAAATCTTGTGGAAGCTCCGGAAGTGTTTGCTGACATCAGTAATGTTAATCTGTATGACGGTGAGCAGGTGATCCAGCCGGAAGATCTGGAATTGCTGCCACAGGAAATGCACTACAAGGATAGCGAAGGGAAGCCTGCGAAAGTAATGGCAGATGTGCGGATGCGCTGGCGCAAAAATGGAACGATCATTGCGCTCATACAGATGGAGAACCAGTCAGAGATCAATAACATTATGCCGGTGCGGGATCTGGGCTACATTTTCAACAACTACAACGAACAGATCAAAGAGCATAAGAGAGAGAACGAGCGCAGGGGCAGAAATTTCTATGCCAGAGAACTGGCAGATGATGACCATCTGCATCCGGTTATTACGTTTGTTATCTATTATGGCAGGGAAGAATGGACGCGGCCGCTCAGCATCCTGGATATGCTGGATTTGGAGGAAGAAGAGAAAAAGAAGTTACAGCCATTTCTCTTAAATCATAAGATTCATCTAATATCCTTGAGCAATCTGGATGAAAACGAGATAGAAAAGTACAAGTCGGATTTCTGGCATGTGATCAAGTTTTTAACGCTTCGTGGTCATGGCAAAACCCGCCAGTATCTCGAAGAAGAAAGTGGCAAAAGAACGGTGAAACA
>DJEU01000065.1 GCA_002431395.1 Lachnoclostridium sp. UBA5890
GCTGGATTGGGTTTCAAGTGATAGCGGTTTGAAAAATGGGGAAACTCAAAACTTCTCTATTCTTCCGCTCTCGCTAAAAAGAATCCAAGATTCACTCTGACTTCCCTCCGGGCAATATCTTCATTTGAATAACAGCAGGTATCAAAACCGATCAATTCAAATCCCAGATGAAGATAAAAACCGATCGCATTTGTGTTGCACGACTGCGTTTCCAAAATGACCGCACGGCGTTTCTGCCTTACAGCGACTTCTTTGGCTTTATCCATCAATCTTTTCCCGACACCTTTTCTGCGAAGTTCCTCGGACACCCAGAGTTCCGTCACTACAAGTCGATTCGACCATTCTTCCGGGCACACTTCAATACAAGCCAGCATCTCTCCGCTCTCACTTACGACGCCGTATGCCTCCGCATTTTCCCAGTGTTCCTGATATAGTGAATCCGGAAAATCATATTCTTCCGGTGTATGAACGATCTCCGATTCAGCCTGCTTTCTAATCATAGAAATCTGGCAGCCATTCTTATCAAAGGGACGAATTTCAAAATCATAGTAGCTGTCGCTTCGGATTATCATTGGTATTATAGTGCCTTTCCATTTGTCTTTTGAAAAAGCAATGATTTCATATTTGTCCATGTAAACTCTCCTCCTGTAATTATAATTTTGCGAACTGGCGTATAGCGCTATATTTATTAAATAGAAAATTATCAACATCCTTAAAAACTCTACAGTTTTTTAATAGCAATTATATGATATTCCCACTTTGGCTTAACTTGTTCTTACAGATTCTTCTATCAGACGGATGGCTTCTTCGCGGGAAATATATTTAATCATCTTTAGATAAAAGGCGGCTCGCGGGAATATCATCTGTTCGGTATGTATCCTCCCCTTTTTAGACAGATCTTTATATTTTTCACATAATCCGTTGCAAAGATTTATGGCATTATTCATTTTTGGCATAAAACGCCTCCTAAAATTCCGGTTTACGCTTCTTTTTTCAATTCAATCAAACTATATATACCCAATATGACAATGTGCCAAAAATATGACCCAAGCCAAATATCACATTCTGATTTCCGAGTCGAAGTACTGTTCCTGAAAATAAGTTTTCTCCCTGATTTCTTCCTTTGTAAATGTCATTCCTTTCGGAGCTACAACCCATTTTTCTTCAATATCATCATATCTATGAATAATAGCAATTATTATCCCTGTATATTCTTGAACCGGTTCATCCAATCCTAACAAATAGGCATCTTGTTCTTCTCCATCAGGCGCAATGATTCCCTCTATGTATCCATAGTTAGTCGGATAATATATATCTTTATGCTTAGGATGATAGCTTCCCATCGGTCTATCTACTTTTACCGTTACTATATTGCCAATCATATAAACCTCCGCACATTCCATTTTACCAACTAGCACAAATAGAAATCACTCTTCGATTTCTATTTCGTCAATCGCTTCAATTCGTAAAAGTTTCGTTACCTGCTTATTCTTTTTATCCGTATAACAGATCTTCATCCATTCATCATCTGCATCCAAAATCGTGCAGGATAATTCTGTTTTTCCTGCAAAATTCAGAATAGCCTCCGACTTAATGGTACATTGTTCGCCTACTAGATCATCAATCAACTGCGACATATAATTATCTCCTTTCTGCTTTTTCTCCAATCGTTTTACTTTTGATTCCAACCGCTTTACCTTTCCCGGATATGCTGAATAGCAAAGCAGTAAAACCAATGCTATAATTCCACAATATTCCATATTTTACTCCTTTTCTTCTCAGACCGGAAGATTATTTGAATCTGCTGTGCCCCCACCAATCGGGTATTAATTCAATTAATCTCACTGTTTTTCTTGTTTCATAATCCATTAAAATCTCAATATCACCACTATCCTTATCCAGCTGCATCATATATTCCCGGCATGCTCCACATGGTGCTCCCACACTGCCATCTTCGACGACCGCAACCATTTTATCTATTTTACTTTCTCCATTTGTAATCATATTTGCAATCGCATTTCTTTCTGCACACATTCCTAAGGTGCTCGCGGTATCTATACATACACCAACATATATATTTCCACTTTTCGTTAATATCGCTGCCGCAACGCCTCCTGCCTCAATGAATGGAGAGACCTCTCTCTCATTTTGAACTTCTCTTGCCTTATCATACATAATTTTCCAAATATCTTTTTCCATATTTTTACTCACTATACATCCCTCTCTTCCATAACCAATTCCCTTTCTAGGCATTTACAACACAATTTTCCAAGTCCCGAATTTTGTCGCCCACATCTTCCGGGCAATGAGCATCCGATGAAGTAATAATTTTCACATGATTCTTCTTCAATGCCCGAAGTAATTCCTTCTCCCATCCCATATCATTCTCCCGGACTGCTGGAAATCACCTTGCCGGTATTCCAAAGTGTAACTGCCTTTTTTGCTGCCTCCAGCCGCTCTTCCTCAGAATGAAAATCAATCGTCACCGAGTGACATCCGCACTCCAGACACATCACATAATAACCACAGCCACATTCCTCTTCTAACAATGCACCGCCCTCACACAACGGGCAGTCGCTGATTTCTAACATTTCTTCGATATTCATAATTCTTTTTCCTTTCTTTTTGGTTTGTTCTAATTTTTCAAGCAATTTGACCAACAAATTTATACTACTCTTTTGACCCCCATGACTCTTTCCTGCTTTGGGTCATACATTTTGCATCTTGTATTTGACCTGAAAAGTCAGTATCCTTTGCTAGACCAAACTCTTACATGTTGCTTTATGGTCTACCTTTAAGGAACTCTTTTTAGACCAAAAACAAGTTCTCTTTTCCTTGACTTAAAACGAATTTTCCATTTTACAAGTCAAATTTCGCTCCAATAAATGGTTTCGCCCTGCCCCCTGCAATACACTCTGCAGCATTCCGCACCAAGCCATCAAGACCCCGGAACCTCGCATGTCCCACGAGCTCACAGCCTTCCAAAATCATCACAGGGCGCTGCATGCAGCGCCCCATTCCTGCTATTATTTGTAACTATTCAGGCTCCCCCTCCCATACATTGATCCTGAATAGCTACCATTATTTTATAAACTCATCCAGATCCACGCGGTCAAACACTTCCAATGCGCCTCCGCGGGTAGCATTGAAAATCTTCACATGGTGTTTGATGGCATGCTCTTTCAAAAGAGTGTACGCATTCAGCGAGCCATCCAGAAAATACTTCTCATAATCGTCGCTCTGGATGCCAAGACGGCGCATACGGTCCACGATCTTCTTGGCATCACGCTGTTTCAATTTGTCGTCCGTGTAACCGTTGATAAAGTGCGTATTTCCGGTAAACGTCGAGGTACAGTCGCAGCCGATCAGGTAAATCTCGGAAAATCCCATGTAAACCGCCATCTCGATCATCAATGACATTACCGTCGAACCGGACGGAATGTAGTATGCCAGCGGAGAACGTTTTACTTTATACTTATCTTTTGCGATATTGTACAAAATAACCGGATTTTTTGGTTTCTCGCGGAAAATATTATATGTCGTAACATTGGTAAATAATGGAATATCTCCAATTGCCTCGTTGATCTCCTCGCTCTGGAATTTCGCACAGATGCGGTCGATCAGGAAATAATAATCCGGACGCCAGGTCGTCTGATCAAATGCCTTCGTCACGAGGTTACATCCAAACGTAATCTCGCCGTTTTTCTGGAGGCCTTCGAGATCCGAAAGACGCATACTCGGACCATTTCCAACAAGGAAACAACGCTGCCCCTTGTGCTTGTTTTTGTAAGAATACAAAAGTTTACTGTTTGCTGTACGGCAAAGTCCCATACAGCGGAGCATACCGGAAAATGCGATATAGCCGTCACGGAACCCCTTGCGGATGACATTCTTCGTATGGATGACCCATTTGTAAAAACGGAATGCCGGACCAAGATCGGTTTTAATCGTCTTTTCAATAACACGGCGTGCCGCATGGGCGTCATCAAGGTAATTGAATTTTTCCGTAAAGGCTTTATATTTCTCGTCGTATGTGAAGTTTGCAAACTGGTCTAAGATTGCCTTCACAAGGTCATCCTGCGTCTTTACGATCGGCCCCGGCAATTCGTTGATATCAAAATAAAAATCACGGATCTCGCCCTGATATTCGTCGAGATCATACATATAAAATACCATCGGACGCTTCAGATCGCCGTAGTCAAACATCGTTGAAGAATAGTCCGTGATCATAAGATCACTGATGATGTACAGATCATTGACATCATCCACCAATGTTACATCGATCACACCCGGCACATCATTGGCCACATCTTTGAATCCGATCTGGTGGTGGGCGCGGAACAAAAGGACATATTCGTCGCCAAGCTGCTGCATCAGTTTATTGAAATCAAGTTCTGTATTGTACTGGAATCCTTCGCCCTTTTTAAACTGGTTGTCGCGCCAGGTCGGCGTGTACAGGATCACTTTCTTGTCTTCCGGCACTCCAATCTCTTCCTTGATGCGTTTGACATCTTCGTCGGTAAATTTAAAAAGCGCATCGTTTCGCGGATAACCGGTTTCCAAAATGATATCCTCTTTGTGACTCTTATCGAGACGGAACGAAGAAATCATCTTTTCACTGTAAAAACGGGATGGCGAGATGAGATAATCCATCTTGCGTCCCTTGATATAATATTTTTTGTGCATTTCTGCCAGTGACTGTCTCGGATCCACCTCAAACTGGATATCATTTCCGAGGCGCTTTAACGGCGTTCCATGCCAGGTTTCAACATATACCTGATGTGGACGCGGAATCAGATAGTTCGGCAGTGCTACATTGTTAAACCAGTATTTAGCTTTCGCATAAAGGATAAATGCCGAGCGGGAATCCTTTTTTACGACACGTGTATGACGGCGCACCTTAAGATCCGCATGAGCCTCTACATCATTGACGATCCATACAAAGCGGAAATCGCGGTATCTCTCATCTTCCATCAGTTCTTCATAAATGGCACGGAGATTTCCCCCACATCGTTTGCCGCTGAATGCCTCAAAGACAATCAAATGCTCATTTAAGATCGGGTGGGTCAGACACTGCCACCAGAATTTCAATCGTTTCTTCAAAAAACGCTTATTTTTATTCGAAAGTAAGCCACTCATAAATATCCTCCATTTAACTCCATATCATAATGGTTTTTCCAAATTCTTTGTGTATATCTGCTTCAAATGCTTTGCGCATATCATCGATGGAACGTATTTTAAATACGCCGCCTATGATATTTTGCAGATATTCCGGAATCTCCGGATTGGATTGATACAACTCAATGGTTTTCATAAAATCCGCTCTGCCGCTTCGGCTGCTGCCAAACATACGAAGCCCCTTTTCAAGTATCATACGGGTATTGATCGAAACCGGATTTTCCGATACGCCCAAAATCGAAATCGTGCCCTCCGGGCGGATATAATCAATGATCTGATTGATTGCTTTCGGAGAGCCTTCGCCGCCGACACATTCAATCGCATGGTCGATCTGCAGATCTTCCGGAATCCGGGAAACCACATACGTCTCATCCGCAAAAGTAAAATCTGACAATTTATCGCGGTTTACACCAAAGATGCATAATTTTGTATCCGGGAACATTGCCTTAAAAAATACGGCGGTAATATAACCCAAATTTCCATCGCCCCAAATGCCGACGCATTCCCGGCGTTTGTGCGCAATTCGATCAAACCGGCTGAGAGCATGTACACTGACCGATACAATTTCCGTAAATGCTGCCACAAGCGGATTGATATTTTCCGGGAGACGGACAAGCCGGTCTCTGCGAATATCCACGACATCCTGCATAAAACCGTCAAAACCGCTGGCACGGAATTTGGAATCTCTTCGATAATTTTCCGCAATGATCTCATCTTCACTCATCGGTGTATTCGGGATCATTACCACTTTTTCGCCTGCCTGAAATTCTCCTTCCGGATCATAAACAACCTGTCCAATCCCCTCATGGATCAATGCCATCGGCAATTTCTGGCGCAGAATATCTTCCGCACGCTTTCCCTGATAATATCTCTGATCGGCATTACAAATAGACAAATAGGTCGGTCTGACGATCACATTGCCCGCTGTCAGGTCAATATCCGTAAATTCTACTTCAAATCGTCTGGGTGCTACCAGACGGTAAACTGCATTCAGCATAGTCTAATTTCATCCTTCCGATTTGTTTTCTTCCCCTTTGATCAAGGCTTCTGCCACACGCAGATCATAAGGATAGGTAATCTTGATATTAAACACCTCTCCGTCTACGATATGAACTTTTTCGCCTTTCATAACAAAAATCTTTGCCGCATCCGTCAAAAGTTCTTTTTCCTTTGGACTGAGTGCCTCATATAATTGACGGAGTTTCAATGCCTTAAATGTCTGTGGTGTCTGTCCCTGGTACATTTTGCGGCGCTCCGGAATATCGCTGATCACCACATTATCCTCGCTGCACACGATCGTATCGGTCGCCGCCACCGCGGTATCGCAGGCACCGTATTCTTTCGCATAGCGGATATTTTCCTCCAGAATCCGCTGCGTCACAAAAGGACGAACCGAATCATGTGTAACAATAATCGTATCTTCATTGAGATTGCCCTCTTTTTCGATGTAGGCGATCGAATTCATAATCGTCTCATTTCTCGTCTCGCCGCCTTCAAGAACCACAATTCTCTCGGTGTCTTTCATATATTTACGAACAAGGTTCTTTGTGTGTGAGATCCACTCGGTCGGGCACAATACGAGAACCTTTTCAAATTCACTTTGCATGTAAAATTTTTCCAATGTGTGGATTAAGATCGGTTTGTCTCCTACCAGCAGATACTGTTTTGGTTTTCCGACATTTCCCATCCGGCTTCCGACACCACCGGCAAGTACTACTCCATAAATCATAACTTCCTCCATTCCACCAGACTTTTCTGATGTATTTACTGTTGTAATCCTGTCTCTATTTTAATGCTTTTTCGTCCAAATGTAAAGAACTGCTTTATCCGGGTTTTCTTTTGCAGCGGTGCAGCAAACAAAATCCGCTTTTCCGTACGCAGCATCAGCTGATCCAAAAAGGCATAATCGTCTTTGGTTTCCGGCACCAGTTTCAATTCCCCGGCAAATGCCATCCGCACTCTGGCGCGGTATAACTCATGGTAACGGTACATAAAGCGCATCCCTACGGGCTTTGCAGATACCGGGATTTCGGCTTCAAAGCATTTTCTCGTATGTTTCTTTTCGCCCAGATAATATACCTCTTTTTCTGTCACCGAAAAAGGAACTTCTTTATTTCGGTTGTCCATCGCATAATAAACGATCTCCGCGTCCTCTGCCGGCTGAATCACCTCGCCGCTTACAATAAGTTTCTTCTTCCGGTAAACGATAGATTTTATCTCATACGGCATTTCCTTTAACGATGTAATCGTAAGATTGTGGTAGCGCAGTCTTCCGCTCCGGTATACAAGTTCCGGCAAAATCGGTTTTTGCTTTTTCACTTCTAACAGCCAGATTTTTACATCATCCGGAATCTGCTCACAGCCACATAAAATATCATCTTCGATGCCTTCCAAAATCGAGATAAAATCCCGTTTCAAATTTTCACTCATCGAATCCTTTTCCGTAAATCCGGCATGGAACAGATTTTGAATCAGCAAATGCTGGAAAAACGGAAGCACATTTCCCTGTTTTTTCTGCAGGCGTTTCCATATATTTTTATACGTAACGATGGAAACCGGATACTCCCCCGCCTCATTCCATGTGCGGGGACGATTTGTATCCACGATGATGTCCTCTTCTTTCCGCTCATATACCGCAAATTTTTCTGCCGTCTCGTACAGCCGGCAAAGAAGGGCAAAATCCCCATCGCTTTCTTTTTTTCGTATCAAAGCCACAAAATCCGGACGGACCAGCAGCCGGGAGGCATCAATCGTTCCGACATTATAATGCTCTTTCACATACGCCATGTGCTGTTTTCCCTCCACCGGCTCATCCGAGAGAACGACCATCATCACATCCGGCTTCAGAGAAGCAAGAAAGGCATCGAGCCGTTTCTTCTCCCGCTTTGAAAGGACAAGGGCATCTTTTCCCGGCACATATTCTTTTGTCAATTCTTTCCAAAAAACAAATGACTGTTGTTTCAATGCAATCTCCTTATCTCATCATAAACTCGTTTACAGTTATCCTGGTCAAACCAGCGGTAAAAGGCATTGCCGCGCTCGTCGTACAGCGGATCCAGCACGCAGTCGTTCTCGATTGCATGGATCAATGCCTCTATCGTTGATTCATAATCATAGCACACCGGCCCCAGCCCATCTCTCTCATAGTCAAAATATCCTTCGGAATACACCTGCCCCTGAAAGAAGGTATCTTTATCAAACTGGGCGTAAATAACCGGCTTTTTCAAATACGCAAAGTCAAAGGCGACACTGGAAAAATCTGTCACAAGAAGTGCATTGTTTCGAAATTCCTCCTGGTAATCAATTCCCTGCTGCATCACTTCGATAATATCATTTCCGGAAAAATCTTTCAACTGCACCTTATGATGGGTATGCAGGAAAAATTTTCCGCGATAGCCTTTTTCCTTCATGACGCGAAGCAGTCTCTCATCGTGAATCAGCGCATTGTAAAAACGGTAAAATTCCGAATATTTAAACAACGGATTGTAAATACGCTCGCCGGTATCATTGTTCAGACGGCAGGCAAGCGCCGCACGCCATGTCGGCAGGATCAAAATAGTCTTCTGCGGGGCATTTTCCTGTTTCAAATTGTCATATCTTGGAAGTCCAGTCAATTTCACGACCGACTCATCGTAAAAATAATCGCCATTCAGAATAGACTCATACTCCGGCTTTGCTGACGTAACAAACATCTGCAGATTTTTATTGAACCGGTTCAACCACTGCGACAAGTCATCCTTAATGATACCATGCTGCAAAAATACGAAATTGTACTTGTACAGATCGCGGATATACTCGCTGTCGTCATCCCACGGATTGAAAATGTTATCCTCTCCCTGAGAAGAAATAATATGTTTGGCAAGCAGGACAAACAATTTGTAATGAAATTTTCGGAACGGAAGCACCGGTCCGACGGCTTTCATTTTTTCATAATCCACACTGTCCTCCGACAATGTAAATCGTGATTTTACATCTTTTTCTTCCGCCCGCTTCAAATATTTATAAAAATGTTCGGCATTGTCGCCCGCTACATTGATGCGTTCCATCACAAGCCAGCGCTCTTTCCGCAAAAATGGGCGGATAATATGTGCCAGGATTCGGTATCCGGCAATTGCTTTCTTTTTATCGTGAAAACACCGCTTTAAAAGCGCACATTCCTTTGCCAAATGTTTCCAGCCGTGTTTCTTTTCGACAAACAATTTTGTATTTTCCGGATTGGCGCTTACCATAAATCCATGATTGTGGAAATACAGCTGCTCAACATTCGGACTCAGATGGGAAAACTTACCAAGTTTGATAAATAACCGCTGCGGCATATTGTCCTGATACTGCCCGTAAACTTCATACGTCGTGGCATCTTCAAGCGGCAGCCGGATCTCATACCCACGCACGCGCATCATTTCTTCCCCAAAAATCACTGCTTTTCGAAACTGTGCCGGCTTGGAAGTAACCGGAAAACTCTCGCCCCGGTCATTTTCCACTGTGATCGTGAGATCATCGGCAAACGGACACCAGATCCTTCCGGCAAGTTCCAGACAGTCTTCATGGATATTCAGCACATCGACAGAAAACAGCGATTTTGCCTGCAGACTGTACATTTTAATATGGTCGAAATACAGGGCTCCTCGCCGGTATACCAGTTCTTTCCGGATGTCTCTGCCATATTTGAGCGAGAGCGCATACAATTTGTACTCGACATACATTTTGTCCAAATGACAAATCAGATCGTCATCCATATATTGCAGCATTTTCCGCAGCCATTCCTTGTACCACTCCTGCTCTTCTTCCGTCAATACCCCATTCAGATCATCGCGGAGCCGCCATTGGAAATCGTACAAGATCAAATACTGAATGTACAAAAGAACGGTTCCGTATTTATCCAATGACTCCTGAATCAGCTCCAGATAATAATGTTCCGGCGTGTCAAGATACCATTCTTTGGATGTCCCCTTGTTCTGGATCGCCGAAGAGGCATTGACGCGCTTGCGGTACAGATGAAGAGCGTCTGCCACAACACCGTATTTCAATTTATCCAAAATAATCGAATTGACAAATTTGGAGTCTTCCGCAAATTTCAATTTTTCATCAAACCGGTGCGTTTTCAAAACCTCTGCTTTCACAAACGAAGCCGTCACATGCATCTGCACATAATTATATTTTTCCAATACATCGATGATCCGGCTCCCCTGCTCATATTTAAAGAAAAGCCAATGATAATCGTCCCTTGCCTCAAAAAATTTCTGTGGACAGGCCACCAGATCAATCTTGTCCCGGCGTTTTTCAAAAAAATCATACACCGCCTGAAAACTTCCGCTGGTCCACTTATCATCCGAATCCAGAAAATTTACATATTTTCCCTCTACATACTGCATTCCATAATTTCTCGCCGCACTGACGCCTTTGTTTTCCTGTTTCAGATAAAGGATGTTATCCGGATATTTTTTTGCATATTCGAGGCAGATTTTTTCGCTGTCATCCGGACTTCCGTCATTGACAAGGATAATCTGGATATTTTTTTCAAATCCAATGCTCTGCCCGATCACAGAATCCAATGTTTCCGCGAGATATCCTTCCACATTATAAACCGGGATCACAACCGAAAATTTGTATTTATAATCCATGTTTTCTCTCCTTTCTCTCATACCACAGGATAAAGCCTGCCGCCAGACATCCGATCAGACTAAGTATCACACCGGCCACCAGCCCCGGTGTCCGGTAGCGGATTTCCACCGTATGGTTTCCCGCCGGAATGTCCATTCCTAAAAACATGACATTGGCGGCATACGTCTCCGTTTCCTTTCCATCCACATAAGCACGCCATCCGCTGCTATACGGAACAGACAACTGCAAGTATCGTTTTTCCGGCACATTGATCTCGCCGCGGACGACATTATCGGTCCGTTTTATATTCTGCAGAGTGTACTCATTTCTACGATTGATCTGTGTTTTAATCGTCTCTTCTTTTTTTCCAAATACCTGCAGATCTTTCTTGGAAAATCTTCCCTCTACCTGAAATTCCAATGTGATTTCCACCTCGCCGGACATTTTTCCCAGATGAAACAAATATTCCTTTCTGCCAAAATACCAATTCCATTCCGGAGTCAGCACCCGAAGTTCCTTTTGTACCGTTCCCAGCGATGCGGTTATGTCACAATAATGAAACCGCTCATTCGTAATCTCATAATCTCCCAGTCTCACATAGGTTTCTGCAAGAGGATCTGCTGCCACCTTTAATTTCAGACGGGCATGTTTTTTCTTTACAATGATATCCTCTCCCTGAATCTCGATCCGCCGTTTTCCGGTAATCTCATACGGGAGTTCCAGTGTCCCGGAATCTTCTGTTTTTCCTGTTTCTACGCCTGTCTCATTCTCAACATCATCCCGAAGCATCGACGTAAGCATCCTGCTTTCCTTTTCACAGCCACTCGCTTTGTCCCATTCATTTGTTTTCTGCTGAACCACATCATAAGCTGTCCCAAATGCCAATGGATTCGGATTTTCATACAGATCATAGGCGGCTCCGTTTTTTGTAAAGGTTTTCTTCCGTTCAAAGCCGCATGGCACTCTGCTGTCATCTCCTGCCGGCGCAATATAGTAACGCACACAGGCAAGTGCCTCCAGTCCGCTTCGCTGATCCAGTCCATTCACTTTAAACATACTGTCTTCCACGGCACCATTTTCGACCACACTATCCCACGATAAGCGGTATGGATTGGACAAACTCAGATATGTCGACACCCCATAGATTCCGGTAGCAAGTCCCGTATTCTGGATTTCCTTATCCTGCACGTCAACGCGGTAAAATTCATCTTTTGCACAATTTTTCACTTCCGTTTCTGCCGCCTCTGCCAGATTTGCCGAAGCCTGTCCCTGCAGAAGAAACTGGTCCATATAATTTTGTGCGTGGCTGCCAAAAAGCAGCCAGCCATTTCCCATAATCGAAATGGCAATCATCCCCAGAACAAGTGACATTTTCACCTGCCACCGCCATCGAGCCGCCCACTGGGACGCAAGTAAAAACAATACAAGTATTGTCAACATCAGGGTCACAACACCAAACCACGTATACCAAAGATCCCTTTCTTCTCCGAATGCTACAGCTGTAGTATAGCCAATTGCCATAACCAGCATGAGTACCTTGGGAAGTCGTTTCATTGTCATAAATTCCGGAAGCACTTCGACCACACAGTACGCATATAAAAATGTCACAAGGTACAAAAATCGCCCCGATACATAGGAAAATCCATTCATAATATAGCCGCCTGCCGGAATTAACATCATCAAAGTCCAGATTAAAAAACTGCTTTTCAATTTCCAGCGCCCGCGGGTTGCAAATAGGACGGTCAACGCCGGAAGCACAATCGCCGCCATCCCCAGATAATCCCACGTAATGTGTGGTGTTCCGATCAGTCCGGAAAAGATTGTCAGATACCTTTCCCCGTCAAAGAGCCATAAATTTCCCGGATTCACAGCACTGTCATTTCGATTACTGGAAAGGAATGACAATATTGCCGGAAGGAACAAGCCCGCTGCCATCGCTGTCCCCGCCACATATCGTAAGACAAAGCCACAGAAATATTTTATTTTTCCCTGCACTTTTTCGGCAAATACCGAGATCAATACAGCCAGGCACACAAAGATGCTGTTCATATAGAAAAAATAAAATCCATTGAGTGCACACAAAAACACACTGGCAATCAACAGTCCACCTCTTTTTTTCTCCCGATACCGGTCCACCCCGGTCAGCATAAGAGGAAGGAGGATCATCGGTGAGATAAAAAAGGGATGTTTTACCGCGACATGAAGAACATAACCGGAAAATACGTACAGCCACGCACCGGCTAAACTCACTGCCCGCCCTTTTCCTCTGTTCCGGCAGTAAAAAATGAAGGTAAGCCCCGCCAGATACATACGGAAAACAACGAGAAAATTGTAAAACTTTTCCATGTGCTGCTTCGGCACAAATACAGAAAACAGCGTCAGCGGATCTCCCAGACCGTAAAAGTTTAATGTCGTCAAAATATCTTCGCCCATACCGATAGAAAAATCAAACATCGGCAGGGTAAAATGACCGGAAAAGAGATTTCCCGCCACTTTGAGATAATAGTCACGCAGATATAGAAGAGCCGGAAAATGCTGTTTATTTCCGTCATAAAACCAGACAAACGAACGATGATTCAGAATAAATCCAAGATAGATCAACAGAAAAAGCACTGCAAACGATGCAGTGTATTCTATGATAAACCGGATATTTTTCTTTTTCTGTCCGTTCATTCTGACCTCCTACATAACATGACAAGGGGCACCAATTCAAATTCATCAAATTGGTGCCTCATCGCTTTTGCTTTTACAATTATTTACAAACCTCTGTGAAATAAGATTCGAGAGCAGCTACAATCTCTGCACCAGCCTGTTCGCTGCTTCCCTTTACCAGATAATACATCTTGATCTTTGGCTCTGTTCCGGATGGACGAACCAAGACATTGATGTCATCTTCCATATTGAACTCCAACACGTTGGATTTTGGAAGATTTCCAATTCCTGCCTTATAATCTTTCACATCGATCACTTTATAACCAGCTACTTCTTTTGGTGCCTTCGTACGAAGGCTTTCCATCAGATCTGCCATCTTCTTCGCACCGCTGGCTCCTTCAAAGGTAATGGACTGAAGAGCCTCTTTGAAATAACCATATTTTTCATACAACTGATTCAACATCTGTACCAGGGAAATTCCCATGGCTTTGTAATGTGCAAACATCTCACAAATCAAAAGGGAAGCATTCACTCCATCTTTGTCACGAACATGTCCGCCGCTCAGATAACCATAACTCTCTTCAAATCCAAAGATATAACGGTCTACTTCACCGTCTGCTTCCAAAAATCCGATCTGCTCACCGATAAATTTGAATCCGGTAAGCACACGTCTTACCTCTACGCCATAATCTGCAGCGATCTTATCAATCATTTTCGTCGAAACGATCGTCGTTACAACCACCGGATTTTTCGGCATTGTTCCATTTGCTTTGTAAGTCTTGCAAATATAGTCAAAGAGAAGGATTCCCATCTGATTTCCGGAGATCAACTGATAATCATCGCCTTCTTTTACGGCTACACCGACACGGTCACAGTCCGGATCCGTTGCCAGAAGGAGGTCACTTCCTACTTCTTTTGCTTTTTTCAAACCAACTTCCAAAGCCTCACGGATCTCAGGGTTTGGATATGGACAGGTGGTAAAGTTTCCATCCGGCATTTCCTGCTCTTTGGGAATCGTGATCTGTGTATAACCATTTTCTTTCAGACATCTCGTCACACAATAACGGCCGGTTCCGTTGAGTGGAGTGTATACAATCGATACGTTTTTGTCAATCTCTTTTGGATTCAATGCACGCTCGGATACAGCATCGATAAATCCGGTAATTACGTCATCTTCGATATATTTGATCTTGCCTTCGGAAAGTCCTGTTTCAAAGTCCATGATCTTTACATCATCAAACACATCTACCGCTTCGATCTCAGCCAGGATAGCATCTGCCACTTCCAAAGTAATCTGGCATCCATCGGCTCCATATACTTTGTAACCATTGTATTTTGCAGGGTTATGACTTGCTGTCACTACGATACCACCATCACAGTTCAACGCACGTACAGCGTAAGAGAGAGATGGGGTCGGCATCAGCTCTTTGTAAATATTTACCAAGATTCCGTTGGCTGCAAATACACTTGCTGCTGTTTTCGCAAAGATATCGGATTTATTACGGCTGTCATAAGCGATTGATACGGAAGGGTTTTTAGCAGCTTTGTTCAAATAATTGCTGTATCCCTGTGTTGCTCTGGCTACGGTATGCTCGTTCATACGAAAGGTTCCGGCTCCGATCACACCGCGGAGTCCACCGGTACCAAATTCCAGATCACGGTAAAAACGATCGTTGATTTCTTCTTCGTTTCCCTCGATGGCTTTCAATTCTGTCAAAAGATCTTCTTCTATCACTTTTCCAAGCCATCTTTTATAATTTTCCATCATATCCATTTTTTTAATCCTCCTTTATGCTTCTACATTGGCACGCCAATAGTCTAACGTGTCTTTCAACGTCTGCTCCAGACTGATCTTGCGTTTCCAGTCCGTCTGCTCTGTAATTTTCGTAATATCTGCCTCAATGATCGGCACATCGATCGGACGAAGTCTCGCCTGTTCCACCTCTACATTGATCTCACGGCCGGAAAGTTCTATGATCTTATCTAACACTTCCTGAATCTCATAAGCTTTGCCGGAACCTACATTGTACGTCTCTCCGCTCTTTCCCTGACGAATCAGGCACTCATACGCGGCGATCACATCACGCACATCGGTAAAGTCTCGTTTTGCCTTCAGATTTCCGACATGGATCACCGGCTCTCGCAGCCCTTTTTCCACTTCAACAACCTGCTTACAAAAGTCAGACACAACGAACTGTGGTGACTGTCTCGGTCCCACGTGCGTAAATGCACGGACCATCACGAGTTCCAGCTGATATGCCTGCGCATAGATCGTACCAAGCATATTCTGGCAGCTTTTTGTCGCTGCATATATATTTCCTGGGCGAAGTACCGTATCTTCGACGATCGGCACCTGATCCGGGTGAATTCTTCCGTATTCTTCTCCGGAACCGATCAGCAATACTCTGCCCTTATATTCCATTTCTTTTAATACATCCAATAAGTTCAATGCACCTTTGATATTTACATCAACAGTCAATTGTGGATTTGACCAGGATACTGCAACCGAGCTCTGTGCTGCCAGATGAAATATGTAATCCGGAGCAAAATTCTCGATTACGTCAACCACTTCCTGTTTTTCCAAAAGATTCATATCCACGACATCGTAGCCTTCCGGCTCAAGTGTCTCCTGTTTCATCTTGGTAGAGCGCACCTGATATCCGCACTCTCTACTCAAATATTCGGCCAGATACTTCCCTACGAATCCGGCTCCACCGATAATTAATGCTTTTTTCATGCCTTCATTCACTTTCATTGATAATGATCCAATATGTGAAAAAGGCGCTGGCATCGCCCACATATGCGGTTAATCCCGGCGCCGTTTTCATATAAAAGATTAGATTGCTTTTACTTTAATTTCTTTTTCTACTAAAGCTAAGTCATTCTTAACCATTCTCTCAACTAACTGGCTGAAAGAGATCTCACGTTTCCATCCAAGCTCTTTTTCTGCTTTGGCAGGATTTCCAAGAAGGATATCTACTTCTGCCGGACGGAAGAACTGTGGATTTACTTTTACGATGGTCTTTCCGGTTGCCTTATCTTTTCCAATTTCGTCAACGCCGGTTCCTTCCCATTCGATCTCGATTCCAACATGTCCAAATGCAACTTCTACAAACTCACGTACTGTACGTGTCTCGTTGGTAGCGATGACATAATCATCTGCGTGATCCTGCTGAAGAAGAAGCCACATTGCTTTTACATAATCCTTGGAATGACCCCAGTCTCTCTTAGAGTCCATATTTCCAAGTTCCAAATGATCCTGTACACCAAGTTTGATACGTGCTACCGCATCTGTGATCTTACGAGTAACGAACTCTTTACCACGACGCTCGGATTCATGATTGAAAAGAATTCCGGAGCATGCATACAGATCATAACTCTCTCTGTAGTTCTTTGTGATCCAGTGTCCATACAATTTTGCTACTCCGTATGGAGAACGTGGATAGAATGGAGTTGTCTCTGTCTGAGGAATTGCCTGAACCAGACCAAACATCTCACTTGTAGAAGCCTGATAAAATCTTGCTTCCGGTTTTACTGTACGAATTGCTTCGAGCATATTGGTAACACCAAGAGCATCGATATCTGCTGTTGCCAGAGGCTGCTCCCAGCTTGTAGCTACAAAAGACTGAGCAGCAAGGTTGTAAACTTCATCTGCCTGAGAAATCTTCATTGCTGTGATCAAAGAAATCGGGTCCGTCATATCTGCATAGATAAAGTGAATTTTATCTTTGATATGCTCTACGTTTCCATAATCTACAACGCTCTTACGGCGCATGATTCCATATACTTCATAGCCCTTCTCCAACAAAAGTTCTGCAAGATAAGAACCGTCCTGTCCTGTAATACCTGTTATTAATGCGTGTTTCATGATATCTCCTTTCAAACCTAAACATTGCTATTCATTTTATTTATTGTAAAATCTTAGATGTACTCATTGCGGTTGCAAATTCTAAGATTTTCAAGTACCTTTTTGATATCTCCGGCATGACCTTTGTCGCAGATCAGCAGAGCATCTTCGGTATCTACTACGATGATGTCCTCCAGCCCTACGGCTGCGATCAGCTTGTCCGAACCTTCGATAATCGAATTCTTTGTCTCTACTGTGATAACATTTCCCTGAACAGCATTTCCAAATTCATTGGTGGAGCGGATACGTCCCACTGCCAGCCAGGATCCTACATCATCCCATCCGAATGTACCGGGCAGTACAAAGATATTCTCTGCCTTTTCCATGATACCGTAATCGATGGATTCCGAATCCATCTTTTCAAATTCAGCCTCAAGAACACTTTCCTGTTCTTCGGTTCCGATCGCATCCTGAATCTTCACAAGGCCCTCATAGGTCTTTGGCATAAATTCTTTCATATTATTTAAGATGGTTGAAATCTTCCAGACAAACATTCCGCTGTTCCACAGATAAGATTCATCTGCAAGATATTCTTTTGCCTTTTTCAGATTTGGTTTCTCTACGAAGCACTCAACACCGTAAGCGCGGCCTTCACTCTGATCCGGGTCAAATTTGATGTATCCATATCCGGTCTCCGGATAATTTGGTGTGATACCGATCGTCGTCAGATTGCTTCCTTTTTCCGCCACCTGGCAGGCATCTTTCAATACATCAACAAACATCGAATTGTATTTGATCAGATGATCCGATGGAAGCACGATCATAAGAGCATCGTCATACTTTTTATTAATATGCATGGCAGCAAGGCCTACACATGGTGCAGTATTTCTTCCAACTGGTTCGCACAAAATGTTCTCCTCTGGAAGTTCCGGCAGCTGTTCCTTTGCCAATGCTTTGTAATCGCGGTTTGTCACGATGTAAATATCTTCCATATCCACAAGTGGCAGGATACGATTTACGGTGTGCTGGATCATGGTAATTCCATCATCCGTCAGACTCAAAAACTGTTTTGGCAGATTCTTACGGCTTTTTGGCCAAAAACGCTCGCCACGTCCACCTGCCATAATCATTGCTGTAACTTTCATAGTTCTTCCTTTCCTCTTAAATTTGTATTTATAATTTTGACATTAAGATTTCATTGTTTCCATGGATATAATACTCGCCAAATCCGGCCGGTACAAATATACTGTCTCCTGCCTTAAAATCATAGCGGCGTCCTTTATATTCCAAATATCCGTTTCCTTTTACGATAAGCAGTGACTGGAACGATGACTTATCACACCAAAGTTTGATCTTTCCATTCTCGCAGTCAATCTTATTGACACAGAAATAATCGCACTCAAACAATCTTCGGATTCTTCCATGTTTCAGACTTACTTCGTTGTTATCAAACACCTGTGAAGGCACGATCGGAGTACGGTCAATCACTTCTACTCCGCGTTCCACGTGAAGTTCACGGTAGTTTCCGTTTTTATCCTTTCGAAGATAGTCATACACACGGAATGTCGTATTGGAGTTCTGCTGAATCTCCGCAATCACAACGCCCGCACCGATGGCATGAATCGTTCCCGGATGAATGAAAAAGCAGTCGCCCTCATTCACCTCTACTTTATTTAAAATCTGCGGAATCGAGCCGTCCCGCATCTTCTGCTCCAATTCTTCTTTGGAAACTTCCCGGTTCAAGCCATAATACAAAAAGGCATGCGGTTTTGCGGCAAGTACATACCACATCTCGGCTTTTCCCTGCTCACCCAGTTCACTCTTCGCCGTCTCATCCGACGGATGAACCTGTATAGAAAGATTTTCCTTTGCATCAATAAATTTGATCAAAATCGGAAATTTATCTTCTGGTTGAAATTTGTGGGAAACATATTCTGGAAACTGATCCAATACTTCTTCCAATGTTTTCCCCTTAAATGCTCCATTTCGGACCGTACTTTTTCCATCCGGATGACAGCTGAGTTCCCAGCTTTCTGCCGTACAATCGCCATCACCGGCTTTTCCAAACAGGCGCTCCAGTTCATGACCGCCCCAAAGATAATCCTTGTACGCCGGAGCCAATTTCATTGGATACATATTATCACTCTTTGTCCTTTAACCTATTTTCCGGCAATTCTCTTTGCCGTCAGTTTAAACAGTGTCTTGATATAACTCATGATAAACGGAATCAATTGTCTCTTGGATTCCCCATAAATTCTCTTATCAAACTCAATCGGGACTTCCCCAATCTTTAACTTCTTATCGGCTTTGTTGAGGCGCAGGCACAAAAGAACTTCCTGAAGCACATCATAATTGTGGCAGGTAAGTTTTACTTCTTTGAGCTGTGCTGTCTCGTACATACGATAATCGGTAGAAATGTCTTTTGCCTTGATTCCAAGGAAAAAGCGGAACATACCATTTAAGATATGTGACATCACGATGGATGATTTGGCATCATTTGTCTTACCGCCCTCTACGTAACGAGAGCCGATAACAACATCGCATTTGTCATCCACAAACTTCTTATATATATCAGGAATATACTTAGGGTTATGAGATCCGTCACTGTCTAAGATCAGGAACTTGTCCTTCTCAGCATATTTGATTCCGGTCTTAAACGCACCTGCAAATGCTGGTTCTTCCTGATTGATATAACGAGCACCATACTCCTCGCATACTCCTTTCGTATTATCCAAAGGTTCTGCGGTATCAATAACTAATATCTCGAACTCTTCTCCGGTTTTCTCAACATTTTCAATAATTTGCGGCAATAATACTTTCAGGTTTTCTTCTTCCTTATATGCCAGCAAAACTACGCTGATTCCCATGATTCTTCCTCCATCATTCTAGTAATTCATTATTCAACAATTTATTTTACCATACAAAAAAGCATTTGAAAAGGGTTTTTTTTTATTCTTCCGCCTTAAATGCCCACAATTTGTTCATCAGGAAATTAATCGGAATGGCAATAACCAAACTGATAAGTGGTGCGATTCGATCAGAAATATGGCAAACACTTACCCATACGGTATTCAAAACCGGATTCAGTACGATTCCGGTCACTCCGTAAGAAAGATAGGTCTTTAATAACGCTTTCCCGAAACTTCTTGACTTTCCTTCTTCTAGTTTGAATACAAAACGGCTGTTAAGAAGGAATGAAACAAATACACTGATCAAAAAGCCGATTGCGGTTGCAATCCAAACTGCAACAGGCGCATTGTCAAATCCTAACACTGTCATCTTGTCAATGCCGGCTCCCTGCAGTGCAATCAAACTCACCAAATAGATCACATAGTTAAAGATGGTGTTCCACACACCGACCAAACCAAATTTTACAAATTGGAACAGGGCTTCCCACTGATCTTCGTTCAATTCTTTGTGTGCAATCTTCAATATAACGCCGAACACTGCACGGACGATTGTTTCAATCAAGTTCCATAATACTTCTGCTATCTTATTCATAATCGTATCTCCTGTCTACGTTCTCTTTTTTATTGTTCTATCTTATCAAGAGATAAAACAAATTGCAAATGAATAAAGTATAAATAACATCATCGGAATGCTTCGGAGCAGCACAGGTCCACGCTCAAACGCCATCTCTTTTTGCCCCATTTTCATGCCCTTTCGGTTCCGATATAAATCAAATCCAACTGCTGCCATCCATGCTGCCAATACTGCAGATAATAATGAAATATAAAGATCCACAGGAATTCCTGCCATTTTTTGTACAAGAATCGGATAAATGGTACCAGACTCTCCGCCTTCCGTATGAATTCCCAAAAGCTGCGAAAAAACACCGCCATTTATCAAATCATTATCATAATTAAACAGCCACCCCAGCGCACATACAGCCAACCAGCATACACTAAATGCACACTCAATCAAGCACAACAGTTTTTTACGGTAACTAAAGCCTAACATCATGACTGCAAACGGTACCATATAGAAAAGCCAGTTTGGATGCCACTGAACAAATAAAATAAATGACAGCCAGCTAAGCATCGGCAACCCAAAAGCAAGCTGCATTGTCATGTTATGAATACTGTAAGCCACAATGCAGATCAATATAAACAAAATAATAAAATAACTGCTATTTGCCGTATAAACATTTCGCGTAGTCGGAATTCCTGCATTAAATAAACGTTCCCAAAAACTATACAATCCACTCATATATTTCTGCACCCGTTGATATCCAGGATCTGCCCCATAAAAAATCTGCTGCAAAAGCAAACCAAGTACCGACACAATACAATCTCGTAAAATATAGCTAATCCTTTTTTCGCGAAGTAAAAATAATGGAATCAAACCAATCAAAACAAGCGGTTTGTAAAATGCCGCTATGGCAAAGAAAGCCAATTCCCATGCCTTTTTCTTTTGTAACCAAGCGCGCAGTCCTAAAACCATAAACAGTACCGCAAAAATATCCATCTGAGAAATCATTAAAAACCCGTACCATAAAATCGGTGAAGTGAGAAAACAAAATGTCACCCACTTTTTCGTCTCTTCTTTCATCGAAACCGCAGTACAGATATCCGCAAGAACCTTAGTAAGATAAAGAACTGCCACAGCAAATAACAATTTCAATTCCAATTCATAAATAACAAAAGGAATTGTAATATGTGCTAATTTCTCTATCACATAAATCGGAAGGCACAACACTCCCAGTGTTGCATAATTAATGATGGAATAATTCGCACCGGCACTTAAATTTTTGCCCCAAGCAGCATCATAGTACCCAGACAGTGCCTGTTTGTTTACAATAGTATAAAAATCCTTCAATCTTCCATTAAACAAACAAGAATCAAACGTTAATGACTGTGTCACCGTAAGTTTGAAATCCTTCAAAAAGCAGAAAAACAATGTCAAAACTGCAACGATAGCAAGAGCTGCAATCCAATCTCCTTTTCTTGGGCCTCCCTTTCCATCATTCCAAGCATTTAACCGTTTACGTAATTTTTCCATCCTTTCGTCCTCCTAATTACCACTACTGCAGATAAGTCACCGTAATCTTCTTAACATAGATTCCGCAAGTAATATCATCATCATTGTGTTTTGATTTAAATACACTATCCGTGTTAAAGAACAACCAGTTAACGCCTTCACCTTTATGCTCATTTGTCGTAGTCTTAAGTGTTGTATCAAACTCGACGATACCGGATTCGTTATTTTTCAACTTAGCCCGTTCTTTTCCATTAACCTTAATTTTGGTTGTTCCTTTCTTCTTTCCAGCTTCATATTCAACTGTAACATGTGCTTTCTTAGCTCCTCCTGACAAAAGACGAACAACACTCTGACCTGACGTCCAAGTTCCATCATCTCCGAAATCAGTCTCATTCCATCCGCTGTGTGCAAATTTCTTTCCAAGACCCTGATCCGAAAAATCAAGTTCTACATATGGACTTTCTGCACTCAAATATACATCCCGATAAACCGGAACATCTGCAATCGGTTTTTTCGAAGCCAAAATTTTATTGTCTACTTCATAAAAGTTCGCCACATTTTTATATTTATGCGCACTACGATAATCTACAATATAAAGGGTATCTTCATCCAGTGCATTATTCATAAACTTCTTTTTAATCTCTTTATTTTCTTTTTCAATCAAACTATATTTAATAAAACGAGACATGTAAAAATAATTTACATCCATTCCCTCTACCATAGAAGCCTTTGTTCCGACCTGCATCATCTGATACAAACCATATCCTGCTACCGGATAATATACAATATGTTTATAATTTTTTAACTGCGTATCCCAAAAAGCATCTTTTACCATATCCTCTTCCGCCACAGGCTCCGATGTATACTGTTTATGAATCTGGGAAATTGGTTTTGCCAGATCCATAAGTTGAAGACAAAGACATACTGCGACAATGATCGTACAAACTTTTTTATTACGAATCATTCGTGCTGCCATATATAGTCCAAAAATCATCGCCATATACATGATCACCCAGATAAAACGTCCAGAAGATCGTACGATGGCAAGAAGATCATAACAAAATTGTGGAAGATATACCTGTAAAATAATATGCTTTCCAATATATACCCAGGTTGTAAGTGCCAATGACCCGAATACAATGACAACAATCGACAAGGAAACCAGACCACAGGCATGCTTTTTGATAAACTGCTTCATTCGAATCCACAATTTCTTTTCTTTATGCATCTGAATCATACGACGAATCAACAATCCGATACCAATAGCACACAATACGAGCATACCAAGTCCCAGGTAAGCAAATCCCTCGTACTGACCGCTTCGCATTCCCATTCCAGGGAAGAACGAAGAATATTCATAGGGATTGATTAACGCATTCAGATTAGCAGAATACAGTCCAAATCCGTTACTTCCTGAATCCAGTACATCAGTAAATCCACCAACCACAAAGAATGTTACCAAAAAAGCTGCCACAAAACTTCCAAATACAATAAATACACGTTTCCATTTACGCTCTTCCAACAAACTATGAAGCAGATAGCCACACATCAGACCACCTACAATAAAAATGATATACATCTGAATCAAAACACAGAGTGCTCCCAGAATTGCAAAAGCAACTGCGGCTTTCCAGATTTTCTGAAAACGATCACGGTACATCCATATCGCAATCGGTGCCAAAATCAAAAAGTGTGCTGCCAGTGAAGTATGACGAGAATTTTGTGTCAGTAATCCAAACATACGCTGCAATACAGGAGTAGAAAGGATAAAGAACACGCTTCCCATAGCACAGTACAATTTATTCTTCCGAATTTTTGCCACAATCAGTGCTGCAAATCCACCATTCAACATATAACACATCAAGCCAAATAATCCAAAGTACTGAAATGTCTCCGGCAAAATTGGCGACAGCGCTTTAAAGAAAATGGCAAATAATGGAATCGAATCTGTGTAAAGAACACTTACCATATATGGATGTGTTAAACCATCATGCAACCCAATCGGGAAAGTCCATGCTGCATCGCGGTAATACTTCCAGCCAATGTAATGCTGCTGCAAATCTTTTCCGGTCAAAAGCCATGCATCGTTTGTCACATTCAAAACACTAAATCCATAGATCAGTACAAACAACACGGCTCCGATCAGTGCGCCAATCAGAAAATACCATTTTAAACTGTCCGGATTTTTAATATTCCATTTCATCTTTTTTACATTGTTCTCTTTTTTCATACCTTATTCCTCATCTCCTGCTTTATCAAAATTTACTCTTTCTTCCTCAATTACAAGCGGACGGTGTGTCACTCGGGAATTAATATTCATTATATATTCTCCAAGCAGTCCGATAAAAAACAACTGAATCGATCCAAATATAAATATTCCCAAAAGAATTGGTGTCATACCTGCCACAAACCGATCCCAAAAGATCAATTTTAAGACTAAATATACCAAAGCAACCACAACACTGATCCCAGACAATATGAAGCCTGCGATCGTAGCGATCCGCATCCCCACTTTTGTATAGGATGTAAACCCGAGCATCGCCGCATCGTACAAACTATACCAGTTATTGTGTGTCTTTCCGGCACGTCGTTTTTCCTGCTGATATTCTATATCTTTTCTCTTATATCCAAGTTCTGCTACAATTCCACGAAGAAATGGGGTCGGGTCATCCAACCCTTTCAATACTTCAATAAATCCTCTGTCATATAAGCCAAATCCGGTAAAATGTTCAATCTGCTCTACACTCGACATCTTTTTGATGAGCTTATAATAACAGCTTCGCAAGAAATACATAATTTTATTTTCTTTACTTTTCGACTTGATTCCGATCACAATTTTATTACCTGCTTCCCATTCTGCAACAAACTTGGGAATCATATCAATCGGATCCTGGAAATCTGCGCACATAAGGATTACGCATTCTCCCGTAGTCTGCATCAAACCATAATATGGTGAATTAAATTGTCCAAAATTCTTTGCATTAAAGATAGCCTTGATCTGTGGATCTTTCTTACAGATCATACGAATTTTATCCCTTGTAGTATCGGTAGAGTCATTGTCTATAAAAACAATTTCATACTCATATTGCGGAAGACTTTTTTGAAACTCTGCCACGATTGCTTCGCTTAATGGCACGACGTTTTCTTCTTCGTTGTACGTTGGTATCAATACACTAATTCGCTTTTTCATTATTATCTCCATTTCTTCTTAAGGATTTCTTCAATTCCTTCATCAAATTTTGTTTTTGCCTGCCACTTAAGTTGTCTTTTTATTTTACTGACATCCGGACAAAGATTTACCGGGCCTGCCGGGCCATAAGGCACCGCACCAAATTGAATCTCTGACTCCGAATGTAAAATTTCTTTCATTTCCAGCACAAATTCTTTCAATGGACGCACCCGGCCGGATGCCACATTGTAAATGCCTGCTTCTGCCTGTCCTGCCAAAAAGCCAGCCAGCGCATCTGCCACATCTCGTATATAGATATAGTCCCATTTTTGAATGCACTCTGTCAATTGCAATGGTTCATTTTTCTGCATTTTATCAAGCGATGACATGATAAGTGTTCCTTTATAATCTTCCGGTCCAAATACACTAAAAATACGAACCCAGTACAATTTCACACAAGTATTGGCAAAATACTCTTTCAAAGCATCATACGTCTGCTTTTTCATTTTTCCGTAAGCAGTTGTCGGCTTCGCTTCATCGGCTTCTGAAACAACCTCTTTCACAATCCCGTATTCTGCCTGAGAACCGCTTCCCAAAAACATCTTTGCCTGCAGTTTTTCTGCCGCTTTTGCCGCAAGCAGGGAGGCCTCATAATTCTCCTTTTGCTTTTTCTCATCATCCCTGGTCTCTCCACGAGTTCCGTTCCAGGCAAGGTGATAAAATCCTTCCACCTGTCCCGGTACATAGGACGGCAGTTCCTCTATCTGCGCCATATCCAATTCTACAATCTTCACTCTGTCATCCTGAGGCACCCGGTCTCGATTTGATGAATTTGGCCGAATCACCGCATAAATTTCATTTTCTGTGTCTTTTAGCAATTCCTGTATCAGATAGGCTCCAATAAAACTGGAAGCTCCCGTCACTACTACTCGTTTCATCCAACAATCTCCCTTACTTTATTTACAATATCTTCTGCTACCATATGATAATATTCTCTTAAAAATCTCTGGCTTCCTACAATTGTAGTATACTCATCCTGCAGTCCCATGCGGGTAACACTTGCACGTTCCCCTGACATTCCGGCAACCACTTCACAAACCGCTCCACCGAAGCCGCCGACTACAGTATGCTCTTCAATTGTGACAATTACTTGGTATTTTTTAGCAATGTCACGAACTTTTTCTTCGGAAAGTGGTTTCACGCTGACAAAATCATAAAGACCCGCATGAATGCCTTCCTCCGTAAGCTGCTCACAAGCCGTCTTTGCTTCTTCCAAAAGAGATCCGGTAGCCAAAAGTGCGACTTTCTCTCCCTCCTGCAGTGTGATCACAGGCTGGAATCCTTTTTGGATCTCATGGTCGTAGAGTTCATTTTCGCCGCCTTTTCCCAGACGAATATACCCCGGCCCTTCTGTCGCGTAAGCTTCACGGATCACATCCACGGCTTCCAGCGGATCCGAAGGGGAATACACTGTCATATTTGGCAGGGAACGCATAATAGACAGATCCTCTGTCGCATGATGGCTCATTCCAAGCTGACCATAGGCAAATCCGCCTCCCACAACAATAATCTTCACATTGGCATTGTGGTAGCAGATGTCATTTCTTACCTGCTCCAGGCATCGGATTCCCGGAAAGTTTCCTATGGAATACACATATACTTTCTTTCCTTCCAACGCAAGACCGGCAGCTACACTTGCCATATTTTGCTCGCAGATTCCCGCATTGATAAACTGATCCGGCAGTGTCTCCATAAATTCATTCAAAACTCCAAAGCCAAGATCTCCGGCAATCAGCATCACGTCTTTATCTTTTTTTGCGATTGCTGTCAATTCATTAATCAAATGATTTCTCACAAGGATTCACCTCCCAGTTCCTGCATTGCCTGTTCGTAAGCTTCTCCCTGTGGATCACGGTAATGCCACAAAAGAGTATCTTCCATAAAGGAAACCCCTTTTCCTTTTATCGTATTGGCAACGATCACATTTGGTTTTTCTTCCGACAAGCGCGAGAAAGCATCTCTCAACTGATCATGATCATTTCCATCCTTTACGTCAATGACATTCCAGCCAAATGCTTCCCAGCGGCGTGGCAGATCCGTAAAAGCGATAACATCTTCGCATCTTCCTAAAGCCTGCCATTTGTTATGATCAATAATGACTGTAAAATTTCCCAGTTTCTGTTTGTTTGCCAGCAGTGCCATTTCCCAGATTTCTCCCTCTTCACACTCACCGTCTCCGATAATTGCAAAGACGCGGCTCGGACTGCCATTCCGTTTGAGCGCAATTGCCATACCACACGCCATACCAGCTCCATGTCCGAGACTTCCGGTAGAAACTTCGACTCCCGGCACCCCTTTACTGGATACATGGCCGGAATACACACTGCCGTCTGTATAATATTTTCTCAATTCCGAACGATCAAAAAAACCGCATTCTGCAAGCGCAGTATAAATGGCTACACCTGCATGTCCTTTACTAAGCACAAGACGGTCTCTTGTCTCCATTTTCGGATTTTTACAATCATAATTCATCACATCATGATAAAGCACTGCCACAATATCAATAACAGACAATACGGCACCAATATGTGCCGCATGACTGTTATGAATCATCTGAACAGTGTCTTTTCGCATTGCTAAAGCAAGTTCTTCACTGGTCATCTGCTTCTTCCTTCCTTTTATTGTAAAGCTTCTTTGATCACTTTTGCCATATAATCAATCTTTTCATCGGTCATACCCGGATATACACCAAGCCAGAATGTATCTTTCATGATACGGTCTGTCACAGCAAGATCTCCGACTACACGGTATCCTTTTCCGGATGCACGCATTTCATCAAAGCAAGGCTGTTTTACAATATTTCCGGCAAAAAGCATACGGGTCTGTACGCCATGATTTTCAATATACTGAACCAATTTATTCTTATCTACGCCCTCGCGGCAGGTAAGAAGGAATCCAAACCAGCTTGGTTTTGAATTTGGACATGGTTCCGGAAGAATGAGTTTGTCTTCCACTTCTTCCAAAGCAGCACGAAGACGGTCAAAGTTGTGTCTTCTCTTTTCTACAAATGTAGGGAACTTAGCAAGCTGAGCACATCCTACTGCAGCCTGCATATCGGTTGCTTTCAAATTGTATCCAAAATGAGAATATACGTATTTGTGGTCATATCCAAGTGGAAGTTCTCCATACTGCTTGTCGAAACGATGTCCGCACAAGTTGTCTCTTCCGGATGGACATACGCAGTCTCTTCCCCAGTCTCTCAAAGAGCGGACTGCTTTATGGATCAATGGATTGTCGGTATAAACCGCACCACCTTCCCCCATTGTCATGTGGTGTGGCGGATAGAAACTGGAAGTACCGATGTCACCGATCGTACCGGTGAATTTTTCTTCACCGTTGATCGTATATTTGGATCCCAGTGCGTCACAGTTATCTTCTACAAGCCATAAATTATGTTTGTCACAAAATTCTTTGATTGCTCCAAGATCCCATGGATTTCCCAATGTATGAGCGATCATGATTGCTTTGGTCTTATCGGAAAGGGCCTCTTCCAGCATAGACGCATCCATATTGTACTGTGGGATTGTCATATCAACAAATACCGGAACCGCACCATACTGAATGATCGGCGCAATTGTTGTAGGGAATCCGGCAGCTACGGTGATTACTTCGTCTCCCGGCATAATACGGCGGTCTCCCATCAGTGGAGAAGTCAGTGCCATAAATGCGAGCAGGTTTGCGGAAGAACCGGAGTTTACCAAAGAACAGTATTTAATTCCAAGGTACTCTGCAAATTCCTTTTCAAACTGATCGGTATATCTTCCGGAAGTAAGCCAGAACTCGAGGGAACTGTCTACCAGATTTACCATCTCTTCATGTCCATAATAACGGGAAGCATATGGAATACGGTCACCTTCTTTAAAAGGTTTTTCCTGATTGTGGTATTTGTCACAATACTCTTTTACCATCTCCAAAATACTTTCTCTTGCCTGTTTTTCATTCTGATTTTCAAACATAATATTAATCCTTTCTGATTTTAGTAATTATTATCGATTTAAAAATTCTTTGATCTGCTTGTCCATAATGTCTGCCACACTTTCGCCGGCAAAATATACTTTTGTCCATTCTACCGTCTTATCCAAAGCTTCCGATACGGTCCAGCGTGGTTTCCATCCAAATGTTGTCTTTAATTTTGAGCAGTCCAGTTTCAGGAAGTTTGCCTCATGAGGACCTCCATCATACTGATTGACCCATTTCATGCCTTCGCCCCATTTTTCCACAAACAGGTCGACCAGATCACCGGTTGTCACGCAGTCTGTCTCATCCGGTCCTACATTGTAATATCCCTGGTATTTAGCATCCTCATACTGCTCTTTGGCAATCATCAGATACGCAATGACCGGCTCCAAAACGTGCTGGTAAGGACGCGTGGAAAATGGATTACGGATCACGATATCTTTCTTTTCTTTTGCCGCACGCACGCAATCCGGAATAATACGGTCGTTGGCAAAATCACCGCCGCCGATGACATTACCCGCTCTCGCTGTCGATACCGCAACACCGGTTTCATTGAAAAATGAATTTTTGTAACTATGTGTTACCAATTCGGAACAGGATTTACTGTTAGAATATGGATCGTAGCCATCCAGCGGCTCATTTTCACGATATCCCCATTCCCATTCTTTATTTTCATATACCTTATCCGTTGTGACATTGAGAAAACTCTTTACACACGGATTCTGGCGTACGCATTCGCAAATATTTACAGTTCCCATCACATTGGTCTCATATGTGTAAACCGGATCCTTATAAGAATCTCGTACAATCGGCTGTGCAGCAAGGTGAATTACGATCTCCGGCTGCACTTCTCGAAAGACATTGGATAATTTTTCCAAGTCCCGGATATCTCCGATCACGGAATTCATCTTATCCTCAATCTCTGCCATAGAAAACAGATTGGGATCCGTCGGCGGCTCGAGGGAATATCCTGTCACCTCTGCACCTGCCTGAATCAATGTACGGCACATCCAGCTTCCTTTAAAACCGGTATGTCCAGTAATAAGTACTTTTTTCCCTTTATAAAATGTCAAATCCATCGCGGTCTTCCTCCATTTTTTCGATTAGTCTTCCCAGACTTTCCAAGGTGCTTTTCCGGAAGCCCAAAGTTCTTCCAGTTTTTCTTTTTCACGCTTGGTGTCCATACACTGCCAGAAGCCATCATGTTTATAAGCTTTGAGCTCGCCCATCTTGGCAACTTTTTCCAACGGTTCTTTTTCAAATACGGTAGAATCGCCTTCGATCAGATCAAAAATTCCCGGCTCCAATACCATATAACCCGCATTGATACGGCTTCCATCCATTTTTGATTTTTCACGGAAATTCTCGATAAATCCATCTTCCGTAATATCCAGCACACCAAATCTCTGTTCCACATTAATCGCAGTCAATGTAGCCATTTTTCCATGTGCCTTATGGAATTCAAGCAATTTTGCAATATCTACATCCGAAACTCCGTCACCATATGTAAGCATAAATGTCTCATCACCTACATATTTCTGAACACGTTTCACGCGGCCGCCCGTCATCGTATCCAGACCGGTATCCACCAAGGTTACTTTCCATGGTTCTGCCACATTATTATGAACAGTCATTTTATTCCCATCGGTAAAATCAAAGGTAATATCACTATTGTGCAGATAATAGTCATTAAAGTATTCTTTAATAATGTGCTGTTTATATCCGCAGCAAATGATAAACTCATTAATCCCATAGTGTGAGTATTCTTTCATAATGTGCCACAAAATTGGTTTCTCCCCGATTTCAATCATCGGTTTCGGTTTCAAATGGCTTTCCTCACTAATTCTTGTTCCATATCCTCCTGCTAAAATAACTGCTTTCATTTTTCTCTCCTTTTCCGCGTTGATGTACGCATATATTACTTAAAATTCATAAAAATATAAATTTCCATTTGCACTGTTGATCGGTTCACAATCAAGTTCTGCTTTTAGCGATGCATCCAGAGAAGCAAAACTCTCCTCATCATAAGCACGCTTGTCCACATAAATTCCAGCAAATCTTTTTTTCTTCAATTCCTCTATCATCTGTTTTACCGGCATTCCTGCGGTCTGCTGATACCAAAGATCGCCCTCGCGTCCCTTGCTGCCACCGTAACTCCACCGTAATTGCTTGGAATACATAAATCCAATAAACAAATGATAATCCTGCATTTGATTCACTGGACCTCCTTCCGGATACGGATGATACGGAAGCTGAAAAATCATAGATTTTTCTGGTACGCTTGCTTCTATCTTTTCTATAAACTGGCTGTCCGAATTCTTTTCTTCTTGCAATTGCGCCGCTGCTCCTGTCACACTCGCAGGAATCTGGTCATACAAACTAAATATTGCTAGTGCGCAAAAAAGGACTTCACAAATCGGCTTCCATATTTTAGAATACTTATTCTGTTTTTTCATCCATCGTGTCATTAATATCCCCAATGTCGAAAGTGACATAAAGGCGATAAAAATAGAAATACGGTTAGTTCCGCGCACAAGGCTGGTTACAAAATTGGCAAAAATTCCACCAAAACCGCCCATTGTAGCAAAAAGAACTGCAAATACATTTAACTCCACAAACAAGGCAAGCGGCTCTCTTCTTCTGGCATTTTCCCGTCTACGCATCAAGCCAATAATCAACGCCAAAAAACCAATGCCCGCCATAATACCAAGATATGAAGTTATTGACTCCGTCTTGATAAATGTCTGATAATACTCCTGATTATATTCCTGTAACTTTTGTATTCCATAATCTTTATACGGAATCAACAACTGTACAATCTTCAATGCATACAATTCGGAATCCGCAAGTGAACGTTCCGTAAGATTAGCTCCATTTTGAATTTGGTATATGATACACGGAATCAATGCAATTACCATAAACAAAACATTTGAAACCACCATGCGGATCATTTGAAATACTGCTTTCCAGCTACGATGCTTCATCGCCTTGGAAATTCCAGTGATAGCAAGAAACATACAAGTGAAAAATGTGTAATATCCAATTCCATTGTTTGCAATCATGAAAAAGAAAAGTAATACAAGATAGTTTTTCTTATATTTAAAGAATCCTTTTCCAAATTCAAACAATTTATCATCTTTCCACAGCCATACACAGATTAAAATTGACAATGGCACAAATTCATACGAGCTTAAGCAAAAATGACTTACCAGCCGCATAAAATGATAATACATAAAATCAAAAAGCAAAGCTCCGATCACTGCAAAATCCTGCCGAATCCCCAGCTGTCTCATCACAAAATAAGATATCAATGCAATTAAAAAGAACAAAAATATAATGGTCATATTTACAATCGTAACCGGATCCTGGGAAAACAGTCCAAAAAATTTCAGGAACAATACATCTGCATTCATTAAAGAATCCGGCATAAAATCATAGTATTCTGCTCCATATGGGGCACCTAGCCGCTCCGTCTCATAAATCCATGTACTTTGACTATCCGAAACCACTTTCGCATGCTTATAAGCAGTTCCGAAATCATCTCCGCCTTGGTAAGCAATAGGCATAGAGACGTCATAATTTTTAAAATCGAAAGAAATCGCCAATGTAGCATATACTAACAGCATTAATACTGCCACAGCGACAAATTCCCATTTGTACTTTTTCAGTACGTTTTTCATCGTGGTGTTACCACCTTTCCCTTTTACTGCCTAAAAAAGGCATATCTTATATAAGTATAAAGCACTTTTTCTACCTTGTCAACCTCTATAAATGATGTCCAAAAGTGCCTGATACCCTTTCTCGTAAAATTCCTTTTCATAATGCACCATGAACGCGCCTGACACGCACAGATCATCTGCGTCATAGTCTTTCGCATAATCGATCACATGGCAGTCCATCTGTTCTTCAAAGTAATCCTGCCATTTCTGCAAAAAGGCTTTTTTCTTCTTTAACGTCACCTGCTTATAGCCGCGGATTGCCTTTTTGCGGCGCTGATAATCTAAAAATTTGAGTTTTACATCCGCTTTGATGAAAATGATCTGCTTTCCATAACGGCGTTTCAAAAACTCGATAAACGTATCAAAACGCGCTTTGATCTCCTCATCACTCAGCACATCCTCTACGGTTGTCAGCTCACAGTCGTCTTTGATCTCTTTATAAAAACCAAGTCCACGTACTTCGCTGTCCGCCGTAAGATAGCCGCCCCGGTATTTTACGACATCACAGATCAGGTCATAAAAATCAAGAAGCAGCCACTTGGAACCGGTCGTTTCCAACTGTCCAGGCAGGTCCTTGTGGAACGCACTCTTGATATATCCGACACGCCAATTGCTGTTTTCAAACAATGACAGATCCTCAAATTTCGCATCGTCATAAGGGATCGGTTCATCAAAGGCAAACAAAAAACTATTGCGGTATGCATATTTTCCGATCTTAAACCGGCCGGTATCTTCATTCAGGATCTCACGGGTAATACAGGAGCCCCAAAGATCCACCTGAACCGGCTCATAAAAAGCATTGAGCGCACGGATTGATGCCAGCTGCTTGTCCACTTCCAGTTCTTTATGATAGCACTCTTTTATGCGGTCGTGTTCAAAATCTTCTTCGGCTGCCGCAAACAATATCTTTTTCACTTCTTTGCTTTTTCCGGCATCCAGCGCACGCATCATGGCATCAAAAGTTCCGGCATGCACTTCATTAATATAAATTTCGCCTTCCAGCCAGCCTCGTTTCTCCAGTTCTTTCTTAACAAGTTCCGTATAGGCTTTGACAATCTTCATCTTATACTCGTAGATAGTTTCATACTGCACGCCTTCGCGGAATAAATCGCCTTCTTCCACGGCCTGTACCACTTTCAAGCAGGTGCGGAGTCCTTCGGAAAAACGGAAGTCATATTTGTCAAGGATCTCTTGTATACTCGCATACCCTTCCTGCTGTATTTTTACAATATCATACTCAAATTCTACCAAAACCGGGCGTCCCAAACTCAGGATCAGATGGTCGATAAATTTGCTGTCATCCATAAAAAGGGCGGTGTTATTTTTGGCAAACAGATTATCATAATATTTGATAAAACGCCCAAAACGGATATAAAATTCATCTTCCGTAAACACCCGTTTTTCCGGCTGATAGCGGATAATATAAGAAACCAGCCGTCTGGCATGATGATAAAATGGCTTCTCATAAGAAGACATGGTATATCCCTTTTTGTGATTAAAGTCCAAAAAGTAATGGGAATAAATGTCAATCACATACGGATCCGTTTTTTCTACAAAATAGTCTTCCAATTCTTTGATGCGGCGGTTGTATGCTTTGCTGCTCTTCTTTTGCACTTTCCGCACATGGGTATGGGTTGCAAACCACTTCGGGCATCTGGATTTGATAAGGATAATGTGATCTTTGTCAAAATATTTTGAAATCAGCTCCAGATAACGGTCCATATAGGGTTTCCAATCAAAATTCCGGTCACGCATCACATCAATCTCTTCCATCTCGTCCTGATGCTCTGCATAAAAACGGCTTTCTTCGAATTTTGGGTTTTTCGTAAACACCTGGTCTTTCCACACACACAGGCGGTGTCCCGCCGTATAACACATATCTACCACAAGAAAATCTGCCGGGTCTTCTTCCAATGCGGTTTTCAACCGTTTTTCCAGATCCATCGTCAAAAGCGGCGATACCGGTTCATCTACCGTAACGGTTGCTCCGTCCGGGTTTCCCACCAAAGACAAAAGGGAGATCCAGCAGCTGTCATTATATACTTTATATCTTTCTTTTAACTCCATATCATTGATATAAGAGGAACCATTCAAACGTATAATTGGCATTTCCATGATATTTTTCATTCTCCATTCTCAAGGTATAATTGACATAATTATAACACATCTTTGACACGATGTAAACAGCAGTCACATCTTTCTTGTCCTTCCCATATGCTAAAACAAAAGGGTAAAAGGCGGGATTTCGTATGAATCGTGTCCGTGAAATCGTCAAAGCCTCTTATGCACATGGGGCGCATATCTATGGGGCAGGGAGCTGTATCGCAATACTTGACAGCGGAATCGCCCCACATCCGGACTTTAGCGGGCGCATCATCGGATGGCATGATGTCCTTTCTTCCACCCGCCAGCCTTATGATGACTACGGCCACGGAACCCACGTCGCCGGGATTGCCGCCGGAAGCGGCCAGGCAAGCCGCGGATTGTACCGCGGTATCGCTCCCCGGGCGGATCTCGTCGCCGTTAAAGTGTTGAACCGCTACGGAGAGGGGACCGTCGAAAGCATCTGCAGCGGCATCGACTGGGTTCTCCGAAACCGAATGCGTTATGGCATCAACATCGTAAATATTTCTGCGGGCACCGCCAAAGAAAAGCAATTTGATGAATCCTCGCCTCTCGTGCGGAAAGTAGAAGAACTTTGGGATGCCGGTCTGGTTGTCGTGGTTTCTGCCGGAAACCGCGGTCCGGAAGCCGGCACGATCAGCGCTCCCGGAAACAGCCGCAAAGTCATTACGGTCGGTTATTATGGCAGAGAGGGAAATTCCGGCACCGGCCCCACCATCCATTGCATCAAAAAGCCCGATGTCATCACGCCAGGAAGCCATATCATCAGCTGTCATCATACGAACATCGAAAAAGTTCCGTATACGAAAAAAAGCGGTACCTCCATGGCAACTCCGGTTGTCAGTGGAGGCATCGCCTTACTTTTAAGTTTACCCAAATACCGGTTTTATGAACCAAAAGAAGTCAAAATCCGGTTAAAAAACAGTTGTACCGATCTCGGTCTGCCCCACAACAAACAAGGCTGGGGACTTTTCGATCTGAAGCGGTTCCTATCCTAAACACGCCTTATTCGGATGGCAGATGCCAGATCTCGTCATTGTACTGCGCGATCGTACGGTCGGAAGAGAAAAATCCTGCATTCGCAATATTTACCAGCATTTTCTTCGCCCATGCCGTGCGGTCATTGTAGGCTGCATACGCACGTTCTTTCGTCTCGACATACGCATCAAAATCCGGGAACGTCATAAACCAGTCTTTGTTCAACAATTCATTGTACAAACGCTGCAGCGACTTTTTCTTCCCAATTTTTAACATTTTCGGGCTGACAATAAAATCGACTGCTGCCTTCAATGTATCATTCTTCTTATAATAATCCTTAGAACAATAATCGCCTCTCTCATACCGTGCGATTACCGTATCACTATCCTCGCCGAATACAAAGATATTGTCTTCGCCTACCAGTTCATGAATCTCTACATTGGCTCCGTCCTCGGTTCCCAGCGTGATCGCACCGTTTAACATAAATTTCATGTTACCGGTTCCGCTCGCTTCCTTCGATGCCAGCGAAATCTGCTCGGAAATATCACATGCAGGGATCAATTTCTCCGCCAATGTCACATTGTAATTTTCTACCATAACAAGATTCAAATATGGTTTGACATCTTTATCTTTATGAATCAGTTTCTGCAGGCAGAGGATCAAATGAATGATATCCTTTGCAATGACATATGCCGGTGCTGCTTTGGCTCCAAAAATAAGTGTGATCGGACAATCCGGAATCTTACCGGACTTGATCTCCAGATATTTATGGATTGCATACAAAGCATTTAACTGCTGGCGTTTGTACTCATGCAGACGCTTGATCTGAATATCAAAGATGGAATCTTCATTCAGCTTGATCCCCTGCGTCTCTTTCAAGTATTTGGCAAGCTGATGCTTATTCTTTTTCTTAATCTCCAGAAGGCGTTCCAAAACCGCCTCGTCATCCTCATAAGCAAGCAGTTTTTTCAATTCCATGGCATCCTTTTTAAATCCGTCACCGATACATTTTTCCAGCAATTCCACCAGACGCGGATTGCAGTGCAGGAGCCAGCGGCGGAATGTGATACCATTGGTCTTATTGTTAAATTTTTCAGGATAAATCTTATAAAACGCATTTAATTCATTGTTTTTCAAAATCTCTGTATGAAGATATGCCACGCCATTGACACTATGTCCATAATGGATGTCCATATGTGCCATATGCACGCGGTCGTCCTCGTCAATGATGTACACGGATTCATCATCGTATTTATCTTTTACGCAGAGATCCAATTCATGAATGATCGGCACGATCTGCGGTGCCACTTTTTCAATAAACGCAAGCGGCCATTTTTCCAATGCTTCCGCCAAAATCGTATGATTTGTGTACGCGCACGTATTTGTCGTAATTTCAATGGCCTCATCCAGTTCGATTCCTTTTTGCATCAAAAGACGGATCAATTCCGGAATCACCATGGATGGGTGCGTATCATTGATCTGAATGGCCACATAATCTGCCAGATCATGGTAATTTGAACCACGCTCTTTTGCCTCATCCAAAATGAGCTGTGCCGCATTGCTGACCATGAAATACTGCTGGTATACACGCAGCAGACGGCCATCTTCGTCACTGTCATCCGGGTACAGGAACAACGTAAGATTTTTCTGAATGTCCTTCTTGTCAAAATCGATTCCTTTATCAACGATCTTTTCATCGACGGAATTGATATCAAACAAATGCAGAACATTGGTACGGTTATCGTATCCGGTGACAAGAATGTCATACATTGTCGAAACTACGTTATATTTTCCCAAAGAAACGGAATATTTGCGGTCACTTTTGATGAGCCAGCTGTCGTCTTCCATCCAGGGATTCGGCAATTCTTTCTGCATCCTTTTTTTGAACACCTGGCGGAAAAGTCCAAAATGATAATTCAGACCGATTCCGTCGCCAGGCAGTCCCAATGTCGCAATGGAATCCAGGAAGCAGGCTGCCAGTCTTCCCAGCCCACCATTTCCAAGGGACGGTTCCGGTTCCATTTCTTCCAGATCACTCAGTTTCTTTCCTGCCTTTTTCAATTCCTGACGCACCTCATCGTAAATTCCAAGGTTGATCAGATTGTTACTCAGCAGTTTTCCGATCAGAAATTCTGCGGAAATATAATAAAGTTTTTTCTTTCCTTCTGTCTTCTCCTTCTTTGCAGCCATTTCATTGACCATTTTCAATAAAGCCGCATACAGTTGTTTATCCGAACAACGTTCAATGTCTTTTCCGTATTTTTCTTTTACATACTCTGCAAACATGCTCTTTCCTCCACTTAAAAGCTTAGTTTATGCTCTCCTACTCATCATAGCATACAAGAGGTGGCATGTCAAAGGAATGCGTAAAACAATCCTATTTCTTTATTTCCCCCGGTCAGGCACTATTTTCCCCTTCTTTTCATACATTATCTATAACGCTAGTTTCTGAGGTGTCGCCATTGCAATCTTTTCCTACCCCCTTGTCCGCCAAAGAGGAAGAACACTATCTCAAGCTTCATGAGCAGGGAGATAAGGAGGCCCGCCGGATCCTGATCGAGCGAAATCTGCGGCTGGTAGCTTATTTGGTAAAAAAATACAATTCGAGTGACCTGCCACAGGAAGATTTGATTTCCATCGGTACCATCGGCCTGATCAAAGCCGTGGACAGTTACAAATCCGGCAAAGGTGTCCGCCTTGCAACCTACGCCTCACGCTGTATCGACAATGAACTTCTCATGACTTTCCGCAGTGCGAAAAAACAAGCGAAAGAAATTTCTCTCTCGGAACCGATCAATGGAGAAGACAGCGATGGAAATACACTGCAGTTACTGGATCTTTTGGAAACGAACGATGAAGATGTCGCAGAACGGCTCGAATTTGAAGAAAACGCGAGAAAAATATACCAGTATTTGGAAACCGTTCTCACCAAACGGGAACGCGATATCATTCGTATGCGTTACGGACTTCCCACACATCACCGCAGTCAGGAGCGGACGGAGATCACGCAGCGGGAAATCGCCAAAAAATACGGCATCAGTCGCAGTTATGTAAGCCGGATTGAAAAGCGGGCATTGGAAAAACTTCGTGAGGCCTATGAAAATGACAAACCAAAAACTTGAAACCGCTTTGGAGCTTGCCCTGTCTGTTCCGTCTTCCGTGCGCGCCAAAAGTCCCTCTCTGGAAACCGGCTATTCACCGGAAACACAGTCGTGGGAATTGATCATCCGCTATTCCGGCGACCTGGTTTTGCCAGAGGATGTCACCCTCGTCTCCCTGTTTGGCGGTTACGGAATCCTGTATCTGCCTGAAAACCGGATTAACGAAATTTCTGCTCTTCCCCAGATTGAATACATTGAAAAACCAAAACGGCTGTCGTTTTCCCTTGCAGGAGCCAAAGCGGCAGCGTGCATCCCTCCCGTCACAAGACCCCCGAAAAATCTGACGGGAGAAAATGTCCTGATCGGTATCATTGACAGCGGCATCGACATCTATCACCCGGACTTTCGCAACGAAGATGGGACGACGCGCATTGTAAATCTGTGGGATCAGACCCTCGGACAGGTATTTTCCGAAGAAGAGATCAATGCTGCCCTGCTTGCAGACGATGATTCATTTCCGAGCAAAGATCTTTCGGGACACGGTACTCATGTCGCCGGCATCTCCGCCGGAAATGGGCGTGCCAGTGGTGGGCTTTACGCCGGTGTTGCGACAAAAAGCCGGCTGATTGTGGTAAAACTTGGAAATCTTCTTCCGGATGCCTTTCCGCGTACTACGGAACTGATGACCGCTCTGGATTATTGTGTCAGACGTTCTCTGGAACTCCAGATGCCGCTCGCCCTCAACCTCAGTTTTGGAAATAATTATGGCAGTCATACCGGATTTTCGCTATTGGAAACCTATCTCGATACCATAGCCACAATCGGGCGTACAACGATTGCTGTCGGCACCGGAAACGAAGGAAATCTCGGGCGACATGCTTCGGATACGCTGTCGCAGGCACCTATTTCCAGAGAGCTTTCCGTCGCCCCGGGGGAAACTTCATTAAATATCCAGCTTTGGAAAGATTTTTCCGATGAATTTCAGATCCGTCTCACTGCCCCATCCGGCGAATCGGTATTTCTCAATGAAAATTACATCGGTGCCTATCAGACGCGCCTCGACAATACCGATCTGTACTGGTTCTTCGGAGAACCCTCTCCCTACCAGATCTTTCAGGAAATTTATGTAGAAATGCTTCCTCCCGCCGGCCAGCAGACGATTGCGGAAGGACTTTGGACCTGGCAGCTGATCCCGGTCAACATCCGAAATGGACGTTTCGATCTTTGGCTGCCCTCTTCCGCCAGCATTAATCCGCAGACGCGCTTTCTCGTCGCAGATCCGGAAACCTCTCTCACCATCCCCTCCACTGCCTTCCGTCCGATCACGGTCGCGGCCTACGACAGCAATGCCAATCAGCTTGCTTCCTTTTCCGGGCAGGGATTTACCGCCCTTTCGCTTACTAAACCGGATCTGGCCGCCCCCGGTGTCAATATCACAAGTGCTTCGGTCGGCGGCGGGTACAATGCCCGCTCCGGTACCTCGATGGCAACTCCGTTTGTAACCGGAAGCGCCGCCCTTCTGATGCAGTACGGAATCGTTCAGGGCAATGATCCATTTCTTTACGGGCAAAAAATAAAAGCCTGGCTCATCCGCGGAGCCAGACCACTGCCTGCCTTGCGCACTTACCCCAATCCACAGATCGGCTGGGGCGTTTTGTGCCTCAACGATTCATTTTAATAGTTTCTGTAACTATTCAGGATCAATGCATGGAAATCAATGAATCGTCGTGCTTGCACGTAAGAGACTTTGACTTCCATGCATTGATCCTAATAGGGCTCCCCCCTCCCCATATGAGCATTTTTAGCCTTGTCAAAGGCGGGAAAGAACACGAAGTGTTCGAAATGCGAATGTGTGGGAGGGGGCCTGAATAGTTACCGCTTTCTTTCATACGTTACAAACGCAAAACCATCGCGCTTATTTTCTTCCATTTTTTTCCATTCTCCATTCGATAAAAAATCAGGGAAATAAGCATCCGCGTCACATTTTTCTGCCACTTCGGTAAGATACAGTTTCGATGCCAGCGGAAGAAACTCCCGGTAAACCTGCTCACCCCCGGTGACATAAACATCTCCGGGCAGTTTCTCCAGCTCGACAAGTGCCTCTTCAACCGAAGTTACCCAGATGACATTTTCCGTGTTTTCGTGCTTCTTGTGACTGAGTACAATGTGCGTCCGCTCCAGAAGCGGCCGGCCTCCGGGAAAACTTTCCAATGTCTTACGTCCCATGACAACCACATTATGAAGCGTATGGCTGCGAAACCACGCCATATCTTCCTTGATATGAAACAGCAGTTTTCCGTTCTTTCCAATGCCAAGATCCGATGCCACCGCTGCGATCATCCGTATTTCCTTTGCCATCCGATCACCCCATCACTTTGCCGACATAAGCGGCTGGCACTGCCGCCTCGACGTAGATGCCGTCTTCCCGGTATTCTTCCGTATCCAGTCTGCCATATTCACGTATGATCTGAATCTTGCCCGCTTCCTGATAGGAAAACGTCTTCTCGATGCGAACAAAATCCTCATTCAGAATCTTCTCAATCTTTTCAAGAAGTTCGTCAAATCCCTGTTTCTTTTTCGCGGAAAGTAGCTGGACATCTTTGCTTTTTGCATCTTTAAATAAAAGCGGATCCACACTCTTTCCTTCTGCCTGCAGCCGGTCAATTTTGTTAAATACTGTCAAAACCGGTTTGTCCTGTACATCCAGATTTTTCAGCGTCTCATAAACGACATTCATATGCGTCTCATAATGTTCGTCCGAGCAGTCCACGACATGCAGTATCATATCCGCGTATCTTGCTTCTTCCAGTGTACTTCGGAATGCCTGGATCAGATGATGCGGCAGTTTATTGATAAAACCAACCGTGTCCGTAAACAAAATCTTCTGTCCATTTTCCAATTCATAACTTCTCGTCGTCGGATCCAGTGTCGCAAAAAGCATGTCCTCTTCCAGCACGTCCGAATGTGTTAAAGCATTCAAAAGTGTTGATTTTCCGGCATTTGTGTATCCAACGATTGCCACAACTTTGCTTCCATTGTTGAGGCGTTGTTTGCGCATTGTCTCACGGGTTGCCACGACACTTTTTAACTGCCGGTTGAGCATTGAGATCCGTTCACGGATGAGACGGCGGTCCAGTTCCAGTTTTTTCTCTCCGGGTCCTCTGGTGCCGATACCACCGCTGCTGCCCGCCGCACCACCGCCGATCCTAGACAGCGATTTTCCAAGTCCGGTCAGTCGGGAAGCACGATAGCGAAGCTGGGCGAGTTCCACCTGCAATTTTCCCTCACTCGTACTCGCATGCGCGGCAAAAATATCCAAAATCAACACCGTCCGGTCAATGACTTTACAGCCAAGTTCTTCCTGCAAATTCCCAATCTGCGCCGGCGACAGCTCATCGTCACTGATCACCGTATCTGCCTCGTACAGATGGACCAACTCCCGCAACTCCTCAATTTTTCCCTTTCCGATATACGTTCCCGCATGAACCGCCTCCCGGTTCTGGATCAGAGTTCCCACCGTCTCCGCGCCGGCGGTATCCGCAAGTTCCGCAAGTTCGGCAAGTGAAGCCTCAACCTCCGATCCATCCCCAAGGTCTACTGCGATCAAAATAACCCGTTCTTTTCGTTCTCTCGTCTCTATCATAAACATTTCCTCATTTCTGCCAGTCTTCTATACCCATTGTGCCGTTTTCCGAGGAAAATGTCAAGCGCATTTACAAAAACAGCAGCAAACTTACCGCCATCACACCCATTCCGGAGATCAATCCATACAGCGACAGATGGTGCTCGCCGTATTCTTGCGCCGCCGGAAGCAGTTCATCAAACGAGATAAACACCATGATACCGGCTACACCGGCGAATATAACGCCATATACAATATCATTCATGATGGGAAGTAAGATCAGCCATCCGATCAGCGCTCCAAGTGGTTCCGCAAGCCCCGATATAAAGGAATAGTTAAATGCTTTGCATTTGGAGCCGGTCGCCTGATAGATGGGAACCGACACCGCGATACCTTCCGGTATATTATGGATTGCGATTGCGACAACGATGGGAAGGGCTACACTTGGTTCCTGCAATGCCGATACAAACGTCGCCAGTCCTTCCGGAAAATTGTGGATTCCAATTGCCAGTGCCGTAAACACTCCCATTCGCATCAACTTCCCGGATTTCTTCTCCTCTTCTTCCACACATTTGACCTCATGCGGATTTTCCTCTGATGGGATCAGTTTATCAATGACTGCGATCACCAGCATTCCGCCAAAAAACGCCAGAATAGTGCTCCAGTTTCCTCCCCTCTCCCCCAGCTCTGCCGTAAGCGATGTCTTTGCCTTTGCAAGAATTTCCACCAATGACACGTAGATCATCACACCTGCGGAAAATCCCAAGCTAACAGAGAGAAATTTCTTATTTGTATGTTTTGCCACAAACGCAATGCAGCTGCCGATCCCGGTACTAAGCCCGGCAAGTGTCGTAAGTAAAAAGGCTGTAATGACTGAATTCATAAATTTTCTCCTAACTATCTTTCTTTATCTCTATGCATTCTCTCCCCAAAATGCTACTATTGTCATATAACACCGCTATCATAATAGGAATTTCCCGGGTTGTCAACGGTTATAAATCGTGCTTTTTTCTCGATAATATTGACCTTTACCGGCGAACTTGCTATAATACAGTTCGAAGAAAGAAGGACGATATTTATGATGAAAATAACTCAAATTTCAGAATCCATCCGCTTGGGAGCACTTCTTGCAATATCCGGCGGAATGATGGATGCGTATTCATATATTATGAGAGGGCATGTATTTGCCAATGCCCAGACCGGCAACATGCTCCTTTTTGGTGTCAACCTTTCCGAAGGAAATTTTCAAACGGCATTGACCTATTTCTGCCCGATCCTTGCCTTTACGATTGGCATCATGCTGGCAGATGTTTTCCGCATGAAATCAATTGAAATGCTTCACTGGCGGCAGATTTCAGTATTGATCGAAGCGGTCATCCTGTTCGGTGTCGCTTTTATCCCTTTGCCGCTCAATCTTCTGGCAAACAGCCTGACTTCCCTTGCCTGCGGCATTCAGGTCGAAAGTTTTCGAAAGATTCACGGACGCGGCATCGCCACGACAATGTGTATCGGAAACCTGCGAAGTGCCACGCAGAATATGTGTGATTATTTCCATACCAAAGAGAAGAAAAATCTGCGAAACGGATTTTTGTATTTTGGAATCATTACCTGCTTTATCTTAGGTGCAATACTGGGAAATCTCTGTATTATCCTGTTTCAGGAAAAGGCAATCCTTGTCAGCGCCGGACTCTTGTTTATTGCTTTTATGATCATGTTTATTGATCTGGAGGAGAAGGGAGAAGAAATTTGACATTACAGCAATTAAAATACATTGTATTAGTGGCAGAAAAAGGAAATATCACGGATGCTGCCAAGGCTCTGTACATCTCCCAGCCAAGTCTGACGGCTGCCATCAAAGAATTGGAAAAAGAAATGAATATTCAGATCTTTGACCGCACCAATAAAGGCGTTCATGTCTCCAAAGAAGGGGAACTTTTTTTAGGCTATGCGAGACAGATTCTGGAACAGGTCTATCTTCTGGAGGATCATTATAAAAATGAGGGAACACGAAAACAGGAATTTTGTATCTCAACGCAGCATTATTCTTTTGCCGTCAATGCGTTTGTCGATCTGATCAAAGAATACGGGCAGAACGAATACGATTTTTCTCTCCGGGAAACTCAGACTTATGAGATCATCGAGGATGTTGCGCGGATGAAAAGTGAGATCGGTATATTGTATCTGGATTCTTTTAACGAGCCTGTTATCCGCAAATTATTGAAGACCAGCCAGCTGCAGTTTGAACCTTTGTTTACAGCCAGACCACATATTTTTATCAGCAGTAGTCATCCGCTGGCGCAAAAGAAAGAAATTTCATTGCAAGAATTATCGCCCTATCCATATCTTTCGTTTGAACAGGGCGACCATAATTCGTTTTATTTTTCGGAAGAGTTATTTAGTACCGAAGTACGCGAAAAAAATATCCGTGTCCGGGATCGTGCGACTCTTTTCAATCTACTGATTGGTTTAAATGGCTATACCATCTGCAGCGGTGTCATTGACTCCGAGCTCAATGGCAGCAACATCGTCGCCGTTTCTCTGCGGGAATCCGGCGAGATGCACATTGGCTACATCACACACCGAAGCAACTCACGAAGTCCGCTTGGTGCATTTTATCTGGAAGCCTTAAAAAAATATATCTGAAACTATATTTTTCTATTGACAAATCTATTACTTTATTATCGTATTCAGTCTCAGCGCATTGGAAACCACGCAGAAACTGCTTAAACTCATCGCTGCTGCGCCAAACATCGGATTCAATGTGAGTCCAAATGGGATCAAAAGTCCGGCTGCCAGCGGTATTCCGATGGTGTTATAGAAAAATGCCCAAAACAGGTTCTGATGGATATTGCGGAGTGTCTTCCGGCTGATCCGGATGGCCTGTGGCACATCGGATAACTGGCTCTTCATCAATACGATCTCTGCCGCATCGATTGCCACATCGGTTCCTGCCCCGATTGCGATACCAATGTTTGCCCTTGTCAATGCCGGCGCATCGTTGATTCCGTCGCCCACCATCGCCACTTCGCCTTTTTTACGAAGTTTACGGACAACTGCCTCTTTGCCATCCGGCAGTACACCTGCGATTACTTCATCGACACCTGCCTGCTCACCGATGGCTTTTGCCGTGCGCTCATTGTCGCCGGTCAGCATGACAACGCGGATTCCCATCTCTTTTAATTCACGGATGGCTTCTGCACTGTCTTCTTTCATCACGTCTGCTACTGCGATCATTCCCTGCAGCACACCATCTTTCGCAAATAATAACGGCGTTTTTCCTTCTTCTGCCAGTTTCTCAGCACGCTCTTTCATTGCGGCACTCACTTCTGACAAATTCTGGATATACGCAAAACTTCCACCGACAAGTTTTGCCTGGTCGGCAACACGAACTGCTTCCAGCCCATTGCCCGGAAGTGCTTGGAATTCTGTTACTTCTTCGTTTTCCATACCCTCTTCTTCTGCCTTTTGCAAAATGGCTTTCGCAAGAGGGTGTTCGCTTCCTTTTTCCAAAGAATATGCCATCTGTAAAAGTTCTTTTTCCGAAATGCCATCTGCCGGACAGATATCTGTCACTTTCGGTTCACCGGCTGTGATCGTACCCGTTTTATCCAGCGCCACGATCTTTACTTTTCCGGCTTCTTCCAGCGCTGCCGCATTTTTAAAGAGGATTCCTTTCTTTGCTGCACGGCCGTTTCCAACCATGATCGCTACCGGTGTCGCAAGTCCGAGCGCACACGGACAGCTGATAACGAGTACGGAAATTCCTCTGGCGATCGCAAAGCCAAATTCTTTTCCGAGAAGCATCCATACAATGGTTGTAATCACTGCGATGGAGATAACTACCGGTACAAATACGCCCGATACTTTGTCCGCAATCTTTGCGATCGGCGCTTTCGTCGCCGCCGCATCGCTTACCATCTGAATGATCTGCTGAAGTGTCGTATCTTCGCCGACACGAACTGCTTCACAGCGGAGCAGTCCGGACTGGTTCATTGTCGCCGCCGAAACTTCGTCTCCTGCTGCCTTATCTACCGGAATGCTTTCGCCGGTAAGTGCCGCTTCATTGACCGCACTGTTTCCTTCAAGGACAACGCCATCTACCGGAATACTCTCACCCGGTCTTACTACAAAGACATCGCCCATTTTTACCTGCTCGATCGGAATCTCAACTTCTTTTCCATCCCGAATGACATTCGCTTTTTTCGGAGCCAGACGCATAAGACTTTTCAGCGCATCGGTCGTCTTTCCCTTCGAATGGGCTTCTAACATCTTTCCTACGGTGATCAATGTAAGAATCATTGCCGCTGACTCAAAATAAAATTCCATCATATAGTGCATGACAGCAGCGTCATCTCCTGCCACCTGCGCAGCGGTCATTTCAAATAACGCAAAGGTGCTGTACAAGAACGCAGCGGACGAACCGAGTGCCACCAGTGTATCCATATTCGGTGCCCGGTGCCACAAACTTTTGAATCCGGAGATGAAAAACTTCTGGTTGATCACCATAATGATGACCGTCAGCAAAAGCTGGGTCAGCCCCATCGCCACATGGTTATTGTCGTAAAAATGCGGAAGCGGCCAGCCCCACATCATATGTCCCATGGAAAAATACATGAGAATGATCAAAAATCCCAAAGATGCAAATAATCGCTTTTTTAACACGGGCGTATCGTGATCTTCCAACGCTTCTTCTGCCTCCATCTGCATGGACGCTCCTGCTGCTTCCGCGCCCTTTACCGATGCACCATATCCGGCATTCTTCACCGCCGCAATGATCGTCTCATCCGATACACTTCCTTCGACCCCCATCGAATTTGTCAAAAGGCTGACCGAGCAGGATGTCACTCCATCCAGCTTGGAAACCGCCTTTTCTACACGGATGCTGCATGCGGCACAACTCATGCCTGTCACATTAAACTGTCGCATTGCCTTTTCCTCCTATTTGTGGAACAGGGAAAATTTCTTCTTTTCGTAAGGTTCCACTTCAATTTCAATGACTTTGTAACCGATTTCAGCTACTTCTGCCTTCAATTTATCTTCGTCAAGTTTTTCTTCTGAAATGATCTGTGTCTCTGCTTTCTTATGAGAAGATGTCACTTCTTTGACATCGAATTTCTCCTGAATCATTTCATTCATGTGCTTTTCGCAGTTGCCGCACATCATACCTTCTACATCCATAATTGTTTTATACATCGTTAATTCCTCCTGACATTTAAAATAGTATTTCCATTTCTTCGCTTTCTATACTATACCCCTTGGGGGTATGTTGTCAAGAGGGTAAGTGATTATTTTTTTCTAAAATGTTTTTCCCCTATGGGATCCCTTTCCGCTTGGGACCGCTTGCGCTTAGTGAACACACGTAGCAGTTTCCGAGGACACAATACGTCCTCTGGAAACTGACGGTGTTCAAAATCCCGGTGCGGGAAGGGATCCCATAGGGGAAAGTAACATTACACCAAAAAATAATAACTCTTTACTTCTAAAAAAATTATGGGTATACTATAGATAAAATGTTTCAACTACAAGTGGAGGGTTATTATGTCGGATAAGAATTGCTGTTGTCATAAAAAGTATCGTTCGGATGACGAAAAGAAGAAACTGATTCACCGCCTGAACCGCATTGAAGGGCAGATACGCGGGCTGCGCGGGATGTTGGAGGACGATGCGTATTGTATGGATATTCTGGTACAGTCATCTGCCGCTTCTGCGGCGCTGACTGCGTTTAACAGGGAGCTGCTCAGCACGCACATCGAAAGTTGTGTGGTGGATGGCATCCGTCAGGGAGACGATGAAAAAGTCGAAGAACTTCTGTCAATCTTACAGAAAATGATAAAATAAATTTCAGGACTTCCCCTCTATATTAGAATGGAAGTCCTGAATCGTTATCTTCTTTTATATATCCTCTACATACGATTATACAGATCCTGATATTTCTTTGCGGAATTTGCCCAGGAGAAATCCATCGCCATTCCGCGGTCTATGATCTTATTCCAGTCACGTTTGCGGTCAAAATAAATATGTTTCGCATAGCGGATCGTATTGAGCATCTCATGTGCATTGTAATTGGCAAATGAGAAACCGGTTCCCTTGCTCTCATATTCGTTGTATGGCTCTACGGTATCTTTCAGACCGCCGGTCTCACGTACGATCGGAACGGTACCATAACGAAGACTCATCAGCTGGCTCAAACCACACGGTTCAAACAGAGACGGCATCAAAAAGGCATCGCAGGAAGCATAAATCTTATGCGAACGCTCATTGGAATAGAAAATGTTTGCCGAAACGCGTTCCGGGTATTTCCAAGCAAAATGACGGAACAAATGCTCGTATTTTTCTTCTCCGGTTCCCAGCACCACAAGCTGCGTATCCTCAGCACAAATTTCCTCGATCACATAATCGATCAGGTCAAATCCCTTCTGGTCTGTCAAACGGGAAACGATACCGATCATAAATTTCTTGTCATCCTGTGCAAGGCCCAGTTCTTTTTGCAGCGCGCGTTTATTTTTAATCTTTTCCTTGCGGAAGGTTCTCGCATCATAATGTGCCGCGATCATTGGATCCGTCGCCGGGTTGTACTCATCATAATCGAGCCCATTGACAATTCCTGTCAAACACGCAGAGCGGGCATTCATCAAACCATCCAGTTTTTCGCCGTAAAATGGTGTCTTGATCTCTTCTGCATACGTATCACTTACTGTCGTAATCTGATCCGCATACACCAGTCCGCCTTTGAGATAATTGGCATCTCCATAGGCTTCCAATTTATCCGGTGTAAAATAATACGCATCGAGTCCGGTCGTATCCATTACCGTTTTCTTATCCCAGACTCCCTGGAATTTCAGATTATGTATCGTCATGATTGATTTGATTCCGCGGAAAAACTCTCCCTGCTGGAACGAATCTTTCAAATATACCGGAATCAAGCCGGTCTGCCAGTCATGACAGTGAATGATATCCGGTCGGAAACCGATAACCGGAAGAGCCGACAATGCCGCTTTGCTAAAGAAAGCAAATTTTTCAATGTCCTGATAAATCTCTCCATAAGGACGGTCTCCACTAAAATAAAATTCATTATCAAGAAAATAAAACGTAACCCCTTGGTATTGCATCTGGAAAATACCGACATACTGTTTTCTCCAAGCAAGCTCCAAATAAAAATGTGTGACAAATTCCATCTGATTTTTGTATTCTTCCGGAATTGAAACATACTTTGGTATCATGACACGTACATCAAATTCATTTTTATCAAAATACTTTGGAAGGGATCCCACTACATCAGCCAAGCCTCCTGTTTTGATAAATGGTACACATTCGGAAGCTACAAACAATACTTTTTTCATACATACCTCCATTCTGAAACGTCACTTTAGTCTTCCAGTGCCTGTTTCAAATCTGCGATAATATCTTCTACATTTTCAATTCCAACGGACAAACGAACCAGATCCGGCGCAACTCCTGCTGCCAGAAGCTCTTCATCACTCATCTGGCGGTGCGTGGAAGATGCCGGATGCAGCACACATGTATGTGCATCTGCCACATGTGTTGCGATCATCGCAATTTTCAATTTTGCCATAAATTTCTCGGCTGCTGCACGACCACCTTTCACACCAAAGGAAACCACTCCGCATGTACCATTTGGCATGTATTTTTTCGCTCTTTCATAATATTTATTTCCCGGCAATCCCGGATAATTTACCCACGTTACATTCTCGTGGGTTTCCAAAAACTCGGCCACTTTCTGTGCATTTTCACAATGTCTCGGCATACGTACATGCAGGGACTCCAAACCAAGATTCAAAAGGAACGAGTTCATCGGTGCCGGAATAGATCCGAGATCTCTCATAAGCTGTGCGGTCGCTTTTGTGATAAATGCGCCCTCCAGACCAAATTTTTCGGCATAAGTAATCCCATGGTAAGATTCATCCGGAGTTGTCAATCCCGGAAATTTATCTGCGTGAGCAAACCAGTCAAATTTACCGGAATCTACAATACATCCTCCGACGGTCGCATCATGTCCATCCATATACTTGGTAGTGGAATGCGTTACAATATCCGCTCCCCATTCAAATGGGCGGCAGTTGATCGGTGTCGCAAAGGTATTGTCTACGATCAACGGAACACCATGTGCATGCGCTGCGTTTGCAAACCGCTCGATGTCAAACACGATCAATGCCGGGTTGGCAATCGTCTCTCCAAATACGGCTTTCGTATTTGGCTGAAAAGCTGCTTCCAGTTCTTCATCCGAGCAGTCCGGATCTACAAACGTAAAGTCAATTCCCATGCGTTTCATCGTCACGGCAAACAAGTTGTATGTTCCACCATATATCGTAGAGGAAGATACGACATGATCTCCTGCGCTACAGATATTAAATACCGAATAAAAGGAAGCCGCCTGACCGGAAGAAGTCAGCATCGCTGCCGTACCACCTTCCAGTGCACAGATCTTGGCTGCCACCTGATCATTGGTCGGATTCTGCAGACGGGTATAAAAATATCCGCTCTCTTCCAGATCAAACAAACGCCCCATCGCTTCACTGGAATCGTATTTAAACGTTGTACTCTGAATGATCGGAATCATTCGTGATTCCCCATTTCCAGGCACATATCCTGCCTGAATACATTTTGTTTCCTGTTTCATTTTCCTTCTCCTTACTCTGTCGTCTGACCGTAATACGCATTTTCCCCATGCTTTCTAAAATAATGTTTATCAAGCAGGTACTGTGGTGCCGGTTTTACGTGTGGATTAAGCGTCATCGTATGATGTGCCATCTCTGCCACTTTATCCAGTACGACAGCATTGTAAACAGCATTTGCCGGCGAGGTTCCCCATGCAAATGGTCCATGATTTTTCACTACGATTCCCGGTACTTCCATCGCATCTCTGTCACCAATCGTCTCCACGATGACCACACCGGTATTTTTCTCATAATCCATGTTAATCTCTGCCGCAGTCAGATCTCTGGTACATGGAATCTCTCCATAAAAATAATCCGCATGTGTCGTTCCCAGTGCCGGAATCGCCATACCTGCCTGAGCAAACGTAACTGCCCATGTAGAATGTGTATGTACCACGCCGCCAAGATTATCAAAGGCTTTGTAAAGTTCGATATGTGTCGCCGTATCCGAAGATGGACGATATCTTCCTTCCACCACATTCTGGTCAAAATCAACAACAACCATATCCTCCGGTGAAAGTTCATCGTATTCTACACCGCTTGGCTTAATGACAACCAGATTATTTTCACGGTCAATACCACTTACATTTCCCCATGTATAAATGACAAGTCCTTTTTCCTGTAACTCCATATTTGCTTCATAAACTTCTTTTTTCAATTGTTCTAACATGCTGTTTTCCTCCAAAAAAAATGTTATGTATAACGAGTCTATAATCTAATTATAAACTAGTTATACATAACAGTCAATGAAAGTTTTTAATTGTAATTATTCTGTAAAGAGAGGAGTAGAATAATATCTGTCGCCGCTGTCCGGAAGGAGAGCAACAATTGTCTTTCCTTTATTTTCCGGTTTCTTTGCTTCTTCGATTCCAGCCCACAATGCAGCTCCGGAAGAGATTCCCACGAGGATTCCTTCTTCTTTTGCAATCAGTTTGCCTGTCTCAAATGCTGCTTCATTTTCTACTTTTACGATTTCATCATAGATTTTTGTATTCAATACATCCGGCACGAATCCGGCACCGATTCCCTGAATCTTATGTGCTCCGGATTTCCCTTCGGACAGAACCGGTGAAGATGCCGGCTCTACAGCAATTGCTTGTACCGATGCTTTCTTGTCTTTTAGGTACTCACCTACTCCGGTGATGGTTCCGCCGGTTCCTACACCAGCGATAAAGATATCAACCTCTCCGTCGGTATCTTCCCAGATTTCCGGACCGGTTGTCTTTTTATGTGCTGCCGGATTGGCTGGGTTTTCAAACTGGCCTGCAATGATACTGTCCGGGGTCTCTGCCTGCAATTCTTTGGCTTTTGCGATTGCTCCGCTCATTCCCTTGCTTCCGTCTGTCAGCACGATCTCTGCACCATACGCTTTGATGATATTTCTTCGCTCTACACTCATGGTTTCCGGCATAACAATCACGGTGCGGTATCCTTTCGCTGTCGCAATGGCTGCCAGTCCGATTCCGGTATTTCCGGATGTCGGCTCAATGATCGTAGAGCCTTCTTTCAGGCGTCCGCTCTTTTCTGCGTCTTCAATCATTTCCAGTGCAATACGATCTTTTACACTTCCTGCCGGATTGAAATATTCCAGTTTTGCCAAAATTCTTGCTTCCAATCCCAGTTTCTTTTCAATATTGGAGAATTCTACCAATGGCGTCTTTCCAATTAATTCTGTTGCGTTTTTATAAATTTTACCCATAATGGCCTACTTCCTTTCTCAAATAATATAATTGTCATTTTTTTCCTGTTGCCACTCCACAAGCTGTGCCAGTGTCACACTGTCAACGACATCATCAATCGCGGTTTTCAGCCGCTTCCAAAGTTCCAATGTAGCACAGGTATCCTGTCTATCACAGGTATTTTCCTCATACTCTAAACAACTGACCGGTGCAAGATTTCCTTCCGTCAGGCGAAGAATCATCCCTGCCGTATATTCTTCCGGTGGCTTTACCAGCTGATAGCCCCCCTGCGGACCACGAATGGCCCGCACAAAGCCCGCCTTATTAAGGATAGATACGATTTGTTCCAAATATTTCACCGAAATTTCCTGTCTTGCGGAGATATCTTTGATTCTCACCGGCGTTCCTGTGTCATACATTGCCAGGTCAAGCATGAACCGGAGAGCATATCTCCCTTTTGTCGAGATTTTCATCTCTTATGCCAATGCCTTGAATGCTTCTTCAAGGTCATAGATAATATCGTCTACGTTCTCAGTTCCGATAGAAAGACGAATGGTATTTGGCTTGATTCCCTGGTCTGCCAGTTCCTCTTCGTTCAACTGAGAATGTGTCGTAGATGCCGGATGAATTACCAGTGATTTTACATCTGCCACGTTTGCCAACAAGGAGAATAACTGCAAGTGGTCGATGAATTTCTTGGCTTCTTCCGCACTTCCTTTGATTTCAAATGTGAAGATGGATCCTCCACCATTTGGGAAGTATTTTTTATACAATTCCTGCTGTTTCGGATCATTGGAAACAGATGGATGATTTACTTTTTCTACCAATGGATGATTTTCCAGGTAATTTACTACTTTCAACGCATTTTCAACATGTCGCTCTACACGAAGTGACAAGGTTTCCAATCCCTGAAGGAAGATAAATGCGTGGAATGGAGAAATCGTAGCTCCGGTATCACGAAGCAGGATCGCACGGATTTTGGTAACAAATGCTGCCGGTCCTACTGCTTTTGTGAAGCTGATTCCATGATAACTTGGGTTTGGAGCTGTCAAAGATTCAAATTTGCCGCTTGCTTCCCAGTCAAATTTTCCGCTGTCTACGATCACACCACCGATTGTTGTACCGTGGCCTCCGATAAATTTGGTTGCCGAATGTACTACGATATCTGCGCCATACTCAATTGGACGAACCAGATAAGGGGTAGCAAATGTGTTATCAATTACCAATGGAATTTTATTTTCATGAGCAATCTTTGCAATTGCTTCAATGTCTACAACATCGGAGTTTGGATTTCCCAATGTCTCGATAAATACTGCTTTTGTATTTTCCTGAATCGCACCGCGGATCTCATCGAAGTTTTCCGGATCAACGAATGTTGCTGTAATTCCGTATTCTGGAAGGGTATGAGCCAGAAGGTTGTAAGTTCCTCCATAAATGTTCTTTGCTGCTACGATGTGATCTCCGTTGTGTGCCAGATTCTGAATCGTATAAGAAATGGCTGCTGCTCCGGAAGCGACTGCCAATGCTGCCACACCGCCTTCCAGTGCTGCGATACGCTGTTCAAATACATCCTCTGTCGGGTTTGTCAAACGTCCATATATATTTCCTGCATCACTCAGACCAAATCGTGCCGCTGCATGTTCGCAGTTGCGAAATACGTAAGATGATGTCTGGTAAATCGGAACTGCTCTTGCATCCGTTACCGGATCCGGCGATTCCTGTCCTACGTGAAGCTGAAGTGTCTCAAATTTGTACTCTCTCTTGTTTGTCTCTGCCATAATAATGTCCTCTCTTTCTTCTTCATTTATTTTTATTATTTGTTTGTTGTTTTTGTTAATGACATTACTATAACCCCTTTTTCCTACTTTGTCAATAGGAAAAGTAATATTTTTTTATTTTTCTTTTTGGAGGGGCGGAAAGTGGCGGAATTTCGGTTGTTTTTCCTTTTAATGGTATCGCTATGATTTTGCGGCGGCAGCTGCCACCGCATTTTAGACGCAGGGGAGATTCTGATAAATGAGGCGCTGGCTTGGACAGCGGTCGCGCACCTCTGTAACTACTTGCTTTTTCCTTTTCCTGGGTGCGACGTTGGCTTGATGGGCGGCCGTGCACCTCTGAAATCACCTGCCTTTTCCTTTTCCGGGGTGTGGCTCTGGCTTGATGGGCGGCCGCGCACCTCTGTAAGTACTTGCTTTTTCCTTTTCCCGGGTGCCAGTACCCGTACCAGTCATGCCATACGACATTTCCCTCCCTCCGGCATGACCTTTTTCCAGCACCTTGTCATGCCATACACCTCTTTCCTCTCTCCAGCATGACCTCTTCCAACAAGCCTGCCATGTCATATGCCATTTTCCTCCCTCTGGCATGACTTCTTCCAACAACCCAGTCATGCCATACATCTTTTTCCTCTCTCCGGCATGACCCCTTCCAACAATCCTGTCATGCCATATGACATTTTCCTCTCTCCGGCATGACCCCTCGCACCATCACTCCCGCCAGCCACCATTTCACGTCCAAAATGCCAAAAATCCCCCCACTCTTGACAAAGAGCCAAAACGTCAAAACCGCCCCACGGCATTTGCCATGGGGCGGTTTTCCTATTCTATAAGTCGTTCAACTATTATTTATACAGTTCAACCAGCTTCTGCAAGTGATCGTAACGAGCCTTTGCAGCTTCCTCGGATTCTTTGAACAGTCTTTCTGCTCTTTCTGGGAAAGGCTTGATCAGACGTGTATAACGTGCTTCGTTGTTCAAGAAGTCTTGGTAAGAACCGTCTCCTTCTTTGGATGTCAAAGTGAATGGGTTCTTTCCTTCTGCCTTCAAGTCTGGATTGAAGCTGAACAAGTTCCAGTATCCAGCCTTAACAGCTTTCTTCATCTCATCCTGGCAATGGTTCATACCACCCTTAGCGATACCGTGGAGTTCGCAAGGAGCGTAACCAATGATCAGAGATGGTCCGTTGTAAGCTTCTGCTTCTGCGATAGCTTTTACAGCCTGTGCAGGATTTGCACCAAGAGCGATCTGTGCTACGTATACGTAACCATAGCTCATAGCGATTTCAGCAAGACTCTTCTTACCGATTTCTTTTCCGGCAGCAGCAAACTGACAAACTTCACCGATGTTAGAAGCCTTAGATGCCTGACCACCTGTATTGGAGTACATCTCTGTATCGAATACCATTACGTTTACGTTCTCACCGGATGCAAGCACGTGGTCCAAACCACCAAATCCGATGTCGTAAGCCCAACCGTCACCACCGAAGATCCATACGGACTTCTTAGCAAGGTACTGTTTCTTATCAAGGATTTCCTTGGAAAGCTCGCAGCCAGCGGCAGCAGCTTTTTCGATCTCAGCAACCATTGCTTTTGTAGCAGCAGTATTTGCTTTTGTATTATCTTTTGTCTCAAAGTATTTATCTACAGCAGCTTTCAATTCAGCAGATGCCTTATCGGAAGCAGCCAATTCTTTTACTTTGTCCATGGTCTGCTCACGAAGAACTTTCTGACCAATGTACATACCAAGACCATGCTCAGCATTGTCCTCGAACAAGGAGTTTGCCCAAGCCGGACCCTGTTTGGAATCTTTGTTTACAGTATATGGTGATGTAGCAGCCGGACCACCCCAGATAGAGGAACATCCTGTTGCATTGGAGATGTACATCTGCTCACCAAACAACTGTGTGATCAAACGAGCATAAGATGTCTCTGCACATCCTGCACAACTTCCGGAGAACTCGAGAAGTGGCTGATTGTACTGGGAACCAATTGGTGTAGCATCCGTAAATACCGGTTTGATATCTTTCTTACCAACGTTAGCAACGAGGTAATCAAATACCGGCTGCTGGTCTGCCTGAGATTCCTGAGGAACCATCTTGATCGCGCCCTTAGCAGCGGCAGGACAAACGGTAATACACTCACCACATCCCATACAGTCTAATGGAGAAACCGTCATTGTGAACTTCATTCCATCTGCTACTGCATGTTTTGCATCTGCAAGTTTAATCTGTGAAGGAGCAACTTTTACTTCGTTCTCATCAAGGATGAATGGACGAATTGTTGCATGGGAACAAACAAATGCACAACTGTTACACTGTACACAGCTTGCCGGATCCCACTCTGGTACCATTACGGCTGTACCACGTTTCTCGTATGCGGAAGCACCGAGTTCGAACTGTCCGTCTGCAATATCTTTGAATGCAGATACCGGAAGGCTGTCACCATCCATAAGAGAGATTGGCTCGAGAAGGTCTTTCACCATCTTAACAACCTCTGGACGTCCTGTAAGTTCTTTTGCAGGAGCATCTGCTTCCGGATTTGCCCAAGAAGCCGGAACTTCTACTTTATGAACTGCATCTACACCAGCATCGATTGCTTTGTAGTTCATTTCTACGACTGCATCACCCTTCTTAGAGTAGGATTTCTTAGCAGCAGCTTTCATGTACTCAACAGCTTCGTCGATTGGCATGATATTTGCAAGTTTGAAGAATGCGGACTGAAGAATTGTGTTAGTACGTTTACCCATACCAATTTCAATTGCTTTGTCGATCGCATTGATTGTATACAACTGGATATTATTGTCAGCGATGTATTTCTTGGAAGCAGCCGGCATATGTTTGTCAAGCTCTTCATCTGTCCACTGGCAGTTGATCATGAAGATTCCGCCCGGTTTTACATCCTGAACCATCTTGTATCCTTTTACTACATAAGATGGGTTGTGGCAAGCCACGAAGTCTGCCTGATTGATGTAGTAAGGGCTCTTGATCGGTTTGTCACCAAAACGAAGATGGGAAATTGTAATACCACCTGTCTTCTTGGAGTCATACTGGAAGTATGCCTGGATGTATTTGTCTGTGTGGTCACCGATGATCTTTGTAGAGTTCTTGTTAGCACCTACTGTACCGTCTCCACCAAGGCCCCAGAACTTACATTCTACAGTACCTTCTGCAGATGTGATAGGAGCTGGTTTTACTTCCGGAAGACTGAGGTTTGTAACATCGTCTACGATACCGATTGTAAAACGAGGTTTTGGAGCATCTTTCTCCAACTCTTTGTAAATAGCAAATACAGATGAAGGTGGTGTATCCTTGGAACCAAGTCCATAACGTCCACCTGTCAAAATGATATCATTCAAGCCGGCTTCACGAAGTGTAGTAGCCACATCAAGGTAAAGTGGTTCACCAAGTGTACCAGGCTCTTTTGTACGGTCAAGTACAGCGATCTTCTTAGCCGTCTTAGGAATTACTTTCAAGATGTGCTCGGAAGACCAAGGACGATACAAACGAACTTTGATCAAACCTACTTTTTCGCCTTTTGCTGTCAAGTAGTCGATTACTTCTTCTGCAACGTCACAGATGGAACCCATAGCGATGATGACACGGTCAGCATCCTCAGCTCCATAATAGTTAAACAGATCATAGTCTGTTCCTAATTTTTCATTGACTTTGCCCATGTATTTTTCAACAACTGCCGGCAAAGCATCATATACTGGGTTACAAGCTTCACGATGCTGGAAGAATACGTCACCGTTTTCATGAGAACCACGCATAGCAGGATGCTCTGGGTTCAATGCATGCTGACGGAATTCTTCAACAGCGTCCATGTTGCACATTTCTTTCAGATCTTCATAATCCCATTTCTCAATTTTCTGAATCTCGTGAGATGTACGGAATCCATCGAAGAAGTTAATAAATGGAACTTTTCCTTCCAAAGCTGCCAAATGAGCAACCGGGCTCAAGTCCATAACTTCCTGTGGATTTGTCTCAGCAAGCATAGCAAAACCTGTCTGACGACATGCGTAAACGTCACTGTGATCTCCAAAGATGTTCAAAGACTGTGTTGATACGGTACGAGCAGATACGTCAAATACGCAAGGAAGCTGCTCTGCTGCAATCTTGTACATGTTAGGAATCATCAAAAGAAGTCCCTGGGAAGCAGTAAATGTTGTTGTAAGTGCACCTGCTGCAAGAGAACCATGTACGGTACCTGCTGCACCAGCCTCTGATTGCATCTCAACTACTTTTACTGTGTTTCCAAAAATGTTCTTCTGTCCCGCTGCAGACCACTGGTCAACGGTATCTGCCATCGGACTAGAAGGTGTAATAGGATAGATACCAGCTACTTCTGTGTAGGCATATGCCACATGAGCGGCAGCTGTATTTCCATCCATGGATTGTTTTGCTCTAGCCATTTTTATAGAATCCTCCTTGTTAATTGAAATTATTTATCACTAAGAATCATTTTAGCACCATCACCAAAAAAAGTAAAGTGATAAAAGGAGAATCTCGTCGAATTTTACGAACATTTCATTTTTTTTTCATTTTTCCTTGACATCAAATCTCTTTCATTGTATCATTGTGTTAATCACTTAATACAATAATACAGAAAGGAGAAGCACTATGCAATGGGAACTTACCAATGACCGTCCTTTGTATATCCAGTTGACGGAACAGCTAAAACGGCTGATCCTATCCGGAGAATATGCACCCGGGGAACCTTTTCCGTCTGTCCGAGAATTGGCAACTTCTGCCAATGTCAATCCTAACACAATGCAGCGGGCACTTTCCGAACTGGAGCGCGAAGGTCTCCTGATCACAGAGCGTACTGCCGGGCGGCGTATTACCAGTGACCATTCGATGTTGGAAGCGATGCGTTCCGAACTTGCCCTTGCGCATCTGAAAAAACTGCGGAGCGAACTGACATCTCTTGGTTTTAAACCGGAAAAACAATTGGATTTTATCCAAAAGGCATGGGATAAAGACTAAACTTTCTTATTAAATGGAGGATTATTTATGATTATTTTAGAAACAAAGGGATTGACCAAACGATTTGGTCGTTCACTGGCACTCGACAACGTGGACATCACACTGGAGTGCGGTAAAATTGTAGGTCTTTTAGGGCCAAACGGCAGCGGAAAGACAACGTTCCTGAAACTGCTCAACGGGCTTCTCAAACCCGATCAGGGAACGATTACGATCGGTGGAGAAACTCCGGGGATCATCACGAAACAGCATGTTTCTTTTCTGCCGGACAGCAACTATTTTCCAAAATGGATGAGGGTAACACAACTTCTGGAATATTTCGGAGATTTCTATGATGATTTCGAACGGGAAAAAGCGACCTTTATGCTTGCCAAACTAGATATTGATTCCCATATGAAATTGTCACATATGTCAAAGGGAACCTTGGAAAAAGTACAGCTGATCCTCGCGATGAGCCGCAATGCAAATCTGTATTGTCTGGATGAACCGATCGGCGGTGTTGATCCGGCGACAAGAGATTATATCCTCAATACGATCGTAAGCAATTATTGTGAAAATTCGACCGTTCTTATCTCGACACATCTGATCGCGGATGTGGAAAATGTTCTGGATGAGGTCATTTTCCTGCAAAACGGACAGGTCCGCCTGCAGTCCAGCGTAGATGATATCCGGGAAAAAGAAAACAAATCCGTCGATGCACTTTTCAGGGAGGTATTCAAATGTTAAAAAAATTGATCAAACACGAATTCAAAGCGACCTATCGCTTTTATGTGCCGGTTTACATAGCACTTATTGCTCTCGTAGCACTTGCGTGCATCTTTTTAACCGTCATAGAACACTTTGATGTCAATGAACTGTTTTTGTCGATCACACTGCCGCTCGGTGCGATCGTAGGTTTTCTCGCCATCATTTTTACGGTACTTTCCCCGTACATTTTCATATGTCTGCGGTTTTACCGTTCCACGGCAACACGTGAAGGCTACTTGACATTCACACTTCCGGCAACCACAAACCAGATCCTGTTTTCCAAATTTCTGGTATCCTTTTTGTGGGCAGTCCTTACTATCGCAGTAACACTGTTTGCTTTATTCGTTCTCTGCGCTGTCGGATTTGATTCGGAAATTACCTTTACGGCGATCCGCCAATTTTTAAAGAGTGAAACATTTGATTTCACGACGATTCTCTCGTTTATTACGGGATACATCAATTCCATCCTTGCCATCTATGCATCAATCAGCCTGGGACAATTTGTACGCGATCACCGTGTCATCGCTTCGATTGCTTTTTATGCGGCCATCTACACGGTGCAGCAGATTGTCAGCCTTGTTGTACTGATTCCGGTTATGATCGGCACCGGCATTTTTTCAGCGGGGGACACGCTGAATTATTCCGATACGGGAATGTTAACCATACTATCCCTTATCATTTCCGTTGTATTTTCTGTTATATTCTACTTTATTTCAGAACGTATTTTAGACCGCAAATTGAATTTGCCGTGATGATTGTTTGCAATAAAACTACATTAGAAAAGCCCCTGACTGCACTCGCAGCCGGGGGCTTCGTCATTTATACCGTCAGCCATTTATCCAAAATACTCTGCAGTTGCACGATGTCGATCGGCTTTGCCAGATGCTGATTCATTCCGGCATGTTTGGCATTCAAAATATCTTCGGTAAATGCATTTGCCGTAACCGCAATAACCGGAACCTGTTTCAGATCTTCTCTTTCTTGATTTCGAAGTGCCTTGCAGCATTCATACCCGTTCATAACAGGCATCTGAATATCCAGAAAAAGGATATCATAATAATATTCCGGTTTTTCAAGAACATCATCCAGCGCTTTTTTTCCATTTTCTGCCGTATGTACTTCAATTCCTGTCATTTCCAAAAGTTCTTTAGCAATCTGTACATTAATCTCATTATCATCCACAAGAAGTGCTCTTTTCCCGATATAGCGATGTTCGCGGTATGTTTCCATCGAATTTTTTCCTTTTGGAGAGGTCTCATCAAATATCGCCTGAAATGTCGCTGACAATTTGGATTTAAAAATCGGCTTGGAGATAAAAGCATCTACTCCTGCCTCTCTTGCCTCATGCTCAATCTCACTCCAGTCGAAAGCAGAAATGATAATTACCGGTATTTCCTCTCCAACGGCTTTTCGAATCTCTCTTGCCGTCTCGATTCCGTTCATATCCGGCATCTTCCAATCAATGATCACCGCTTGAAACTCGTCGCCCTCTTCCTTTTGCTGAATCACACTCTGCACAGCCTCTCTGCCGGAAAGCACCCATCTGCTCTTCATGCCAAGGCTTTCTAACATATTGCACACGCTGACACATGCCACCTCTTCATCATCGACGACAAGAACATGCAAATCCGCAAGACACTCCTGTTTCACATCCTCGGTTTCCTGCAGTTTCAGTAAAACCGTAACCGTAAAACGGGAACCACGGTTTAATTCACTCTCTACCGTGATTTCTCCGCCCATCATCTGCACGACATTTTTAACGATCGACATACCAAGTCCGGTTCCCTGAACCTTATCAATACGGCTGTCTTCCGCGCGCTCAAATGGCTCAAAGATACGCTGCAAAAATTCTTCACTCATTCCAATTCCTGTATCTTCAATTACAAATTGGAAGCATCCTGTCCGCGTCATTCTCGTCTTTTTTTCGCAAATATTTACTCGGATCGCGCCACCCTCTGGAGTATACTTGACTGCATTACTCATAATATTGGTTATGATCTTCTGAACATACAAGCTGTCTCCGATCACATTTTCATGTTTGATATCTTCGATCAGAATGGACAATTCCTGATTTTTTTCTTCCACGGAAGGATGGATCATTTCCAGTGTTGTCTCTAGCAGATCGGAAAGATTAAATTCCTCCTCTGCCAGCGTCAGATGACCGGCCTCAATCCGTGACATATCCAAAACTTCATTAATCAGAGCCAACAAATGACGGCTCGAAACGGTAATCTTTTTCAGGCAGTCCTCCACACGTTCCCGTTCCTCAATATGACTTCCGGCAAGTGCGGTCATTCCAATAATCGCATTCATTGGTGTGCGGATATCATGCGACATTTTAGACAGGAAATCACTCTTTGCCCGGCTGGCATTTTCTGCTACTTGATACGCCTCCCGCAAGGCATCCTTACTGCGCATCTCATCCATTTTAATCTTTGTTTTATCCTGGGATGCCAGAAGAACTTTTGAAGCCTCCCCATCTTTCCTCTCCATACAGAGAACAGCGAGGTTTGTCCAACGATAATCCGTCCCCTCAAATTCTTCCGAATATTCATACATTAAATTGTCTTTGTTTTTCAATGCTTCCTTCAAATGGTCAATGGAAAAATAGTGATCCATAGATAATTTTTTCTCCCCGGAATCATAACACTCACAAAATACCTTTTCTACAATATCATGATAATTTCCCTGCTTTTCTACACCAGGCAAGTTTACATTTTCTCCCTCTGTGATATATTCGTACCAATCTTTATCAAGATCTACCAGCATAAAACGGTCAAACATTCTCGTGATCGCACCGACCATTCCGGTAACCGATTTTCTTTGCTGCTCCGTTTTCCACCACCTGTGACGCGCCAAAATAATGATTGCCACAACATAAATCAAAAACAACGCAAACAATGTGCCTGCCATCTTCATATTATCTGTATTCGCATCTCCACGGATTTCTTCGATTGCTTTTACCGGGAACATCTGCAAAACCGTCAGATCACAATTTTTCATTCCCATCATATAAGCCTGCGTATCCCCATGGTCTGTGTGAAATACAAAACCATACGCCTCCACATCATTCATATGACGAATCAATTCTTTTTTCGTAGTTCCCTCTATCGATCTGCTGTCATTAAAATATTCTTCCATCGAAGCGGCTTTTCCGGTATCTACCGTACTTGCAATAATCTGACCGTTTTGATCGCACAAAAAAACTTGCGAATCGTATCCAAAATACTTTGTTGTCAGCATATCCTCCAATGTTCCATCATTAAAATACCCTAACAGCGCCCCAAATACTGTTCCATTATCCTTGACAGGCGCATAAAAGCAAAGCTGGTTTGTCGCACTTTCATTATATACAAAAGCCGTTCCTATGCCAATATTTCCTTTCATTGCCTCTGCAAAATTCGGACTGTCTGTAAAATTATAATAATGCCCATTTCCATCAAATCCCCATCCCGTTTTATCCACAAAAACAAGACGGTCAAACCACACTTCTTCCGTCAGACGCTTAATATCTTTGCTGGTAATATTTTCCTCTTTTTTCTCAATTTCTCCATATAATTTGCCAATGGAGTCAAGACTCATTTTGCCGCTGGAAAATATTCCCTCTAACGTTTCTGTGTTTTGAACCGTCCCATTTTTTATATATTCTTCAGTCAACCGCTCTACACGATCGTTTGTATCTTCAAAATTCATTATGATCATCAATGCTACTGCAAGGAGCAGCACACCAATAGACAACGCTGTTATAAATGTTCGAAAATGTATTTTTTTACGCATTAAAAAGCTCCTTTAGTTTTTATCCTTTTCTCTCGAAAATTATTATACCTTGAACGCTTTTATAATGTCAATAAAATCCATCTTATAATACAGTAAACTTTTCCGACCCTTTTCGTTTGAGCCAGATATAAAATATACCGGTAATCACCGCAAAAACTATTGTTATCAAAAGCAAGTATCCCGGTGCCCCTATTTTCTTTCCCGCTGCGAAATAGAGAGCTGCCATTCCTGCTCCCAGTGCCCATCCTCCAAACATGGAAATCACCACTCCAAGACTCTGTTTGATTGGTGCCAGTTCATTCGTCCATGTGAGATTTGGCATATTGATTCCAAGAAAAAGTCCAAACACAGTCATCATCCCGGTAAATACAAGTGGAAGCACAAGGATAAACAGCGTCTTAACAATATCCATGCGAAGACAGACCGCTAGACAAATTTCACAGAAAAGAGCCGGAATCCCTGTCAACACAAACTGAACCCCTAGTTTGGCGCGGAGAATGTTCCACGGTTTTACCGGCAATGACTGCAAAATCCACAAATTCTTTCCTTCCAGTGAAACAGAAGGTACCACCATATCATTCATTGCCGCCACAAGACATACTGCTGTTATAACGATCACCACAATATATCCTTCTATTTCTTCTCCTGCAAAAAACTGGGAAATCGTCTGCAATACCGTCTGCCCTTTTATCAACGCCGCGATTCCAAGAATTGGAAGAAAGATCGTCCCAAGTCCACAATTCAGCATATAATTCGGGCTTGATGTAAACCGTTTGAACTCTTTCGCAAGAAGCGCACCAAATTCATTTTTTCTTTTCTCGCGTTTTTCACGATAAACAGCCTTTCCAGCCTTGCCGGAAGCGGTTGCAATGCGGATAAAACTACCCGCAAGCAGGCGGAATGTAAAAACAGCCACCACCGCAATACCAATCGTAAAAACGAGCATTGCACCCGCATCCCCTTCCCCAACTCTTCCAAAAAGATAAAGAGGATAGGCCCGGTCTTTTACTTTATCTCCATAAATCAATGCATTTTTCAGCAGATCCTGAATCAATTCCTGCGCTTTGAAATAGACCAAATAATAAAGTCCGAAAAACACCAAAGAAAGCAGCACTGTAATGAAGCTTTTGTTTTTTAATTTCAGGCTTATTTTCGCCACGCACCACCCCAGTACACATGATAAAATAAGTACAATAACAGAAATGTGCAGGATCAAAAGAATCGAGCCCGCAATCGCAGCTGGTGTAACGTCCGTCACTACCCAATATACAATTGCTGCCGGCACGATAACAACTGCCGAATACATCAATCCCATAAGATAAACACCCATAAGTCTTGCCGCCAGTATGCTGTGTACCGGGATCGGCATGGACAAAAGGAGATCATTGTCCTTTGAAAGATACAATCCGGAAAAAGTATTAAATACACTTCCAAATGCTCCTAACGCAATCGCAATCATACCCATAATCAGGAAATACAACCAGCTCATATTTACCAGTGAAAACGGTTTACACAATTGTACCGCTAAAAAGGTAAATAAGCCTCCTACAACACCAACCATAAGAATCACGTACATCAACAGAAAAAGAATCGTCGAAATCTTGGAACGTTTTTTATTCTTTTTCGCATCATAAAAATAACTGCGGAAAATCTCTGCCATCTGTTTTTTCACTAAGATTCCAAACATTATTCTCCCTCCAATTCCAGGAAAACTTCTTCCAGACTATCGTCTCCTTTTACTTCTTCCATCGTACCGGAGCGAATCAATTTTCCGTTTTTAATGATTGCCACTTTATCACAGAGTTTCTCTGCCACTTCCAATACATGTGTTGAGAAAAAGATAGCACCTCCCTCATCACAGACTTCCCTCATCATTTCTTTCAGTATATGGGACGCTTTCGGATCCAAACCGACAAAAGGTTCATCCATAATGATCAATTCCGGCTTATGAATCCATGCCGCAATGATTGCCAATTTCTGTTTCATTCCATGAGAATACGCGGCGATCGGCTGCGCCAGATCCGAGGTGATTTCAAACAGATCGGCATACTTATGGATACGCTCCTGTCTCGTCTGCTCATCCACACCAAAAATATCCGCAATAAAATGAAGATATTTAATTCCTGTCATAAATTCATATAGGTCTGGATTATCCGGAATATACGCAATCTTCTTTTTACATACAAGCGGTTTTTCGCGAATAGAATCCCCATCGATTTGGATTTCTCCTTCCTCAAACTGTAAAATTCCGACAATTGACTTCAGTGTCGTCGTTTTTCCCGCTCCGTTATGCCCGATAAATCCATAAATCTCCCCTTTCTGAATATGCAGGGACAAATCTTCCACTGCTGTTTTTTCTCCGTACTTTTTTGTTAAATGCTCTATTTTTAACATTTTTTCACTCTCCTCTTATTCATTTAAAAACTCCCGCCGGTATTGCGACGGTGTCATGCCTTCTTTTTTCTTAAAAGCTTTTGTAAAAACACGATAATCCCCATACCCGGACCGTTCCGAAATTTCCGCCACAGAAGCAGCTGTCGTAACAAGTAATTTCTTTGCCTGCTCCATCCGGATATTTGTGAGATAAGACAAGAAATTAACTCCTATTTCACTCTTAAACAATTGGCTGATATAAGCACTGCTGAGATGAAATTTCTCTGCCAGTACATTTAATGTTATTTCTTCTTCTAAATGTTCCTGCATATACCGGATGACTCCGGCGATCACGCGTTCCTCTTCTTTTCCCGAGTCCTTTGCCGCCGATTTCTCATATAAAGAAATTTTCAAATGATCGATACACGAACCAAATTCCTCATAATTAACCGGTTTCAATATATAATCTGTGATTCTGAGCCGTAACGCTTCCCTGCAATATTCGAAGTCGTCATACCCAGACACAATGACAAATGCCATATCTGGATATTTCAACCGGCTCATCTGAATAATCTTCAATCCATTCAAAATCGGAATATTGATATCCATGATCACAATATCCGGTTTGTTCAGATCAATCTGAGTCATCGCCTCCATCCCATCTCCTGCTTCTCCAATGACCTCGCAGTCATGTGCCTCCCAGTCAAAAAGTTTTTTAAATCCTTCCCGTATCATAATCTCATCATCTACGAGCAACACCCGAAGTCTTCTCATTTTTTCACCCCTTTCCACGGCAGTTCGATGTGAGCGGTAATACCGCCTTCCTCATTTTCGGTATAATTTAATCCATATTCCTTTCCACACAACAATTTGATGCGCTTTTGCACATTCAAAATACCAATGCTGTTTCCTTCCAGTTTCTGAGGTTCTTTGGCGTAATGCACAAGCAGTTGCTCAATGCTTTCCCTTTTCCCCTCTCCAAAACCGCTTCCGCTGTCATTTACAGAAATTTCCATCCCCTTTTCCGTCTTTTGTGCAGAAATTGTAATTTTCCCAATATAGCCTTTATTTTTCAATCCATGCAGCAATGCATTTTCAACCATCGGCTGCAAAATGAAATTCGGTACCTCTGCGTCCCCAAGATCGGGATCAATATCATACCGGCAATTCAATTTTGGATAGCGGTAACACATCAGATCCATATAAGCTTCCAAAAGCTGCAATTCATCATCCAATGTCACCATCTGTCTGTCCACTTTTACACTAAGACGAAAAAAACCTGCCAGCTTCATCAACAGATCTGCCACTTTTTTATCCCCGTCGAGCTGCGCCTGAATTCGGATCGTATCCAATGTATTATATAAAAAATGCGGATTGACCTGGCTTTTTAAATAAAGCATCGACATTTTCTGTTCATTTAGTTCCGCGCGCAGAGCATCCGGATTTTCCAATGTCAGATAAAAGGAAAGCGTCATCAGTGAAATTCCCATCCCGCTGATCAACCATGTATGATGAAATCCCTGCAAAGCGCATATGGTAAATTCTACCAAGAGTGCAATTCCGATGGCCGCCTTTTTTTTCGGATAAATCTGCTTCCAATTACTAATTAAAAGCAATCCGCATAAAATAAGATACACGGCCACGCTTGCGTAACTGACAATCTCATATCCGCCTGCTGAATAATTGCCCGCCGGTGTCTCGACATAACTGACCGGGAGCACGCAGGCCCCAATCTCTGCCAGAATCAAAAAGGCTTTTGCCGCCATATCCATTTTCCGTCTCTTTCCGGTTTCCTCTTCAATCAATATGGCAATATATTGATAAAACAAATACACTACCAATGCCATACTTCCTACAAAGAGCCGATGCAGCACTTGATTCAAAAGAATCGGTACTTCCGCCAAATGATTGACTGTATAAAGAGTCGCCGCATCAAGTACAAGATGAACCAGCACCACTACCAATAATATGGAAAACACTTTGTGTAATTGCGATTTCTTTCGTTCTGCCGAAAAATACATCACCGCCACAAAAGCAAGGATCAATATCAATGCAATTTCCATTCGAAGCATTTTGCACTTCCTCCTTTGCTTCTTATTGTACACGATATTGATCCTTATGAATAGGTCTATATTTAAGATAAATGTGTCTTTTTTTATGTTAATCTCTTATCACTTTGTCAAGACATCCATGTGCTTCACACGTTGTATCGGTTATCATTCCCTGTGCATCAATGAAAGTTCTTCTTTCATTGGCGTCTTTATAAATCACAGATTCATGCGCTGCCGCACTCGGGTTACTGCTGTATGAACCCCTGACCAGCCAAACGCCTTCTCCTTCTGCCACGGTCTTGGTATCCGCATCATACAAATACGGCAGTCCCAGATCCTCTGTCGCTGCCCGCTCGACAATATCTACTCCGACACACGTCGTAAGACCTCCCTGCAGATCCATAATACGGTTTAATGTCGGCATTGTAAACATATAATAATACAGTTGGATCCCATCCACCGAAAAAGCATTCCAAAATGTCGGATTGGTCTCTTTTTTGGTAGAACCGCTTCCCGGATAATGTGTTGTCGTGCTGATATATTCTGCAAGTGCGTTCAATTTTTGAAGCACGGTCATGTCCTCTGTCCAAATCTTTGCTTCCACCTTATGACGTGCCTGCGCATAATATTCTTCATCAAGATAATTTTCCTGTGCATCATAAGGCTTCGTCGCAATGTAAATCACATCATATAATTTGTCATCGCGGTATGCCTTCACTTTACATACACGCACTCCTTCTCCTACCGTTACCGTGATCTTTCTTGCACTGAGCCGGTCATTTTTCAGATCTCCCAACGGCTGATCTGCACAAGGTCCTACAATCGGATCTCTTCCATAGTTATAGCGGTTTCGAAGTTCTTTCGTCGAATTTTCCACCTGGAAAGCAAGGGTTTCCGTATCCTTGCCAAGCCACTCAAATGCCTTACGATACGCGGAAGGGGTCGCATCTTCTACTTCAAAGCGCATATGTTCATCCAGCCATTTATTACTGGCATCACTTTCGAATGTAATGTCAAAAGAACCTTTTCCATTTTCAACGGTAACGCCTTTCAACTCTGACTTATACGTATCTCCTTCTGCATAAGTGCTCGGGGAAAAACCTCCCTCCGGACTTTCTTCATCACAAATGGTCAATGTTCCCAAGCTGTAGTCCGTCGCCAAATAATTCTCACTTTCCTCGATCTTTACATTGATTTCTACGATACCTGCCTTTACCGCAACCAATTCTCCGTTTTCGTTTACCTTCGTATACTGATCCGTCGGCTCCTCTTTGTTCAGCCGATAAACCTCATAGGTACATTTTCCTTCCGGTTTTTGATCAAACACGATTGGAAGCGGCTGTCCCACAATTGCTTCCTCTTCCCCATAATATGCCATTTTCGGCATCGCCTTGTCAATTTCAAATGTTTCCGTCAGCTCCCCGGTATATTTTCCTATACCTTTTACATGAACAGATGCCATACCTGCATTAACATTATTCTCGTAACTTACTGTAAAATCCGTACCCTGAACCAGATTCTCACCGGAGTCGGCTATTACAGAAATCTCCGGACATTTTGCCTGTCCGTCATAAATGCAGAAATAACCGGTATACACTCTGACCAAAAATCCACTGATATCAATCGGAGTCTGGTCCTCGCCGGTATTTTCACCATTATTCCCCTGATTACCATTCGGATCTTTTTCCGAACTGCCGCCGGTTGACCCATTATTTCCTGTAGAACTGTTATCTCCGGCAGACGTATTATTGTTTGAAGAATCACTGCTGCCAGCAGACGAATTTTGATTCTGACGAAGGAGTTCTTCCCACAACTCTCGGATCAAATCTTCCTCTGTCCGTGGATATGTCTTCGTACGGCTCGTATCTGTTGCCGTATCCTCTGCCTCTGTTGTCTCCGTTGAAGTTTTCACTCCTGTCACTGAAATCTTCTTTTTGCTGCTCCATGCACTATATTTTTTCTTCTTTTTCTCTGTGACAAAACTCCTTACGCGCACATAATACGTGGCCGCTTTCAGTTTTTTAAACGTAACCGATTTAACCGTTCCCTTTACCACTTTACTCCGTACATTCTTTTTAAATTTCTTATCTATACTTACCTGAATCTGCGCCTTCGCCTGTTTTGGTACTTTCTTATATAAAACCTTTAATTTGCCGGCACTTTCGGATGTCACTTGCTTTATCTCCGGTTTTGCCAATTTGCCTTTTGCCTCCGCCGGCATAACCAGTCCCGAAAACGTCATTGCTGCCACAAGCACTCCCGCCATCCATCTTTTTATTGTTTTTTTCATTATGATCATCCTCCATTGGTGAAATTATTTTACCATACATGGAAATGTGTTGCAAGAGAGGGAAAAGGATGACAAACTAACAATACCCCAAAAAGTTTTCTAACCTACTATAATGGTAAGTTAGGAAACTTTTTCTTTATCCTCTTTTTTTACCAAACGTACTTTTTCAGTGTTTAAGCGCATCAATATTTTTCTTCTCATAACGTTCAAACACATTTGCACACTTCTTGAACATATAATCCCATTTTATTGTAAAAATTTGTTATGCTTTGATTGTTGATTCGTTATGACACGAAATGGAAAGGGGCACACTATGGACAGGGATAGGTTTCAAAATTTGTATGCAATTTATACATATTGTTATTTAATCGTACTTTTTTCGCAATTACAGAAAACAATTGCGGAATCCTCTTATACGGAAACAGATTCTCCCAAAGACCAAAACTAAACTTATGAGCAATTTGCAAGGAGACAAATGAAATGAGGAAAAAGTTGAAAAATTATTTTCAAACACAATTTCATTTTTCATCGCTGGAAGCAGACAAGATTTTATATGGTTTGGAGGCGCTTGTCTCTGAATCCGTAAAATTTCTCATTTTACTTTTTATTGCTCTGCCTCTTGGCTATGCGGATGAAATGTTGGTCGCTACGATTGTTCTTTTGTCCATTCGCAGCAATTCCGGGGGTCTACACTTTTCTCATTTTTTCAGTTGCCTTGCATTTACAGTAGCATTCTATACTGCTGCCATTGGTTTAGCACAATACACACTGCCTTCCAAACTTTTTTCCCTAGGTTTGGTCTTGGCTCTCGGTATTTTTGCCTTGGTAGGACCGATCACTTCCATCATGCGTCCGCGTCTGCAGCCCAAAGATGTACAACACTATTCGAAACGTGTAATTTTCCTGCTGCTGATATACTCTTCCATTTTAATCCTGTTTGAAACACTTCCCTATAGAACTGTTATCTATTGGGTTATCGTGTTGCAAATATTTCAATTATTATGCGCAAGAATCGCGCGGAAAGGAGAAATCTATGAAGAAGTTTATGACACCAAAAATTTATAAGTTGTGTACAATGTGTATGGCTTTGACCGTAATTTGGACATCAAGTCATCCTAGTTTTCTCTTCTTCGGAGAACCAAAGTATCCAACTAAATAATTAAAAAGGGAAAGGGACATTTAGTCTTAAATCACCCTTTCCCTAAAACAACAGAAAAATATATATAATTTTGATCAGCAATACATTTATTTTCTACCATTAATTCCATTTCTTGCTTTTTAACAAGTTGTTTTAGATGATATAATCCAATCCCTCTATTCTCTCCTTTTGTACTATATCCATTTTCAAACATACGCTCTAAATCATGTGTCGGAATCTTTTGATGTGGATTTCCAATAGATATCATAACACCTAACTCCGTTTTCTTAACTTCAAATAATAAATATTGAGTGTACTTGGATTTCAGCATATCCTGAATCGCATTATCAAAAAGTGTTCCCAAAATCTCAATCATTTGAATATCTTCTATCTTACAATCTGCCAAATCACTTGTCAGGTGCATATTAACCTTTATCCCAGCCTCTTGGGCTTCTGTTATTTTTTCAAACACATGTGCAATAATAATTGGTTTTTTCAATACCAACACATCTGTAGGCATTTCATAGTCTGCCAATTTTCCTAAATAATTGCATTGTGCCTGAACTAAAGAATCATAATCATTATACAATTTATGTAATGAATATACTGCGTCCATTTGATTTCTAAACTTATGTTGTCGTCTTTTCATTTGATCAATCACACTACTAAATGCATCCAAATAATCTTTTTGTATTTTTTCCTCATAGCGATATTTCATAAGTCGTAATCCCAATAACCACATTAACAAGACACATATACTGATATAAAGATAATCTGCCAATTCCAACCTTAAAGTCATATGATAATCTACAATTGTTGTCAATACAAGAATTAAACTAAAAACCACTACTGCAATATATAAAACTTCTTTTTTACTACACCATTTCTTCAATTGATATAATGGTACCGTTTTAACAAGTAATATACATAATAACACCGCAATAATTGCACCGATTATATTATTAATCTCAGATATATAATTTAATTTTAAAAGAAATACAATTGGGAACATACAGATCAATTCAATAATCCCAACTATTATCAAACTCAGTATGGTTACAATGAAACTTTCTTTCCATGTTCTTCTATATACTAAATAAACATAAAGAAGCACCAAAATATAACTCGCATTTGACCATTGATCTGGTACAAACATGATAAACCCTGTGGTAATTCCTAAGTATACCACCTTAATCCACACCGCAGGATAGACGGGTTTCTCTCCTATCAACCCATTTATCACAAAAATTGTACATAGCAGTTCCAACAAAGTTGCACCAGCTACAAGTAAATATGACACCATCTTTTTACCCCCGTTTCACATATTCCTCGTACTCTTTTCGAAACGTCCGCTTTAAAACAGATCCCATGCTGATCTGTTTCGTTATTCCTTTTAATTTTACGAACTGATTCACATAATCTACCGCTTCAATATATGCAATATTAACTGCTGTCCCTTTAATTGGAATCAGAAAAACTTCATCCTGCACCTGCTCAAGAAACCGTTTCAATGGAAAATTAGGCACTTTAATGCATTCGTCCCCATCATATACATGCAACGTTCGATTTTGATATACGACATATCGAATGTCTGCCACATCCACCGGATAAATGATACCATCGTTTCGAAAATAGATACGTTGTGGGAGTTTCGCACTTTTCGCACCGCGAGTCAATATTTCTTCGATAATTTTCTTAACCTGCTCCTCATCAATTGGTTTTTCAATATAATCATAACAATGTACCCGATGAAGAAGGTCCGCTTCCAATCCGGCAAGCGATGTGATAAACACGATTTCTGCCCGCGCACTGGAAGGACACTCTTTTATTTTTTCTGCGAAATGAATCCCAGAAAAATCATTTTTAATTTGTGGGCGTAAAATAATGTCGACTAAAAATAGATCAATATTGTGCGTCAATGCACAACCAAGAGCCTCTTCTTCATTCGAAAAGGCAAATACTTTGATATTCAAATTCATTGCTTCTAGCAGCTTAATCAGTTTGTTTCTCGTCAACTCATTATCTTCCAATATAAGTATATGTTTCATCTTATTCCTTCAGGCTGGATTTTAATAAGCTAGTAAAGTATTCGAGTAACCGAATCATACATTTCGTACTCTTTTCCTTGGAAGCACTTGTAATAACCTGCTTGAATATTTCTTCTTCATCAAAAGAATCACCGGCAACAAAATAGTTTAAATCGACTTCATACTCACGATGAATCTGAATCGCCTTATCCAAAGTCATCATTGTTTTGCCACTCTCGATCTTTTGATAAGAAGAAACATCCCAAAACAATTTATCAGCAAATTCCTGCTGAGTAAGCATAAGTTTTTCTCTAAGTTCTTTTAATTTTCTCCCAATCTCTACAATTTCTTCATCGCTTATCATTCTATCCATTGCCAATTTACTCTCCTTTTTCCTTCATCATATAACAGAAAAATGGATAATGGTATGGATTTATATTCCGCAATATCAGAATTTAATTCTTTACGGTCACTTTGACTTTTGCCATTTCACCATTTTGTGTAATAGCATAAACCGTTGCCTTTCCGGCACTCTTTGCCATTATCTTTCCTTTTGTAGATACCGAAACCACATTTGTATCCGATACTAAATACCGAACTTTTGCTGTATGCCATCTGCATTTTTTATCTTTTGGCAATACCACTTTTGCGTTAATTTTTATCGACTTTCCTACTTTCAATGTGCGTTTCCCGTTTCCGGAAATACGAACACCGGCAGGGTTATCATAAGTTTTACTGCCTTTCGTAAAAGCATGCAATTGTAAAGAACGCCCAATCACAATTTTCTTACCGTTTCTAATGCGGTATGCCCGAATTTCGTATTTATATCCGGTATTTTTCTTCAGTTTCTTATTTACATAAGAAGTTTTTCCCGGCGAGGAAATAACAGCAATTCGTTGCAATTTCCGAATATCTTTTTTATCATTGCATCTCGATGCATAGACAAAATATCCATCCGCACCTTTTATCTTTTTCCAGCTTATGATCTGTTCTCTCTTTTTGGACACAATCGGCCGAATCAATCCCGACAGTACCCGTGCGGGAACCGCTGTATCTTCCGGTGTCTCTGTTATTTTTGGTGTTTCCGGTACTTGTGAGTTTTTCTCAAGTTTCGGAATCACCGTACTTTCTTTGGTAATTTCAAGCATCCCCTGTGCATCTTCAAAAAGTTTTCCACACTCTTTACAGATGTAGTATTCCTTATTGCCTTCCTGAACCTCAGTCGCCGCTGCAGCATTTACTTTATCAAGATTATGGCGGCACTGGGAACGCTGCACTTCTACTTCCACGATTGTCGTTTCATAATTTGCCGCATCTGCGCCGGTATAAACCGCTTTGATACGCACACTTTCCGTTTCCGGAATTTCCCTGCCAATAAATTCTTCTGACACTTTCCAGTTATTTCCACCGTCAAACAAATTTTCTGTTATCTTTTTACAGGTAAATGGAACAGAAATCTTTGTATTTGGTGCACCTTCCGGAATCAAGGCTTTGGCAATTGTATATTCTACAACTGCCTGTACATTCCCCTGTCGGAGAACCGCTGTGATCGTTCCTGCCGAGATTAGGTCTGTCGTCACCTTCCCCTCTCGGAGATACTGAATCGTACCTGCCTGCAACTGATCATATTCCGACCACGAGTCACTCTGCTCGACCACCGCTGCATGCTCCTTTTTATCATATACCGCAGACTGTGCCTTGACAACCTCTTTTGCCTGGTGTAACGGATTCCACTCACATACTGCCGTAATTGTATCATCCTTTGACATATAAGTAAAGGAGTGCACCGCTTTGGTATCTTTTTGATTCGTATACATTCTTGCACATTTTTCGTATCCATAATATACCGTACTATTGTCATTCTTTTTCAAAACCGGATAAGCATCCCCATTCTGTCCGGAAAGATTCTGATACCATACCTGCGTTCCATCGGAAACCTTTTGATTTAACAGATAACATACTTCTCCGGATGCAAATGCTGCCCGTGTCTTTCCAATCCCCGCGCGCTCGTCCGATGCCTCTGCCTCCTGCTCGGTTTCCGTTTCATAATAACAGTTTTCAATCACTCCATAATTTTTCGCGATTGGATAAAGGATCTTACTTTTATCATCTTCTTCCAAAAGCTGTGTCGTATCCACACTGTTTTTGGCTGCATAACAATCTTTAATCACTCCCATATTAATCCCTGCCACTGTGCCAATCGGTTCGACAGCAGCCCCCGGCTCAGTCCATGCGTTTCTTATTACTCCCATTGCACTGTCGACCACCTGACAATTTTGTATCAGTCCGCGATTGATCGAACAGACAATTCCTGCCGCTCCATAACTTCCTCCAATATTATACGTCGATGCAGAAATATTTTCAAAACATACATTTCGTACGATTCCTTTTAACGTACGGCAAAAACCACCTGCACTCATTTCATTCTTCATATTGGTAATCGTATGTCCGTTTCCTTCGAAAATCCCCCGATACGTCTGCAAATTAACAGAAAATTGGCCATTTTCCACATCAACATCCTGTGTGAGCCAGCCATTGACACGGTCATCGGATTTTATGATATTATAAAATGTCCCCAGATCCTCTTTGCTTGAAATCTCTGCATACTCAATCCCCTCGTCGTCTGATATCAATTCCAGACTTGTCAGATCCATATCTTCTGCTACAGGACTTCCCCCATAATAGCAGCAATGGTTTCTGGCTGAATAATATATTTTTCCTTCCGGAAGCGGAGTACCATACTCCATTTTCTGACTCTCCCCGTCAATTTTTACATTGTAAGTTCGAACCGACGAACTCATAATAACCTTAAGATCTTTGTCGACAATGGTAGCCTCTGAAAAAGCCTCTCCCTGATCCACAGTGTACGTATAAGTGTAATGAATATCATTAAATAGTTTTCCCACGACACCCCCCTTTTTTACTTTGATATTACGGTATGTCGTTTCATTTTCTCCCTCTCCGGTCACAAACTGTACATTACATAACTCTGCATCCGGAACGAGATACAGCATTCCAATACTCCAATCATATTCATAAAAATAAAACGTATGATTAATTTCAATCACATTGCTGCCCTTGCGAAAATATGCCGTCAATAAACCATCCTCTGTCGTTTCAGTAAAATATACCGGGCATCCATTGATCGAAGACACTTTTGCTTCCGCAGGGAGTCCACAAACCGACATATTTACCAACTCATAACCACAATCGTCAACCGCTTTCCCTGAATCGAAACTGCTTGTTCCTCTCGCTTCCCCAACCCTAGCATTTGGTATCGAAAAACTGGCATTGATCTCGCCGCCCATAAAACAATACTGACTTTTGGTCTCCGTCGAGACAGCATCACACGAAATCGTTCCTCCGGTCATAAAAAAGCGGTCTACACCATAAATCGAAGCACCGGATGCCGTCACCTCTCCGCTTTCCATCAAAAAGGTGCCATTCGAATACTCGTACTTTCCGTAACAACTTGCATGGATGAGACATTTCGCATTGTTCACAGCCAAAGAAGCTGCAGATTCTCCTTCGGCTTGTCTGACCGTCAGCTGTCCGTAGAGTTTAAATACCGTCCCCACATTTTTTGCCGTTCCATTCGACTTTGTCTGCGACATCGTAATTGTATTGTTTCCCTTCAAATACAGATTTACGGTTCCTTCGATGTCCATAAATGGGAATAATGGCTCTCTTGAATCCAATCCGCCAGCTCCTGCCATATCCATTTGATATAAATCATCATTATTCACTTCCACATTGTCTAAGACAATATTGGCTTTTATCCCTTTTTCCACCGAAATATGCACGTCGATATCTTTACCATTCACCTTATTACTTCCCATGATCGTATACGTACCATCCTCGGTAATTGCGATGTCAATGTATGATGTTTCTGTTTTATTTCCATAGAAATCGGTAATGGTCTTTGTCGTTACCAATGACGAATCGGACAACTTATATGTCGCCGCATGTTCTGACACCGCGGCACATACTTCCTGTGTATAGGCACTTAGCGGCGGCATAACCGGCACTCCCGTGAGCATCGTCGCAGAAAGTGTACCGATACATACTGCCTTCGTCCATTTTTGTTTCAGACTTTTTCGCACCCTTTTCGCCTGTGTCCGGTTGTTGTTGTAAAAAAACTGGTTTCTCATATACCCTTTATCCCCTTTCCTTATTTTACATAATATCCTATCAAATTTATGCTAACATAACTTCTTTTTCATTTCTTACTGTACCGTCACCCGTACTTTTACACTGATACCGTTCAAAGCACTTATTCGGATTTCACACGTTCCCTTTTTCTTTGCTCGTAATTTTCTGTTTTTTGTCACGGAAACTACCGTTTCGTCCGTAGAGATATACCGAAGAACCGGGCCATGTCCCTTTGTCAGCCATTTCTTTTTCCTTGACTGTTTTATCGCTTTGGCATTTATCCTTGTCGTCCTGCCTACATTTAAAGTAATTTCATCTTTTTCGATGACAATTTTCTCCGCATTCGTATACCTCTTACTTTTTCTCCCTGCAATATGATAGATCATGCTCTTGCCAAGAGTTATCTTTTTTCCATCGGCTATTCGAAACGCTTTAATCCTTACTTTATAATTTTTTGCATCCGAAAGTGTTTTTCCTGCGATTTTAGCCAGCTGCACAGATGTTTTTTCGCCCATGACCGTCTTAACCAGCGATTTTGCATTTAATTTTTTTCCACATGGTGCTGCATAAATGTCATATCCACTCGCTTCCTCGACACTTCCCCAAGAAACTTTCAAATTTCCTTTCTTCCAGCCACCGCCTGCGTCACCATCCAACATTTTACAGTTTTCTTTCCACTGTTTTTCTGAAACAATACACGGACTCTGTGTCGGCACAATAACTGATACTACACTCTGCGTCGGAATTGGTGTCAGGGTTGGGGGTACTGATGGGGTTGCCGTCGGGGTCACCGTTGGAGTTGCCGTCGGCACTGCCGTTGGCGTCGCAGTCGGGGTCATCGTTGACGTCGCGGTCGGAGTCGCTGTTGGCGTCGCGGTCGGCGTTGCCGTTGGCGTCGCAGTCGGGGTCACCGTTGGCGTCACGGTCGGCGTTGGGGTTGGTGCAGAAACCTTATTCTGAATCAATACTGTTCCTTCCATTTGTACCAATCCCGCATCGTACTCTTCATACTCCGATGCGTCTATCTTCCATTTAAACCGGTTAGATGCCCCCCGTGCTGCATTATAAGCGGTTTCCTCGCCAGAATTATCGACGATTGTCCATTGTACCGCTTTCTCCAACACGGCAGGTTCCACATCTCCTTCCAACGTAATCTGCGCGGTCTTTCCCAGTTCTCCGGAAGATGTCACCGTCTCTCCGGTATACTCTGCGGAAAAAGTTTCCGGAACTGCCGGAGCCACCACTCCCGTGATCATCCTTTTATTTGTCTGATAAGATCCGAGAACAATCTCATACATTTCATAGCCATTGTAGTCCCCATATTTTGTGACACGAGATGAACTTATGCTCTCTCCGTTCAACATAATATCTGTCATACTCCCGGTCGCCCCATCCGGCAGCCGCACTCTCGCAATTTTCACATAAGGGCTGTTCCAATCCGCATTTCCACTTAACTCCTGATCATCCTGTGTAGACTTTTTCCATACTACTTCGCTAAGCGTAATCCATTTTTCAGCCACGGTTACATCTCTTGGAAATGGCTGCCCTCCTTTTACTATTTCACTGTCTGACAACGTTACATCCGTTACCAGCCAGTTCATGTTTGTAATCTCTACCGGTTCACTTGCATAATCCGTTAAAACCCCCTCGTTTACGTCTTCTGCCACAATGTACATATGGTAATCTTCTCCCAGTTTTTTGTCACTTATTTCATCCGGGATCTGATAAGTTCCTTCTCCGTCTTTCGCAAAACTGTCTACCGTCAGCTTTTTATAGTCAAGCACCTGCGCATTATTGGCATTTCCTTTGGTATATTCTTTATCCAAAACCAATACAGACACCTGGGTCGCTTCGTCAGACTTTGCACCACTTACTTCATATGGTATGTGAAACACGTCATTTTCCCGCGTCACCTTGTTATCCGCAGCATTGATCTGAATCTGCATATCGCCATCCAGCAGAGTCCATTTGTATTCTGCTCCATCCTGTCCTGCTGTACCACTGAGAACAGAGGAAAACAGCACACTCGACCGCGCCACATTAAATGCCGGGCTGACTCCGGGCGTATGAGTCTCGTCATACTGGCCTCCAATGGTAACAAACGTCACTACGTAGCCGTCCGTATTGCGGATTGCGGCAACCGGGAGCTGATTGTGCTCACTCTTCCATGATCTTGTCCAATACCAGCTACCCTTTTTCCCGCCCTTTTTCTTTGCATAATCTTCGTATGTACTCATCCGATATCCATAGTTTTGGCTAAATATTTCCCGTCCATCCAATACAAACACTTTTTCTCCGGTAAGCGGTGCAAAATTTAAATCGTTATAATTATCATACCCGGATGCATCTTTTGCACTTGGTTCACTTTTTGTACTTTCCACAATTTCCTTTTGTTCCCGGTCCGTAAAATATTTTGTCAGAAATGTACCATTAAGATAGTCTCTTAACGAACACTGTGACCAGATGTTCGTATCCCCGAATCTGTTATCCTGACCATCTTCATTGGTCGAAGTCCACAAAACACTATCGCAGTCTAATAATATGGTGTCCACAGAAGCATTAAATTCCTTTGCACAATTGTCCAAAACACGGTATTTCATCGGCTCTCTGACACCATCTCCATCCACATCATAGGCTCCATAATATACAAAACTGCCCCTCCATTCGCTATTGTTTGAAGGACTCGGATTTTTCATCACCGACACACTCATGCCGGCAATTGTCTTATCCGCCACCTGCTGATCTTCATTTGCTTCCGCCTTTACAGTCTGTGGCAGTTGTACTGTCGGTGCATAGCCTGCCAAAAGAGCTGCCGTAAGCACATATGCCATTCCCTTTTTCAAATATTTCTTTATCATATTAATCCTTCCTTTCCCTTATTTATTCAACGTAAAATCAAACTTCATCTGCAAAGCAGCAAACAATTTCTGCATCACTTCGTCTGCCATCGTAACAACATCCAATGACCGGATAAATCGCATCGTCTCTTCGATCTCCTTTTCGGACACACGATATGCCCGCAATGACAAGGTCAAAAAACGTTCGAGTTTTTTCTCCAGCGGAAAATGAATGTCACACGGCTTTGCCATATAATTCCGCATCATTCCCGCCGAGCCGATCTCCAATTCATAAAAATCATTTGCTGTATACTCCGGAAAATTTGAATGAAACATCTGATAAAGTTCTACCGCGGTCTTTTCATATATATATTCCGCAATTTCCAATTTGGAATATACTTCTACGTAAATATCTCTCAGATTTTCATTCAATTCTGTCAAAGCAAGCTGTATCGACGTCTCCACCGCATAGGTGTAAGCCGGTGGTAAATTGCCGGTGATCGCACTCCTTGCCGTATCAAACTGCCCACTGAACATGAACTCCAAAAGTTCTTTCAGCACACCATCTTTCGTATGAAAGATATTCTGAAAACTGCTGGCAGATACTTCTGCCTCCTTCAATATCTGCCCTATGGTCGTCTGATGATATCCCTGTTCGATAAACAGACGGACACAGACCGAAAGAATCCTGTTTTTTGTCTCCAGACTATCTCGTCGCAATGCCATAGTTCCACCTCTTTTATCTATATTGGTATATATACCAATTAAACCATAAAACTTGGAAAAATGCAAGAAAAAACCGCCAAACAGATTTTTCATCTGTTTGGCGGTCTCCTTTTCACCACACAATTTTATACAAGCTGCTTATTACCAGTTACTCTATTCCGTACTCTTTCATCAACTTTTCCTGCAGTTCCGGATCCTGCGTTGCTTGAAAAAGCTCTGCTGTACGATTGTCTTTGATCAGTGCTGCATTTAAGCGATTCACACGAGTAGAACCATTCTTTTCACCTCGCTCGACACCTTTATCAAACATGATTGCTTCTATTTGGTCCAACACATCTGAAATCTGTCCCATCTTCGGTTCCTCCTTTCCTTTCTTTGCCAAATCCGCTTCTAAAAAACGTTTATCACTGCTAAGTGCATAAAGCACATTTTGTACTTCTGCCGGGTGTTTCAACTTTCTCTTACCGCTTTCTTCTTCCAAATACTTACGGGTTTTTCCATAGCCATGCAGTGTCAGAAATTTGATGACATGCCAGAAATCCGACTTGTATTTTTCTACTTCCTTTTCATCGAGCCTGCTCAACGAGATCAAATGAATCTTATGATTTAGGAGAAATGGTTCCAGTTCCTTTTTCTCCTCCTCATCTAGATCCAGCATATCCAGAATACTAAGCGGACGCTTCCATTCTTCTTTGCCATAATAGAGAACAAATGTAATCACCGGCTGCAGGCGTTCGTCGTCTCCCAGTTCTCTGGCATAAAAACGTTTGCCATTGCATTCGTTTTCTCTCTGGTGCTCTTTGATCTGCTCGTTATAATTGTTGAAAATATACCCCAAATCCCGGATCGGCATAATGTTGTTGATCTCCGACTGATTTTCGATCTGAATCATTGCGATAACGGAACCATTTTTTCGCCAGCGCATCCGCACATCTGCCATCACCTTTGCAGGCTTCCCTTCACTGTCCTTGTAGTGCATTTCCTGCGGAAGCAGTTCCAGATCTTCCGGCTGGATCACGTTTCTGCCATCATACAGGTTTACGTTGCTGATGTCCGCAAACACTTCTGCTTCTTCCACAAGATTTTTTTCTGTTAAGTCTCTTGTCAATAGGTACCATCCCTTTCTTCTCTTGCTTTCCAAAATTATGTGGGTAAAAAGTTTCGATAAGCAAGAAAAAATAGAATGATAGATATCAGACTTTTAAATTATTTACTTGCTTGGATATGATAATACACTATCCTGGCAATCGTGTCAAGAGTTTTTCATATTTTTTTGTATAGTTATGAGTGTAGTGTCTAGGTGAATCATTTCTCGCTAAAATTATATATAATATGCTCATGTCGTACAAAGCAATAACAAGGGAACCATTTTGCACAGTTCCCTTGTTTTCAATCAACATTTTATTTCTTTATTTTTACTTTTTTAACAGCACTCCATTTCCCATACACTTTCTTTCCATCTACCAGTTTGTATGCTCTCACTCGAACAAAATAAGTCTTTTTCTTTTTCAACTTCTTTATCGTAACAGAGGTTGACTTGACCGTTTTACTCTTGGCTTTTTTGAACTTTTTGTTTGGCGCATACTGAATCTGGTAACCGGAAACGTTTGTAAGTTTTTTCCAGGTGGCTTTCACTTTACATTTTCCAGATACTTTTAGTTTACTAAACTTAACCCGCGGTACCTTTGCACCTTCCGTAACACTTGTATTTCCATTTGTTACATTTTGGGGAACGGAAGTTGCTGTTTGTTTATTATCCGACAAGTATCCCGTATTTGAGGGTATTTCTGTTGATGGTACTGTCGGTGTCACCGTTGGTGTTGCGGTTGGCTTTAAAGTTGGAGGCGTTGTTGGTTTAACTGTTGGCGTTTCCATTGGTTGTTTCGTTGGCACAACAGTTGGCGTTACGGTCGGTGTTTGCGTTGGTAATACAGTCGGTGTTGGTGTGGCATCCGATGCCACTTCCTTTTCCATCACAATGCTATTATTCCAAAGCTCATATTCCGTTTCTTCCTGATTTACTTCCAAATACAATATCTTCGTTCCGGCTATATCATTTCTTGTCGCTTTGTTCCATATCTTCACAAGTGAAATATCTTTCGATTGTCCCGATGATAATGTTTCCAATGTTTCTGTATGTATTACATTACCGTTTTCCCCACCATCTTTAACAACCAAAGATACATTTCCCGCCTCATTAGCACCATTATTAGTTACTGTTATTAAATCATTATTTTTCGCTGTAACAGCAAGATCACTTGTTATCGTTTCAATCGTTTGTTTCGTTGTCAACTGCTGTTCAAATGTTTCATCCGATGTAACAGAAACCGTGATATCCGAAGTAGTAAAGTTTGCTGGAACAGAAATCAGTACCTCCTGCTCACTTTGCATACCAGCAGCTAATTTATCTACAAACGTTCCCTCATGCAACACATTGCCAGAAGCATCTTTTACTGTGATTTTCACGTGGTTCAAATCGGTTGTACCGGTATTGGATACAGTAACCAAAATCGGATTTTCTTTGTCCGTACCAAAACTTAGAACATCATAAGCAATATTGGTAACCTCCGCCTGACTCCGTTTGGTCTCATTTTTATATTTTAATACCGTCGCACCATATGGATTTTCTTTTGAAGTATCCACTTCCTGCTCCGTATAAACAACTCCCGGTTCTTCACTATTTTTTAAGAGCGCAAAGCCACTGACATAGCCCCCATCTTCGGTAAGAGCAGTAGCAACGGATTCCTCTCCTATCTTTTGTTTATAAATTTCGCTATTAAAGTTATCCTGCCCAATCCAGTAAACAACATCTTCATATACGTCATAGGATGAAGCACATGCAACTTGCAAATTTTCTGTCTTCCCACCAGCATAGCGCATAAGCGTCCCATCCTGAATAAAGTAAAACTTTCCATCGATGCATTTTACTGCCTGCATTCCGGTATCCGCAGTTGCGATTGTTTTACCATTTACCAAAAGGTTCTCTCCCTGAACCATAGCCAATGAAAATTCGTCTCCAACATAACCATAAGCAAAGTCACTGATTGTATCATCAGTACGGTATAATTCTTCCGGAGCAGCCCAGCTGTCCTCAGCCAATTTACTTCGATAAATCTTAGTCTTACCTTCTTCTAACAATGCATCACCAGAAGAGTTTTCGCCCCAAACGGCATACAAATCTGCTCCGTCTGACGTAAACTGGTATTTATAACTCCAATTTTTTCCCGCTTCACGCAATGTAACAACCTTATCAAAAGTTTGATTTTCTTCATCATATCTTGCAATTTTTAATGTCAAGTGCCGCAGGATTTCCTCCTCGGACATATCTTCCGTGATTGCCACATCACTGTTTTCGTACATCACATAAGTAAATCCATTGTAAGAAAGCATCTGTGCTGCCGTATCCAGCCGTCCCGTCTTGTCAACCGGTTTGCCATCACTCCATGCACCATTCTGATACAAACGGTACATCAGTGTTGTCTGGCCGCCGGAACTTTCCTCGGTATCATCCAAATAAATCATAAGTGCCGTTCCGTCCGCATACGTCGTTATCGCCGGCTTTGCGTTTTCATAAACAAGCGATTCCTGTGCCGAGTCCAGCAAATTCTGACTCTTTTTAACCGATTGAATCTCTTTTTTTGTCACAGGAGTACTTCTCTTATATGTCATTTTACTGATGCTTTTTGTCGTCTTTCCTAAGTTGGGATACAACTCCAATCTGGAAAATTTCCAATCTTTATACCCTGATAGTCCAGGCACTTTTGTATCTGCTTGAACATAAAATTTTCCTGTCAAATAAGCCGAAACAGAATTTGAAAAACTCTTCCACGGAAAAGAAACTTTGCCACCAATTTCTCCCTCAATTCCGCCTTTCAAATCGACAACTACAGCATCCGCCCCCAATGCAATATGTGGCTTAATGGCAAGATTTAACTCTCCACTTGGTGTAATAACTTTTTGCGGATTCATCGTAAGACAGATTTTGCCATCTACACTCCCGGACACACCAAATTCCGAATATACAACCCACCAGAGCGGCACCTTTACACTTCCACCGGCTTCTAGGGTCGCCGTCATGCCGCCTTCTTCAAAACCAATCACGTTGCAATTATCATCTAATTTTAACTTTACATAACCTACCGCATTACCATTCACATGAAACGCTGCACTTCCATTTACTTTCTTTAACTTTCCGCGTAGTTTAGAAAACTGATTCCATAGTTTTGTTGTATTGACTTTTCCACCACAGGATTTAACCAGCGATTTTACGTCCTGGTAAGATTCACGCCAATAGGTGTCATTCGGATCTTTTTTCACAGTAGCACTATTATTAGACTTAATTCCTAATAATACCTCCGCTGTCTTATTCTTGGCATCAATATTCAGCGTCATGTTAGACGCATCGAAAAAGGATAAATCCATCGACATCTTTTGTTTAAAAATATTGAATGTATTGTTGCCAATACTGATTTCCGGTCCTTTTAATTCGGCTGCGCCAAGGTTTGAAAAATTAGGCAATGACTTTTCAATGTTTGTAATATATTTTTTGTCTTCAGTGCTGATAACAGGCGTTGGAGTAGGCTTTGATGTCGGCGTAGGTGTTGGTGTCGCCTGCGACGAACCACCTCCCCCATTTGCTGTAACTTTTCCTGCATAACTCCAAAGAGTAGAAGAGGAAAGATTTAAATGCAAAGCGGGCCGAACCGCAAAATGATTATAGTTGACATCATAACCATCGTAAAAGCCGCGGCCAATGTAATACACATAGGATGCATCATCACTAAGTCTGCCCGGCGACCGCAGCCACCAATCGCCGTTCCCCTCGTACTCCGACTCCGTACTCGTGTCCGTCGACGCTCCGCACTCCTTTGCATATGCTGTATTTTTTGCTTCTCTTGTTTCACTGTCGGCATGAAACTCGCCATTAAATCCATAAGCCGTATTACTTGCTTCTGCAATGGACAGAAGATACACTTTATCTGTGGTATTCTCTCCACCTTCTGTATCCCAATATGGATTATCCTCGTTCACAACTGTTGTGTTCTTTATGGCCGCCTGTTCTGCCGATGTAAATGCCATATTTAAAAATGTATTATTCAGCCAAGTGCGAAGAGTACAGGTTGCCCATGTCACATCTACCCATTTCTCGTTATAGGGTTTAGCATCCAGGTTTTTGTCTGCCAGCAAAAAGGCATCCTTTCCATTTACGGAAAGGACTCGCCATTTAATTGGTTCTTTTGTGGAACTGTTACTTTGATAGTAGTTTCCAAAATAGATACAATCCCATGTTGTTACACCGTTTCCATTGGTAGTTGGGTTTTGCAAATCAACTGCTGCCTTAACCGGTGTGGATTGTCCCAGCGTAATCTCGCACAGGGATAGCACCATTACCAGCGCAAGTAATCCCGCCAGCAGGCGTTTTGTTTGTCTTCTTTTCATAATGCTCCTCCTATTAAATCACTTGATTTTTTCGATTGTTTTATATTTTATATATACCGGCACTACATAATACGCCGTATAACCTCCATACAATTTTCCTCGTACCTTAACATGTTTTCCACGAAGTTGATACAATTTATTCTTCTTACTGTCGCCAGAATACATTAGTGCAAGTTGAACTTTCTTGGCTACGGGTTTTCCAACCAATTCCGTTTCTAGCTTAAATTTTTTATCCAATTTAAGAAGGTACACAAAATTTTCAAACCATCTGCCCTCCATGCTTTTCCTAATCTAGCAACCAATTAACCACCTGACTTTTGTCAAGTTCCAACCCACACCATTTGCCTTTCCAATCATCACTGCTGCAAAAAGCATTTTCTGCGGTCATTTCTTGGCTAGAATTTTTCTGATTATTTTTAACTACAACACGCACTTTTCCAACCGTCTTGTATACCCATTTATTGTTGCGATCAGAAAGAATTAAATTAGGATATGTCAATAATGTTGTTGCCGGACTCAGCGTATAACTCCACTGTTTACTTTTATTATTTGAATATAAGTAATACGAAGTGATACATGTACCTTCATTAAATTCTTTCTTTACAATCCAGTTTTTCCCCAACGCCTTAATTTTTCCACTTTCTAATTGTTTGCGTTGTTTCGATGTCCTTACTACATCTACCGGACATCTGCCAGTGCCTTCTAAAACAATCTTATCATCCTGCATTTTTGCCGAATTTATCTTTAATTCAAGTATTTTTTCCTTTCCGTTAGCATTAAAAAGATTTGTAATTTTTTTGCTTTTCACTTTGCAAAGAAACTTGTCTCGATTTTTTGGTGTATTTCTATGATACTCATAGACTATTCCTTTGTTCTTTTTAAAGAAATTTTTATACTGCTTTTCTGAAATCCATTTCCCATTTAATTGAGGTTTTCGCACTGTACATGAATCGTTGTACCAACGATATCCAATTTCGCCTATTTTCTTCAGTTTTCCCTGCTTATTCATGGCATACATGGAATTATTATTACTTGTACCACCATCATAAAGGATCAAACATTTTTTGTTTGGCAGATAAGACACATTCTGTTCCGCTTGTATTATCACACTGTTTCTTTTCGTGATATTCGCTAATTCTTTTACTTTTCCATCTCTATATGTAAAAATACAATTTAAGGATTTACTTTGCTCATGCACAAAACCCGTTATTAATTCCGGGACACCATCCTTATTTATATCAAGAACGATAAAAGAATTGTCTCTACTCGTATCTGTGGATTGTAAATATTTGGCATACGCTTGCTTTGCCTGTTGTGCTTTTGTTTTCGCGTGAAGAATTGTATTGCACGTAAAAATGCAAAAGCCTGCAAGTATTACCAAAAATAAAATCTGTTTTCTTTTCTTCATGATTTAATTTTCCTCTCTCTTTTTTTTTAATTAGGAGCGGTTTTCCCCCTGATAAAGTCAATTATTAATTATAGACTTGGGCATCTGTGATCATCATATCATGGTATTCCCATCTTGTAGAAATCGCCACTATCTTAATATATTTGGCATGGGAAATCTCAATATCAAATGGAATCGCTTTTGTCTTGTAATCCATTTTCGGTGATTCATAAATCTTAACTCCATCTGCGTAAATCTGAACCCATGTAATTTCATCATCTTTCAATTCCTTTGAACGAACAATGTTTCCAGACAATTTGGAATATTCCCCTCCAAGATAATATTCAATGTAACGATCTCCTTTTTCAACTGCTTGAATTAAAATTGGATTTGTCACCACATTATCCCAGCGGTCTGTTTTTGTTCCTTTGTAATTTTCTGCAAGATAACTATCAAACGGCGTTATATCCCACAAATTCTTCCACAATTCCACATATTGATAGTGCAGTGTTGTATTTCCTACCCCGTCCTTTACACAAATTGTATAGTATCCCGGTTCTGCTGCCTGAAATGTGGGAGCCGCACTATCTAATGCTGTATATACGGCCGGATTCGTATTATTCAAATATCCTTTGGCAAAACCCATATACGAAATTCCATTTGCGTCTGAAGCACTCGCCGTAACCGTTGCCACTTTATTTGATACGGTATAACCTGACTGTACATCCGGCAGATGTCTATCAATGCAGTTCACGCTGATATTACGGATGGTATACTTGTTCTTTTTGTTTTTAATCCGCACAGAATACCAGCCATTTGACGACGCGCTGAATTTTCTTGGCTTTGTTATGTTTTTCGCTTTTTTCCAATACTTATTCGCTGATTTTGTTACCTTCCCGGCACGCCATTTTATTTCTTTAATTTTGCTTCCCTTATTTAATTTAACGGCTACGCTGACATTTCGATTGGTAGGGGTAACGATAGACGGAGTTAAACTAAAACCGGTTCCTTTTGCCTTTTTGGCGGCGTTTACCGGCATCGTCATTGCCAACATACCCACTACTGCTGTTACTCCAAATAAAATCACTTGCTTTTTCATGTTTCCATCCTCCATTTTTTGCTTTGCCCCATTCGGGTCAACTCCTGTTGCTTGATTTTTATCTACTCCGATTGGAATTCATTTTCTTTTCCAATCAAAATTCACTACCGACTATTCTTCCATTGATTCGCTATCATAATCTTGCAATGTACTTGGTTCTCCATCTATATAAATTCCTTCTGTTCCAAGTTCATCAAACACAACTTCTTTGTCTTTTGTCTTCTCTGTATCACGAATCAGTAAAAATTTATCTTCATTTTGAAACAGCATATAGGAACTTTGATACACTTCGATATGCCCCGTAAAATACACGTCGTCTTCCGCACTCGGATATCCTTCATATTCGTAAACAAAACCTTCTCGGGATACGTAATTCCCTGTTTCATCCGTAATAAGATTAAAATGATACCACTTTTCTGATTTGCTATAAAATGCAACCTCGCCTTCTTTTTCTTGATACATACGTAACCCATCTGTATTTACCAACGACTTTAATATTTCGTCATCTTGCATTTTTGCAAATTTTCCCAATGCTCTGCCTCTATAGCGATCACTTCCAAGCCAATAAGTTGTTACCATTCCCTCTTTCCCATCAGTAGTAAAAATTTTCATTAAACTTATCTCACTATCTTTACCAATTGGGTTATCCCCTTTATGATAATATCCTGTGTATACAATCACATCATCCTTAAATAATTCAGAAAAGCAAATGATATTATCATTGATTCCACCATCATTTACATCTTCTTCTCTATTTGTATCACATCCTGTCGTTATCAATAATGTCAAACACATTACCAAAAAACATATCCAACTTTTTCTTCTCATAGATTCATCCTCACATTTCTTCCACTTTTTCCCATCCCCACTTTCACTATAGCACAATTTGTTCTGTAAATCAATAGTCCATTTTGTTCTATGTGTGTGAATTTTATTATTACCTCTTTATAATAATAAAATATGCGGTGGAACATTATACAAACGGATTGGAGGCTTTGAGATGAAATTACAGCGTCTCCGTGATTTGCGGGAAGACCACGACCTTAAGCAGACGGATATCGCCGATTATTTGCATATTAGTCAGCGAACTTATTCTCATTATGAAACAGACAGCAGAAGCATTCCTTTAGAACAATTGATCCGCCTCGCAGTATATTACGAAACAAGCTTAGATTATCTTGCCAATCTTACGGATAATAAAAAACCTTATCCACGCGGCAAACACGCGCCTGAAAAATAACAAAAACAGCCTGGAGTAACAAAATTGCTAATCCAAGCTGTTTTTTCACGCAAATTATCAACTACCTATCAACGAAACTCTATCCCTGCTCTTTCTCCTTTGGCAGCACAAGATTCGCAACAATTGCAATCAAAAATACCGTTGCCACGCAGTTATCCGCGAAAACATTCTGCACGACGTCTGGAAAGATGGAGAAGATTTCCGGCACCTGCGTAAAGCCGATCCCTACACTGAGCGAAAGAGCGGCGATCGTGATGTTACGCTGGCTGAAGCCACAGTTGCTGATCATCTGAAGACCACTGATCACGATATTTCCAAACATAATGATCGTACAGCCACCGAGAACAGCTTCCGGAAGCGTGTTAAGCAATGCGCCAAAAATTGGGAATAATCCGGCAAGGATCATGATTCCCGCTCCGGTTGCGATCGTAAAACGGTTGATTACTTTTGTCATCGCGATCAATCCGACATTCTGGCTGAACGATGTGATCGGAAGACATCCAAACAACGCTGAAAGAGAACTGATGTATCCGTCACAGGCGATCGAGCCGGTGATCTCTTTATCCGTTACTTCACGGTTCAATGCCGACGCCGCAAGAGCAGACGTATCTCCAATCGTCTCTGTCGCAGAGACAAGGAAAATCAGGATGACCGTCACAATCGGTCCGACGTGAAATTCCGGAGTAAATGGCATAAAACGAGGAATTGCGATAACTCCGCATTCTTTCAATGCCGAAAAATCGACAACTCCCATACACGCAGCTACGATATATCCCACTACAAGACCAAACAAAACCGACAATTGTTTAAAATAGGATTTGGCAAAAATCTGAAAAAGCAGGCAGGCAAGCAATGTGATAAAGCCCAGCAGAAGATTTTTCCAAGAGCCAAAATCCGGTGAACCGGACCCGCCGCCAAACGAAGTCGCGCCGACCGAAAGAAGCGAAAAACCAATGGCGGTAACGACACTTGCTGCCACGATCGGAGATACAAGTTTTCTCCAGTATTTAGCAAAAAGTCCCAGGGTACCTTCGACTAGACCACCGACCAGTATTGCACCCACGACACTTCCATAACCATATTCCGGTCCGATCACACAAAAAATGCTTACAAAAGTAAAACTGATTCCCATTACGATCGGGAGCCCGGATCCAATCTTCCAAAGAGGAAAAAGCTGGATCAAACTGCCGATACCGGCGATCATCATCGCACATTGGACAAGATTAGTCGTCTGTGCTGCAGACAATCCACAGGCCCCTGCGACAATCAGAATCGGCGCAATATTTGCTACAAACATCGCCAGTATATGCTGTAAGCCAAATGGAATGGCTTTACCAACCGGCACCTTGCCATCCAGTTTGTAAATATTTTCAATGCTTTTGTCGTTATTCATCGTATTCTCCTCCAAAAAATCTATCGAAATGTAATCTCACCGGTCTTGCTGTCCATCGCATCTACGATTGCGAGAGATTCGAGCTGAACCCCTTTTTCACGGATTCTCTTACCACCTTCCTGGAATCCTTTTTCCACCGCAATACCGATTCCTTCGACAGTTGCCCCGGCGCTCTGGACAAGATCAATCAGCCCTTCCAGCGCACAGCCATTGGCAAGGAAATCATCGATCAAAAGAATGTGATCATCCTTTCCGATATATTTTTTAGAAACAATAACATCGTATACTTTCTTGTGAGTAAATGATTCTATCTTTGTAGAATAAACATCTCCATCTATATTGATACTTTGTGATTTTTTAGCAAACACAACCGGTACATGAAAATGCTGTGCCACGATACAAGCGATGCCGATTCCCGATGCCTCGATCGTCAAAATCTTATTGATCGGCTTATCCGCAAACAACCGCTTAAACTCTTTTCCCATCTCGTTAAACAGATCTGTGTCCATCTGATGATTCAAAAAACTGTCAACCTTTAAGACATTGCCCTCTTTCACGATTCCATCTTTTCGAATTCGTTCTTCTAATAATTTCATAATCTCTCTTCTCCATTCTGAAACTTTTCGCTTTCGCAAGATATTATGAATTTATTATACAAAAATAACGGTCAAACAACAACCCTTTTATTCCTTTTTTTCCTGAATCATTGGTCTTAATTTCCGGATACAATAAGTATAAGCCGGAATTAAGAAAATATCAGCGAGAATCCACGCAATCGGGCTGGCAAGACAAGCTGCTACAAAACCAAAACGTTCTACAAATCCAAACCCGACGATACTTCGTCCGACCATCTCTGCCACACCGGCAAAGATGGCAAGTTTTCCAAAACCAAGTCCCTGAATAGCAAATCGGATAATATTAACAAGTGCCAACGGGATAAAAAACAAACTATTGATAACCAAAAGTTTTGCTACATTTGCTATTATTTCTACTTCTGTAGAATCCACAAAGAGCAGGGCAAAACTCTTTCCGAATAAAATCATCACAATGGCTGCGACAACGCTGTAACCAGCTGCCACAAAACTGCATTGCACCATTCCTTTGGTGACACGATCCAGTTTTCCGGCGCCGAGATTTTGTCCGGCATACGTTGCCATCGTCGAACCAAACGCATCAAATGGGCAGCAAAAAAACATACTCAGTTTTCCGCCGGCAGTCATAGAGGCGACCACGACAGAACCCAGTCCATTGACCGCCGTCTGCAGGATGACGCTTCCGATTGCGGTGATTGAATACTGCAGCCCCATCGGGATTCCCATGCTGCAAAGTCTTGCTACAAAATGTCCACGCCATCTCCATTCCTCACCATGCACGCGGAGAATCGGGAACTTTTTGATCAAATAGATCAAACAGCACACACCGGAGATCGCCTGTGCCAGAACAGTCGCTCCTGCCGCACCAGCCACGCCAAGGTGCATTCCGGCGATGGCGATGATATCGAAAGCAATATTCAAAACCGATGAGATTACCAAAAAGATAAGCGGACTCTTGCTGTCGCCGAGAGAGCGCATAATACCGGAAAGCAGGTTATAAAGGTAGGTAACCGGAATTCCGATGAAAATAACGATAATATACGCATAGGATGCATCAAATATATCTGCCGGTGTATCCATCCACACCAGAATATTACGACAGAGCAGGCTGACTGTAACCGTCATCACAACAGCAAAAATAATTGACAGCCAGACACTGTTTGCCACATAGTAACGTAACTGTTTTTCATCTTTTGCTCCGAATTTCTGCGCAACCGGGATAGCAAATCCATTGCACACTCCCATACAGAAACCGATGATCATAAAATTTATCGAACCGGTGGCACCCACAGCCGCGAGAGCCGATGCGCCTAAAAATCGTCCAACGATAATCATATCAACCAAATTGTAAAACTGCTGAAACAACATTCCGAAAAAAAGCGGAATCGCAAAGCCTAAAATCAAGCGGATCGGGGATCCCTTTGTCATGTCTTTCATGTGTGTGCCTCCTTCATTTTTCTAAATTGCTGTAACAGTATACAAAAAAATTTTTCGCTTGTAAAGAAAAATTCTCAATTTTATATTTATTTAATCTATCTAACCATTTCGTTATCAAATTCTTACCGCCAGCTTTTCGGAAATACATACCCTTCCCGGCTGGCTAACGTATCAAACCGATACCCTTTTTCCTTGATCAGTTCAAGGATTTCCGGCAATACAGCCGCTGTATTTTTCATCGCATTGGAATCATGAAGCAGAATAATAGGATCATCATACTTATCCAGATCTTTTTTTACATTTTGGTAGATGCTTGCCATCGGAACTCCCATGGCGACGGAATCCTCACCCGATACATTCCAGTCAAAACTCGTGATTTTCTGTCGTTGCAGTTCTTCCATCAGATCATCCACGATCGGACACACATAACCATTGTTACTCCCCCAAGGAAAACGATGCAGAGAAACCGGCTTCCCAATTACCTCCTCAATCCTCGCCTTACATTTTTCAAAATCATTCCAGAAATACTCCTTATTGCAGTACATTTCATCCTTTTTATGACAATATGTATGTACTCCGACACTGTGTCCTTCCTCAATCTCACGCTTTACGATTTTCTCGCGCTCTTCCGTAATTTCCTCTCCGATCAAAAAGAAGGTCGCTTTGGCATCGTATTTTTTTAATGTATCCAAAATCCCCGGCGTAATTTCACTTGGTCCATCATCAAATGTCACATAAGCGATTTTCTCTTCCGGCTGCGGTACCATTACCGTTACATTTTCTACTTTTGTAGAGCTATTTTTCTGCCATTGCCACGCGATCAGCACCAAAAGGGCTGCTACACCAAGACCATACAATACTCGTTTCATATTTTTCGCCTCACATTTTGCAAAATTCTCCTATTATTACTGTATGCGGAAATAAAAAAAACGTGAAAAGAGCCACTCTGCTTCACGACTACAGAGCGGCTCCATTCACAACATATTTTACTATATATTTACCAAAGAATTCGCAATTTAACCTTTTACAGATCCAAGTGCTACACCACGGATGATAAACTTCGATAAGCAGAGGTATACGATGATCAATGGAATGATTGCAATACCAAGTACCATATATACTTTACCTAAGTCAAAGTTACCATTTGCCTCGGCGTTGAGGCCGGCGATAACAAGTGGAAGTGTTGCATTTTTGCTGTTTGTATCCATCAGCAGCTGTGGAAGGAAGTAATTGTTCCAGGATGCTACAAACTGGAAGATCAACTGTACTGCCATTGCCGGTTTCAAGATCGGCATTGCCACAAAGTTAAAGATGTAAAATTCATGTCCACCATCGATTCGACCTGCTTCTACGATCTCCATCGGGAGAGAACTCTCCATATACTGCTTGATAAAGAAGAATACACCCGGTGCTGCCAAAGTAGGGAAAATCAATGGAAGAAGATGATTGTACAATCCTACGGATTTTACAAGATCTACATATCCAAGTGCAGATACCTGAGTCGGTACCATCAAAACAAACATGATAGCGATAAACGCTGCTTTTTTCAAACGGAAATCATATGCATACAAACCATACGCTGTAAGGGCTGCGATATATACACTTCCTACGCAGGTAATGGCTGCTACGATAAAACTGTTTCCCATCGCCTGAATAACCGGTTTGTTTGGATCATTCAGTGCATTTTTCAAGTTCGTCATAAAGTTCGAACCAGGAATCAAGTTAAATGTACTTGTCAATGTTGCATGGTCTTTTGTCAAATTGATCAAAAGAGTAACAAACGGGAAAAGTGCTATGATACAAACTAGGATCAGCACAACATATGCAACGATACGACGGAAAATCAAGATACGATGTCCGCGTTTTTCCTGTGCTGTTAATTCTGCACCTCCGGCAATATCATCATGAACTGCTGCCATATCGTCACGCTCCCTTCTTCGCATTTTTCAATGCTTTTTTCTGTGCTTTTTTATTTGCTCTCGCTTCTTTGTCATCATCACTTTCCATCAGTTTAAACAAGAAGATACCGATGATACCTGCTACAAAGAACAATACAACGGACTCTGTCGCAGCAAATCCGACGTCTGCGGAACCGCTGATTCCATTACTGATGTCCATAACAACGGTCTTTGCGACTTCGTTTGGTCCACCATTTTTAACCAAAAGGTTTGGAATATCGAACATCTGCAGACCACCGATCATAGATGTTACCATTACATATAACATAATCGGCTTCAACATAGGAAGCGTAATTTTCTTAAACTGTTGTCCTGCACTGGCTCCATCGATTGAAGAAGCTTCATACAGTGCCGGGTCAATTCCCATAATACCGGCCATCAAAAGAATTGTCGTATTTCCTGTCCACATGATAAAGTTGATAAACGCGATCAACAGGCGGATACTCCACTCATCTTCCAGGAAATTGAATGCTGTGCCAAATATCTGGTTTACCGGGCCGGTTACTGCAAACAATGTTGCAAACAACACGGCTACGGATGATGCCATCAACATATTTGGTAGATACAAAATAACTTTTACTGCTCCTGTTCCCTTTAATTTAAGTCTCAAATCTGTAAACCAGGAAGCAAATAATAAGGAAATCAAAATCTGTGGGATAAATCCGAGTAACCACAGTAAAAATGTATTACCGAAATACTTCAGAATCTGTCCTTCTGTAAACACTTTCACATAATTATCAAATCCTACAAATTGTACTACGGTGTCAAATAAATCCTCATACTTTGAGAAAAAGCTGTTATAAAACGTCATAATCAACGGATATAAATTGAAGATGCCATAAGCGATAAAGAATGGCAATATGAAAATGAGACCCCATTTTCCATATTTCAATTTATGAGGGCGTTGGTATTTCATCTTAAAATCCCCCTTTCCACCTGCTTTTTTGTAAAGAAAAAGCGGGGCAGGCACTTTCCTGCCCCACTCATCATTTTATCAGTTACTTTACTATTACTCTGCTTTCAAAGCTGGGTACTGTTTTGTAACAAGTTTCTTCCAGTTTGCAATTGCTTCATCTTTAGAGCATTTTCCATTGTAGTAATCTTTCATAGCGGTCATCAAGTTCTCGATGCAACCCTGATCATAAGGAGATACGTTGCTGCAATCGATCTTATCAGCTGCTGCAGAAAGTGTTTCTACAAGTGACTGTCCACCAAGGAAGTCAGATGTTACGCCATCGCTCTTAAGTTTTTCATTAGCCGCTTTGTTGTTTACAAAGTCCTGAGTATCTTTGCTGATGTTGTACATGATGTCCTGGTCACAGCAAAGTTTCTGCATAATGTCTTTTACAAGTGCTGCGTTGTCTGTGCCTGTAGCGCCACAGATGAAGGAACCGCCCCAGTTGAAGGACTGTGGTCCTGTACATACTGCCCAGTCGCCATAGCTTCCGCCTGCTTCGAATGTTCCATCGTCGTTTTTCTTAGCTCCGGAACCTTCTGCCATGGAGAAGTTAATGCCCCAAGCTGGCATGAAGTAACCAAATACGTTACCATCTTTACCCATTCCTGCGGTCCAGTCTTTTGCCCACAAGGATGTTTTCTTGTTGTATCCGTTATCTGTGTACTCTTTTGTCTTGTCAATCCAGTTTTCGATGCTGGAATCCAACTGAAGAGTCTTGTCATCGCTTACAAATTTCTGGCTTACGTTGTTAGAGAATACACGAAGTGCATCATCAAATCCGGAAAGCATTGTAATCTTGCCTTTGGATTTTTCTTTTACAGTAGCTGCTGCTGCATCAAATTTATCCCAGTCGCTCAACTGCTCCTGAATCTTTGCTGGATCATCTGTTCCGAAGATCTGTTTTGCATAAGAACGTCTGTAAACAAATCCACCTGGGCAGCCCTGCCATGATACTCCACGGAGAACTCCGTCAGCTCCTGTAGCAGCCTGTTTTGTGTAGTCATACATCTGTGACATGTCATCATCTGTCAAGCCAAGTGCTTTTACATCTACAGCTTTGTCTGTATTTGTGTACTTGTTAACATAGTCCATCTCACAAAGGAACATATCTACTTTGTCATCTGCACTTGCAGAATCCTGAGCTTTCAATGCTGCATCCAGTTTGTCCTGATAGTTGTTTCCTTCATTTGCATTCTGAATGAAGTTTACTTTTACATCTCCGATTGATTTTGTACTCTTGTCATAGTCTGGATAGTATTTTTCGAAACGTGAACTAAATTCATCATTCCAAACATAAATGTTTAATACTTTTCCGCCGCCATCAGCAAGTGTTTCAACTTTTGCCGAATCACTACTGCTGCTTCCGCTGTTTGTGTTTGATGTTGTAGAATCAGATCCACCACATCCTGTAAGACATCCTGCTACCATTGTTAATGAAAGAGCTAAAGCTAACCATTTTTTCCTCATAAAAATTATTCCTCCTAATCCTTAATTTTTGTTTGTGAATGGTTTCTGTATAATTACTAAAGCCTCTTCACAGATCTTCCTTGTATCAACTCGCCCTGCACGACCAGCCGTTCAGTCAATGAAGTTTTTGGTTCTTCAATGGCTTCCACTAACTTTCGCGCCGCTAACCTCCCGAGATCCTCTGTATTCTGCTTGTAGGTGGTTAATCTTGGTTCGATCACCTGCGAGATTCTCTGCCCGTCATATCCGACTACCGAAATGTCATCCGGCACGGATAATCCCTGGCTCTCGATTTCATTAAGTCCACCAACACAAGAGAAATCATCTGGATAAATGATACACGTCGGTCTGTTACTTAGCGTTAATAATTCATTTGTTATTCTGGCTGCACTCTCAGGATCATGATAGACACCTTCGCGCACCCATTCGTCTCTTACCGGAACATGTAAATCTTTCATCGTCCGATAGAAACTTCGAAGTCGATGTTCTGTTACACCGGAATCTGCACCATGTATGTAAGCGATGTCCCGATGCCCCATACCGACAACATACTGAACGATTTCTTCCATTCCTGTCACATTATCAGATAAGATACTGCTTTTATTATGAAATGAATAGTCAATCGTCACAACAGGTATTTCACCATTTACCAGTTCCAAAATCGCCTCATCCTCAAAATCCACACAGGCAATCACCACTCCGTCAACGCCTCGGTACTTGCTATGTTCGTAATACGATAATTTGTTTTTACCAGCGTGTTGACTTATAAATGTAATGTCATACCCTTCCTCTTCTGCCCCCCGCCGGAAACTGTCCAGCACGTGGGAAAAATAGGAATGTGTCAAGCCACAATTCGCTTTGTCTACGAAAAGCACTCCGATATTATAAGTACGATTCGTTTTCAATGCTCTTGCGGAGGAGTTAGGCAAATATCCAAGTTCTTTTGCCACTCGGCAAATCCTTTCCTTGGTCTCATCACTAATGTCGCCCCGATTGTTTAATGCCTTACTAACTGTTGCTATGGAAACATGACATTTGGATGAGATATCTTTCATCGATACCATTGCCATCCCTCACATCTTCCTTAATCGTTTTCGTAGTTTAAGATTATCACACATTTCACAAATAGTCAATACATTTTTTTATTTTTTTGTTCAAAAGTTACAAAAACAGTTCTTGCAATTCTTTCAAATATCCGATATAATGTACTTATCACGAAATCGTTTTCGTAGAATTTTTCATAAAGATTTTACAAAACTGAAGGAGGTTCCCTATGAAATTTGGTTTTTTTGACGATCAAAACAAGGAATATGTTATTACAACACCCAGAACTCCACTTCCGTGGATCAACTATCTGGGAAGCAAAGACTTTTTCTCTTTGATATCCAACACATGTGGCGGCTACAGCTTCTATAAAGATGCAAAACTTCTCCGCCTGACAAGATATCGTTACAACAATATTCCAAATGATGAAGGCGGACGATATTTCTATATTAAAGAAGGGGATTGTGTGTGGAATCCGGGATGGCAGCCGGTAAAGACCGACTTGGATTCGTATGAATGCCGTCACGGTATGGGATATACAAAGATCACATCCGCGAAAAACGGCTTGAAAGCATCTCTTCTTGCTTTCGTTCCCGTTTCCGATCCATGCGAGATCAATCAGCTGGTTCTGACTAATGACAGTAACGAAACAAAAACGTTTACCCTGTTCTCCTACCTGGAGTTCTGTCTCTGGAATGCGATGGATGATATGACAAACTTTCAGCGTAACTTAAATATCGGAGAAGTAGAAGTCATCGGTTCGACGATCTATCATAAAACAGAATACCGCGAGCGCCGTAATCATTATACTGTTTATTCTGTAAACACAGACATTGATGGCTTCGATACAAGCCGCGACGATTTTCTCGGTGCCTACCGCGGCGTTACCAATCCGAAAGTGGTAGAAGATGGAAAAGCGACAAATTCGATTGCAAGCGGATGGTATCCAATCGGTTCCCATCAGATCAACATCACGTTGGCTCCGGGCGAAAGCAGATCTCTGATCTTTGTTCTCGGATATTGTGAGAATCCGGTGGAAGAAAAATTTGAGGCACCAAATGTAATCAACAAAGCACCTGCAAAAGCACTGCTCAGCAAATACCAGACGGATGCTCAGGTGGCTGACGCATTGAAACATCTGAATGATACATGGGAAGATCTTCTTTCCAAATATACCGTACAGTCTCAGGATGAAAAACTGAACCGCATGGTTAATATCTGGAACCAGTATCAATGTATGGTTACATTTAACATGTCCCGTTCCGCTTCTTATTATGAATCCGGTATCGGACGTGGCATGGGATTCCGTGATTCCTGCCAGGATCTTCTTGGTTTCGTACATTTGATCCCGGACCGTGCAAGAGAGCGTATCATTGATATCGCTTCGACACAGTTCCAGGACGGAAGTGCTTACCATCAATACCAACCGCTGACCAAAAAGGGAAACAGCGATATCGGAAGCGGTTTCAACGATGACCCTTTGTGGCTCATCGCCGGAACTTCTGCTTATATCCGCGAGACCGGAGACTACAGCATTTTGGATGAAATGGTTCCTTATGACAATGATATGTCCGTTGCTACGACATTATTCGAACATTTGACCCGTTCATTTGATTATATTGTAAATCACAAAGGTCCACACAATCTTCCATTGATCGGACGTGCCGACTGGAATGATTGTCTGAACTTAAACTGTTTCTCCAAAGAACCCGGCGAATCGTTCCAGACCTTTGGTCCAAGCGATGGCCCGGTAGCCGAATCCGTATTTATCGCAGGTATGTTCGTAAAATATGGTAAAGAATATGCCGACCTCTGCGAGGCTCTCGGCAAAAATGACGAAGCGGCACGCGCAAAGAAAGAAATTGCCGATATGACCGCTGCCATCGAAAAAGACGGCTGGGATGGCGAATGGTTCATCCGTGCTTACGATGCAGCCGGAGAAAAAGTTGGTTCCAAAGAATGTGAAGAAGGCCAGATTTACATCGAGCCACAGGGCTTCTGTGTTCTTGCCGGTGTCGGTGTAGAAAATGGCATGGCAGAAAAAGCACTGGATTCCGTAAAAGAAAAACTGGATACCAAATACGGTATCGTTCTTTTGCAGCCGGCTTATACCAAATATTATCTGAATCTTGGTGAGATTTCTTCTTATCCACCGGGATACAAAGAAAATGCCGGTATTTTCTGTCACAACAACCCTTGGATCTCTGCCGCAGAGACGCAGATCGGACGAGGCACACGTGCTTTTGAGATCTATCAGAAAACATGTCCTGCTTATTTAGAGGATATCAGCGAGATCCATCGTACCGAACCTTATGTTTATTCCCAGATGATTGCCGGAAAAGATGCGAAATTCTTTGGTGAAGCAAAGAACAGCTGGCTGACCGGAACTGCTGCCTGGACATTTATGAATGTATCTCAGTACATTCTCGGTGTACAGCCTACCTTAAACGGTCTTTCGATCAACCCTTGTGTACCGGCAGACTTTGGTGGATTTAATATTACACGTAAATTCCGCGATGTTACCTACCAGATAAAAGTAGAAAATCCGAACAATGTAGAAAAAGGAGTAAAGGAACTGATCGTAGACGGTGTTTCTTACCCGAACACGACAGTCATTCCTTACGATGCAGCCAAAAAGGCTGTTGATGTCACTGTTATCATGGGGTAATTCCCTTATGATATAGAAGTTTTTTCATAATTTTTTTAATACCTTTCTAAGTCAGATACCCCGTTGCAAGCAACGGGGTGTTTGACCCTCGCGGCAGTCGCCAAATGCGGACAAGTCCGCGCTTGGCTCGTTGCTTCGCGGGAATAAAAATGGGATTGCTTTTACAGCAGTCCCGTTTTTAATCGTAATGTAATTTCCCCGGTTTGAAGCACTCTCTTACTCGTCGATCCGTCGGCTTCTTCCATCTGCACGATCAATCCGCCGTTATCATCGATATCCAGTGCCGTCGCTTCTTTCCATTCTCCATTTTCCTGAAGCCGCACCTGCTGCCCGATCACCATGGATCTCTGCCGGTATTCTTTGATAAATTCCCGTGATTCCAACGTATCATAGATTTCCCAAAAGGCATTCAAAATCGCCGCCACCAGCTGGTTCCTCGGAATGTGTTCTCCATTTTTTTCCAATGAGCCGGCACGGTCCCGAATTTCTTCCGGAAAATTCTCGGTACGATAATTGATGCCGATTCCGACAATCGCCGAATCAATCTTTCCCATCTCAAAATTCGAAATGGCTTCGGTCAAAATTCCGCAGATCTTTCTGCCATCAAGATAAATGTCATTAACCCACTTAATCTGGGTTTCCTTGTGAAGCACCTCTTTAATGCCACGGCAAACCGCAACCGAAGCTGCCGTCGTAAGCAGCATGGCATCATTTCCATCAAACGACGGATGCACAAGGATGCTCATATAAATTCCGGTCTTCGCAGGCGAGTAGAAATTACGGCCAAGACGCCCTTTTCCCCCCGTCTGTTCTTCGGCAAGAATGGTCAGACCATGTGGGGCTCCATCGATCACACGCCGTTTACATTCGGTATTTGTAGAATCCAGTACCTTATATACTTCCAGTGGATAGCCGGACACTCGTTCATTTAAATATAAGGAAATTCCTTCTTCATTTAACAGGTCATTTGTCTGCGGAAGACAATATCCACGGTTATTCGCTGCCTCGATCTCGTAGCCTTCCTCACGAAGAGCCTTGATCGCCTTCCAGATGGAAGTCCTCGAAACCTGTAATCGGGATGCCAGTTCTTCCCCGGAAATATGTTCTTCTCTATTTGCCTCAAGAATGGCAAGCACTTCCGCCTTCACACTCATCGCCGCTCACCTCTTTTTCCTTTCGGATAATGTCATATTCCTGCAAGGCACATTCGGTCTGCAATGTGATCCGCTGTCCCGGATGCGGGCAACTGTCTACATTTTCCCCTTTTTCGTCCTGCATGGAAAGCACTTTTGTCACAATATTTTCGCCGTTCGGCTTCATAATCTCTACTTCGTCACCGACGCAGAATTTATTTTTCTGTTCAAAGACACCTCTGCCGTCTTCCAGACTTTCGTGGATCGTGCCGAGATACTCATAGCCTTTGACATACGTGTTATTGTCGTAGATCTGACTGTCATGCGTCGTCGGTCCGAAGAAAAATCCCGTCGTAAACTGACGATACGTACATTTGGCAATCTCTTTTTTATAATACGGAATATTGTCGATATATTTTTGCGGATCTTCAAAATAATCATCAATTGCCTGTCGGTACGTACGTGAAACGACTGCCACATAAAGTGCCGTCTTCATACGTCCCTCGATCTTAAAACTGTCAATTCCTGCGTTTACCAGTTCCGGAATATGCTCGATCATGCAAAGATCTTTGGAATTGAAAATATAAGTTCCACGCTCGTTTTCCTCTACCGGCAGAAATTCTCCCGGACGTTTTTCTTCCATAATATAATATTTCCAGCGGCACGGATGCGTGCAGGCTCCGAGATTCGCATCTCTTCCGGTAAAATAATGGCTGAGGAGGCATCTTCCCGAATACGAGATACACATTGCTCCATGCACAAACGTTTCAATTTCAAAATCATCCGGAATATTTTTACGGATATCCCCAATTTCTTTCAACGACAATTCTCTGGCTGTCACGACACGGGTCGCTCCCTGCTCTTTCCAGAAGCGGAATGTCATATAATTTACATTATTGCTCTGTGTACTGATATGAATATCAATCTCCGGACACACTTCCTTTGCGATTGTAAACACACCCGGATCGGAAATAATCAGAGCATCGGGACGAATCTCTTTTAATTCCTGAAAATAAGCACGTACCCCTTCCAGATCACGATTGTGGGCGGTAATATTCGCAGTAACGTACACTTTTTTCCCGCGCTCGTGAGCATAGGCAATTCCTTTTTTCATATCTTCTGCAGAAAAGTTTTTTGCTTTCGCGCGCAGACCATACATTTCTCCGCCGATATAAACAGCGTCAGCTCCGTATTCTACAGCTGTCTTAAGCACTTCCAGACTGTTTGCCGGCGCCAGAACTTCCGGTTTATTTCTCATTTTCATCGTCCTCCATTCTTGTACTGATCGTCATGCCATCGCCTTCGGACAGGCAGATGGTCTCTAATTTATCATGATGCATCAACGTATATAAATATTCCCGCATTCTCGCATGAATCGTGCGGTCGCGCCGCGTGACGGCAAAGCGGGATTCCAATACATCCCGGTCATGCAGCACATTGTCCGAGATCAACACCCCTCCCGGCTCCAGCAATGTGATCACATTAGGAAGGAAATTCAAATACTGCCCTTTGGCGGCATCCATAAAGATAAAATTATACGTTTTTCCTTCTTCACATAACTGTTGCAGCACATCGACCGCGTCGCCTTCTAACAATTCGATCTGCCCGGTCTTGTCATGCTTTTCCAGATTTTTCCTTGCCTCGACAAGACGCATTTCTACTTTTTCTATCGTTGTGATCTTCGATGTCTCCGGCAGACAATGCCGCATAAACAGAGCCGAATATCCGATCGCCGTTCCCACTTCCAGCACTCTTGCCGGCTTTTTTGTCTTTAAAAGATACCGCAGGACATCGCGTGTAGCACGACGAATAATAGGCACCTCAGTACGAAGTGCCTCTTTTTCCAACGCATTCAAATACTCCGGATAATCCGGTCGAAGTGAATCAAAATACACTTCTACTCTCTGTTCATCCATCATTTTACTTCCTTTACGATCTCGTCTAAAATCTCATCATACGTCATACTCGTATTCAGCGTATACGTTTTTGCCTGAACGATGCTCTTTTTTCCCATCGACAATTTCAGGCGTATATAAAAGGAATAGGCATTTGCCACAAGTCCTTCGGATTCCAGATTTTTGGACACAGTAAAAAGGTCGTCCGACTCTGCCACCACAAAACTTTTGTCATGACCGGGCGGCGCCTCTGCGATCACGTCTCCAAATACTTCATTGGCAAAAGAATAGGTGCCGCGGCAGGCATTGACTGCCACAAACAAAACGATACTGTACAAAACGAGATTCAGTACAAAAATCAGGATTCCACGGATCAAAAACAATGCCGTCGTTCCTCTTCGTTCCGATTTTTCCGTCATACTGCCGCGCCTCCTTTCTTTCGCTGTCTATCGCATTCCCAAGTGGGATATTTCCAATTTTTACCTCTTATTATACTTCCATAATGATCGGAAGAATCATCGGATTTCTCTTCGTCTTTTTCCAAAGGAAATCATTGAGAGAATCTTTGATCTCGGATTTAATCTTGCCCCAATCCGTAATTCCGCGGTCAAACAGACGTTCCAGCGCAATATTTACAATTTCCAGACATTCGTCCATCAGATTTTCTGCCTCTCGCACATAGACGAATCCTCGCGAAACGATGTCCGGTCCGGCAAGAACCTGTCCGGAACCATGCTCCATCGTCAATACCACGACAAGCAGTCCGTTTTCTGACAAATGCTGACGGTCGCGAAGTACGATATTTCCGACGTCGCCGACACCAAGTCCATCTACCATGATACCCTGCGCCTGCACTTCGCCGACGATCTTCGCACTGTCTTCTTTTAATTCCAGTACATTTCCGGATTTCATGATAACAACATTTTCCTTTGGAATGCCCATCTCCTGCGCCAGTTCTCCGTGGCGTAACAGATGACGGTATTCTCCATGAACCGGGATCGCAAATTTCGGACGTACCAGCGAATAGATCAATTTCAATTCTTCCTGGCATGCATGTCCGGATACGTGCGCATCCTGGAATATAACTTTTGCGCCCTTCATGGACAATTCATTGATTACCTTCGATACACTCTTTTCGTTACCCGGGATCGGATTCGAACTAAAGATAACCGTATCTCCCGGTTTGATCGTAACTTTGCGGTGGATGGAAGCCGCGATACGAGACAATGCTGCCATCGCCTCTCCCTGACTTCCGGTCGTTACAAGTACGATCTGATCATCGGGATAATTTTTCATCTCTTCAATGCTGATGATAATGTTGTCCGGTGCCTGTATATAGCCAAGTTCAACTGCCGTATTGATAATATTTACCATACTTCGTCCTTCGACGATCACTTTACGGCCATGTTTTCTCGCAGAATTAATAATCTGCTGTACACGGTCTACATTCGACGCAAACGTAGCGACGATAATACGGCTCTTTTCATTTTCATCAAAAATCGTATCAAATGTCTTTCCAACCGTTCTCTCGGACATCGTAAAGCCCGGTTTTAATACATTGGTACTGTCTGCCATCAACGCAAGCACACCTTTTTTACCGAGTTCGCCAAAGCGGGCAAGATCAATGCTGTCGCCATAAACCGGTGTATAATCCACCTTAAAATCTCCGGTGTGTACAATCACACCAGCCGGTGTGTAAATAGCAAGAGCGGCAGAATCCGCGATACTATGGTTTGTACGGATAAATTCAATACGGAAATCTCCAAGATTGATATACTGTCCATATGATACTACTTTTCTTCTCGTCACACCCATGAGGTTGTGTTCTTTTAATTTATTTTCAATGATCGCCATCGTCAGGTTTGTCGCATAGATCGGAACATTTAACTCTTTCAAAACATATGGCAATGCTCCGATATGGTCTTCGTGTCCATGTGTGATAACCAATCCTTTTACTTTATCTCTGTTGTCCTGCAGATATGTGATATCCGGGATTACCAGATCAACTCCTAACATATCATCTTCCGGGAATGCCAGTCCGCAGTCCACTACAATAATACTTTCTTCCGTCTCAAAAGCCGTAATATTCATACCAATCTGTTCCAAACCACCCAAAGGTACGATACGCACTCTCTCATTTCCTGTTTTTACTTTTTTACTCAAAATTACACCTCTCTGTTCTCTTTATGATAATTCAACATCTTCCAATAACTCTTCGAAATATTTTGATATAATGCGCAGTTCTTCCTCGTCTTCTACAATATCATACAGTACGCTGTCATTTTCTTCTTCTACTGCGCGCAAGATCAATGAAATCTCTTCGTCATCTGCTTCTTCGTTTTCTTCCTGTGCCGGATCCACATTGGATACGAGCAAATATTGTCTTCCGGCGATATCCGCTTTTTCCCACACAAAAAAAGCATCCTCACTGCCATCCTCAGCGGTGAGCATAATTGTACCATCGTTTGCCATGGTTTCCTCCTTTTTACTTTTGTAAAGAATCCAAATATCCTTGTAAAATAAACGTTGCGGCAATCTTATCTACGTATTGTTTGCGGTTTTCACGGCGCACATTGCCCTCTTTCAGCACTTCCATCGCAGATACGGTTGACAACCTTTCATCCCAAAAGATCACTTCCAAACCGGTTCTCTTTTCCAATTTTTCCTTGAATTCCTCTGTTTTCTGAACGCGCTCTCCTGACGTATTGTTCATATTTTTCGGCAGTCCAAGCACGATTTTTTCCACTTCATATTCTGCGATCAGCGCCTCAATTCTTGCCAGTGTCTGACGCAGTTTTGTCTCACTTTTTCTCTTTATCACTTCTACGGGCTGTGCCGTAAGCAGAAGTCCGTCACTGACAGCGACTCCTACCGTCACAGAACCATAGTCAAGTCCCATAATTCTCAATTCACTTATTTCCTTAAATTATTCTCGATATAATCTTCCAAAAACAACTCGATGATCTCATCGCGCTCTGCACGCATAATCAAACTGCGAGCTCCTTTATGACTGGTAATATAAGTCGGGTCTCCACTCATCAGATAACCGACGATCTGGTTTACCGGATTGTATCCTTTTTCTGTCAATGCTTCATATACGGAAGCGATGATCTCACGTACATCATAATCTTTTTCCAAGTCTACTTTAAATAATTGTGTGTTGCCATTCTCTTGCTGCATTCTCTCTTCTTACTCCTTTCAGACTCCCTTTGTTATCACCGTACTCATCAAAACATTACTTTTATTTTAATATATGTGTGGTAAAATCGCAACCCATTTTTTGAAATTTACAAAATATTTTCTTTCTCTGCCACAAACGTTACCATCTGATTTTCTTCATATTTTGTCGTTTCAACCGGGACACCAAACCGTACATAACGCTCATTATGTCCGGTAAGATAGGACGTTCCATCAATTTTTTGAATTTCTTCAAAAAGTACGGTCACTTCTTTGCCGATGAAATACTGGCGGTAATTTTGCTTCAACTGCTCGACATCCCGAATCAGGATTTCACTGCGACGGTGTTTCTCCTGTGCCTCCACCTGATCTTCCATCTTCGCCGCTCTCGTGCCGGTTCGCTCACTGTAAGGAAAGACATGGATATCTGCCAGTTCCGCTTCTTTTACAAAAGCTCTCGTCGTCTCAAAATCTTCGGTCGTCTCCCCAGGGAAGCCCACAATAACGTCGGTTGTAATTGCCGGGTGCTCATAAAATTCACGGATCTGCTCACATTTTTCCAAATATTCTACAGCTGTATAATGTCGATTCATCCGTTTTAACGTAATATCACATCCACTCTGTAAGGATAAATGAAAATGTGGGCAAAATTTGGTTACTTTTTTCAATTCATTCAAAAATTCATCACAGATAATGCGTGGTTCCAGCGATCCTAAGCGGATTCGCTCGATTCCGTCAATCGTATCAATTTTTTTCATCAATTCAACCAATGGCTGTCCTTTTAGTTCCACAAACTGCTTGTAAGGAGAACGGTCTACCCCATACGAAGACAAATGAATTCCTGTGAGAACCACTTCTTTAAATCCTTGCGCTGCATACTTTTTGACTTCTTCGATCACATCGTCTTCCTCGCGGCTTTTCAACTGTCCGCCGCCACGCACATAAGGAATCAAACAATACGTACAGAACTGGTTGCAGCCATCTTGAATTTTAATGTATTTTCTGGTACGGTCCTCGATCGGACTGCTCTCATGAGCCTTTTCCTGCTGCTTTGCATCGTAATTTCCTTTTTCTTCCACTTTCCATGACGGACGGTGTTCTTTCACATAGTCTAAAACCTGCAAAGCAATCGAGGCTTTGTCGCGATTGGCAAATACCACATCGATGGTGTCATCGTCTTCCAGCTGCGCTTTCCCGCTTTCCGCATAACACCCCGTCGCAACGACGATACTTTCCGGATTCAGACGTCTGGCACGGTGAAGCATCTGGCGGGATTTTCGGTCTGCAATATTGGTAACAGTGCACGTATTCACGATATAAACATCTGCCTTTTCTTTAAACGGAACAACCGTTACATGATTTGCCTCAAAATCCGCCTCCATCTTTTCTGTCTCATAAAAATTTACTTTACATCCCAGGGTCAAAAACGCCACTTTCATCGTCGTTGTTTTCCTCCATTCTACATTTTGCACAATTTTTTGATTAATTTTCTATACTTGTGGTTGATTTTTTCTATTGACATAATTTGCGCGACATAATACTATAATACATGAAGGAAGAAATTCCTTTCCAGAAAAAATTTTCAAAAAAGGAGGAACAAATTATGAAAACAGTAAAAATTTCTTTAAACTCCATTGACAAAGTAAAGGCATTTGTAAACGAAGTAACAAAGTTTGATGCTGAATTTGACTTGGTTTCCGGAAGATATGTAATCGACGCAAAATCCATCATGGGTATTTTCAGTCTTGACTTGTCTAAGCCGATTGACTTGAACATCCATAGTGAAAATGACGTAGATGCGATCTTGGAGAAATTACAGCCATTTATCGTCTAATCCGACATCAGGTTACATCGTCTCGGTAATTTACCGAGACTGTCTATGGGGAACAAAAAGTACAATGTGGGGACTGTGCATCTTACAGAGATACAGTCCTTTTTCTTGCTCTTTTTCCTCTTTAAAAATCTCCCACCCTGTTTTTTATTCTTCTGAATCCGGTGAAACTTTTATGATCTCGCGTGTTGTCACCGCTGTCTCAAACATTTCATCAATTTTTTCCGAAAGATGTGTCTCGGATTTTTCGATGCGCTCCAGATCCGGTTTGGTAACCGGGTGTTTTGCCACAAAGGTGGTACAACAGTCTTCGTATGGCAGAATCGAAGTTTCAAATGTATTGATCTTTTCTGCAATATCGATGATATCCTGCTTATCAAAAGCAATGACCGGACGGAATACCGGCATCGTGCAGACTGCATTGGTTGCTACCAGACTCTGCATTGTCTGGCTTGCCACCTGGCCTACGCTTTCTCCGGTGATCAACGACAGACATCCTGTCTCTTTTCCGATATATTCTGCAATTTTCATCATATAACGGCGCATAATGATCGTCAGTTCATCATGCGGGCATTTGTCATAAATATACATCTGAATATCCGTAAAGTTTACTACGTGAAGCGTGATCTCTCCCGCATATTCACTGACTAATTTTGCCAGATCAACAACTTTCTGTTTTGCACGCTCACTTGTGTAAGGCGGTGCATGAAAATACACAGCTTCAATCTTGACACCACGTTTTGCCATCATATAACCGGCTACCGGGCTGTCAATTCCCCCAGAAAGAAGAAGCATGGATTTGCCACTGGTTCCGACCGGCATTCCGCCCGGTCCCTTAATACTGCTCACATACACATACGCGCGATGGCGGATCTCTACGTTGACAGAAACTTCCGGATGATGCACATCCACCGACGCATTTGGCATATGGTCAAGGATATATTCTCCCGTCGCACGGCAGATCTCCGGACTTGTCATTGCATAGCTTTTGTCACTTCTTTTTGCAAAAACTTTAAATGTAAATGGTTTGTCTCCAATCTCTTCTTTCATGTGTTCCAAAAGTTCTTTGCAGACCGTCTCAAACGACTTGTCTTCCACGAGAACAACCGGGCAGATGTGTGCGATACCAAAACATTTCGTTAAATTCTCAATCACTTCGTCAAAATCAAACTCGCTTTTTGCCTCCACATAGATGCGTCCGTTTTCTTTTTCTACCAGGAACTCACCTTCGCAGCGTGCGAGTTTTTCAATCACGCGGTCGCGCAGGGCATCCTCAAAAATGTAACGGTTTTTTCCTTTAATTCCAATCTCGGAATATTTGATCAAAAATGCTTTTACCATGATTACCTCTTTTCTTATCTTCTAACATAACGCCGTAACACCGGCAATAATTCTTTTAACTGTTCCACTGTATAATCTAATTCTTCAATTGTAGTATAAACTGAAAAACTAAATCGTATCGTTGATTCCAGCAACTTGTCCGGCACTCCGATCGCCTGCAGCGTCGAACTGATCCCCGGATGATTGGAGGAGCAGGCAGAGCCGGAAGACACATAAACACCGCGGTCTTCGAGAGCATGAAGCAATACTTCACTTCCTACGCCTTCAAAACTTGCACTGACAACATGCGGCGCACACTCTCGCAATTCCGGCGTAACCGCATGAACAGTGACTTTGTCAATCTCTTCCAGTTTTTGGATGAGATGCGCTTTGCATTCATACATCTGCGATACTTTGGCGAGATGATCTTCGTACATCTTCTTTGCCGCGAGTCCCAGTCCTGCGATTCCCGGCACATTCTGGGTTCCGGAACGCCGTCCGTTCTGCTGACCGCCCCCGTGAATGATCGGATGCATTTTTACGCCATCTGCCACATATAAAAATCCGGTTCCTTTTGGTCCATGGATTTTATGTCCGCTGACCGAAAGAAGATCGATCTTTAATTTTGCCGGTGCGATCTTCATCTTGCCATATGCCTGAATCGCATCCACATGAAACAGGATAGCCGGATCATATTCTTTTATCGTCTTTCCGATTCCCTCGATATCGAGAACGGAACCAATCTCATTGTTTACCATCATCGTCGAAACCAGGATCGTATCCGGACGAAGCGCTTCCTTCAGATCCTCCCATGAGATATGTCCCATCGAATCTACCGGAAGGTAGGTTACTTCAAATCCAAACTGCTGCTCCAGATACAGACACGGTTCATACACTGCCGCATGTTCAAAGCAGGTGGTAATAATATGCTTTCCGCGACGTTTGTTGGCAAGTGCGGTTCCGATCAATGCCTGATTGTTACTCTCCGTTCCGCCGGAAGTAAATATAATATTTTTTCGTTTACACTTTAACGTCGCTGCAATCGCATCTGCCGCTTCGCGGATATACTTTTCCGCCTCCACTCCCTTTCCATGCAGGGAGGACGGATTTCCATAATCCTCGCACATCACTTTCGTCACTAATTCTGCCACTTCCGGAAACGCTTTCGTCGTAGCCGCATTGTCTAAATATGCTTCCATTTTCTATTTCCTCACTTATTTTCTTCCATGCGAAACATCATCACTGACAACAATGCCAGTCCTGCCGTCTCAGTACGTAAAATCCGTTTCCCAAGGGAAATCGGCTCAATCCCCTGCTGTATGGCACGCTCGACTTCTCCGCGTTCAAACCCGCCTTCCGGTCCGATAAAAATGCCAATCTCCGCAGCTTCCGTAATATTTTTCAAAACCTGTTTGGTCGCTTCCATGTCATCAAAAAGTTCGTATGGTATTACATTTTTTTCCAGTTCTCCTGCCATTTCCAAGGCTTTTCCAAAATCTACCACTTCATGAACTTCCGGAATTATTCCTCTTCCGCTCTGTTTTGCCGCCGCCTCGGCAATCGCCTGCCAGCGGCTCACTTTTTTTGCCGCTTTCTTTTCATCCAGTTTTACGACCGCGCGTTTTGTGCGCACCGGTACAATCTCATAAGCACCGAGTTCTACCGCTTTTTGTATGATCCATTCCATCTTATCGGCTTTGGGAAGCGCCTGAAACAATACCAGTTTTGACGGCAGTTCCGTCTGCACCGGCCGTTCCTCTTCAATCACAAGTTCGACGCTCTCCGGCTGAAAAGATTCGATGGCACAGAGATAATCCACGCCTCGGCCCGCCGATATGACAAGTTTTTCGCCTTCTTTCATACGCAGTACATTGGCAATGTGGTTCACATCATCCCCTGTAATCTGCGCATATCCATCCCAAATCTGCTCGAGTGGTACAAAAAAATGATACACGTTATTTCCTCCATATTTACCGCAAAGAGCACAAGCATTGTACATGCCTGTGCTCATAACTCTTCATGAAAATAATGGTTGTCTTTACAGAAAGAAACCTTATCCCAAAAGTCCGTATTTGTTATACAGTGACGTTCCGGAATTCAATGTCAGCTGATTGGATGCCAGCTGGTAAAATCCATTTGCTTTCGTCGATAACCGGGAAGCATATCCGGATGCTCCACTGAAAAAGTTCTTGATATCGCTTGTCGAAGCTTCTTTGAACTTCTTTTCATCGATGGTAAGTGTCTGATCGTCTTCAATCGTAATGCCGATCTTATTCCACTGTGCCTCATGGGCTTTCGTATCATTTACCATCCATGTACGGCTCTGTGAAATGCTCACAAGATCACTCTTTCCGGTCTGTTTTGCCAGGGAATTGTAAGTATTTACCAGATCTTTCACTTTGCTGTAAACGGCATCGCCGGATGTCTTATCATAATCTATCGCTGTCACGGCATCTGCTGCTTTTTTCATCTGATCCGCTTCGCTTTTGATGTTTGACAATGCTTCATCGCTTGTCGAAGTCTTCAATTTGCTGATCTTATCATTGATCGTATTCAAATATTCTTCGGATGAACTGTTCTTACCGGAACTGCTCGTCTTATCTGTCGAAGATGTCTGCTTTGCATAATACGATTTCAGCATCTTTGTGTAGACACCGCTCCGCATGAGACTAAGATCTCCAAAATTGGAAGCAGATAAAAAGCTGCCTGCGGAAACACTTGACTTCGAACCAAACAATGTATTTGCTATCATCGAATTCATACTAACATTCATACCGATCGACTCCTTTCGATTTCATACATCGTTCCTTCTATACCTATTATCGTCTATTATAACAGATATGTAAAGTCTTTTCCATATATTTTTTTCATTCCGTGAACAATGGCTTCACGTTCGCTGTAATGATGCTTCACTCCGTTGATCTCCTGGTATTCCTCGTGGCCTTTTCCAAGAAGCACGATCATATCGCCCTTTTCGGCATGTTCCAGAGCATACGCCACGGCTTCTTCCCGATCCGGGATCACGACATAATTGCCATCGCTTTTTGCCATTCCGACTTTGATATCTTCGATAATATCCATCACGTCTTCGCGGCGTGGATTGTCGCTTGTGATAACAGCAAGTTCACACATTTTTCCGATGACTTCTCCCATCTCGTAGCGGCGTACTTTGCTTCGGTTTCCACCGCATCCAAACACAGCGATAATGCGGTTTGGCTTGTATTCTCTAAGTGTAGAAAGCACACTTTCCGAGCTTACCCCATTGTGGGCAAAATCGATCAATACAGAAAATTCATCCGATACCGGCATCGCCTCTACACGGCCGCGGACTTTCACGTGCTCAAGGGCATGCAGAATGATTTCTTTTGGCATGTTCATTGCCACTCCCGTGCAGGCAGCACACAGGGCATTGTAAATGTTAAAGCGGCCCGGAAGTCCGACTACGACATCGCCTTCCAGAAGACCTGACGCATGGAATTTCATGGACAGATCGCCGCCCTGCGTCACATGTTCGATATCGCTTCCCTTGACATCTGCTTCTTTCTCGACACCAAAGGTAAGAAGTTCACATGTCGCATTTTTAATAATATCTTCATAATGCGGATCATCTTTATTGATAATTCCCACTTTGCAGTGTTCAAACAATTTCGCCTTACAGGAAAGGTATTCTGCGAAATCTTTGTGCTCGCCGGGCCCGATGTGGTCCGGAGAAATGTTGGTAAATACTCCGTAATCAAATTCGATACCGGCAACACGATCCATCTTGATTCCCTGCGAAGAAACCTCCATTACCATATATTCGCAGCCATTTTCCACCATCATGGCAAACAGTTTCTGAAGTTCATAGGATTCCGGCGTCGTGTTTTCCGTCACAATTGCTTTTCCCTTCATAAAAGCGCCAATTGTTCCGATAATTCCGACCGTTTTTCCGGATTTTTCAAGAATATCACGAACCATCGTTTCCGTCGTCGATTTTCCTTTGGTTCCGGTAATTCCGACTGTGATCATTTTTTTCGCCGGATAGCCGAAATACGCTGCCGACATCAAGCTCAATGCTTCTCTTCCATTTTTTACCAAAACAACTGTAACATCTTTCTCTTCCACTTCCACACGTTTTTCCACAACGACAACGCCTGCTCCCTGTGTAACCGCGCTGTCGATAAATTTGTGTCCATCCACAACCGTGCCTTCAATCGCAACAAACATCACATCTTTTTTCACTTTTCGTGAATCGTACGCGATATCTGCCACCTCTTTGTCAAGTGACCCTTGAAGCACTTCGTAATTTACCTCTGCAAGAACCTGTTCCAGTTTCATAATCTGCCTCCTGTCTGGCACGCCCGTGCCGCTTTGACTGCCTTATGCGAAAAACCGATTGTTCAATATACGGTCTTTTAAAAATTTATATGCCCGCTTTGACAATTTTCTCCGCATCTGGCGCTTCACTTTTGCCCGATTAATATGTTTCTTTGTCATTTTCACCTGTGCTTTCGTACACGTAGCAGAAAATGTCATAATCCGTTCTGCGTGCTTATTACGGCTCCATTTTTTCCAAAGCGGCTGCTGTACAGAATCCGCTTCGGTCGTGTTCGGATTACCGGTATATAAAAAGCGTTTCATATACCCACGCATCACCTGTGATAGCTGTTCTCTTCCCGGTTTGTTTTTCTTATTATAAATGGAATCGCTTGTATCCTTTTCCCCGCGTTTGTAACGGTTCAGTAAAAAGTCCACATCCATTCCATGGATTGCTCCGACATATCTGGCATAATTTTCAGACGTTACGCTGGCACTCTCGCCCCATTGGAAGCGGTATGTGTAAATGTCAGAATGATACGGATCAATCGCTATTTTGGATGCCAATTTTTCCAAATAAAAGGAACTCTGCAGCTCACTTCCATAAGTTTTGGCAATTTTTAACATTCTGTAAAACTGTTTCCGATTGCGAAACGTCTTCGGTCGCTTTGTCAATATGCGCTGCATGCTTTTATATGACATGTTGGCAAATTCAGAACGGTTTGTCGCGATGATCATCGGAACACGGTGATATCCGCCGTACTCCAGGCAGTCAAATCCATCTTTTGGTATGACCGTTCCATCACGGAAACATTGCGGGAAATTCGTCAGACGAAGTCCGGAACTTCCTGCCATCTTCTTAATCTCTTTATCGCTGAGCGAATACAATATTTTTTTCTTCTTTTTCGCAGACATCCGTTTCACATAGCGGAGTGCCCGTTTTTTCTTTGAAAATCGTCCACGGCGAACGAGAATTTTTGCCAGTTTTTCATCGGTCCATTTTCTTCCTTCCTGCTTACTGCAGGTCGTCATTCCGCCACTGAAACTCACTACCTTATGGAACAATCCCGTCATGATCGGCGATATCATCACATTCAGACTATCTCTGGCACCCGCCGAGAAACCGGAAAGTGTCACATTGGACGCATCCCCGCCAAACGCACCGGCATTATCACGCACCCATTCAAGTGCCAGTTTAATATCTAACATCGCGAAATTTCCGCTGTCTGTATATTTATTTCCGGTCTTCAATGCCTCAGACTGAAGCCAGCCAAATACTCCCTGCCGAAACTCAACCGAAACAACGATCACATCCGTTTCGTCTACAAATGTAGAAAAGTTCATATTCGGCGTTCCCCCGACGTTTCCACCGCCGTGTAGAAAGACCATGACCGGAACTGCCTTGGAAAGATTTTTCGGACGATATACATTTAAAAACAGGGCATCGTCTCCCTTTGCCTTTCTGGCTTTTGTGCATTTTTTTATGCCCTGCCAGGACGCAACTGCCGTCGGTGCACTCCATCGTTTTGCTGTTCCATACGGGATTCCCATATAACGGAATGATTTTTTGCCCTGCACTCCGGCGATTTCTCCCGCATTTAATTTTACATATTTTGAATTTTCAAGGTTGACCGCAGGTGTCGGTGCTGGCATCGGTGTCGCTGCCAGACCGCTTCCCGTCATTGCTGACGGGCTCACTGCCGCACCGCTCACAGCTCCGCCGCTGACTGCCTGTGCTTTCTTGTCAGAATTTTCTCCGGCTGCTTTCGGATGACCTGTCATTCCCCATACAAATATAGTTGCCAGTAACATCATCACCCCAGACCATGCAAAAATTCTTTTATTCATCGTATCTTTTCCTCATTCATTTTTTATCAAAACAATTTCCGTTTTTTAATCTAATAATCCAAGTTTTTCGATTGCATGCGCGATTCCATCTTCCATCACGCCATCCGTCACCAATGTCACTTTATCGAATAAAATAGGATTTCCGCTTCCCATCGCAACGGACGTATTGACGCAGGCAAGCATCGAAACATCATTTGCGCTGTCGCCAAAACCAATCGTATCTTCCTTGTCGATCAAAAGCATTTCACACACTTTTTCAATGCCTGTTGCTTTGGAAATTCCTTTCGGAATCACCTCATAAAAGGTCGGATCTCGCTCGATAAAATCAAACTTCATCTCGTATTTTTTACGAAAAGCTGCCATATCCGACGACTCATCAAACCACAATGCCATCTTATCAAAAGAAAATTCTTCATCCCAGTAACATTGCGTACGTGCGGTAAAACTTCCGTTTTCTGTAAATATGGAAACCACTTTCGGCATCCAGTAATCGCGGCGGAATGCCGAACAGTCCTTTCCTTCCAGCACGCCGTCAATATGATATTTTTCCAGATCTTTTATGATCTCTTTTTGTAGTTCCATCGGCAGTGTATGATGATACACTTCTTTGCCTTCCATCTCAATATAGGTTCCACAGCCCCCGATCAATCCATCAAATCCCAGATCCACGACATCTTGTGGAATGATTGCCAGGCAGCGCCCGGAGCAGATAAAAAGCAGATGCCCCTTCTCTTTCGCCGCAGCCAGTGCCTTTTTCGCACTTTCCGGCACTACATCCGTTTCTTCATCTATCAAGGTTCCATCAATGTCAAAAAATAAGATTTTCTGTTTCATCGTCTGTTAGTTCCTTTCTTCCATATCCTGATATTCTTTGTGCTTTCCGACAAATTTATACGCAGGACGAATGATTTTTCCATCGTTGACACGTTCTTCCAGTCGATGCGCGCACCAGCCGGAAATACGTGAAATCGCAAAAATTGGTGTAAACAATTCTCTCGGAATTCCAAGCATAGTATATACAAATCCACTGTAAAAGTCAACATTGGCGCAGACCGGTTTGTAAAGATGACGTTTCTTCATCAGAAGTCTCGCTGCCACTTTTTCTACCGTCTCATATAATTTAAACTCATCCCGAAGTCCTTTGACCTCGGAAAGTTTTTTCGCATATTTTTTAAGCACGACCTCTCGCGGATCGGATTCGGTGTATACCGCATGTCCCATTCCATAGATCAATCCACTGCCATCGAATGCTTTTTTATCAAGAATCTTTGCCAGATACTCGGTGATCGCTGCCTTATCTTTCCAGTCCGGACAATGCTCTTTGATATCATCGAACATCTGCAGCACTTTCAGATTGGCTCCTCCGTGGCGAGGTCCTTTCAATGAACCGATCGATGCGGAGATTGCCGAATACGTATCGGTTCCGGAAGATGTCACAACATGATTCGTAAAGGTCGAGTTATTACCACCGCCGTGCTCGGCATGAAGTACCAGTGCCACATCAAGAACTTTTGCCTCTAGCGGTGTAAATTTTCCATCCGGACGGATCATCTGCAGAATATTTTCTGCTGTCGACATCGACTTGTCCGGCGTACGGATCACAAGGGCATCATCAAATTTAAAATGCCGGTAGGAATGATACGCATATACGGAAATAATTGGCAATTTACTAATAAGCTGCAAAGACTGGCGCAGTACATTTGGCACGGAAATATCATCCGGGTTTTCGTCATACGAATACAAAGTCAGCACACTTTTCTGCAAGGCATTCATCAGGTTTTCACTCGGTGCCTTCATAATGACATCGCGGACAAAATGAGCGGACAATTCCTGAAGACTTGATAATATATTTTTAAAACTCTCAAACTGCTCCGGTGTCGGCAGTTCCCCAAAAAGAAGCAGATAGGTCGTCTCTTCAAACGCATATCGTTTATTCTGATAACTCTTTATAAGGTCTTCCACATCATATCCCTGATAGTAAAGTTTTCCCGGCCCCGGAACTTTATTGCCGTCCTCGTCGTACTGATACGAAACGACATCCGCGATCTCGGTCAGTCCGGTCAATACCCCTTTTCCATTGGAATCACGAAGTCCACGTTTGACATCGTAATCCTCATATAAATGCTGACTGATCTTACCGGATAACATACAATAGTTTACCAGATCATCAAATTGTGTATTTAAGTCCCCATCTAACTGCATCATTGATTTATTGTCCATTTCTGCGCCTCCTTTTGGTACGTTATATTGTTTTGCCATCCTAAGACGTGTAAAAGCGTACAAGTCACTTGAAAATGCGACCGTACGCTTTTATATTGTAACATATTTATGAGGAAATTGCAAACTACAACTACTCATTTCCTTTTTCATGCTTTCCGCGGATCGAATACACTACCCAGTCGGCAATATTTGTTGCATGATCTCCGATCCTCTCAAGATATTTGGCGATCATCAGGATGTCTGTCGCCTTCTCACCTATTTCGGTATTTTTGTTAATGAGTTTAATAATCTGCGTCTTGATACTGTCGAAGCAGTCATCTACCTGATCATCCATATAGATGACTTTCGTCGCCAAATCATCGTCTTTATTGACAAAGGCTCCGATGCTCTTTTCTACCATCTGCATCGTGATTGCTGACATTTCCTGAATCGGAGCAAGATCGATCGTTCCACCCACTTCTGCCATAGACACCGTAATCTCAGCGATGTCTGCTGCCTGATCTCCAATTCTTTCCATATCCGTGATCATTTTAAGTGCGGAACTGATCAATCGGAGATCCCGCGCTACCGGCTGCTGCTGAAGCAGAAGTTTCATGCAGATGCTTTCGATATCACGTTCTTTGTGATCGATCTCCAGATCAAAGGTAATCGTTTCTTTCGCTGTCTTCAGGTCTTTGTTTAAAAGGGCATCTACCGCCATCTCGATCGCACGGCAGATCAGGCTTCCCATCTCGATCATTTCATCATTTAATGTCTCTAACTGTCGGTCAAATCGGTTTCTCATATCATCCAAACCTCCCTGTGATATAATCTTCTGTTCTTTGGTCTTTTGGCATGGAAAAGAGCTGATCGGTCTTTCCGCTTTCTATGATCTCTCCTAAAAGGAAAAATACGGTGCGGTCTGAAATACGTGTCGCCTGCTGCATGTTATGCGTTACCATGACGATCGTATATTTGTCTTTTAATTCAATCGCAAGATCCTCAATTTTTGACGTAGAAATCGGATCCAGCGCCGATGTCGGCTCATCCATCAAGATAACTTCCGGATCTACAGCAAGGGCTCTTGCGATGCAGAGGCGCTGCTGCTGTCCACCGGAAAGTCCCAGCGCACTCTTTTTCAAACGATCTTTGAGTTCGTCCCAGATTGCCGCCTGACGAAGGGATGTCTCCACGATTTCATCCAATTTTGCTTTATTGCGGATTCCATGCGTACGCGGTCCATACGCGATATTATCATATACGCTCATCGGAAATGGGTTTGGTTTCTGAAATACCATGCCCACTCTTTTCCTCAGAACATTGATGTCCATATTCCCATAAATATCTTCTTGATCCAATCGCACGCTTCCGGTAATCCGGCATCCCTCAACCAAGTCATTCATACGGTTTAAACATTTCAAAAATGTCGATTTTCCACATCCGCTTGGCCCGATAAATGCGGTAATTTCATGCTCTGGAATATCAAGTGCGATTTCTTTTAATGCATGAAAATCCTGATAATATAGATCAAGATGATCAATTTCAAATTTATTCATTGTCTTCTCTCCTAATACTTATTTATTTTCTTTGCCACAAATGTGGATCCTAAGTTAATCAACATTACGATAACAAGCAACACTACAGCTGTAGCATACGCCTGATCCATATACAATCCTTCACTGGAAAGTGAATACATGTGAACCGCCAGTGTTCGTGTCGATGAAAATATATTTTTCGGCATCTCCGCTACGGTTCCTGCAGTGTAGATCAACGCTGCGGTCTCTCCTACGATTCGTCCCATCGCCAGGATAATTCCTGAAGAAATTCCCGGTATCGCCGGTGGAAGAACGATGCGGAATACGGTTCGTAATTTTCCTGCCCCAAGTCCAAAACTTCCTTCTCGAAATGAATCCGGCACTGCCAAAAGCGCCTCTTCTGTCGTTCGCATAATAACCGGTAAGACCATGATCGATAATGTCAATGCTCCTGCTAACAACGACAATCCCATCTTACATGTTGTCACGAAAAACAACATACCAAACAATCCATAAACGATGGATGGGATTCCGGTCAATGTCTCTGCCGTAATACGCACAATTTCTACGATCTTATTGCCTTTTTTCGCATATTCTACCATGTAAATAGCCGCGCCGATCCCAAATGGAATCGCGATCACAAGGGCAAGTATCGTCATCCATATCGTGTTGATCAATGCCGGCAGCATCGACGCATTTTCGGTCGTATAATGCCAGGCAAATAATTTTGGTGTCAGATTCGGAATTCCATTGATGAGAATATATCCGATCAAAAATCCCAGCGAAACTACCGTAAATATTACGGAAATTGCAATCAGCACAAAGAATACGAAGGAAACCGGATGCTTTATGCTGTTTTTCAATTTTTGCGAGGCGGATTGAATATTAATATTTTCTCCTGCTTTCTGCATCATTTATTCCTCCGTTTCATCACTGAAAATAGTAAGTTTATGATTAAAACAAAGACAAACAAAACCACGCCGGTAGCAATCAATGCCTCACGATGAAGATCCTGTGCATATCCCATCTCGATTGCGATATTTGTCGTCAATGTCCGGACTCCCTGCAAAATTCCCTTTGGCATACGTGGCTGGTTTCCTGCAATCATAATAACCGCCATCGTCTCACCGATCGCTCGTCCGATACCGAGGATCACACCTGCCATGATTCCGGATTTTGCCGCCGGTAATGTGGCAAAAAATACACTTCGTATCGGATCGGCTCCAAGTGCCAGAGAGCCTTCATAATAACTTTCCGGCACTGCCCGGATCGCGGATTCGGACACTCCGATAATCGTCGGAAGGATCATCAATCCCAAAAGAATCGATGCGGTCAAAATACCGGTTCCATCTCCTACGGCATGAAGTGCGTCCGTCAACTCACGAACCATCGGTACGATCACGACTAAGCCAAAGAAACCATAAACAACAGAAGGAATGCCGGCAAGCAGATCAATCGCCTGCTTCAGATATGGATATATCTTCTTCGGGCAAAACTTTGCCATAAATACGGCGGTAAAGATTCCCACCGGCACCCCGATGATAATCGCTCCCACAGTAACGTAGATACTTCCTAATATCATCGGAAGAATTCCGTAAATATCATTGCCCGGTTTCCATTTCTCCCCGGCAAGGAATTTGAAAACTCCAATTTTTGCCATTCCCGGTATTCCGTTTGCAAAGAGAAATACACAGATCAGAATTACCGCTAAGATGGACACACATGCTGCCAGCAAAAATAAGATTTCCATTCCCTTTTCTTTCCACTGTTTCATACTAACTCTCCATTCCGGGGCAGATTATTTCACATCTGCCCAGCTTGTAATATCACCGGTGTAAATACCTTTTACTGTATCTGTGCTGATGTCATCAACTGTGTTTGCTTTGTTTACTACAACTGCGATTCCGTCAAGTGCGATTGCTGTCGCTTTTACGCCCTGGGAGGTCTCTGTGTCTTTCAATTCACGAGATGCCATACCGATATCGCAAATGCCGCTGATTGCCGATTCTACACCAGTAGTTGAGTCAGATGTCTGGATTTCAATTTCTGCATCCGGATTTACTGCTGTGTAAGCTTCTTTCAGTTTTTCCATAACCGGAGATACGGAAGAAGAACCTGCTACAACAACTTTTCCTTTTGGTTTGCTTCCTGCATAAGCACCATTATCGGAGTTTTTGATGTAACCATTTTTCTCGATAACGTCCTGACCGTCAGAACTCAGGATATAGTCGATAAAGTCTTGTGCCACATCGCTCAAACCGTCTTTTGTCACAATATTAAATGGACGGGAAATTTTGTATGTACCACTCTTAATATTGTCAACGGTTGCTTCGTTTCCATCGATTTTTACTGCTTTTACCGAATCATTCAAAGATCCGAGAGAAATGTAACCGATGGCATATTCATTTCCTGCTACAGTGCTCATCATAACAGATGTGTTATTTGTTACGCTGGCATCTTCGGTCGTGTTATCCACTTTATTGCCGTCCGCATCTTTTTCTTCGATACCAAACAATTCGATAAATGCGCCTCTTGTACCGGATCCATCTTCTCTGGATACAACGGTGATTGCTTTGCTGCTGTCAAATGCTGAACCTGCGTTATCTCCTGTACTTGTTCCTGCGGAATCTCCTGAACTGCTGCCACAGCCTGTCAGGCATCCTGCAATCATTACTGCGCTCAAAACTGTCGCCAATACTTTCTTCATCTTCATAATTGTTTTCCTCCATTTCTATCCCGGACTTCTCGCCGGCATATTCGTCTCATTTTTTCTGATCCGGTCTCTGCCGTGATCATGTTTTACATCTTACGTGTCATTTGTAAAATGTAAAATCACTTTTATGTAAAATCTTTGAAAAATGTAAGTAATCAATATTCCTCACTTTTTTTGATGAGCCACAGGTATCCGCCGACACCTCCGACGGCTACTGTGATCAGGCAGGATGCGGTAAGTGCCAGCTCTCTTGCCTGTGCTGCATGGCTGCAAAAAAGGCTGCTTAAAGTAAACGCAATACTGCCGCCTACTAAAAAGCAACCTATTAATAACATCGTCATAAATAATTCCGGGTTATTGAGATACCACGGTTTTCTTTGTTTTTCGCTCATAATGAATTCCTCCATTCACATCAATAAATCTTTCTTTTCACTCTGATTTCATCATACGATGCAAATGTAAAATTCATAATCATTTTTGTGTAAAATCGAAGAGAAATTCGCGTAAATCTTTTACATTATCGACAACTTTCTCAGCGTCAAAACTCTCCAAAAGTTCTTTATCACGGAATCCCCAGCTTACAAGTACACATGGAAGTCCGCTGGCACAAGCCGTCGCATAATCCACTTCCGAATCTCCGATGTAAACTGCCTCGTCTTTGGTCGATCCCAATTCTTTCAGCGCCGCATAGACCTCATCCGGTGCCGGTTTTCTCTGTCTTCCCTCGGCTTCACCGATCGCCGCACTGACACATCCGGAAAAGTAAATTTCATTTAACTCTTTCACTGCCGCATCATTTTTATTGGAAACAATTGCCAGTTTTGCACCATTTTCTTTCAATTCGTTCATCAGATCCACGACACCGTCATAAGCTCTGGTCTTGATCTGGCAATGATCGGTATAATATGCACGAAACGCTTCAAATGCCTCTTCAAACTGCGGATTTTCTCTGCCCTCCGGCGTCGCACGTTCCATCAGTTTTCCGATGCCATTGCCGACAAACCGGCGGATCTCTTCGAGACTGTGTGTCTTCCATCCAAAACGCTCCATGATGACATTAACGCTGTCACACAAATCCTCCAATGTATTTAATAATGTGCCATCCAGATCAAATATGATCGTCTTGTATCTCATTTTTCATTCCTCCTAACACTTTTCGAATGATGCCTATGGCAATCACCGCCGTCAACACATCGGCACATGCCTGCGTCGCGATAATACCAGTATAACCAAATATCGCATTTAATACAATAAGCAAAATGGCATACAGCACTCCCTGCCGGCTGATTGACAGGACAAATGCCCCTGCGGCACTTCCGACAGACTGGCATACACAGGTCGATACGAGTGTAACTGCCATAAATACCATACCAAGCTGCTGAAACCGAAGCATCATCGCTCCATTCATTATAATATCGGATTGGTTCATAAATATCTTTATAATCGTCGGTGCAAATACACTGATCAAAATCGTAAATACCAGCGCAAGTCCTGCCTCAAACAAATACGCAAACCGTAAAATTTCTTTTAATCTCTTTTTATTTCTTGCTCCATAATTGTAACCGACGAGTGGCTGCCCGCCAAAGGCAAAACCGACTAAAATAAATGCGGAGATCATATTTGCCTTTAATGCAATTCCCATCGCCGCCACTTTGTCCGTTCCATACGCGATCAGATAATGGTTTGTTATCATGATCATAATACTCTGCATCAAATTAGTGATCGACGCCGGAATTCCGATAACAAGTATATCGCGGATCATTGTCCCCGGAATTTTTATTTCCTTTAGCGAAACGGAAAGACGTTTTGCTTTTTTACTCATTACATAAATATAATATACATCCGCGATCACATTTCCGATAACCGTCGCCATCGCTGCTCCCGCAGCTCCCTGTCCCAGTCCAAAGATAAAGACCGGATCCAGAATAATATTGACGATGGAACCAAGAATCGAACCGGCCATCGCCTGCGTGGCAAGCCCTTCCGTCCGCAGAATATTGCTCGGCACAAGTCCCAATATAATAGAAGCTGCCCCGACTGCAATCCACGTATAATACTCGCCCGCATACTCAAATGTCGCCGCATCGGTACCCAGCAGTTTCAAAATCGGTGTGCGAAATACAAGCAGCACAATGGTAACAAAGATTCCAAATCCGATCGCCGCCCACAGACAGAATGCGCTCGCCCGCTTTGCCTCTTCCTCTCTTTTTTCACCAAAAAGCCTGGAAATCAGGGAACTTCCTCCCAATCCAAAGATATCTCCAAACGCGATCATCAGCGTAAAGATGGGAGCCGCCAATGACACACCTGCCACTAGTTCCTGCTTTCCTGTCAGCGCGATAAAATACGTATCTACCATATTATATACGAGAGAAACCATCATGCTCAGCACGACCGGCAGCGCAAGTTTCATATAAGCTTTCGGCACAGAAGCCGACTCAAACAATTCATTTTGCATATGTTATCTCCTTTCAATCAAAAACATCCACATTCCTGATTGTTATACTAGGATTATGGATGTCCGGACCGTAGCACAGACTCACATTGAAATGTGTAACGTCTGCGCCCTATCGTATTTAGTTTTAAGCAAAAGTTATTTTAACAAAATGTCGTGAGAACGTCAAGGGGGAATTTTTTGATTTGGTTTCCGCATAAAAGACATCGTCTCAACCCGTAATCAGGACACTATTTCTTTGCATTTTCCTCTAATTCCAACATATACTTATCAAAATCAGACATAAATAATCTATCCTGAACAACACGATATTTTTCAAATTCCGTTTCAGCTTTTGCCTTGGCAATCTCTGTTGTGATTTTTCCCGCATCCTGAAGAATCTCTCTATCATCAGCCATCAGAAATAAATCCAAACGCTTTGACCAGTCTTCCATTGTCATTGGGATATGGCGTTCTGCGCGGTCCTCTGCCAAATCCAAATAAGCGGATACAATACGCTCTAATGAACGCATTTCCTTCTCTGAAAGATAATTCTTCGCAATACTCACATCACTTTTTACAATCTTTCCGTCTGGTGCTGCTGACCATGTAGTTAATCCCGTATGCGGCTTATCTGCATCTGCTCGCTCGTAAATCAACTCTGCTGCCGTATGTCCGTGAACCGCATAATGCATCTTATTTTGAACCTTTGCAAAAAACTGCTTTGTTGTTTTTGCAGTACGGTCGTAATCAAGAGCTGTGGCATATATGTCGGTTATCTTCTGATAAACCTACGCTCGGAAAGACGGATTTCTCTAATCTGCTCAAGCAAGCGGTCAAAGTATTCTGTTGTAAGTATTGAGCCGCCATTCTTCAAGCGTTCATCATCCATGACCCATCCTTTGATGGTGTAGTCCTTGACAATGCCATTGGCCCATTTGCGAAACTGCACAGCTCGCTCATTATTCACTTTAAACCCGACGGCGATAATCATTTGAAGATTATAATGTGCAACCTCTCGGCTCACTTAGCGTGAGCCTTCCTTTTGAACTATTAAGTATTTCTTAACAGTTGAATTGGGCTCCAATTCCGAATCATCATAGACCTTCTTTATATGTTGATTAACCGCAGCTACACTCACATCATATAATGTGGCCATCATCTTCTGTGTCAGCCATATATTCTCGTCCTCGTACCGCATCTCAATGCTGTCCTGCTGGTCACCGACAGAAGCAACATAGGTCAGATATTCTGCTGCGCTGGAACGGATGGTTACTTCGTCTTTTTTCTTTTTCAAATGAATTGCCTCCTTATATCCAGCCTTTTTTCTTGAATTCTTCAATTCGAGCCAAATCTTCCTCAGAAGGCGCCTCCGCTTCGCTTTCTTCAACCGGTATGTTCGAATACTCATTATTCCATCTATTCAAAGTTTTTATGATTTCATCAGAAACACGGATATCGCGTTTCATTATAGAGTCCATGTTCCAATCGGCAATATCAGAAGTGCCCATCGCCTTTGTAATTGCAATTTTTGATGCTACATATTCCTTTTTCTTCTTACCGAAATAGCCGTTGCCAGCTACGATATTAAGCTTCTTTTCAAATGGTAACTTATTGCCTATATGCTCAATCTTTTCCTTGACGGTCGCGTCTGACTCATCTGGGAAATAGTTTGTCTGCCACTTCCGAGGAAAGATATGCTCAATTTCCCATTTTGCGGGCAGAAGCTCATCTTGCTGCTCATATGCCAATGTTTTCAAAAGCATACGTACCGCATTACGATTAGGATTCTGAATATAAGGTTCCAGCTGAGCCAAATCAATATTCTTGAATTCAAATGTTGGTACATCTGAAGCAACGATTGCTGAATTCAATTTCAGAATATCGGGCTTTACAGCATTGATGGTCGGAATCATAAGATACTTTGTCATCAATTCCATAAGAAGCTTATTCAAGAACAGTGCAAATCGCACTTCAAAATTTTCTTCATTTCGATAACATATATAATAAATTACTACCGGATATTTCCAAAACTCATTTGGATAAGAACTCAAAACATCGAGTGTCTGCTTGATTTTCGTATTCTTGGACCAAGCCTCATTCTCTATTTCTTCCCCCTTGTTGACAACTTTCCATAGATTCAAAATCACAAATAGTGTATCTATCAGTTCCGATTTATATAGACGCTCAAATTTATTGGTAGCATAATACTTTCTTACGCCGGGAGTAGTTGTTTTAGTATCTTGTTCCAATGCACGATAATAAAACATATTGTAGTAAAACAGTTGCTGAATGCTTTCGTTTGCGTCTGTAGCCTGCTCATCTAAATCCTTCCATCTCTCAATAAAGACTTTTTTATCTTCCGGTTCAAGCTGGTTATAAATCTTTGCTTTAAAAATATCTGCATCTGACAAAGGCAAACCTCTATCATTCAATGTTGAGAAAATTGTTAAAGCAGTATCTTGTGTATCCGCTGTAATTGGAAGCAAAATAGCTTGACTCAGTAATGCATAAATAAACTGATATACCATCAAAGGGTTCTCTGTAGAATGCTTATCAAACAGCTCTTGGAAGTAACGATAGTTCTTTGAATAGTTATCCTTTGCATTCTCGTCAGCGCATCCTGTTTCCAAAATTGAACGAAGTATCTCATTCCCATCATTATTTACAACACGTGATGTCAAGAGTATATTTTTATAGTCCACAGTACCCGTTAATTTATTGGTTCTCCAAATGGCAGGCTCAATTTTCCCAATAAAGTTATTAGCCTCTGCCGTTCTCTCTGATGCTGGGGTTGCAACCAACTTTGTATAAATGGCACGCAATAGTAAAAACAATGATGTAATACGCTACTGTCCATCGATTATTTCCTGCTCACCATCTTCGTTCTCATAAGAAACGACACTTCCAAGGAAATATGAGCCTTCTCGCTCTGTACCACCGCTTGTGGCTGTAAACTCCCATAAATCTTCAAAGAGTGTTTCCACCTGCGCGTCTGTCCACGCATAAGGGCGCTGGTATTCCGGGATAACAAACGGCTTCGATTTACCACTTCCTAAAAGCGCCTCTACGCTTTGTTTGTTAACTTCTATTGTTGTTGGCATATATAAAGCCTCCTTCATAATTTTTGTATTTTGTTTAATTGTAGTATAACTTCTCTACAAACCACGAATAATATTCAAATAATCCCGACATTGATCTACGACTGCATATACAATCACTTGCTTATTTTCCTCATCAATTTTATAAAATACTAAGTCTTTTTCTAAAATAAGCACTTTATACCCCTGTCTCTTAAGGATAAGATATCTTGGCTCGGTTCCAATGTATGGATCTTCTCCCAATTCGAGAATTCGTTTTTCAATCTCATTAAGTTTCTCAAGCGCTACTGTATTTCCAAAATTTTGAGCAATATACAAAACTATTTTTCTGATCCCTGCATCGGCTGTATCAGTCCTTATTACCGTATACTTCATAATCACCCCTCCTGAAGCATTTTTCTCAAATCATCAAATGTTTCAGTTATCGGAGCAACCCTTCCATTTTTCACATCATCTTCTGCTTCGGCTAATACTTCTAACAATTCTATTCTTGCTTTCATATTTTTATATTCTTCATAGGAAAGCGTAACCGTATCGCCTCTACCATTCACTGTAATAATTACTGCTTCTTTGTTTTCCTTACACAGTTTTGATATTTCAGAATAATGATTTCGCAAATCAGCAGATGGTCTTATTGTTTCTTG
>DJEU01000049.1 GCA_002431395.1 Lachnoclostridium sp. UBA5890
TCTTCCGGCTGGATCACCTGCTCACCGTCATACAGATTAACATTACTGATGTCAGCAAACACTTCCGGAGCTTCCACAAGATTTTTTTCTGTTAAATCTTTTGTCAATAAATACCATCCCTTTCTTCTCTTGCTTTCTAAAAATATGTGGGTAAAAAGTTTTGTTTCGATAAGCAAGAAAAATAGAATGATAGATATCAGACTCTCAAATTATTTACTTGCTTGTGTATGATAATACACTATTAATTGAGATATGTCAACTACCAACTGTGAAAGTCTGAAAATTCATCTGAGCCAAACAAGCGGAATAACACAAAAAATAAGAGACAGGCTGCCCTCCATGCTCCTGTCTCTTATTTCTGTATGATAAAATCTTTCTATTTGAGCCCTTTTTTACACGCTCGATTAGTAGATATTGTAACATCTTGGTGATTTTCCGCATAGTATTTGTTGAAAATCGGTCATGAACGGTGTATATTTTGTCATAAGCGGCTGATATTTTCGTTCTTTTACGACATAATTTTAAAAATCATTTTACTTTTTGTGGTAATTTTGCTACAATATTTGGTAACATTACGGCTTGGAGTGTGGTAAATAATATGATAAATCGTACGATACTTATTTTGGAAGATGACAACCTACAGCGTGAATCTCTCTGTCGGTGGATGAACGAGTATGCCGGACGGCGGAGTATTGCCCTGCAAATTCTGACAGCCGGTTCTATCGAGGAAGCCCAGGAAGCACTTGCAGATCATCCACCGGTGTTTGCCTTTTTTCTTGATATTTCGCTGAAAGAGAACAGCAAAGATCTCGGAGGGCTGGAGTTTAGCCGGTTTCTGCAGGAAACTTCCACTTACCGCCACACACCGCTTATCTACGTCACATCGTATGGCGATTATATGAGACGCGCACTCAATACCTTTCATTGCTTTGCTTTTTTGCTGAAACCATACACAAAAGAAGATTTGTTTGCCCAGCTGGAAGATCTTTTTGATTCACAGATTGAACAGATTTACGTACGTGATTCGGAAGGGATTTACCACTCGCTTTGTTTGGATGACCTTGTCTATGTGCATTCAGAAGGGCGCTATCTCCATTATTTTATAAGAACAGACGAAATCCGGTCGCGCCAGTTTTCGATGGCGGAACTGCTTGATAAACTTCCTTCGCATTTTGTGCGGTGTCATAAATCCTACATTATTAATACAGAGAAAGTACGAAATTACGACTTTATCAACCACTACATCGAACTAGAGGAAACCAGCGGGCGTATCCCATTGAGCCGCGCGTTCAAAAGCAAATCCTATTTTCAGAAAAAATAGCATAGGAGAATGATTATGAATTCAATGATAACTATATTTTCATCCTTTTACCAGCAAATTGTGCTTTTTACAAGCTGCCTTTTTCTACTTCAGCTGCCTCGGGATAAATGGCGGAATCTCCGCACATGGCTTTTCTTTTTTGCCAGCTGGATCCCGATTCTCATCATACAACATTTTAACAATAATTGGATATTATTATCTTTATTTATTTTCGTAACCATCCTGACAGTTACGTTGCATTTCATTACCAAATGCCGCTATTTTCATGCTTTGTTGGCTACATGCGTAAGCTATTTTATTATGCTTCTCGTCAATATGCCCTCACTGTTTGTTTTTTATTTTTTCTGGTCACCGGAATATATTATAAAATCTGCATGGATTTCTCTTGTCGCAGCAATGATTGGATCTGTTTTTCAATTCCTCATCCTGCGCTTTCTTCCTGTACGCCAATTCTATAAAAGTCTCTGCAAAATACCTGTTTCCATCAGTTATTTTATCATTTTATTCCTGGTTGTTTTAGCTCTGCTTTGTGGCTTAAGTTCCGACATTACGTATGTTCCGGAATTTGTCAAAACATTTCTTATTGTACTTTTAGTGCTGAATTCGGCGCTTATTTTTACTCACCAGATTCTGATCAACCGCCGCAGCACGATGGAACTGCATTATTATGAGCAATATCTGCCGGTTCTCGACAACCTGATTCAAAAAGTGCGGGAAACGCAGCACGGCCACAATAACACCATTCAAGCAATCCTGCATCTGATCGACGTTGACAGCGACAATGAAAAGATTTCCGAAACATTGTCAAATTATACCAATGAGCTGCAGAAAAGTCTTCTTCCCTCTTCGCTTCTTCGCCTAGAAAATAAATTGCTTGCCGCCCTTTTGTACCACAAGCATTGTCAGGCAGCTGAGCAGGGAGTGACGATTCATTTTCATATTGCAGATCCCATGTGCCGGTGTCAGGCAAGTGAATTTGAGCTGGTCGATGCGGTCGGGATTCTCGTGGACAATGCGCTGGAAGCAAGCCATGCCGGCGATAACATCTATGTGTCGATCCACACCTCGCACCACAATGGCACCGAGGGCATAAAAATCGTCGTTGAAAATCCGGGGCAGACCGTCAACGACGCATTTCGCGAACAAATATTAAAAAAGGGATATACGACCAAAACGGTCGAGGCCGAAAAACACGGGCTTGGGCTCTCCATCCTGCAAAACATTGTGAAAAAGCACAATGGTGCACTGATGATCTCAAACGCGCTCCACGACGAGCTCCGGTACATCTCCTTTACCTTACTCCTGTAAATAGTTTTTTGTCTCTTGCATGACTTTACGAAGGATACCAATATTTTCCAGTGTGTCATCCGTTTCGAGAGAATGATTTACCCCCTCGATCCGGGAACTGCGGATCTGCGCCTGCGCGCACTGATAGATCACGTTATCGACATCCGGAACCCATGGGTCTGCGGTGCCGCAAAAAGCGATGCCCTGCGCCGGATTTGCCAAAAATGTCTGTGCGAGCGGTGTATAATAAATCTGCTTTGCTTTCAGCTGGTAAACATTAGTAAAATGTGCCGCTACGGCTGTGCCAATGCTTTTGGATATGAATACGATCTCGTCGTACTCCTGCCACGGAATCGGTGCGAGAAATTTTTCTGCACTTGCACAGGCTTCGTCAAATGCTTCTCTCATTTTTTCCGCATTTCCGCGTATATTCGTTGTTTTCTTGATCTGGTAATCCACTTCCAAAAAGGTGTCATACCCACATTCTTTTGCTAATTTTTTACTGTAATACAACAATGGCTTATCAAAACGATACCCGATTCCCGGGAAAAATACTGCTATTTTCACGTTAATTCTCCTTTTATCTGCGGCAATATTGATTCAGCATTTTGATCAATTTTTCCGCATTGATTGGTTTTGAAATATGCGCATTCATGCCGGCTTCCAGGCTGCTTGCGATGTCCTCAGAAAACGCATTGGCACTCATCGCGATGATTGGCGTCGTCTTCGCATCTTCCCGCTCCAGGCGTCGGATTTTTTTCGTCGCATCGAGACCATTCAGTATCGGCATCATGATGTCCATAAGAATCACATCATATTCGCCCGGCTTCGAAGCGGCAAACCGGTCTACGGCCTCTTGACCATTCCATGCCTTTTTCACTTCGGCTCCAAGATCTTGGAGCATAAACTCCGCAATTTCCATATTGAGGTTGTTGTCCTCCACGAGAAGGACCTTTATTTTCTGGCGCAATGTATCTTTTTGGTTCTTTTTCTCCCACGAAATCTGAACCCGGTTCACCCGCAATGGAATGCGGATGTCAAATGTCGTTCCCTTGTCTTTTTCACTCTCAAATAAAATTTCGCCGTTCATGCGGTCAACAAGATGTTTGGTGATAGCAAGTCCCAGACCAGTTCCTGCATACAGCGTCCTTGCAGACTCCCGTTCCTGTGAAAACGGCTCAAATGCACTTTTCTGAAATTCCTTGCTCATGCCGATTCCATCGTCCTCACACACAAAATGGAAACAGACTTCTTCGTCTCCAGTCTTTTCCTCCCAGCATGCGATGCGGACATGCCCACCCTCATGGTTATATTTTACCGCATTGGAAGCAATGTTCTGCATGATCTGACGCAGATGAAGGGAACTTCCAATCAGTTCATCCTGTTCAAATTCTTTGCGCTCGAGCACAAATTCCACATTTTTATCCTGTGCCTGAATCTCGATCATGTTTTTCACTTCATCCACAATCTGCGTTAATGAAAATGGTTTTGCTTCCATGATAAGGCGGCCTGACTCGAGTTTGCTCATGTCCAGCACATCATTGACAAGATCAAGCAGGAAACTGGATGCCGACATGATCTTATCGAGACATTCTTCCTGCTTTTCCGGATTTCCCATATATTTTTTGCACATCGGAACCATCCCACGGATTCCATTGATCGGCGTCCGGATATCGTGGCTCATCCGGCGAAGGAAATCCGTTTTCGCTGCATTGGCACGCTCCGCCTGTTTGACAGATTCTTCTAATTGTTGCTGATATTGCATTTCCCGCTCTTTTTCCCCACTAATATCACGGCATAATAACAAGAAAGATGCAACCTCTCCTCTTTCATCGTATTTCTGCGGCACTAAAATAGTCAATATCCACTTACCATTCTGATGTTTCGCTGTATAAGAAATAACTTTATTGTGCTTTAAATGTTCTTTCATATATTCCAAATTTAGGAAGCCCTGGCATTGAGCATAGTCTTCCGGTGCCATTTCACACTCAATAAATGCCTCAAGCATTTCCTCCACATGTTCTTTTCCTTCCAGCGACTTCTGCAGTTTTTCCGAATCTTTGATCAGCTCCCAGTTGTCATTTTTCAGATTTATGTACATATTGACCGAATACATTTTACTGATTGCCTGCACGATATCAAGCTGTTTCTGCATCTCAACCATACTTAATCTTGCATAACGTGTTCGGAAAAGGGCAAGAATCAGCCACAAAAGCCCGTAAATAACAAATCCATAAATCATCGCCACATTTCGCGTAGAATATACCGATTTTTCCTTATAAAATACACACAGATGATATTTTCCCATTTCTTCCACTTTTCCAAACCATTTTGAACTGTCACGCTCAAAATGAATCAATTTTCCATTTGTACTTGAAATTGACTGTGGCACTATAAAGGATTCCACACTTTTTCCATTTAATCCCTTATAGTTTGTACTTAGGATCTTTTTTCCATCCGTCACCACAACGATTCCGTCATTGGCAAAAGAATATCCGGAAAAGATGGACTCCAACGTGATTCCACCTTCTGCTCCGCTTTCGCTCCGAATCTGGTCATATTGTTCAAACTGATTTATTCTTTCTTTCATAAACGCAAGTGTTTCATCCGCGATTTTGTCAATGCGCTTTTTATCATGACTTGACAACGCAAAAAATAGGATGGTAAGCACAATAACTCCCACAAATAAAGGAATGATGATGTATTTTTTTTGCGCGATCTTTTTCATCCAATCCCTCCTGTCAGTTTCATTTGTTTTCCGTCAAATTGAGTAATAATATGATAACATTATGGAGGGGAAAAGTCAATTTTAGCATACCAGTCTTTTCTATTTCTTCATAATCTGCCAAAAAAGTTTGCCTTTCGTGAGCGCTCTCGCTCCAATAAACACGCAGGGGTATCGATATGCAAAATACGCATATCTGATACCCGCGCGTTTATACTCACTTCATGCAAATCTTTTCCGGCAGATTACAAAACTTAGAAAGACTGGCTGCTAATATATAACATAAAATAGTTAGAATCCCTCTTTCAATTTTTCCTCCACCTTCTGGTCGAAGCCCGCGTCCGCATACACTTTTGCGGTGCCCTGCACCGGTTCGTAGCCGCACATGCCATAATAGAATTTCTGGGTCATTACTGCCTTTTTTCCGTTCCGATCGGTGAGGGTCCAATAAAACGTTGCATTGAACGCCTTTTTTTCAGTATCGTATTCGCCGTCTGTTATTTCAAGCGTGTTTTCCTGACAAGACCAGAGTATATTGTATACTTTTTCCTGCACTTTGGCATAAAATTCCGATACATCGCTGCCCTTTTTTATTGGTCTAAATTCATTACACTTTTCTACAATATAAAGAGTATGAAATTCGAGATCTTCCTGTTTCATCTTATCAATATCTTCTTTGGTAATCCGTGAAATTCGGTGGCTCAAAAGCAGTCTCTCAATGTTATCCTGCCGGCTGGCACAATAATAAAAATCGAGCAGCGCGAACATCCGACGAAGATGAACGGTATTTTCATTCTGACTCTCTTCTTCGGTCATGCCCCATCGGTTAAAATCTTCTTTGCCGTCAGAAACCATCAGGCTGTAATAATTTTTTTCGTAAAAAAAGAATGTCAGATACAGTTTTTTCCCATTATACGTGATCGTTACCGGCGTTCGATAATCCGTCTGTGGAATGAAGTCTTCATCTGAATATAAAAACTGCTCATAGGTTACTGTCCCAACTTTGATTGAAACGTCTTTTCCGTCAAACACCTTCTTTTGCAAATTTTTTATCTGATCCACCATATCGTGGTAAAATTCGACCTGACCCTGAGCACGCTCATTTGTGACCCGCGCACCCATGCCTTTCATCACAGTTTCAATGTCACCCTCGACAAGCTGCGTGGCAATTTGCTTTGCACGGTGATGATAATAAATCGTATCATAACTTGGACACGACAGCGCCGGAAAGATCTGCCCCACCGTCAATGTACCAAACACCGCACAAACCAGCACGAGAAGTGCGATCGCCACCCATTTGCCCCTCTTATTCTTCTTAATCTCTTTTTTGATTTTTTGAAATGGCTGAATTTTCTGCATTTCCATTTTGTCGGATGCCTCGTCATTTTCTGACATATTTTGCCATATTTTTCGGCATTCTTCACACCCCTCAAGATGCTCTTTTATCTCTTTTGCTGTTTCTTCCCGGCAGAGTCCTTCGACGTACTCCGGCAGAAGATCCTGCACAACATAACATTTCATATTATTCGCCTCCTATTTTTTTGATCTGTTCCCGCAGACGCTCTTTGGCACGGTAAAATGTCACGCGCGCCCACACCTCGGATTTTCCGAAAACATCTCCAATCTCCTGAAACGACAAATTTCCCATCATTCGAAGCATAAAAACTTCCTTAAATGGTTCCTGAAGTTCGTGAATACATTGGTACATCCTTGCATTTTCTTCTTTGTCAATCATTTGCTGCAGCATATCCGTCTCGGATACCGGCTCACACCACTCGTCGAGTGGAATATTTTTCTCCTCCGCCTTCCGGCAATGATCCAGCCAGATATTTTTCGCGATGCGGCACAACCATGTCGAAATCTTGCTTTTTCCCTGAAACGTATCCGCTTTCTCAATTGCCCGCAAAAATGTCATCTGCACCACATCTTCCGCCACCGTCGGATTGTGGCAGAGCGAGAGCACATACGCATACAGCATTTTGGCATAATTCCGATAAATCTCATCAAATGACTCCTCTGTTATTTTCAAATTTACTTCCCGCCACCTTTCTGTCTCTCTGTTTGTAAATAAGACGGCAAATTATGGAAAACGTTACAGCTTTTCTAAATTATTTTCTGTATTTTAAGTATTGCCGATTCGAATGACACCTGTCTGCAGTTCGTTCATCTGCTGCACTTCATTTTCCAGTGCCGCAAATGCCTGATATTTTTGTAAATTTGTATCCATCTGATTTCCTCATACATTCTATGCTAAAGTTTCGTTTTTCAGATTATACCATGTTTGCTACAATGCAACAAGAACAAGAAAGAAATGAGGGTATCTTTTATGAACCTGCTCTTTAAAAAAGGAATTACGCGGCGCCAGATTTTCTGTTTTGCAATTGTATTTTCCTTCCTGCTTCTGCATAAATCGTTTTCATTTCCGGAAGCATTCGGCGCAGCATTGATTCTCGGGGGCGCACGCCGCAATTGATAATTTTTCTCATTGCATTCTCTTGAAAATGACTGACTGCCGTGCTACGCTTTACATTGAAATAAGTATGATCGGAGGTATGACGTATGTCATTTTTAAGCGAATTAGAAGCATTTCAAAAAACACATCCTTTTCAAAATACAAACGTAAATGGAATCGAAGCGAACTATCTTCTGTGCGGAAACCCAGACAGCAAGTATACTCTGGTATATCTGGTCGGGGGAACCGGACTTTCTGTCGTCTGGTTTCATCATATCCTGGAGATGGAAAGCGATTACCGCATCCTGACATTTGATTATCCCATGGAACTCGAGACATTGGAAGAAGTAGCGGATTTTTCCGTCTCTTTGGCAGAACAGCTGAAACTGGAAAATCTTGTATTTATCGGAGCCTCTCTGGGCGGATTTATCGGCCAGCTGGTTGCCCGCAAACATCCGGATAAAGTGGCCGGACTCGGATTATTCTCCACTTGCAGCCTGTCCGAAAACAGCATCAATGACCTGAAAAAGCAATACCGCATTTATGGTCCGCTGTACGTAATGATGAAAATTCTGCCATATTCCTGGCTGAGAAAATTGTTCTGCAACATTTCGAAAAAACAGATCGGACTCGAAGAGGAACGTCCCGAGGATAAAAAATATATGGAAGATCTTTTCGAATGGGTGTATTCCAATTACACGCGTAAATTTGATTTACATATGACGGGTCTGATCATTTCGGTTACGTCACTGACGCCGATTACCCCGGCTCAGTTCCACGAAATTTCCGACCGCACTCTTTTGGTTCTTCCGAAAGACGACAAAGCTTTTTCGAAGAAAGCACAGCAGGATCTGCGCGAAATGCTGCCGGATGCCAAACTCGTCCGCATCAACGGTGGACATACCGCGACACTCTACCGCGTGGAAGAATATGTGAAAGCAACGAGAGAGTTTTTGAATAATCTGTAAGAAAAATCTATGATTCCATGCGAAAATGGAAAGAAGAAAATGGGCGTACTGCCTTATTGATCGATGGTGCAAGGCGTGTCGGTAAAAGTTATATTGCGCAGGAGTTTGCCAAAAAGGAATATAAAAGTTATATTCTTATTGACTTTAACCGCGCGCCTGCTGAAATTACAGATCTCTTTGTTCATTATTTAAACGACTTAAATATGTTTTTTTCTATTTATCAAACTTTTATGGAGTAAAACTCTATGAACGAGAAAGTCTCCGCATGGAAATCGACTTTTTGACCACGAAAAGCAAGACCAGCAACCGCCATAATATTTCGCCAATTGAGGTAAAATCAAGTAAAAATTATAAGCTGACTTCCCTGCGTAAATTTAAAGAAAAATATAAAGAGCAGCTGCACATTCCTTATGTGCTTCATCCCAATGATCTGAAAGAAGAAGATGTGATTCTTTTTCTTCCATTATACATGACACCATTAATATAAAACGAGCAGGCTAACGCCTGCTCATTTCAATATACGGATTTCCTTCCTACTTCCGCACTTTTATTTTTTACACTGCTCCATTTCCCTTTGGCGTCATATATAAGAAATCAATCGGCCCTTCGTCGTCACCGCCGCCCAGAAATCCGAGCATATAAATCTTCCCATCCGCACCGACTTGAATCTCTCCATGCATATCCGGAAAAAGCTTCTGGTTTTTCGAATCGACAATTTTTTCCAGCATCTTTGTTTCCTTGTTATAATGAAATAGCCCATTAAAATAGGAAAAATAGACTTCGCCGGTATTCTCATTGACACAATACCGGATCGGCTGATCCCCTTTCCAGTATTCCAAATAATCCAATTCCTGCATTTCCTCATTGTAACTTCGATAATGGATACTTTCCGGTATCCCCTCCGAAATCGCCGAATAATCCAACTTTTCCTTTGTCTCTCCCGTCTCCACATCGATCATTTCCAATATATTTTTACTTATGTCAAAGTTGTAAAAAATGCCATCATAATAACAACCGGACATGGCCACATCAAAACTTCTTTCAATCTTCAGGGTCTGCAAATCAACGACATATGCCGCCTGCTTTTCCTTGGATTCCAGATTGCAGTTAAATATCGCCTTTTTCTTTGTCAATGGCACAATATTATATTTGTCCGTCGAATCTTGCTCCAAATGATTCTTTTTATACCATTCTGACATAGTGAAATCGTACAATGTCTTTCCGTTCTCGTCTCCTGCCATCAAACGTTTTCCATCAAAATTCCACAAAAGTCCTGCCCCGGCATCATAATGATAATACTCTCCATCACCAATTAACGCATGCTGTTCCGTTTTCCATTTTTTGCCACTAAATTGTCCTGTCTTCCATCCGGAAGTGTCCCCATAATACGACACCGCAAAATGGTCTGTTTGATCGATGTACCCACTCCAGCACTCCCAGATATCGTCCGTCCCCAATCGCTTTTCATCGTACTTCTTTACGGTAGATTCATCAATTGACAATTTTACTGCCTCCGGATCCGCTTCCGGTTCTTCAAAACTCAGTTTCTCATAAAGATTTTTATTACATTGAACGCCAAGTTCTTTTTCCAGATTCCGTTCCTTCTTTTCCGCTTCGCTAACCTTCCTGGCGATCGACCATGTTTCCTCTTTAGAATTTTCGGTTGTTTTGTCCCAATCCTTAAAAAATATGTAGGTTCCCGTCAAATCCTGTTTTCCATCCACACCGATGTCATAAGAATACGCTCCATTCTGCGTCCTAAAGTTAAAAATAAGATTTAACTGCTGCTTTTTAACTTCCATCACGCTGCAAAAGTAATTAATGGCATCCGGGCATTCTTCGTAAGCCTGCTTAGATGCCGGCTTGATCTCATCCTTAATCTGCTGCTGCGATTGCTCCTGCGATTGTTCTGTCTCCTTTTTCCCACAGGAAGCTGCCCCTATACACAATGCCCCCGCCAGAGCAAAAATCAATAACCGTCTCCAATCCATGCGTCTCCTCCTCTTCTACAACTACTAATTATCTGTTGTCTCCGGTCACCAGATCACCGCAAAGCCGGTCCGTCACAATATTTTTGCAGCGTTCGCGGTGCGCCACATGCAGCGGATGATTCATAAATGCTTTCAATGCCGCTTCGTCTATAAATTCGGCATAAAAGACAAGGTCGTATCCGCCCGCGATGTTATTTCCAATTTCTGCCTGCAAAAGTCCGTCGATATTTCCATTCATCGTCGCCACCGAATCCTGCATAAATCGAAGTGCTTCTTCCTCTCCGTGTTTTTCCTTTACTTCCTCTGTGTAGTTCCAAAATAAAATGTGTCGAATCATGAATCTGCCTCCTCTAAAATTTACTTATCATCAGTATACTATTTCCGTGCTGCATCTGTCAATCCTTGGAAATTTTGATTTGGCTGACACCTTACTTCTGTCAGCACAGAAAATTCCACTACACCATATACTCATCTATATATTTGTCTATATTTTTCATATTCAATGCCCTTTTTCCCGTTTCATGAAACACCAAAAGATCACGCCCGATCAAAATGTCATTTTTCTCATAAACATCCAATTTTCGCAATGTTCCATTGTAATAAACACTATCATCCATCATCCCAAAATGTTCCACATAAAAAATCTTCGCCGTCCGCTTATTCATCACCGTAAAATCAGGATAAAATGGTTTCTTCTGTCCATCCACCATCAAATATACCGGCTTTTCATATCGATACAAAATTCCCCGTCTCTCAAAATGGTCCGCAATGATCTTTTCCGATTTTGACCGAACCCGCTCGCCTTTATTGGTATAAATTTCCGTCCGATCATCCTCAATTGGCTTACCTTCGTAGGTTTCTTCCGCAAATCTACGAATCTTTTCTTCTCTGCTCAAAATCCCTGTCGTAATCAATTTCCTTTTCCCCGCGTTCATGTCATTGTATATTTTTTCCAAATTAAATTCATCAATATTTCGCAACGCCTTCTTTAAATTTGCAATTTGCTTTTCTATTTCCGGAAGCAGTTTTGCATAATATTCCTCTTCAACTAACCGCTTAAGTGCCGTCACTTCCTGCTTCCCGACATATTTTTGGTCCAAATAATAGCGGTAATGCCCACGAATATTTCTACACTCCACTTTTCGAATTTGTCTCCCCTGCAATCTCTTTTCAAGACCTTTCTTGATTTTCTCCAATTGTTCTATTCTCTGTAAGATTTTTCTCTACATCAAATTCCCCGCTTTCTATTTAATTTTGTTTTGTGTGAATTCTTGTACGAAATGTACTTATAAGAAATCCTGATTTCCAATTACCCGTTCAGTATAGCATAGTTCATTTACAAAGGCAACTAATTTTGGAGATTTTTCTTTTTGGATTTTTGCGTGGCAGGAAAAGGCAACGGATTTCGCTGAGTTTCCCTTTTTGCGTTGCCTTTTCGCCTGAACTCGCCGAGGAAAGGCAACATATTTCGGCGGTTTCCTCTATTTTTGTTGCCTTTCTTGCTTCTTGCCAGCCCTAAAGGCAACGGATTTCGCTGGGTTTCCCAATTTACGTTGCCTTTTCGCCTGAACTCGCCCGGGAAAGGCAACATATTTTGGCAACTTCCTCTGGTTCCGTTGCCATCCCCCTCCCCTCACCAAAAAAGGGGCGCCTGAGGCGCCCCTTCAAACCAAATTCAATTTCAAACCCAACTCAGTTCCCTTCCCTATCTTCCATACAATTTCGTCATCCGGCGGATTTTCTCGCAAAGTTCCTTATCAAAGGCATCTTTCTTCATGCGCCACTGCCAGTTGTAGCCAAGGGTCGATGGCGTGTTGATGCGCGCCGTGCCCGGCAGGCAAAGGTAATCCTGTGCCGGAATGACACAGAGTTTCGCCACGCTTCGCTGCGCCAGCGTGATCAGCTGCCAAGTCAACTTTTTGCGGCCGACAAACCTGCCGCCGTAAGGCAGATTCAGATAGCGGAGTGCCACATCGCGGTCCTCTTTTGACAATTCTTTCCACCAATCAAACGTCGTCTGGTTATCGTGCGTTCCTGTATAAACCACGCAATTTGAATTGTAATTGTGCGGCATGTAATCACTTTCCTCGCGCGAATCAAACGCAAATTGAAGCACCTTCATTCCCGGGTAGCCGGTCGCAGCCAGGAGATGTCGGACGCTGTCCGTCAGAAAGCCGAGATCTTCGGCGATGATCTGCTGCTCGCCGAGCACTTCATTGACCTTGTCGAAAAGATGGATTCCCGGACCTTTTTCCCAAGCGCCGTTTACTGCCGTTTCTTCGCCGTATGGGATGGCATAATATTCATCAAAGCCACGGAAATGGTCGATTCGCACCATGTCATACCATGTAAAACAATTGCGGATGCGCGAGATCCACCAATGAAACTCCGTCGATTCATGGTATTCCCAGCGGTATAATGGATTCCCCCAAAGCTGACCTGTCTCCGAAAAGGCATCCGGCGGACAGCCCGCTACCGCAATCGGTTCCAGGTCTTCCGTAAACTGAAACAATTCCGGGTGCGCCCACGTATCTGCACTGTCAAGCGCTACATAGATCGGGATATCTCCAATGATCTGAACACCCTTGTCATTGGCGTACTTTTTCAATTGTTTCCACTGTTTGTCAAATTCATATTGAAGGAACATATAAAAACTAATTTCGTTTTTGTACGTTTCCCGGCAACGCGCGATCGCTGCCTCGTCGCGGCGTTTCAATTCTTCCTCCCACGTCAGAAAACTAGCCCCCTTGCGCGTGTCCTTGATTGCCATAAACAGGCAGTAATCCGGCAGCCATTCCTGCTGCTCGGAAACAAATGCCTGAAATTCTTCATTTTCTGCGATATTACTGCGGTCAAAGGCTTTGCGCAAAAGCGGAAAACGCTGATTGTACTGTTTTTCATAATTTACATAATTCCCCTCATCTTCAAGGTCTGCTGCCGCGATCTCTTCCGCCGTCAAAAGCCCCTCTTCCGCCAACGCATCGAGCGAAATATAGTACGGATTTCCGGCAAATGTCGAAAATGACTGATATGGGGAGTCGCCATATCCCGTCGGCCCCATTGGAAGAATCTGCCAGTATTTCTGTCCGCAGCTCACCAAGGTATCGACAAAACGATATGCATTTCGGTCAAAGCACCCGATTCCATGGGGAGACGGGATACTTGATATCGGGAGTAATATTCCACTTGCTCTCATACTTCTTTCTCCTTTTATTTGGCAAGCAATGACTTGCTCACGCGCACTTCATAGCCTTCCGCCCATTTTTCATAAGCCGTGCGGAACGCATCTTTTTGCTGTTTTTCCACTTCCTGCTCTACATATGCCTGATTCAGATTTTTCGTATTCGCCTTCAGACAATAAGCGATGTAAAAGCCGTCCGATTCTTCGATGACACCGCTTGTCGCATCCTTTTTCAAGGCAAGGACATTGGCTGCGAGATTGGTACGGCTGTCAAGACTTCCCAAAATCACTTCTTCCGGCGCACTTCCGGTCTTTTCCTTCACAAAAGAATAGAAATTTCCCTGATACGAAGCCAGTTCCTGTGCATATCCTGCTGCCTGTGCACGGACTTCTTCGCGGTTTGCATCCGTCGCCGGCAGATAGCACAAAAGCACTTTTGCCGCCTGCGTCGTCGCCGCGTCAATCGAAACCTGTGTCGAACCGGTCACAACGTCGTACATTTTTCTCGCCACAAGATTTTCCTCAAAAATGCGGTGCATCGTCTCCGTCGTAATTCCGTTTGCCTTCTGGACATCCTCCGGAATCGTCGCGATATATTGGTCCGCCTTATAATCAATGTCTTCTTTTTCATCGACACCAAGCGTCACGCCCTGGCCCTCGGCTGCCTTATTCATTACCTTGATCTGAATGATAAGACGCACGATATCCTCGATCGCAGCCTGTCCGATCGTATGATCATCGACCGAAATATTCCAGACATCCGCTCCGAGCATGGAATCATACTGATTTTTCAAAAACCAGCTGTAAACCAGGTATTCATCGTAGGTTACGCCCTGTTTGCCGACAGCGACAGCGATGGAATCTCCCTGGAGATCTCCATTGTTTACCTTCGCCGCTTTTTCTACACTTGTCGTCTGTTCTTCTGCGTTTTCCGTTTTTTTAGAACACCCGACGCTTGTAAGCATCAGGCTCACGGCAAGACATCCGCAAAGAATTTTCTTTCCAAATCTATTCATCTTCTTCCTCCTTGATCTTCTGCATCTCATTTACAAGTTCTGACAATTGTCGAAGCAATGGCTCCTCTTTCTGCTGATATACAAAATACGGCGTTGTTTCCGGTACAAAACGCAGTTTGCCTTGGTATGCCGCAAGCAGGTCCGGAATTTTGTCCGTCGCCACTTTGGCCTGCGGAAACATCGTGATCCGTATCTGGTTCGCCTTTTCCACGATCGCCGTAATATACGCATCGTGTGCCTTTGCTTTCAAAAGCGCGATCTCCAAAAGATTGCACACACTCTGTGGCGGCTCGCCAAAACGGTCGATCAGCTCGTCTACCATATCGTCTCTCTCCGGCTCCGTCTCAATTTCCGCGATGCGCTTGTACACATCCAATTTCTGGAATTCATTCGGAATATAATCTGCCGGGATAAACGCATCCATTTTCAGATCAATATTTGTCTCAAACTCGTCATTTTCGACCTTTTCCCCTTTGAGGCGCTTGACGGCTTCGTTGAGCATTTTGCAATACAGATCGTAACCAACTGCCTCCATATGTCCGTGCTGTCTGGCCCCCAAAAGGTTTCCTGCACCACGGATCTCAAGGTCCCTCATAGATATTTTAAACCCTGAACCAAGTTCTGTAAACTCTTTTATTGCAGCAAGTCGTTTTTCTGCTACTTCTTTTAACATCTTGTCGCGCTTATACATCAAAAATGCGTATGCTGTCCGATTGGAACGACCGACACGTCCACGTAGCTGATAAAGCTGGGAAAGCCCGAGTTTATCGGCTTCATCGATAATGATCGTATTAACGTTAGGGATATCTAACCCCGTCTCCACGATCGTTGTCGAGACAAGGACATCAATCTCGCCATTGACAAAGGCAAACATGGTGCGCTCCAGCTCACGCTCATTCATCTGGCCGTGAGCATAGGCGACAATGGCCTCTGGCACAAGTTTCTGCACCTCTCCGGCGATAATGTCCATATTGGCGACGCGGTTGTACACATAGTAAACCTGACCGCCGCGTCCAAGTTCACGGAGAATCGCCTCGCGCACGATCTCGTCATTTTTCTCCATAACAAATGTCTGAATCGGCATACGATCGACCGGCGGCTCTTCCAGCACACTCATATCGCGGATTCCGACAAGACTCATGTGAAGTGTTCGCGGAATCGGCGTCGCCGTAAGCGTCAAAACATCAATGTCATTTTTCAGCTGTTTCAATTTTTCTTTATGTGTCACGCCGAAACGCTGCTCCTCATCGACGATCAGAAGCCCAAGGTCTTTGTAAACGACATCTTTTGCCAAAAGCCGATGGGTTCCGATGACAATGTCAATCGCGCCTTTTCGCAGTTTTTCCACCGTCTCCCGGTTTTCTTTCGGCGTTCTCAGACGGGAAAGCATCCCCACTTCGACGCTGTAATCGCGCATTCTCTGGACAAATGTATTGTAATGCTGGCCCGCAAGGATCGTCGTCGGCACAAGAACTGCCACCTGCTTGCCATCCATAACGGCTTTGAATGCCGCGCGGATCGCGATTTCCGTCTTTCCATATCCGACATCCCCGCAGATCAGGCGGTCCATTGCCTTGACACTTTCCATGTCTTTTTTCGTATCTTCGATCGCCCGCAGCTGATCCTCCGTCTCCTCATAAGGAAAAACCTCTTCAAATTCGCGCTGCCAAACCGTATCTTTTTCAAATGCGTGTCCCTGCTTTGCCTGTCGTTTGGCATACAGATCGACCAGTTCCTGCGCAATCTCCTTGACGGCTCCTTTGACACGCGTTTTCGTCTTCTTCCACTCCGGCGAATTGAGTTTATTTAACTTCGGCACTTTCGTTGCATCACTTCCCGCGTACTTTTGCAGCACTTCCAGGGAAGTCGCCGGGATATACAGATTGCTCCCGCCGGCGTAAGCCACTTTCAGATAATCCTTCGTAATATGATCGACCTCGATCTTCTCGATTCCTTCATAAATACCAAGTCCGTGGTTTTCATGAACGACATAATCCCCGATCTTTAAGTCATTGAAACTGTGGATTGCCGCCCCTTCGTAACGTTTGACACGTTTTTTCCGTTTCTTCTTTACCCCGCCGAAAATGTCACCCTCCGTCATTACGACAAAGCGCAGATTGGGGTACTCAAATCCCTTCCGCAGTGTACCTTTGCTGATCATCACTTCACCCGGAAGCAGTTCATGCGACAGATCTCTGCTGTAAAATGCCGGAATCTCGTAATCCTGCAGATCCTGACAAAGACGCTCTGCACGCGTTCCCGAGGCAGAAAGCACCAGCACACGGTACCCATTTTTCTTCAGCCGCAGGATATCCTTTGCAAGCAACGAAAAATTGTTATTATACGATGGTGCTGCCTGAATCTGGAAATTGTATTTGTGTCTGACATTAAATTCCTTGACTTTCATATCCAGCGCCGTCATAAGGATCAGCGGCAGTTCGGACAATTTTTTCAAAAGCACCGGCAGCGAAAACAGGACTTCCATCTGTCCCGGCAGAATATATCCCTTTTCAAGACGGCTTACCATGCTTTCGCGGAATTCATACTCCACCGCTTCGCCCTTTTCGATACAACGCGCCGGCTCGTCGAGATAAACGCAAACATCTTCTCCCTTAAAATAATCGAAAAACGAACTTACATTTTTTGTAAAATAACTGACATAACTTTCCAGATTTACGAGGCCGTGATAAACTTCATAGGTCTCACGGAAATTTGCCACGCTCTGGCGGAGCCGTGAAGCTTCTTCCTTCTTTCCCTCTTCTTCAAACTGACGCACGCAGGTCTGCATCTCCTCTTCCATGCGGTGCATTCCTTCTAAAATGCGGTCTTCTTCCAGAAAAATTTCCGTCGCCGGATAAATCTCGATCTCAGAAACGGTCTCGACCGAACGCTGGCTCTCTACGTCAATGCGCCGGATGCCGTCGACTTCGTCGCCCCACAGTTCGATACGATACGGGCATTCCTCGGTCAGCGGAAATACGTCGATAATACCTCCGCGCACCGAAAACTCGCCTTCTTTTTGCACTTGTCCCGTATTTTCATAGCCAATGGCAACAAGATTTTTCTTAAACTGCTCCAGATCCAAAATTTCTTCTTCGGCCACATGAATCCGGTTTTCCTGATAACGTTCAAACGGCAGACAATAGTCCATTCCGCCATCCAGCGTCGTTACGACGGTAAGCGGTTCCTTTTCCAGCAGCCGCTTGATGACCTTCAGCCGTTCTTTGACAATCGCCTGGCCGTGCACATCCGCGCTGTAAAAGATGAAATCCTTCGCCGGATAATACATGACATCGTGGTCATAAATTTTCAGATCTTCGACAAGTTCCTTGGCCCGCACTTCATTGTGTGTGATAACAAGCCGGATTCTCTTATCGCGCCCTGTCCCATAGATCATATGGCTCTCCTGGGTATCCATGCATCCGATCAGCTGAACCGGAAATTCACCCTGTTTTATCCCGCGTATGAGCTGGTCATATTCTTCCAGTTCCCCAAGAGGGGCAAATAACGTCTCCAAATCTCTCTTTCCTTTCTAAAGTTTTCCTATTTCTTTTTCGCATTAAAGCGGTTCATCGCCACATCTACATCCTGCGTCACAATCGTTTCCACGGCTGCGACAGCTTCATCCAGCACTTCATCGATCTTCTTTTCGTCTTCCTTGGAAAAATGTCCCAAAACGTGATTGACAAGGTCGCCGCCCTGTGGCTTCGCCCCTACGCCCACTTTGACGCGTGGAAATTCATTCGTTCCAAGATGCAAAATGATATTTTTGATGCCATTGTGTCCGCCTGCGCTTCCTTTTCTGCGCACACGGATCTGTCCCACTTCCAGGTCAATATCGTCGTATGCCACAATAATATCTTCCGGTTCAATCTTATAATAATCCGCTATACTCCGCACACTTTCGCCACTCAGATTCATAAAGGTCTGTGGCTGCGCCAAGATTACTTTTTCGCCCTCGATAAATCCCTTGCCACACACGGCTTTATGCTCTTTGCTGTTTAATGGAATACGATATTCATCAGAAAGTCTTGCTATGACTCCAAAGCCGATATTATGTCTTGTTCCTGCATACTCTCTCCCCGGGTTTCCTAATCCTACAATCAGTTTCATAAGCGCCTCCAAATCTCCATTATCTTTTTATTATACCAATTTCACGGCTTATCGGCAAGGGTTTTGTAAAAAAGCCTGTGTCACAAAAAAACCAGTCACAGCTGCCGCAGCAGCCATGACCAGTCTTATTTGATTGCGTGTCGCATCGCTTACACGCCTAATTTCAATTTTCTGTTTCTTCCTGCAATGCTTCGTGAAAGCGTGCAAGAATCGCATCTTCCAGTTCTGCTCGCATCTGAGGATTGATTGGATGAGCGACATCGCGAAACTGCTCGTCTGGTGTTCTCTTACTCGGCATCGCGATAAAATATCCTTTTTCGCCTTCAATCACTTTAATATCATGAACGACAAAACAATCATCGAATGTTACAGATGCTACCGCCTTCATCTTCGAGTCTCTGTCGATGACCCGGATCCGAACGTCTGTTACCTGCATACCCATATCCTCTCTTCTGCTTTTCATTTGCTACATAGTAACGATTCATTGATTTCCATACATTAGATCCTGAATAGTTACATTGCTGATTACAATACATAACGTGCATTCGTCTCAAGCACGATTTTAATGTTTTCCGGATCACCTACGTAATTGGAATTTGCGCGAATTGTATCATGGCTCTCCACAATACAATTCTCAATATACGTATTATCACCTATATAAACATCATTCAGTATGATCGAGTTGCGAATTACCGTATTGTTTCCTACATATACTTCTTTAAATAAGATAGAATCGGATACCTCTCCATTAATAATGCATCCGCTTGAAACCAAACTGTTTTTCACTTTGGATCCGGCATTGTATTTCGCCGGCGGCAGATCTTCTATCTTCGAAGCAATTGTCGGATACTGTGCAAAGAAATAATCGCGGATATCACGATTCAGGAAATCCATATTAGTTTCAAAATAAGATTCCACCGTCGTAATATTGCTCCAATAAGAATTCATTGGATAGGCATAAATCTTCTTCAAGCCACGGTAACGCACAAAAATGTCTTTTACCAAATCAAAGCATCCTTCACTTCCCGCGCGCTCGATCATCTCAATCAATTGTCTTCTACGAACTACGTAAATGCCTGTGGACACCGTTGTCTTTGACGTCACGATCGGTTTTTCCTCGAATTCCGTCACAAGTCCCGATTCATCCACAGAGACAACACCAAAACGACTTGGGTCATCCCTCTCCCCGAGATCCTTTGTCACAATTGTGATGTCTGCATTTTTCTGTACATGATACTCTAAAACTTTATTAAAATCGAGTTTATAAACACAGTCTCCGGAAGCGATTACAACATATGGTTCATGACTTGCTTTCAAAAAGTCAATGTTCTGTGCGATCGCATCCGCCGTTCCACGATACCAGTAACTGTTATCCTGGGTCTGCGTCGGAGTAAATACAAACAATCCCCCTTGCTTACGTCCAAAATCCCACCATTTTGAAGAATTCAAATGCTGGTTCAGTGATTTTGAATTATATTGTGTAAAAACCGCCACTTTACTGATGTGGGAATTTGCCATGCTGCTCAGCGCAAAATCAATACTGCGATAACCCCCTGCAATTGGCATCGCGGATGTTGCTCTTTTCTTTGTCAGATCCCGCATCCGTGGGCTTTCACCACCTGCTAAAATAATTCCGATTGCTCTCATATAATGTCACCTGCCTTTATCAAAGTTCCGCCGGCTTCCAGCGTATTGTTTGGATAGTCCTCACTCGTTGTCACCCCTGATATGGCAGTATTCTTACCAATTGTCACACCGTCCGGAATCACAGTATCATCCCCAACCGTTACCAGATTAAATGCATAGACATCCGGTTTTACCTGGTTCACAACATCATCTTCGCCTTCGCCCAATACACAATTTGCGCCGATGGTTGTATTTTCTGCGACAATTGTTTTATTTAATACCGTATTCTTACCGATATGTGCAGAATTCATTACAATGGAATCGCGAATGACCGCTCCCTCTTCAATCACAACATTGGAACCAATGACAGAATTGTGTACTTCTCCATACACTTCACATCCGTCTCCCATGATTGCCTTGTCGATTACAGCGGAATTCGCAATGTACTGTGGACGAAGCCACTCATTTTTTGTATAAATTTTCCAAAATTCTTCATACAGGTTAAATACCGGAATCAGATCGATCAGTTCCATATTGGACTCCCAATACGATCCCAATGTTCCTACATCTTTCCAATAACCATTAAACTCGTATGCAAAGATACGGTCACCTCTTTCATGGCAATATGGTATGATGTGTTTACCAAAGTCACATCCCGGTTGATCACGCAGTGTGATCAGTGCCTCGCGCAGCACCGGCCAGGAGAAAATATAAATCCCCATGGATGCCAGGTTGCTTTTTGGTTGTTCCGGTTTTTCCTGAAATTCCACAATCTGTTTATTATCGTCTGTAACACAAACCCCAAAACGACTTGCCTCTTCCATCGGAACCGGGATCGTCGCCAGTGTCACATCTGCATTGTTGGATTTGTGGAAATCCAGCATTACTTGATAATCCATTTTGTAAATGTGGTCTCCGCCAAGAATCAGAACGTAGTCCGGATTATACTGCTCCATATACTTTAAGTTCTGGAAAATCGCATTGGCTGTACCTGTATACCATTCACTACTTGTACTTTTTTCATACGGTGGTAAAATCGATATTCCTCCGACATTTCTGTCAAGGTCCCACGGAATACCAATTCCGATATGCGTATTCAGCTTCAGCGGCTGATATTGTGTAAGCACCCCAACGGTATCTACTCCGGAGTTAATACAGTTACTCAACGGAAAATCAATGATACGATACTTTCCCCCAAAAGCAACAGCAGGTTTTGCTACATTTGCCGTAAGTACTCCAAGTCGCGAGCCCTGTCCTCCTGCCAGCAACATAGCTATCATTTCTTTCTTGATCATCAGATCACCCCCTGTTGTAATTATGCCTGTCAAATCGTGATATTTTAACAGGTCTCGTGAAACATAAACACATTATAACATATATAAAGTAAAATGTGAATACTTTTCACAAATATTTTTTGTAAAATTTACTTTTTTTGTGTAAAATGCACAATTTGCCATTCCTGCCGTTTTCTTCTTGTTTTTTTCACCTCTTCGTTTTACAATAAATATATTATAGTAACTATTCAGGACACCCCGCCCACACATTCGCATTTCGAACACTTCGTGTTCTTTCCCGCCTTTGACAAGGCTAAAAATGCTCAT
>DJEU01000023.1:0-25299 GCA_002431395.1 Lachnoclostridium sp. UBA5890
TTCGCTCGGCGGCAAGTCGGCGGCTGGCATTAGAGTTGCTGACTTCGTCAGCAAGCCAGCCGCCTCACTCATACCTTAAGGCTTCGATTGGATCCATGCGGGCAGCTTTGTTTGCCGGGTAATAGCCAAAGAAGATGCCGATGACCATGGAGAATCCGACGGCTACAAGGATTGCTGCCACCGGAACAGCCGCTGAATATCCAAGGATTGAGGCGGCGATAGCGCCAAGCAAAAAGCCGACCAGAATGCCTAAGATTCCACCGATGAGGCACAATATCATGGATTCGATGATAAACTGGAACCGGATGGAGCTGTTTTTTGCCCCCAATGCCTTTCTGGTTCCGATTTCCCGCGTTCTCTCTGTGATGGATACGAGCATGATATTCATTACGCCGATACCGCCGACTAAAAGGGAAATACCGGCGATAAACGAAATCGCAATGGAGACCGTACCGATCATGTCGCTCATGGATTCGGTCATGGATTCCATCGTTGTCGTCGAAACTTTGTAATCCTCATTGGAACTGTAATACGGCGCAAAAAAGCTCTCAATCTGCGTCGCAAATGCCGAAACACTGTCGATTCCGCTTTTTGTTACAACGGTAAACTGCTGATATCCCTCGTCGGAATGCGTCTGTGCTTTTCCGGTTAAAATAGGAATATACGCTGTCGTCGTAATATCTTCATCCGAGGAAGAAGAAAATGAGTTATTGGACTCGTATTTGTATACGCCGACGACATAATATTGGTAATAAATTCCATCTATTTCTACTTGAATTTTCTGTGAAAGCGCCTTTTGCGAATCCCCATCAAAAATCTGATTCACAACTTTATCTGAAATCATGATGACTTTCTTTTTTCCTGTGTTGTCGTCACTTGTCAATCGTCTTCCCTCCAAAAGGGTCACATCGTCGCTGGCAAAATATTCCGAGTTGATGCCGCTGATGGAAATATTTGCTGTGTTGCTCCCATCGTGTACCGTTCCGCTTGCCACTGTTTCGCTGATGGCAATGGCATCAATTTTATCGGAAAACTCGGTTTTCAATTCCGACAGCATATCATCCGTGATAAGGTCCTCTTTTTCCACTGTTGAGTTTCGGTTGGCAGCCCCGAATTTCAGACCATTGGAACGAGTTTCTGTCGTGCTGCTCGTCTGCTTCAGACCGACCGTGATGTTATTGGCTCCCATTTCCTGGAAAGAATCGGAAATGGAATTGGTGAGGGAGGAACTTACTGTCATAATGGCAATCACGGCTCCGATACCGATAATGATGCCAAGCATCGTAAGGAGAGCCCGCATTTTGTTGGCAAGCAGCGCCTGAAATGCCAATTTCACATTTTCCCATATCAACATGCCAGGTCCCCCTTTCGGATTCCCGTGATTTCGCCGTCACGAAGTGTAATGATACGTTCTGTTTCATTTGCCAGTTCATTGGAATGTGTGATCAGAACGATAGTTTTTCCCTGTTCTTCGTGCAGTTTATGGAAAATATCCATGATAACACGTCCGGTTTTACTGTCCAAAGCTCCTGTCGGCTCATCGGCCAGTATGATGGAAGGATCGTTCGCCATGGCACGCGCGATCGCCACTCTCTGTTTTTGGCCTCCGGATAATTCATCCGGGCGGTGGGTCATTCGCTCCTGCATGCCGACAAGTTCAAGCAGTTCTTTCGCCTTGCGCGTCCGTTCCGCTTTCGCCACGCCGGCATAAAGCAGGGGAAGTTCCACATTGGAAAGTGCCGTGGTCCGGGCGATCAGATTGTAAGTCTGAAAGACAAATCCAATCTGCCGGTTGCGAATCTCCGATAACTGTTTATCCTTTCCTGCTCCTACATCGACTCCGTCCAAAAAATACGTTCCTTCCGTCGGGCGGTCAAGCGCTCCCAAAATGTTCATCAACGTCGATTTACCGGAACCGGATTCGCCTACGATTGAGACAAATTCTCCCATATTTACGGTCAAATCGATTCCGTGAAGAATTTCCAATTCGTTAGGCTGGCCGATATAAAAACGTTTTACGATTTTTTCGCATTCAATGATTGGTTTTTTCATGGACGACCACCGCCTCCCGGTGCACCGCCGCCAGGACCACCGCCGGAGCCGCCCTGCATTCCACCACCTCCGCCAAGAAGACCGCTAAGACTGTCATTCCCTGATTCTTCACTTGTAGAATCAGAGGTGGAATCCGTTGGAATAATTACTTTCATGCCCTCTGTCAGCTCATCACTCTGCACTTCTACATAATAGTCGCTTTCCATTCCTTTCGTAACGACAATCTGTTTTTTCGAAACGCTTCCGTTTTCGCCTTCGGAAACATTGATCACCGATTCGCCGCTTGTATTTTGAGAAATGGCATCGTACGGAACCGCAAATACGTCTGCTGCTTCTTCTTCGACGATGCTGCATCGTGCAGTAAGTCCGAGTTTCAACCGGTCATCGGCCGTTTTCAATGCAATCTGCACTTCGTATCCGTCGGAACTGCTGCTCGTGGATGTCATTCCACCACTTTCTCCACTTTGGGAAGAAGAACTGCCACTGCTGCTTTCTGTAGAAGGTGCTACAAATGTTACTTCGCCTTCCAGCTCATCTTCGTCCGTTGCTTCGGTTAAAACAATCACTTTCTGTCCGACTTTCACATTGCTGATGTCATATTCGTCTACACTTGTAGAAATTGTATAACCACTCACATCTTCGATCTGAAGAATGGTTCCGCCACTGTACGTATCGCCTTCCTGTACGGAGATAGAAGTAACGATTCCGTCCATTGGGGCGGTTACCGCACATTTATCCAAACTTTCCTGCGCCTGTGTCACCTGTTTTTTTGCTTCTTTGATGCTTTTATTGGCACTGCTCTTCGCTGTTTCCAATGCTTCCTGTGCCTGTTCGATACTCGATTTACTTTGTTTTAATGTTGATTTTCTTGTTGAAACCGCATTTTCATATTCGGTCTTTGCCTGCGAGATCTGCTCTTTCTGCTTCGATTTCTTTGCCTCTTCATATGCCTTTTTCGCTTTGGCTACTTTGCTGTTTTCCTCGCTTTTCACATCGGCATATTCACTTTTCGCATCGCTTACCTGCTTTTGTGCTTTTTCAATCGAAGACGAGCCTTCCGACTTTGTGTCCGAAAGAGAATCTTTTGCTTCCGACAAACTTTCCTGCAGATCGGTCTCATCAAAGGTAATAAGCGATTTTCCTTTTTTCACCTCGTCTCCTACCGATACGTTGACTTTCTTTATCGTCACGCCATTGACATTTGCCGATACCTCGCGGGACTCCTTGCTTTCAATCGTTCCCGTCGCACTGATGGATTTTGTCAGATCCATCTTCTCCAGCGAAACGGTGTTCTCCTGCTGAATTTCCTGTTTTCCTTTCTTTGTCTGTCCACTTCTGACTTTTCCAATAATTACCACCGCCGCAATAACGATAACAAGCAGTATCGCTATCACCACTATTTTCTTTCGATGTTTTTTTAATTTCTGTTTCACACGCGCTGCCTCCTGTCTTTATAATTCCTTTTTATGTAACTATTCAGGGTTTCCCCTCACACACATTCGCATTTCTAACACTTCGTGTTCTTTTCCCGCCTGAACAATTCCTTTATATGTTAAAAAAAAAGTATGAACAAACGATGTTCATACTTTGATATCTATGTGATTATTTCATGAAAACGGAGAACACTTTTTTCAAATCCTCCAAAGTTTCCACCTGATTGATCTCTCTTCGGATGGCTGCCGAATGTGGATATCCTGCGGTATACCATGCGATATGGGTTCGCATTTCCCGCATTCCATACAGTTCGCCCTTCCACTCTGCCTGCATTGTAGCATGTCGTTCGATCATGGCATAAAGTTCTTGGATTCCCGGTTTGGGAAGTATTTCACCGGTTTTCATGTAATGACGGATCTGTTCAAAGATCCACGGATTCCCTCTGGCACCGCGGCCGATCATAAAGGCATCGCACCCGGTTTCCTGCCACATTCTGTCCACATCGGCACCGCAGGTAATATCGCCATTTCCAATGACCGGAATCGAAACCGCCTCTTTGACTTTGCGAATGATCTCGTAATCTGCCTTTCCGCTGTAATACTGCTCTCTCGTGCGCCCATGCACCGCTACCGCGGAAGCTCCGGCTGCCTCTGCTGCTTTTGCCAGATCCACTGCCTGACATTCGCCATCGCGGAAACCTTTCCGAAATTTTACAGTGACCGGTTTGCGAATTGCACGCACAGTTTTTCGTATGATTTCTTCTGCGAGCGGAATGTTTTTCAAAAGAGCAGACCCCTCTCCGTTATTGACAACTTTTGGCACCGGACATCCCATATTGATATCCAGAATGTCAAATGGCAGTTCCTCGATACGGGCCGCCATCTCGCTGATAATGTCCGGATCTGCTCCAAATAACTGCAGCGACACGGGTCGCTCTTTGGGATTAATTTCCAATAACGGCTGTGTGTTGGGGCTGTTATAATAAATGCCTTTTGCACTGACCATTTCCGTACAGATCAGATCCGCTCCCATTTCTTTACAGATCTGGCGGTACGGAAGATCCGTCACGCCTGCCATCGGCGCAAGAATCAATTTTCCCGGGATCTCAACTTCTCCAATCTTCCAGGATTCCTCCACATTCATACGATTATCCTTTCTGACGGGCCGCTTTTGTCTTTTCATAGATCAACCGGATTCCCTGAAGTGTCAGGTGTGCGTCGTACACATCGATGGAATCCGTCGCATCGGCGACAATTCTTCCCAGTCCGCCTGTGGCAACTACTTTGATATCGGAAATTCCGGATTCTTCTTTGATTTTTCGGATAATGTACTCAGTCTGGCCCACTGTGCCATACATAATTCCTGCCTGCATACTGGTGATCGTATTTTTCGCAAGAATCGTCTCCGGCATCTTGATCTCGATCTCCGGAAGCTGCGCCGTGCTCGACCAAAGTGCTTTCGTACTGATCTTAATTCCCGGGCAGGTAACACGCGCCGCAAAAACACCATCTTTTGTGACAAGATCGTATGTCGTCGCCGTTCCGTAATCCACCACGATCACAGGACCACCATAAAGATCATAAGCTCCTACGGCATCTACAATACGGTCTGCTCCGATCTCGCTCGGATTTGCCGCCGCAATGTGAATCCCGGATTTAGTCCCTTCACCTACCACGTACGGAGTGCAGTGAAAATATTTTTTAATCCCGCTTACCAACGAATACATCACTTTCGGCACGACCGAAGCAATAATCACATCATCAATTGTTGCTTCCGAAATATGCTGTCTCGACAGCCCTTCCACGATCGCATCTCCAAATTCATTGGAAGTACGTGGAATATTGGTTGTTAAACGGAATGTTGACCGTAATTTTTCTCCTTCAAAAACACCAAACGTCAAATTGGTATTTCCGATATCTATCGTTAATAACATCTCTTTTTCCTCTTATTCTTCTTTACCGGCAAAAAAGGCGCGGTAATATTCTTCTAAACTTGAGAACAATTCTTCATGTTCCTGACGCATCTGCTTGATCTTCAGATAACTTCCGATTTCATCGTAAAAGAAATCATTTTCTTTGGCAGTCGTAGACATATACAAGGAACCGTCTTCTTCAAATTCCATCGTAAATACACCGCCGACATCTGCCGTCAGCATCACACTCAGTATTTTCAATTCTTCTTTAATCCCTTCCGGCAGAGATTCGTACCGGGGATTCAGATAAAATTTCTGCTCATATGCACTGCAGGCACATAAAACCTGTTTTTCATCCATGGGTTACTTCCTTTCACTCATTGGTACATAAGGTTTATGCGGGCAAACCGCTTTGTAAGCCGGACGGATAATCTTCCCGGCATTTACAAGTTCTTCCAGTCGATGTGCACTCCAGCCGGCGATTCTTCCGATGGCAAAAATCGGTGTATACAACTCGATCGGAAGTCCCAGCATACTGTACACAAGTCCGCTGTAGAAGTCGATATTGGCGCTGACACCTTTGTAAATGTGGCGTTCTGCCGCAATTACTTCCGGTGCAAGTTTTTCTACTTTTTCATATAACGCATACTCTTTGAGCATATTTTTTTCTTCCGACAACTTCTTTACAAATTTGCGGAACGTCTTAGCACGCGGATCCGAGATCGAATACACCGCATGACCCATTCCATAAATAAGCCCGGAACGGTCAAATGCCTGTTTATTCAACAATGCCGTCAAATACGTTTTGATCTCTTCATCATCTTCCCAGTCATGCACATTTTTCTTCATATCTTCAAACATCAACGATACCTTTTTATTGGCACCACCATGCCTTGGTCCCTTGAGGGATCCAAGCGCCGCTGAGATGGCCGCATACGTATCGGTTCCGGAAGACGTTACGACGTGATCCGTAAATGTCGAGTTATTTCCTCCACCATGCTCTGCATGAAGAACCAGCGCGATATCCAGGATCTTTGCTTCCAGCGGCGTAAATTTGCTGTCCGGACGAAGCATGTGCAGAATGTTTTCTGCCGTCGAATATTCTTCTTTCGGCGGATGCAGGAAGAAACTGCTGCCCTCATGGAAATAATTGGCAGCCTGATATCCATACACCGCAAACATTGGCAGAAGTGCAACCAGTTCCAGACACTGACGAAGTACATTTTCCGTCGTTGTATCGTCCGCTTTTGTATCATAAGAATACAAAGTAAGCACACTTCGTCCCAGCGTATTCATCAAGTCCGAACTTGGTGCTTTCATAATGATATCGCGGACAAAACTGGACGGCAGGCTCTTGCGGTATTCGGCAAGAATGTCCTTCAGATCCTCCAGCTGATTTTCTGTCGGCAGTTCGCCAAAGAGCAAAAGATATACCACTTCTTCGTAGCCAAAGCGTTTTTCATGCAAAAATCCATCGACAATCTCTTCGATATCAATTCCCTGATAATACAATTTTCCTTCGCAGGGAACCATATCATGGTCAATGACAGTGTAAGAACGAATCTCGGAAATCTCCGTCAATCCGGTAAGTACACCCTGACCATTTAAGTCACGTAATCCTCGTTTTACTTCATATTTATCAAATAAAGTAGAGTCAATCGTACTGCTGGCTTCACATACGTCCGCCATTTTCTGTAACCACTCGTGTTTATATTCCAAATCAAGATTTTTATTCATATTGGCCCTCCTTAACTATCTGATTTTCTATTTTTTACAGTGTCGCAGCCATTACTGCTTTGATCGTATGCATACGATTCTCCGCTTCTTCAAATACCACATCTGCGTAAGTTTCAAACACTTCGTCTGTTACTTCCATCTCGGTCAAACCGTATTTTTCATAAATTTGTTTTCCAATTTTTGTATTAAGATCATGGAATGCAGGCAGGCAGTGCATAAAAATGGCTGTCTCTTTCGCATTGTCCATCGCCTTTTTATTTACCTGATATGGAGACAGCGCCTTGATCCGCTCTTCCCATACTTCTTCCGGTTCTCCCATGGAAACCCAGACATCGGTATACAAAACATCCGCCTCTTTGGTTCCTTCTTCCACGCTCTCCGTCAACGTAATAGAACCTCCGGATGCCTTGGCATATTCCTCACACTGTGCTACCAGTTCAGCATTCGGGAAATATTCTTTTGGCGCACATGCCGTAAAATGCATTCCCATTTTCGTGCAGGCGATCATCAGAGAATTCCCCATATTGTAGCGGGCATCTCCCATATAAACAAGTTTAATGCCTTTCAACTCTCCAAATTTTTCCTGGATTGTCAAAAGATCGGCTAACATCTGTGTCGGATGGTATTCATTGGTGAGTCCGTTCCACACCGGCACACCGGCATATTCTGCCAGTTCTTCTACGATTTCCTGTCCGAATCCACGGTATTCAATTCCGTCGAACATTCTTCCCAATACTCTCGCGGTATCAGCGATGCTTTCTTTCTTTCCGATCTGGGACCCCTGTGGATCCAGATATGTAACGCCCATCCCCAGATCATGGGCTGCCACTTCAAATGAGCAGCGTGTTCTTGTACTTGTCTTTTCAAAGATCAGCGCGATATTTTTTCCCTCATGCATTCGATGGCTGATCCCATTTTTCTTTTTTTCCTTCAACTCTTTTGATAATTGCAAAAAATATCCAATCTCTTCCGGTGTGAAATCTTTTAATGTCAAAAAGTTACGTCCTTTTAAATCCATGATTAACCTCTTTTCCGCAGTACACTCTATCTGCTGTTTTTAAGTATAAAGAGGGGGTTCTCTCCCGGACAGACCGGTGGTAAAGAATCCCCTTCTCCTGTTTATTCGGTTTCTTTTACACTTTCCACTACGGCTTTGGCAAGTCCGGCTACCCCTTGGATTTCCGAAGGGATGATAATCTTTGTCGCCTTTCCGTCCGCTGCCTTTTCAAATGCTTCCAGACTCTTTATCGTCAGTACCGCCTTGGACGGATCTGCTTCATTAAGGAAACGGATTCCCTCTGCCGTCGCTCTCTGTACCGCTTCAATCGCCTGCGCACGACCTTCTGCCTCTCGGATCGTTGCTTCCTTCTTCGCTTCCGCGCGAAGGATTGCAGCTTCTTTTTCCGCCTCTGCTTCAAGAATGGCAGATTCTTTCTTTCCTTCTGCTACCAATACGGTGGATTTCTTCTCACCTTCTGCACGAAGAATCGACTCACGGCGTTCACGCTCTGCCTTCATCTGTTTTTCCATCGAATCCTGAATCTCACGCGGTGGAATGATGTTTTTCAATTCCACTCGGTTTACTTTGATTCCCCATGGATCCGTTGCAATATCCAGATTGGAACGCATATGTGTATTGATCGTCTCACGTGACGTAAGTGTCTGGTCAAGTTCCAGATCTCCGATGATATTACGAAGTGTCGTCGCGGTCAGATTTTCAATTGCCATGATCGGATTTTCCACACCGTACGTAAACAGTTTTGGATCCGTGATCTGGAAAAATACAACCGTATCGATCTGCATCGTAACATTATCCTTTGTAATTACAGGCTGAGGTGGAAAATCCATCACCTGCTCTTTTAAATTCACTTTTCTTACCACACGATCCAAAAACGGAACTTTAAAATGAATTCCTACCGACCATGTTCCAATATAAGCCCCAAGTCTTTCAATAATATAAGCATTTGCCTGCGGAACGATATTGATGCAGGATGCCAGTATAATAAGCACCAATACAACAATGATCACTCCCACTACAAGTCCTCCACTGATTGCCATACCATCCATATTTTTCACCTATCCTTTCATTTTTACGATTAATTTGACACCTTTTACTGCGGTAATCTCTACCTCAGCATCTTTTTCAATTCTGTCGTTTTCTTCTTCCGCACGAGCGGTCCATTCCATTCCCTGATATCGGACTTTTCCGGTTCCTTGCAGATTATCGATTGTTTCGATCACTACAGCCGTTTTCCCTATAATCTCATCAATGTTCGTTTTTTCTTTCACGGGATTAAAAAATCGCATTGCAATCGGGCGAAATACGATCATAGATAAAAATGAGAGAATCACAAATACTGCAAATTGCAGCCAAAAGCCACCGCCAAATCCGGTTACCACTGCCGCACCAAGAGATCCCAAAGCAAACCACACGGTCGTCAATCCCATGGTCGCTGCTTCGATAAGAATCATAACTGCTAAAATCACTAACCATATAACCATTGATTCTCTACCTCCTTTTTGGGCATTAAAAAAACACTACGGTATCTATTTTACTATATCCGGAGAAATATTGCAACTACCGATTGCGATGAATCTCATACATGAAAAGTGCCGCACTGACTGCTGCATTGAGAGATTCCAGCTGTCCTTCCATCGGAATTTTTATTTTATGCGTCGCAGCCAGCTGTGTCTCCTGCTTTATACCGTTGGCCTCGTTCCCTATGATGACTGCGCATTTGCCCTCGTAAGTTTCCTCAGTATAAAACCGCGCGCCTTCCAAACTTGCCGCGTAAACAGAAAAATGTTCCTGTTTTAACCGTTCTGCCTCTTTTGTCATATTTTCCGTGACAAAAAAGGGAAGACGAAAAATCGCCCCCATCGTCGCCCGCACTACTTTCGGATTAAAAAGATCCACACAGCCGGCTGACAGGATGACCGCTGACATTCCGGCACCTTCTGCCGTCCGGAATATTGTCCCCAGATTTCCGGGGTCCTGGATATCCTCCAGACAGATTACTGCAGCATCTTCTTTTTCTACAATAGTAGACCTATCATATCCCGGCATTTTCACAATAGCAAGAACGCCCTGTGGGCTTTCAGTATCGGAGATTTCCCGAAACACTTTCGAACTTACATATTCTACGTCCGCTTCTTTCAGTTTATGCGATAACCGGTCAAAATATTCTTCTTTTACATTTTCTGACAGATACACTTTTTCTACCATATGATACGCCAGTGCATCTTCGACAAGCCGCACGCCTTCTGCGATAAAGAGACCTTCTTTTCTTCGGTTTCTGGCACTTTTTTTCAGTTTCTGTATCTTTTTGATCTGTGCATTTGTACTGCTCTCTATCATGACTTTGCCGTCCTCCTCTCAACCTCTTCGGCGATGCGGTCGTTGACCCGTTTTACTTCTTCCTGAAAGGCACGGGCAGAGATTCTTGTCGCCCCATGCCCGAGTATGATGATCTGCTCCATACCGTCGGATGTCGCAACCCGCACTCTTTTCTTGCGCGCAATTTCTTTCGTCGTCTTCTCAATATACATATCTGCCGTCTCTGCTTCCTTCGTATACACGACGCTGATATTGTGGAATTGTTCTACACTGCCGGGATTTCCTTTTACCTTGTACGCATCAAACACAAGGATCAAATGGCAGCCGCAAAATCCCTGATAATTGCACATGATCTCCATTAATTTGGTTCGTGCGCCTTCCAGATTTTCTGCCGCAAGTGCATTCAATTCATCCCAGGCAAAGATAATATTGTAGCCGTCGACAAGAAGGTATTCTTCCTCGTATACCGGTTTATACTCTTTGGTTTTTGTCTTCCCGGTTTCCGCTTTGATCACTTTCTTTACCGGCGTTTCGACACGGGTTTTTACCGGTCCGAATGTCCGCTCAAAAATTGCCTGTAATTCTTTTTCTTCCGACATTTTGGAATTCTTTTTCGACGGCTCTTTCGGAGCTGCCGTCGTGTTTTTTACCGGCTGGCGGTTTTTTATCGATGTATCAATGTGTACATGTTTTGCCACCTCATTCCACGGCACGACAAAGCCGGAACCATGGGCGCAAAATACCGAATCTGCTGTATTTTCTACATCGGCATCCGGATCATATTTACAATTTTTCACAACTTCACTCTCATTATGACACGGTTCATAGCCGCAGAAAGAGAGTGTCATTCGTCCACGGCCTTTTGTAAACGCCGCAAATTCTGTACCGTAACCGGCCATCGATGCGACCGGACAGGTTCCCTCGATTGCACTCATTTCCCCATCATCCGGCTGCTGACGAAAGGTTCCGTGCATCTTTCCGACATCGCTCATAACTCGCCCGATCTGTTCCATCGGCACTTCCATCCGAAATTGGTACATTGGCTCCAGCAGACGGCTTTTCGCCTGCCGCAGTCCCTGACGCACCGCACGGTATGTCGCCTGGCGGAAATCTCCCCCTTCGGTATGTTTGAGATGTGCCCTTCCGGCGATCAACGTAAATTTGATATCCGTGATCGGCGATCCGGTCAACACACCGGTAAATTCTTTTTCTCCCAAATGCGTAAGAATCAGCCTCTGCCAGTTCAGATCCAATTCGTCCTCACTGCATTCGGTCACAAATTGGAGGCCGCTGCCCCGTGGAAGCGGTTCCATTTTTAGATGCACTTCCGCATAATGGCGCAATGGTTCAAAATGCCCCATTCCAATCACCGTATCTTCGATGGTTTCCTGATATAAGATCGTCGCGCTTCCAAATGCGATATCCATTCCATAACGCTCGCTGACCAGCCGTTTGATGACTTCAAGCTGCACTTCGCCCATCGGCTGAATAAAGATTTCTCTTGTCTGTGCCTGCCACGAAAGATGAAGATTCGGATCCTCTTCTTCTAACTGCTTTAACTGCCTCCAGGCAATGGCTTCATCCGTTCCCTCCGGAAGCAGGATCTGATAATTGCACACCGGTGCCAGCTGATTGGCACAAAAATCGGCTTCTTTTCCCACGCCCTGTCCGGCATACGTGTCGATAAGTCCCGGAATCGCGCAGATGTCCCCTGCCTTTACTTTCTGCTGCGCCGTATATTTTTCTCCGGAATATACGCGGATTTCATTCACTTTTCCAATCCCCTCGATCTCATCGCGAAGTTTCAGTTCTCCCCCGGTCAATTTCATATGGGTCAATCGCTGCCCGGCATCATCTCGTGTAATCTTATATACTTTTCCAGCAAATTCTTTCTGATATTCAGGCATTTTCGTGTATTTTCCCAATCCCTCTAACAGGGCTTGAACTCCTTCATTCTGCAGGGCAGAGCCAAAGTAACACGGATAAAGCAAAGTCCCGGAAACCAGTCTTTTAACCTCTTTTTCCAGATCCAAGGTTCCCTCTTCAAGATAGGTCTCTAACAGGGTTTCCTCGCACATTGCCACATTTTCGCACAACGCCTCTTCCGCTTCGGTAAAATCCACGCAATAAGGGGATAATTTTGCCTGCAGTTCTTTTAAAACTGCCGCTTTATCCGCCCCGGGAAGATCCATTTTGTTGACAAAGAAGAAAGTCGGAATCCGGTATTTCTGCAGAAGTTTCCAAACCGTCTCCGTATGTCCCTGTACACCGTCGGTTCCGCTTATGATCAAAACGGCATAATCAATGACCTGCAGCGTACGCTCCATCTCCGAAGAGAAGTCCACGTGTCCTGGTGTATCTAACATCGTGACATCCATATTTCCATACGAAAAGCAAGCCTGTTTGGAAAAAATTGTAATTCCTCGTTCCCGTTCCAAAGGAGAGGTGTCCAAAAAGGCATCTTTGTGATCGACACGTCCTCTCGTCCGGAGCACGCCGCTTTCATACAATAATGCTTCTGACAATGTCGTCTTTCCGGCATCTACGTGAGCCAAAAGCGCGACACATATATGTTTTTTCTGTTGATTTTCTGGTGTAGTATTCAAATGTTACTGCCCCTTTCCCTGATTCGCTGCGTTTCTCTTTTTCACATCGTTTCGCAATAATTTATATGCCGTCGCAATCAATGGAACGAATAAAAGCATTCCTCCGATTCCCATTACACTCCCTCCGATGGTTACCGCTGCCAGCACCCAGATACCCGGCAGTCCGATGGATGCGCCGACCACACGCGGGTAAATGAACTGACCTTCCAATTGTTGTAAAATAACAAGAAAGATTACAAACACAACTGCTTTCATCGGAGAAACCGTCGCGATCATCAAAAAGCCGATGCCTCCTCCGATATAAGCCCCCGCGATAGGGATCAATGCCGTAAACCCGATCAGTGCTCCGGTCATACCACTGTAAGGGAGACGCAGGATCGCCATACCGATGGCACACAGGCTTCCCAGAATCACCGCTTCCACACACTGACCCACGATGAAACTGCGAAAGCACTCATGAAGAGTGTGTATAACATAATTCACTTTGTGGTATATGGAATCTTTTAAATAGGTCTTTGCCACCTTTTTCACCTGTGGGACAAGACGTTTTTTCCCCGTAAGCAGATAAAGGGAAAAGATAATACTCATAATAATAGTAAAGGCCGTCGAAAACGTAGCGGCGATAACATTTTTTACGACACCAAAAGCACCACCTAGTCCACCAGCCGCCCAGTTTGCAACTTTGGTCACAATTTCTTTCCAGTCAATCTGCCCGGTCTGGGTTACATTTCCCAGTTCATTCCACAATTTCGTCATCTCATCATTGCCGCGCAGTTCTATGGAAACACTCTGCATCAATGGCGGAATCTTATCGATCAGAAGTTTTACACAATCGATCAATTCCGGCACGACAAGTCCGATCACGAGTGCAATGATTCCAAGCAGACTCAGATAAGAAAGCAAAACGCAGACTCCTGTTCGCGTCTTTTTAACCCATTTCATTTTTGATTTAGGAAAATAATGTCTTTCATAAAAGCTCATTAAAATATTGACAGCATATGCAATCACAAGTCCTGTGATCAATGGTGCTGCCGCATGAAAGGCGATTGCGATTCCTGCCGCGATCACGGACCAGTAGTGAACCGCCAAAAACAGAACTGCCACTGTCACTCCTGCACGAAAACAAGTTTCCCAGCTTAATTTCATCACTCATCACTATCCTTTTCCGTCTCATTTTCCGAATTAGTTGCCTTTTTTTGATTCAGCATCATCAACAATCCCTGATACGAAACCATGATCTGCTGCAAACAATACCGGACACGCTCCGGATCCTGCTGACTTTGCTGCAGACCCTTATGAAGCATCGTCACATCCTGTATCAAAAGAATGTTCTCACCATCTTCTCCAGGGGCCATGCGTACCATGATCCACACCTGCTCTGTCTTCCCTTTCAACATAACTGCATGTTCGAAAGCAAGGGTATATTTTACCGATTCCCTGCAGAATTTCTGCACTTCCGGATATTTTTCATACAGACCCAATTGTTTAAAAAGATCTTCTGCACAGGATATCGTTTCCCTTTTTATCCCAAAAAGCCACTCGGCACTTTGAGAAAGAAAAGTTACCGCGTGGTTTTCCGGTTCGTTTATCATAATCAGTAAACTCATTTGATCGGCGATCAAATTTAAAATTTGTTTCGTCATACTTTATTCTTCATTCATGGAAGCCAATTTGGCTGCCTGGTCTGCTGCGATCAGACTGTCAATCACTTCACTTAAATCTCCATTAATAATTGCATCCAAACGATGAAGCGTCAATTTAATACGGTGGTCCGTCACACGTCCCTGTGGATAGTTATACGTACGTATTTTTTCTGAACGGTCTCCGGTTCCGATCTGACTTCTTCTCTTTTCTGCCTCTTCATCATGTGCTTTTGCACACTCCAGTTCATACAATCTGGCACGAAGTACCTTCAATGCCTTATCTTTATTTTTCAGCTGTGATTTTTCATCCTGACAGGAAATGACAATTCCGGTCGGAATATGAGTCAGACGAACTGCGGAATCCGTCGTGTTGACACACTGTCCACCATTTCCGGAAGCACGGAACACATCGAATTTACAATCGTTCATATCCAGTTCCACTTCGACTTCCTCCACTTCCGGCATAATTGCCACGGTTGCCGTCGAAGTATGAATACGTCCACCGGATTCTGTCGCCGGAATACGCTGTACGCGGTGTACCCCGCTCTCATATTTGAGTTTGGAATATGCACCGGAACCATTAATCATAAATACGATTTCCTTAAATCCGCCGATTCCATTTTCATTGGAGTTCATCGTATCTACTTTCCAATGCTGCTGCTCTGCATATTTGCAGTACATGCGGTACAGGTCAGCGGCAAACAGCGCCGCCTCATCTCCACCGGCACCTGCACGGATCTCAACAATAACATTCTTTTCATCATTCGGGTCTTTGGGCAGCAAGAGAATACGAAGTTCTTTCTCAATCTCTGCCACACTTGCCTTGCATTCATTTAATTCTTCTTTGGCAAGTTCTCTCATCTCTTCATCCGTTTCTTCATCCAGAATCGCAAGACTGTCCGCAATTCCTTCTTTTGCACTTTTATATTCTTTGTATTTTTCTACGACCGGCTCAAGGTCGGACTGTTCTTTCATTAATTTTTGATAACGGCTCTGGTCATTGAGCACATCCGGCTCACTCAATTCATTCAGCACTTCTTCATAACGCAAAAGCGTATCTTCCAGCTTATCAAACATAATCATTTTCCTTTCTTTGACAGTCTGCCCCGCACGACACGGTCAAGTCCTGCCAGATCTTTTTTTATCTCAATATCAGTAAACCCGTTTTTCTCAAATAGCTGCTTGACTTGTTCGCCTTGATTGTAACCAATCTCTACCATAAGTATTCCCGCCTCTTCAAGATAAAACGGTGCTTTTTCTATAATCTTTTCATAAAATACCAGTCCGCTTTTCCCGCCATCCAATGCAAGGAGCGGCTCGTGATCGATCACTTCCGGCATCAAACCGGAAAGTTCCTCTGTCTCGATATATGGTGGGTTGGAAACGATCAGGTCAAACTTCCCGCCAATCGGCTCCCATAAATTTCCAACATTATAGGTAATGATCGGTTTCTTACCTTTTCCCTTCCAGCCATTTTGGTCAAGATCTCTCTCATTTTGTCTGGCTGTCTCGATGGCAATTTCCGAAACATCACTCAATGTGACTGCTTTCGGATTTCCCCACATGGCAATGCTCAGTCCAATGCAGCCGGATCCGGTGCATAGATCAAGCACCTTCTTTTCTGATGAGACTTCGACCGCCATTTCGACCAAAATCTCCGTATCCTGTCTCGGAATCAAAACACCCTCTCTTACCGAAAAGGTAATCCCCATAAACTCGGTATATCCAAGAATATATTCCAGTGGAATGCGTTTTTCCCTTTGGGACACTTTTTCCATATAAGAAGCTATTATCTCCGGTTCAACCCGCTCGTTCTGCTCTAAAAAGAAACGGCTTCTCGTATATGAAAATGGCTCTTCACTTAGGCACGACTGCAGAAGATACCAGGAATTTAATTCTGCCTCCGGCACTTCTTTTTCCGTCAATTTCCGGATTCCTTCCCGGTACAAATCCTGTAATGTCATAGGTTCCTCCCGGCGAGATCACTGCTCTTTTTCTTCGGTTGGTACTGCTTCATCAAAATACCGGTCAAGTGCCTGCAGAATCTCATCGTTTTCATCCTCGACATCAACCACTTCAAAGCCCTCTTCTTCTGGCTGTTCTTCGTCATAATGTGCTAAGAAGTCCCGCCAGTCAAATACAGCTTCCACCGAAGAGATTGCCACTTCTAACATACTGTCATCCGGTTCTCTCGTCGTCAACGCCTGTAGCCAGAGTCCTGGTTTACTCAGTACATTGACCACCGGATTTTCGGACTTACCGGCAAGGGAAATAAATTCAAAGGAAATTCCCGCAATCACCGGAATCAATAAAATTCGAAGCACCATGCGAACCCACATATTGGGTACAGAAATAAACATAAACAACAGAATGCTCACAAACATTACGACCAGCATAAAACTGGTTCCGCAGCGCTTATGTACCATCGTCTGCTTTTTTGCATTTTCGACCGTTAATTCCATTCCATTTTCGATACAGTTGATGCATTTATGCTCTGCGCCATGGTACATAAACACCCGGCGAATATCCTCCAGCAGCGAAATTGCTTTTACATAACCGACAAAAAGCGCCACACGGATCACACCTTCAATCAAGCCGCGCAGTTGAATCGACGGAACAATCTTATGAAGTTTCTCTGATATAAAAAATGGCAGTAATACAAAAAGACCAATTGCGACGATGATGGCGGCTACAAGTGCCAGTCCCATCCACAGATCATTGGTTTTTTGGTTCTCTTTTGAACTTTCTTTTTCCTTTTCTTCTTCCTCTTCCCAAAAACTTGCCGAATAGTTTAAGGTTCCCATTCCCATCTTTAAGGACTCTGCAAAGGCAAAAATTCCTCGGATGATCGGGAGTTTCGCAAATGCGTATTTATCTTTCAGACTTTTGTAAGCTTCTACTTTGACTTCAATCTGTCCATCTGGCTTTCGCACAGAAACAGCATACCGGCTTTTGCCCTTCATCATAACACCTTCGATGACGGCCTGTCCGCCAATTCCCGAATATTTCATATTCTGCCTCCATTCTGCATCCGCTTCCCATTTCATATCTGCTCTATATAGAACAACTCCGCAGTTCTCAAGTACCTTGCGATACAGAAACCTGCGGAGCCTTTATGTGTTCATTCTCTGCTTATTTCAAGCCATATTTACGATTGAACTTATCAATCGCACCACGAGCTGCCATGGACTTCTGCTGTCCTGTATAAAATGGATGGCATTTGGAACATACTTCAACATGAATATCTTCTTTTGTTGAACCTGTTACGAATTCATTACCACAGTTGCAAACAACCTTTGCCTGGTAATATTCTGGATGGATTCCCTCTCTCATGATTTTCACCTCACTACTTCTATTTTACTAAAAATTTTGTCATTTCTCAAAATCGGCTTTCTTATTGTACCATGCTTTGAAACAAAATGCAAGCAATTTTTAATGAAGCTTGATTTTTTTAATGGTCTCAATAAATTCTTTGTTATTTTTCGTTCTTCGGAACAAGTTAATGATCTGCTCCAGATTGCCGTCGTTATTTGGCGAAGCACCCAATGCTTTCCGCATAATGTACACTGCTTCCAGTTCATTCTGGTCGAGAAGAAGATCTTCACGGCGTGTACTGGATTTCTGAATATCAATGGCCGGGAATACTCGTTTTTCTGACAAATGTCTGTCAAGCACGAGTTCCATGTTACCGGTTCCCTTAAATTCTTCGAATACCACATCGTCCATACGGCTTCCGGTATCTACCAGTGCTGTCGCAAGTACCGTCAGGCTTCCGCCTTCTCGCATATTTCTTGCTGCACCAAAGAATCGTTTTGGCATATGAAGTGCCGCCGGATCCAAACCGCCGGAAAGAGTACGTCCGCTTGGTGTAACGGTAAGGTTATATGCTCTTGCCAGACGAGTAATACTGTCAAGCAGTACCACGACATCGTCACCGCCTTCGACAAGACGTTTTGCTCTCTCGATCACCATCTCGGAAACACGTTTGTGATTTTCCGGAAGTTCATCAAATGTCGAATAAATAACTTCTACCTTTTCTCCCGCGATAGATTCTTTAATATCGGTTACTTCCTCCGGGCGCTCATCGATCAAAAGGATCAACAGATGCATATCCGGGTAATTCTGTGTGATTGCACTCGCCACCTGTTTCAACAGTGTTGTCTTACCGGTTTTCGGCTGAGATACGATCATACCACGCTGTCCTTTACCGATTGGCGCGATCAGATCGAGCATTCTCATCGAAACACCTGAGTTGCTTGTCTCCAAATGAATTCTTTCATTTGGGAAGATTGGTGTCAGGTCTTCGAATTTATTACGGTGTGCCAGATACGTGATCGGACGCTCATTTACTTTTGTCATATACAAAAGAGCACTAAATTTTTCATTCTGTGTACGCACACGAAGATTTCCTTCAATGATATCTCCGGTACGAAGACCGAAACGGCGCAAAAATGCCGGTGATACGTAGACATCATTGTCACCGGGAAGGAAGTTATCACAACGGATAAACGCATAACCTTCCGGCATGATCTCAAGGATTCCCTTTTTCGTGATACCACTGTCAAGTTCTTTCAATTCGGTCGGATGCACATCCAATACCTGACGGTCTTTGGCGATTGTGATCAAACCAGCCTTGATCACTTCTTCGATCGTGCGGTATGGCTGATGCTCCTGCAGCATCTCAGAAGAACTATTGTCATGCGATGAATTGTCCTGGGATGAATAATGGGAATTATTCTGGCCATTTGAATGATAATTATTGTTTTGGTAATTATTGTTCTGGTAATTATTGCCCTGATAATTATTATTCTGATGATTATTGCCCTGATAACTGTTTCCCTGATAATTATTATTCTGGTAATTATTGCCCTGATAATTGTTCTGATGATTATTACCCTGGTAGTTATTACCCTGGTAGTTATTTCCCCGGTAGTTGTTTTGGTAATTATTGTAATTACTGTGGGAAGCTGTATTCCGTTCTCTGTAATTTCTTGAATTGTTGTTCTGGGAAGGAACATAGGTGTAGACCTTCTTTTCTCTTTCCGGCTCGCTCTTTTTTTCTTCTACCGGCTTCTCAGCAGGTTTTTCTTCCTGTTTTTTTCCCGGAAGTTCAGCCGGATTAAGAATGTCAGCCGGTTTTACCGGACGAACGACACTCTGAGAAAGAATCTCAGCTTTCTTCAATTCTTCGATCAGTTCTGCTTTACGCAATGCGGAAATTCCGCTAAGTCCTTTTTCCTTCGCCATCTCGCGAAGTTCTTTTAATGATAATTTTGTAAAATCCATTCCATCGTCCTTTCTAAATTTCTTATCCCTAAAATTCAATTCCATTTTTAGTCATTAATTCTCTTGCACTTTCTAGGGAATCTACTCCGGTTGCATTTTTAATCGGTGCAAATTCTTTTTCTCTCTCCACTTCAAAAGAAAGACAGTTGTCCATCATATGAATCATATCAAGTACCAGCGTCTCAAACTTATATCCGTTTGGCTTATCCGGCTTAATCTGGTTTCCTTCTTCATCCATATAGGGAATTTTCTTTTCTACAATATGGGTAGGGAGATTTTCGTTCATGATCTTCTCAAGTGTTGCTACAGAGAAAAGATAATTTAGTATTACACCATAATTATACAACAATTTTCCCTGTTTGTCACGCAAATGTATCATTTCTTCTGTCATTTCATAATATTCCACGATCGATGGCTTCCCGTCTTCGAGACAAAGCACCCCTACTTTTTCGTAAGGATCTGCTTTGGCAACCACTTTGGAACCGCAGACGCAGCCATGTTTCAGAACAGCTCCGACAAATACCGGATCCGCGATCTTCTGCAGCACATTGTCCACGGAAAATACATTAAGCCATTCCACGCCAAGTTTTTTAATCGTGTCCAAAAGGCCGGCACGCACCATCGAGATAAACCATCCGCCATTTCCATTTGGTGAAGCCGAAATCCGTCCTTTGTCTTCCATATAAATCTTTCCGTCGTAACTGACCGACGGTGCCATCTGCTGAACAAAGAAATATACATAGTCTTCCTTATATCCAAAGAACTTCTTTTCCTTAAAAAATTCTACGGTATCTTTGTTATTTTTTTCACTTGTCATAATAAAGAGCGGAACCCAAGCTCCGGTCTCTTTGACAACATCCATAATATTATGGATCAGCTGCTCAAACAAATATAATTCTTTATGTACCCCTACATTGAGCATTCCCTTTGGTTTATCCAATCCAAGACGGGTTCCCTGGCCTCCTGCCAAAAGCACCGCGCCTACTTTACCGGTACGAATTGCTTCGCATCCGATTTTTCGATAGCCTTCTTTTTCTTTCTGAATCTCTTCCAATGTAACCGCACCAAGTGGTTCCAGCTTTCCTTTCTCCACTTCTTTGTTCTCTTTCTTTAGCAGATCCAGCAATGTGATGTCCATCTTTTCAATCTGTGACAAAAGTTTCTCCTGATCTTCTTTGGTGAGCTCATCATAATATGCCAACAGATGCTGCTGCCCTGCCTGCTCACATTTCTGCTTTGCCTCTTCTAACGTCATAGTCTGCTCCATTCTTTCCTTGTATTGGGATTTATTGCGAATCCCGCCCCCTAATACAGATACTTATATCTATTGTACCATTTTTTTGAAAATACACAACCCTTTAAATCATTTTAATTTCATTTCTGTTGTTTTTCTTATTAAAAAGTGATAATATAAATATGTATGCAAAAAAAACGAACAGGGATTTTCCCTCAAAGAACGGAGGATTACAATGACAAACAGTGAAAAAGCGCTTGCTTTACACAAAGAATGGAATGGAAAAATCGAAACAACCCCAAAATGCGAAGTAAAATCCAGAGAAGATCTGGCACTTGCTTACACTCCGGGTGTCGCTGAGCCATGCAAAGTGATTGCCGAAGACAAGGAAGCTGCTTATCAATATACGATCAAATCAAACACTGTCGCTGTCGTTTCCGACGGAAGTGCCGTACTCGGTCTCGGAAACATCGGCGCTGCAGCCGCTATGCCTGTTATGGAAGGAAAGGCGGTATTATTTAAAGAATTTGGAAATGTCAATGCGTTTCCGATCTGCTTAGACACACAGGATACCGAAGAAATCATCAAAACGGTAGTCAATATCGCTCCTGCCTTCGGAGGCATTAATCTGGAAGATATTTCTGCTCCGCGATGCTTTGAGATTGAAAGCCGTCTGAAAGAACTTCTTGATATCCCGGTATTTCACGATGACCAGCACGGAACGGCTATCGTCGTACTTGCCGGCATTATCAATGCGTTAAAAGTTACCGGGAAGAAAAAGGAAGATTGTAAAATTGTGGTAAATGGTGCAGGTTCTGCCGGTATCGCGATCAGCAAACTCCTTCTTCGTTATGGTTTTCCAAATCTTACTCTCTGTGACAAGTCCGGTATCTTAAACAAAGATTCCAAAGACTTGAACTGGATGCAGAAGGAGATGATGGAGATAACAAATCTGGAAGGAAAATCCGGCACGCTCGCAGATGCATTCGTCGGCGCTGACATTTTCGTCGGGGTATCCGCTCCAAATATTGTCAGCGAGGAAATGGTGGCTTCCATGAATAAAGATGCCATTCTGTTCGCCATGGCAAATCCAACACCTGAGATTATGCCTGATCTTGCGAAGAAAGCCGGTGCAAAAGTAGTGGGTACCGGTCGTTCGGATTTCCCAAATCAGGTCAACAACGTAGTCGCTTTCCCTGGTATTTTCAAGGGCGCATTGGAAGGACGTGCCACTCAGATCACAGAAGAAATGAAGCTGGCTGCTGCCCTGGCGCTTGCTTCTCTCGTACCGGACGACGAGTTAAATGAAGACAATATTCTGCCGGAAGTTTTCGACCCACGTGTCGCAGATGTTGTAAGCGCAGCCGTAAAAGAACATATCCATGAATAATCGGAAAATGTGGGGCGAAAAGCCCTACCATTCTTTGGATTACGAAATGAAACACCGCTTTGGGGAGAAAATTTACAAAATCTCCCTGGATGGCGGTTTAACTTGTCCCAACCGCGATGGCACTTTGGATACACGGGGTTGTATTTTTTGCAGTGGAAATGGTTCCGGTGATTTTGCTTCCCCCCGTTGTTCTTCTGTCACAGCGCAGATTACACAGGGAATCGAGGGCATAAAAAAGAGAAAGCAGGTAGGGCGTAAATTTATCGCCTATTTCCAATCTTTTACAAACACATACGCGCCGGTCTCCTATCTGGAGCCACTTTATAAAGAAGCTCTCGCTCACCCGGATGTGGTAATGCTTTCCATCGCCACCAGACCGGACTGTCTGCCACCGGATGTGCTGCAGCTGCTCGCCGAATGCAACCGGATCAAACCGGTCATCGTAGAACTGGGACTTCAGACAAGCAGTGAAAGCACCGCGCAGTTTATCCGCCGCGGCTATCCGCTTTCTGTATACGACGAAGCCGTAACGAAGTTAAAAAAACTTGATATCGAAGTCGTAACCCATGTGATCGCCGGACTTCCCGGTGAGACAAAGCAGGATTTTTACAATACACTCAGCCACGTGGCAGCCTGTCAAAGTGATGGCATAAAAATTCAACTGCTGCATATTCTAAAAGGGACAGACCTCGCAGCCCTTTATGAATCCGGTCAGTGTCCGGTACTCACGCAGGAAGAATACATTGATCTCGTCTTACACTCAATCGCTCTTCTGCCACCGGAGATGACAATTCACCGCCTTACCGGAGACGGGCCAAAAGAATTGCTGCTCGCCCCTTTATGGAGCAGCCGCAAACGTGAAGTACTCAATGAGATCCACAAACAATTAAAACAACAGAACATCTGGCAAGGAAAGGAGTATAAGAATCATGAATGAAGCATTTACCATTTACAAACTGATCATTTTATACACACTCAATGAAATCGAATCCCCTTTAACCTTCGGACTGATCTCGGATTATCTTACCGGACATGAATACACGAATTATTTCAATGTCCAGAATGCATTCGCCGAGTTACTGGATGCCGATCTGATCCGTTGTTCCAACACCTATAACACGGCTTACTATGAAATTACCCCCGCAGGCAGAGAGACACTTGAATTATTTGGAAATACTTTGTCTCGGGAAATCCGTCAGGAAATCGATGACTATTTACAAGCAAACAATCACGAGATTGTACAACGCGTTACCTTGATCAGTGATTATAGCAAAAATGCAAACGGGGAATATACTGCTACCTGCAGTCTGATGGAAAAAAATGTTCCGATCTTTGAGCTAAAATTATCCGTTCCGGATGAAGAAGATGCCATTCGCATCTGCAATAACTGGCGGGCCGGCAGTGACGATCTGTATGCTGCCGCTGTTAAAAATTTACTCCGTCCCACAGAGGAGACGGAGTAATCCGTTTCTTTTATCGTTTCGTAAGATATTTCATTGGGTTAAACTGTCTATAAGTATACTTATCCAGAAAATCATAACCGTTATAATTTCCGGAAAATGCCGGTCCTTTACGAAGTTCCAGATGAAGATGTGTTCCGTAAGCAGCGCCTGTCGCTCCCATCGTAGAGATGACATCTCCTTTTTCCACCTTATCTCCGGCTTTACAACGTATCGTATTGCAATGTGCATAATACGAATAAATTCCATTTCCATGATATACAATTACCAGTTTTCCAAAAGAAGATCGTTTGGCCGCACTATGATATTTTGCATAAACTACAGTACCATCGGCAATTGCTTTGATCGCTGTTCCTTTGGATACCCCTTTTACATCAATTCCAAGATGACGTCCACCGTGTACCGAACATCCGCAATGGAATCCGTCACCTTTTACACCGCCATCTACCGGCCATGCCCAAGTGGTCTCTTTGACTTTAAAGTCTTTCTGTAAAGCCACACGCTCATTTCCATAAGTATCAGAAACCTTTACCTCGTAGGTATAGCTTCCGGCATCCAGTTTGGAAAAATGAATATCATTGTCAATCTTACTCAGGTCAAATTTTTTGCTGTTTGTTTTTTTCTTAATTGCTACCGCATCTTTTCCCTGTGCATCAATGATACTCGCTTCTACCTTCTGCATCTTATGATTTGCTTTCAATGTACCTTTTAAGGTAAACTGCTGGCCTTCATAAATTTTCTTTGGATACGAGCATTTTTTCTTTTTTACCACCAAGGTATTTTGTGGTGTAGCAGTCGGTTCTGCCGTCGGCTCCGCTGTTACTTCCGGCTGTGGTTCTGCCGTCGGTGCCGGCGCCTCCACATTGATCCCTGCCGGGGATACTGGCTGTTCTTCAGCGTACACCTCAGTTTTTGGTGTTCCGGATGACACAGCCATCGCAAAAATCATCATTACGGCAAGCACACGTTTTCCACACCTGCCAAAGTCACTTACTTCTCTCACGTTTTCCTCCATTTCACTTAATATCGTTGTAATATTCTCGCATAATAACTTTATAATTTTGTAACATCTTCTACAGTATACACTAATTTTTTTCATTCTACAAGTGTAATTTCAAACATTTTCACTAAAAAAAGTAAAAAAATTTGCTTTTTATGCAAAAATCCGATACAATATAAACAAAATTGTAACTATTCAGGATCAATGT
>DJEU01000023.1:25348-74698 GCA_002431395.1 Lachnoclostridium sp. UBA5890
AATGAATCGTCGTGCTTGCACGTAAGAGACTTTGATTTCCATACATTTAGATCCTAATAGGACTCCCCTCCGCATATGAGCATTTTTAGCCTTGCCAAAGGCGAGAAAAGAACACGAAGTGTTCGAAATGCGAATGTGTGGATGGGGAGCCTGAATAGTTACACAAAATTTTGAAAGGCGGGATACTATGAAAAATCAAACTTTTTTAACTCTTCCGGATGACGATGGTCATCAGATATGTCCAAATTGCAATTCCCAGATGCGCTATAAATATGGTGGTATTTTTGTCTGCGACAAATGTGGCACTGAAACGACAAACGATTATGGTAAGATAAAAAAATATCTGGACGAGCATGGTCCAACCAATGCCATTGATCTGGCACAGCAGACCGGTGTCTCTTCTTCTAAAATTTCTGCGTACCTCCGTGAGGGAAAGCTGGAAATTCCTGAAAATTCCACTGTCTTTTTACATTGTAAGGGATGTGGCACACCGATTCGCTTTGGAGAATACTGTACCCGATGTGCCAAATCCACCGATGTCAAAGGTGCTTATATCGGTGACATCCCAAAAAGCCACGAAGCCAAAGTCCGCTTCATGAATGACAAACATTAATGGCTTTTTACCTGTTTACAAACACTCCACGATCCATACGTTCGTTTTTTTCCCTGCATTCGGAATGCCCGGATTTTTACATAACATTTTCCGACGCCATTCCATGCCAGGGATAATTTTGTTTTATTGGTAAATTTCACCATTCTCATTTTCCCATTTTTCCGCTTCATAAAGACCACCTGATACCCTTTTGCAATCTTGTCTTTTTTCCATACAAGACGAATTTTTCTGCCTCGGTATCTAATCTTTTTAAAACGCACTTTTCCCAGTTTGTGTTTCTGTGTTTTCACCCCAAACAAGGTCTGTTTCATTCCCTGCTTCTCCGCCTCCTCTGTCGAAATCACCGCATCCTTTTTTATTTCTGACGGCGACTTTGGGGTCTGCTTCTGTAGCATTTTGGATGTTTTCTCCGCTTCTGTTCTATTGTCATCCTGTGTCTGTGATGGAACTGCTGTCGGCTCAGACATCGCCCCCGTATCCGGCGTGATAGTCGGCTGCGGTTCAGAATTTTCTCCGGGCACTTTCGTCGGCTGCGGCAAAGGTGTTCCCCTCGGTGTGATGGTTTGCTGAGGAACATCCGCTGCTTCCTGGACATACAGCGGAATTTTCTCATATACCGTCTGATAATGTTCTGTGTCCTCCGGCTCATAATATGCCTCATAGTATGAGATTCCGACCTGCGGCACACACTCCGGTTCAGACCAGTACCAGTGTTCCGGCAGTTTGATATCTTTTAGTTTCTGCGATGGATGATACGAAACCGCTTCCAACATCGGTATCACATAATCCGGTTTTCTTTTTAAAACAACGACTTCTACCTCCCTCTCGATCACTTGATCCTGATATAAGATTTCCAGCTTCTGCAGCCCGGTTTCTTCGGGAACGATCGTCTCATCCTGCCAGCGGTATTTGACACCGGGATTTTTCCCCATAAACGGTTTACTTTCCAATGTATCGCCATATACAATTTCGATTGGTTCCGGATATGGCACTACCTCGACTTTCTGTTGGATCTGAAACAAATTCCAGTCAAGTTCACTCTGGCTCAGTTCACTCCAATCATAATTTCGGAGATCCTTTGGGCGGAAAATAAGTGTGTATTCCGACTTACTCTGCGTTACCTTTTCTTCCGGTTTCGCCCAGTAGAAATCTCCCAGTTCCAGATTATCCGGTATGAGCTCAGACCATTCCAGTTCATCTCCTTCTGCGAGAAATCCGGCAGAAATGTCGGGCAGTTCCCCTTTTTTCCTTCGAATGGAAAGAACAACGTCGCGCACAATATTTCCGCTTTTACTATCATATCCCTGTACCTCTCTGTAATCATAATTTTTCTTGTCAAATGGTTCATAGCACATCTGACTTTCCATATCATCTACGGAAGGAATATATTCCGGATCTGTCCATGTAAACGTTCCATAGTCATCCTGCAGTCCACTCGTCGGAATATCACATAACGGCGTTCCATATACCACTTCACTTGTGGTTGGAAACGCCACATCTGAGACTGACTTCTTTTTAATCTCAACCTGCTGCACCCCAGTCACTTGTCCGTACCCCATCTTAGTAACCTGGTAATATATGTTATAAGTCCCTGCATCCTTGTATGTTGGGCATTCTACAGCTGTATACTTACCTATCGATGTCCCATAGCGAATCTCGGCGCCGTCTACTCCGACGACCGTTATCCCATGCTCTTTTCCATCGTAGATACCACTGTACCCTTCTGCCACAACCGGCATCGTCCCCCGGACGATCGTAACATCCGCACTTCCGATTACTGTCGTATAATTTTCCCGCGATACCTGATAATACACGGTATATTTCCCTGGAAGAGAGTATTGCGGGGACGTAGTCAATATATATTCCCCTGCTTTCGTCCCATATCGCACGGTCACACCTGCCGGAGTCTGTAATACAATCCCGTGCACTTTTTCATCGTATACTCCCTGATACGATTTTGCACTTACCCCGGTAAGGGAAGCCTTCTGAATCGTAAAAGAAAGCTGTTTTTTACCACTGAAATCTCCGATCCCTGTAATCACGACTGATGCCGTTCCAGCATTCGTATTATTAGTGTAAGCAACTGTGTAATCTGTATTTTCTTTGAGAAGTACACTGCCATAATAAACCTTTGGTACCGGACAGATAGCTTTTCCGGTATAAGTGACTGCAGGAAGCGGATTTACCGTGCAGTCTTCCAGTGACTGCGGAATCTTTTCGCCCACTTTCAATTTGCCCCATACACCGGTTGTCTCCAGATTTCCACAGTTCCATCCCGTTGCCAGATAGCGGCGAATCAGATGTGCATTTCCTGCGATATAATTTACTGCCATCCCGGTACCTGCAGCTCCTAAAAACTCTCCCCTGGCAGAAGAATCACACACAGATGTCACCGCAGCAAATTTATTATATCCGGTAGTATCATTGATTACAGCATAAATTGTACAGGATCCGCTTGCACGTACACATCCGGCATAGCATCCGGACATATTTTTTACCGCCGATGGGATATCCGGTACCGCTTTTAAATTTTCGCAACCATAAAACATCTCGCTGATATTTTCTATCGTTTCCGGCAAAACCGGCGCTTTTGTCAGGGCTTCGCATTGGTAAAAGCACTTTGCAGCCTCGGTGACCCCTTTGGGAAGTGCCGGGGAATCCGTAAGTTTTTTACAATTGCTGAACATTGCTGTCACATTTGTCACCCCGGTTGGAATCGAAACCGGTTTGGTAATCGCCGTTCCTTGCAGCAGATAAGAATAATCTTTTGCCTGCGTCGTTTCAATGTCTGGAAGCCTCGAAAGTGCTGTGCATCCCTGAAATATCCCTTTCAGATTTTTTACATTTTGGGGAATGGTCACCGCCTGATTGAAACTAGTACAATTTTCAAATGTACGCTCCATCGTTTCGACGGAATCCGGTATTTTCCCCACTGACCGGAGCGACCGGCAGTTTTGAAATGTCTGCGTAAGATTGCGGATACCATCCGGAAGATCTCCGACACTCTGAAGATTGACGCAGTTATAAAAATAATTTGTCAGATCTCCATCCTGAATGCTGCTCACGTCAAAAGTTACCGATTTTATCCGAGCAGCATATTCCCGCCATGGAATCTTGTCTGGCTCAAGCAACGGAAATTTGAGTGATCCTCGGAACAATAAATTTCCTTCCGAATCCAAATCCCAACGGATTGGACCGACAGTTCCCCATACATCCTCCGCGGCCGATACAACGATACCATTTCCGGCAAGGGTGCCTAAAAGAAGCCCTGCCACTAAAATCAGTGCTGTCAAACGTTGTTTAATTTTTTTAACCATAGAATCCTCCCTTTGTAGTCATTTTGATTTTGTTACTAAGTCATTGAGTCCATGGACGACTTGTCCTCATTGATTCTTAGATTCTGAGAATCTGAGATTGAATATGATTATAGATCGTTTTCTAAGAAAATGCAAGTGGTTTTTTTTAATTTTTTTTAATTCTGAGTCAAAAAGCAAAACCAGCCCCGTAATTTCGGGGCTGGCATAGATATCTCAACGATTATTATTATGGTTCTGTGTTGAGCATATACTCTGTAGTGATCATATCTACATGAAGTTTATTTACCAGATCATATGCTTTTTCAATGGTGTTTACTGTCCAGACATTGACTTGTCTTCCTGCCATCTGAAGGCGGTATACATCCGATGCTGTTACAAGAGATTGACGGCTGTCAAGATCGATCTGATTACTAATACACCAATTAATCACACTCGAGGTAACAGATGTCGTCTTGTTGGAATCTTCAGCGCCATATACATATTGAAGCTGTGATGTATTGACCCCATCCATCCGCTGCAGGGAGAGAAGGTTGCTCTGATGCATACTGATAAAATAGGTCTCTTTCAACAATCCCGCATCTTTTACCTGCTTGACGATTTTCCGCAGATCGGCATCATTTAATTCTTCTTTGATCTCGACAAATGGATGAACCTCTTTGTTTTTTTTCATCACATCAAGATATTCCTCAAATGTTGGCATCGTCAGATTGTCGTAAGCATCTACATTACTCCCATTGATCATAAAATATTTCTTAATCTGTTCTGTCGTCAATGTTGCGATTTGAAAATCATAGCCAAACATACGGTTCAGATCCCCATCATGGGAAACCATAAACTCACCATCTAATGTTTTCCAAATATCACACTCTACTCCATAAAAACCACTTTCAAGTGCTTTTTCAAATGCCGGAATGGAATTTTCCGGTACCTGGGAACTAAATCCCCGGTGCGCGATCAGTTTTTGATTAGAAATTTCCATACGAAACACCTCCACAATGATATTTGCAGTCGAATGTCCATCTGCCGCATCCACGCGAATCACAGCGGTTCCAGCTTCTAAACCAGTCACAACACCACTGGCTGAAACCACGGCAACCGTCGGATCGGAACTTGTATAACGCAGCGATTTATTAGACGCATTTGCCGGCTGAATCGATGCGGAAATTCCGAAACTTTTCCCCTTTTCCAGTCTCTTTGTCGCCACACCGCCATTGAGCGTTATGCTCTTTGTCATTACCTTCGACTGAATAACATAACTTCCGGATTTTCGTGTTCCATCTTTGCTTCGTGCCGTAATGACCGCCTCGCCTTTTCCTTTTGCCACAACCGTCCCCTGAGAAGAAACCGAGACCACCGATGGATTGGAAGATTGATAACTTACTTTCTTATCCGTCGCATTCCCCGGAAGTACGACAGGCTTCAAATTGACTTTCTGTCCAACTTCCATTTCCTGCTTTTTCACGGCAAAACTAACGCTGGTAACCTTCCGTCCTACCTGTACTTTTATCTTTGTTTTTTTTCCGGAACCATCTGTTGCTTTTAGCCAGATATTGGCTTTTCCATAACGTTTTCCACGAATTACGCCCTTTTTCGATACCGTAACTACTTTTTTATTGGACGATTTCCATTTTACTTTCTCCTTCATGGACGCCGGTTTCACTTTGGCTTTTAACTGCATTTTTTCTTTTTTATTGATCAAGACCATTTTTCTGGTATTCTTTATCTTTACTGTCTTTATCTGCTCTGCTTTTACCACTGCCGGTTTTCCACCCGCCAGAAGAAATATTCCTGCCATCACAACAGCCGCTGCAACTATATATCTCTTATGTTTCATCCTGTTACATCTCCCTTTTTTACTTCGGTTGTATTTAGTATAACAGCCATCTGTTACATTTTCATGGCAAGCCACACATTTTTTATTGTCTCACGTTCCCCCTGAAATGTCAATACAAAGACCGCGGCAAACGAATCTGCCGCGGCCCTATTTTTATGTTTGGTTTTGTATGATACGCAAAGTATTAATAAGCGTTGTTGTATTTTTTACCTGTCATCAATGCTTTTCCTTTGATCGCAAACAATTCTGATACACCAACAACCTGGATTCCATTATCCTTGCAGTACTGCAGAATTTCCGGAACGGCCTGTGCTGTCTTCTCATGAACCGAATGCATGTTGATGATGTCGCCATCTTTCAGGTTCTTTGTTACATTTTCGACAAGATCTTCTTTTGTTGTAGTATTTACATAATCGTTACTCCATACTGATACATCGATAAATGGTTTTTCGATTACGGCATACATGGTATCACTATAAGCTACGTTTGGTGCACGGAACAAGAAATTATTATATCCTGTCAATTCCTTCAAAAGGGCATCTGTCTTCTGAATCTTCTCTTTGATTATATCAGCATCTTCTTTGTTCAGTCCATTGGAATCATAAGAATGGTTTGCCACTTCAAATCCTGCTTCTTTTGCAGAGATTACTTCATTTCGAGAATCTTCATCGTGTTCAATGTGTGCTCCAATGTAGAAGAATGTTGCATGTGCACCATATTCTTTCAAAGAATTCTGAATCTGCATACCATAATCTACAAATTTGCTATAACCGCCCGGGCCATCGTCAAATGACAACGCTACTACCGGTTTGCTTGGGTCAATGTTGGCATCGATCCATGCCTGATCCAATCCGTCGTAATGGAATTCAGAAGATTCAAATTCCGGTGCTACAGTTGGTGCCGGTGTAGGTTTCACGCCTTCTTCTGAATATACAGCGCCTTCTTTTGCTACAAACTCGATACTTGTGATCGTGATGGATTTCAATGCTGCCGGCCATGCATAGTTATTGGCACTATCCATTGGCTGAATGTTGAGACCTACCGCACTTCCTGATACTTTGTCACCAGACAAATCTATCGTCGTTGAGGTCTCATCTGTAGAAGACAGGTTATAAGAATAAGCAATACCATTGCTATATCCGTCCAGATCATCGGCTGTAGAAGCTACAGCAATCTTTCCACCGGTGATTGTTGCGATATCTGCCTCTTCATTGATTTCCAGTGTATAACCTACTTTTACTTCTTTGAAATAAGACAGATCAAAACGGCTTTCAATCTGGCTGCTGAAATCAAGTGCTGCCGGAGAACTTGTAAATGTCTTCTCGGAGACTTTGCTCATATCGATAACAATATTTTTAACCGGTTCATTTGCTTTTGGTGACGCACTTGGTGTCGCTGTCGGCGCTTCACTGACAACCGGTGTCTCACTAACAACCGGTGTAGATGTTGGTGCAGTGGTTGCCGGTGGCTGTGTTGCAGGAGCCTGTGTCTCCAGTGGATTTGCTGTAGGAGCGGTTGTTACAGGAGCCTGTGTTGGCTGAACATCAGTGTTTGCTGCCTTTACAGTCACTTTGCATGTCAGTTTTTTCTTTCCTGCTTTTGCCGTTACTACCGCTTTACCGGCTTTCTTTCCGGTAATGACTACACTTGCTTTTTTCTTCTTAGACAATTTGATGACTTTTTTGCCTTTTGTCACCGACCATTTTACTTTCTTTGTCGCTTTCTTTACTTTTAATGTTACCTTCTCACCCTGTGTGATTGTAATTTTTTTCTTACTGAGTGACATCTTTGCTGCTGCATCTGCCACTGGTGATGTCATGCTGATCACCATCGATCCGGCAAGAACCAGACCTAACATTTTTGCTGTTTTTCTTCCCAAAACATTATCCTCCTTATTTTTTAAATATAAGATAAGTGCCAAATCTCCGTGACTCTTATCATTTTCGTTATAAAGAGTATAACATTTTTTCTATGTATTGGCAATTTATTATTATGTTATAATAATCATAACATTTCATTTATACCATACGTTCTTTCGTCGTTTCCGGCATAATATCCCAGTTTTTTTCAGTAACTATTTCGGCTCTCCTCCTACGCATTCGCATTCCGAACAGTTATCTTTTACGTAAGTATGAGTTTGTTTCTGCCGGAAGGCCTTTCTTTTCCAATCTTCGATGACTCCACCGTTTTATCGTTTTGTACAAAACAGAAAAAACCGGGACCGCACAGATCATACCAAGCAGACCAAACAGCGCGCCAAACACCAAGATAGAAAACAAAATCCAAAAACTTTCCAAACCAACCGATTCTCCAATGATCTTCGGTCCGATAATATTTCCGTCCACCTGCTGAATGATGATGATAAGTACAAGGAAGATCACTCCTTTAAACGGCGATGCCAGAAAGACAAGCAGCGCACTTGGGATAGCCCCGATATATGGTCCAAAAAATGGGATGATATTGGTTACGCCGACGAGTACACTGATCAATGCCGTATACGGAATGTTGGCAATGCTGAGGGCGATAAAAGTAATGATCGCCACAATAACCGAGTCAATAATCTTCCCACTGAAAAATTTGGCAAAAGACCAGTTAATGTCTTTTCCAAAGGCTAAGATGCGATTTGCACGCTTTTCCGAAAAAATTGTATACAAAAGGCGTTTTGCCTGTGCACAGAACCGCTCTTTGCCCGCCATCAGATAAATGGAAACGATAATTCCGATAACCACATTTAACAGCATACCAAGGGCACTCAGAAGCCCGTCTGATACCGTACTGAGGATTTCCGTACTGGCTGGCAAAAGGTCATTCTGCACCCAGTTGCGGACCTGCGAATAAACCGTATTCGTGCTTTCTTTCATATAGTGCGCTATTTCAGGATGTTTTTCCCCGATATCATTTGCCACCAAAAGGGTATTGCGGTAATAATCCGGAAGGTTATTGGCAAGATTTGTAATACTGTCAACCACTTCCGGCACGACAAGCATCGTCAGCCAGAAGATAACGGCAATGGACAGAACCAGCACAAGTACGATAGAGATACCTCGGGCAATCCCCCGCACTCTCTTATCTGTTTTATTGATCTTTCGAAACAAAGGAATGAAAATCATCCGCTCCATACCATTTACCATCGGACTTAAAAGATAAGCGATCACCAGACCAATATAAATGGGCATGAGCGCCGAATTTAATTTTCCAACCCCGCCTGCTACGGTATCAAAATTCAAAAAGATAAATCCACAAACCAAAACGGCCATTAACACGCAAAATGCTGTAATCCCTGCATATACATATTTATTTTCCAGTTTTTTCATAGATGCCCTCCATTCCAATTTTTTCCATGCAAAAAAAGGTTAGTGTTTGCCACTAACCTCATTATACTTTGTTTTTGCATAATTCTCAATGTTTTTTCACAACAATTCCAAACGTTTTATCCTTTCATCTTGGGCTTAAATACCAGCGATGCCAGAAAACTGATGACAAGGGCTCCGGAAATGCCGACGGCCGCTCGCTCCATACCGCCGTAAAAGATACCGATAAACCCTCTTTTATCTACCGCTTCTTTCACGCCTTCAAATAAAAGATGTCCAAATCCGATCAAAGGCACTGTCGCACCAGCTTTTGCCCAGTTGGCAAACGGTTCATACAGATGCAGGGCACTTAATATGGCTCCCAGACATACTAAAATAACCATAATCCTTCCGGGAAGCAGTTTCGTGTTGTCCATAAACAGCTGCACGACCGCGCAGATCGCTCCCCCGATCAAAAAAGAAATCAAATATTCCATCTCACCTTCTCCTTTCACACGCATTCGAGCATGACACCATGCGCAATTCCCGGTACCGAATTTCCCTCATTGAAACTGACGGTCGACAAAAGCGCTCCGGTCGGTACAAACAGCACTCTCCGCCATGCATGTTTCCGCATCTTTTTCAAAATATATCCCGTCAGTGTGATTGCACTGCAGCCACAGCCACTTCCACCGGCATGCGTATCCTGCTCTTCGTTGTAATAAATTTCCGTTCCGCAGTCCATATGCTGTTTACTGATATCATACCCGTATCCCAGCAGCATATCCTTTAAAATGCGCTGCCCGATCGTTCCGAGATCTCCTGTAATGATCTTGTCATAATAGTCCGGTTCTACCCCAAAATCTTTGAAATTATTCAAAACGCAATCGCAAGCTGCCGGCGCCATACAGGCGCCCATATTCATGCTGTCTTTGATGCCGTAATCCGTGATCACTCCCGTCGTAATCCCGCGGATGCACACATAATCCGTCTCTTTGCGTTTCCATTTTCCGTCTCCCCGTCCGATCACAACCGCGCCGCTTCCTGTCACCGTCCATGTCGCCGAATACGGACGCTGGTTTCCGTATGCCAAAGGAAAACGAAACTGCTTTTCCGCGCTGGCAAAATGACTCGACGTCATAGCAACAATGTACTCTGCAAATCCTCCTTCCACAAGCATAGAGCCGATTGCCATCGACTCGCCCATCGTCGAACACGCACCATAGACCCCAAACATTGGTATATTCAGATTCATAATCCCAAACGAAGTTGCGATCAGCTGCCCCAGCAAATCTCCTGCCACGATATAACGGATATCTTCCGATTCCAGTCCGGCATTGCGAATTGCGATGTCTGCTGCCATATGCTGCATTTTACTCTCCGCCTCTTCCCAGGTTTTTCCACCAAACAGCGGATCTTCTTCTACGATATCAAAATATTTTCCAAATTTCCCGGCACCCTCTTTTTCTCCGGCTACGGAAGCGGCTCCGATAATGCACGGCGGCACTTCAAACTGCACGCTCCTCTTTCCAATCATTTTATCCATAATTCCTCCATCAACCGTGCACGCCAGGCAGACTTATGCTGCAAAAAAAGCGACTGCACATACTATTTTTATGTAGTATGCGCAACCGCTTCTTTTTTATTCATCAAAGAATCCTTTCAAGATTCTTTGGATTATTTCTTTTTGTTACCTGCTTTTTTTGCTTTGGCTCTCTTCTGAGCACTACGGTTCATGAAATACCAAACCGTACCTGCCAGACATACAGAAGAATAACATCCGGAAATGATACCAGCCATCATCGGTACTGCAAACTGGCGGATGGAATCCACACCAAGAACAGCAAGACAAAGTACCATTACCAACGTTGTGATCGAAGTATTAAAGCTTCGGCTCAATGTCTCTGTAATACTTGTGTTTACAATTTCTGCCAAATCAGTGTTGCCCAGTTTCTTACGGTTCTCACGAACACGGTCGAATACTACGATCGTCGCGTTGATCGAGTAACCTACGATCGTCAGCATACAGGCGATAAACGTACTTCCGACAGTAATGGATGCACTTCCGATCGCATAAACCATAAGCACTACCATAACGTCATGAAGAAGTGCGATAACGGAACTTGCACCAAATGCAAGATTCTTGAATCGGATCCAGATGTAGATCAACATACCTACCGCTGCGATAAGTACGGCTACGATCGCATCCATACGCATTTCGTTACTTACCGAAGCAGAAATCGTCTCTACTTCGATACTCTTATCACTCACGCCATATTTTTCCTCAACCGCGGAGATTACTTTCTTCTGCTGGTCTTCGGTAAATGCCGGTGTACGAACGATCAATGTCTTCTCCCCGGATACATCGGAAAGTTCTGCTTCGGATACACCCGCTGCCGATTTTACAACCTCTGTCACTTCATTTTTAAAGTCTGCACTTGCATTACCGGAACCATCAAATCCTTCGCCCTTGTAATCCGTAAAGGTAATGGATGTGGAAGAACCACCTAAGAACTCAAGGCTGTAGTTAAGAGGCTGACCCATTTTTACCATATTCATAACCAGTCCGCCGATGCACAAAAGAAGAAGGCATCCGGAAATAATCGCATATTTCTTAATATTTCCAACAAAGTTAATCGGTTTTCTTGCTTTCTGTGTTCCATAAAACTTCACATCGTCAAAGCCGAGTCCTACAAATGCATACAAGATCCATCTTGTTACGAAGATTGCCGTAAACATGGAAAGAATAATACCAATTGCCAGTGTCTGGGCAAATCCCATAACGGTACCGGATCCTTTGATATAAAGAACAACGGCAGCGATCAATGTGGTAACGTTACCATCGATGATCGCGGACAACGCTTTCTCGAATCCGATCTTGATTGCCGAACGAACCGTCTTTCCTGTCGCCAGTTCCTCTCGGATACGGGTAAAGATAATACAGTTCGCATCCACCGCCATACCGATCGCAAGAATAACTCCGGCGATACCCGGAAGAGTCAATGTGACATCCAGACCGTTGATCGCAAGAACGGATGCACCTACGTAAAACAACAGCGCAATAGAAGCTGCTACACCTGGAATCCAGTACATAACGATCATGAAGATAATAACCAGTGCAAGACCGATCGCACCAGCGATCAAACTTGTCTTAAGTGCATCTCCACCAAGTTTTGCTCCTACGATATTGGAACGGATATTTTTCAGTTCCAGTGGAAGAGCACCGATACGAAGAGTAGATGCCATATCCTCTGCTTTTGAGAACTCATCAAAGCTTCCGGAGATAACGGCTTCTCCACCGTCAATTGCCTCACGGATAACCGGAGAGGATACGATCTCACCATCGTAAATGATCGAGAACTGCTCACCTACGTGGTCTGTCGTTACTTTTTTAAATTTCTTTGTTCCTTTTGCATTAAATGAAAGTTTTACAACATTTTCTGTCTGGCCTGTCGTGGAATCCTGCTGTGTTGCTGCTTCTGCAGTTTTCAGCATGGAACCGTCGATGATGACATCTTTCTTGTCATAGGTCGCCGTTTTTCCATCTTCGCCAACCGTTACATTGTTGTAAAGAACAAATTCCAATGCTCCGGCTTTTCCAAGCTTGTCCAATACTGCCTGTGGATCATCAACATCCGGAACGTCAACCGTTACTCGGTTATTTCCTTCCTGATAAACAGAAGCTTCTGTACTTTCGTTCTGTACACGCATCTGCATTTTGTACACAGTATCTTTCATTTCCTGAGCAGTTGGATTTTCTTTTGTCGCTTCGTATGTAACGCTGACACCACCTGCCAAGTCAAGTCCTAAGCGGATGTTTTTTGCACTACCCCGCTTTGCTCCCCCAATTCCCGTGTATGCCACAACACAAACTGCAGCAGTTACAAGGAGAATGACAAGAAGCTGTAAAACGCCCTTTAACTTAGTATTCATTGTGAAAATCTCCTTTTCTAAAAATGTACCAAAATATTATAGCATAAACAAACACTTTCTTCAAGTAGATTTCTTTCGTTTTAACCGAAGTTCTTTAAAAAAACTGCTCATTAGCCAGCTGCATGGTTCTTCCAAAATTCCCCGTTCCACTTCCACCCGGTGGTTAAACCCAGGCATATCCAGCAGATTCAGGACAGAACCGGCACAACCCGCTTTCGGATTCATGCTTCCGATCACTACTTTGGGAATTCTTGCCTGCACGATCGCTCCCGCACACATCGGACAGGGTTCCAGCGTCACATACATCGTGCATTCCTCCAGCCGCCAGTCCCCAAGGATCCGGCTCGCCTTATCGATCGCGATGATTTCTGCATGCGCCAGCGTATTCTTTTTCTTATTTCGTTTATTATAGCCTCTGGCGATAATCTTCCCTTCATGAACAAGCACACAGCCGATCGGTGTTTCTTCCAATGCATAGGCTTTCTTCGCCTGCCGAATCGCTTCTTTCATGAATTTTTCGTCTTCGCTCATTTTCTTTCTCATGCAAGTCCTCTTTCCGATAAATATTTCTAATTTACAGCAACAGCCGGGGCAGTGCATGCCTTTTGTCACGCTCTGCTCCGGCCATGTATTTTTCATTGTTACGTTTTATTTCTTATGCCAATGCTGCGGTAATGATCGCCATAGAATATACTTCACTTGCATTGCATCCACGAGAAAGGTCGTTGATCGGTGCATTCAGACCAAGAAGGATTGGACCGTAAGCATCAAAGTTACCCATACGCTGTGCAATTTTATAACCGATATTTCCTGCATTGATATCCGGGAAAATAAAGGTGTTTGCATGTCCAGCCACTTCAGACTGTGGACATTTTGTACGTGCTACACGAGGTGCTACTGCGGCATCAAACTGAAGTTCTCCTTCGATTGGAAGGTTTGGTGCTGCTTTCTTTGTTTTCTCTGCGGCATTGCGCATCTTATCTACATCTTCGCCTTTACCGGATCCCAATGTAGAGTAACTGAGGAATGCCACTTTCGGATCGATTCCAAAAATCTTCGCACATTCGGATGCTTCCAATGCGATCTCAACCAATTCATCTTCGGTCGGTTTGATATTGATCGCACAGTCTGCCATCGCAAGCACTTCATTTTCACCGGTTGCGGATGGACGAACCAAAATAAAGCAGGAAGACACGATCGAATTGTTTGGCTTTGTCTTGATGATCTGCAGTGCCGGACGAACCGTATCTGCCGTAGAATATGTCGCTCCACCTAACAATGCATCGGCTTTTCCCATCTTCACAAGCATCGTTCCGAAATAATTTGCCTGAGACAAAATCCCACGAGCCTGCTCCGGTGTCATTCCTTTATTTTTACGGATCTCACAAAGCATGTCCACCATCTCATCAATCTCGTCATAATTCAATGGATCAATGATCTCAGCTCCACGGATATTAAAGCCGCTCTCTTCTGCTGCCTTTGTAATCTCCTCTTTGTTACCAACTAATACAGGGGCAAGAAATGTACTTGCCAAAAGACGGGAAGATGCTTCCAGAATACGAGGATCGCTTCCCTCTGTAAAAACAATTTTTCTTGGGTGTTTTTTCAAAATGTCAATCAACTGACCAAAACCAAACATAGCAATATGCCTCCTAATATTTTTTCTCTACTTTCTATCATAGCATTTTTTTTGCTAAATACAAGAGAAATTTTCATAAAAATATCAAGAAACTTTATCTTTTATAATGCTTTTTCATATAAGGAAAGCACATCCTTTTTTGTAGTGCTTCGCGGATTGACAGCAATATTTCCACTCTTCATGGCATCGTCAGCCATTGTATCAAATTTATCTGCTGTCACTCCCACTTCTCCAAGCGATCCCGGGATACCAAGCTGTTCATTTAATTCTTTCAGAAGATCTACCAGCATAAATGGTTCAAATTCTGCTTCGGAAACAGGTGTCAGTGAAATATAATTGAATAGTTTGAAATATTTACCATGATCTGCCAATGCATTATATTCTACAATTGTAGGAAGCAAAATTGCATTTGCCACGCCATGCGGCACGTCAAAATACGCACTAACCGGATGACTCATCGCATGCACATCCCCAAGTCTTGCCCAGGAAAATGCTATTCCAGCAAATAAGGAACCGGTGATCATTGCTTCTGCCGCCTCAATATCCGTCCGGTCTGCAACATATCTCCTTATGTTTTTTCCGATTAATTCCAATGCCTTTTCTGCCATTGCATCCGAAAAAGGAGACGCATCTTTCGAAATATATGCTTCTAAAGCATGAACCATCGCATCAATTCCACATGCAGCTGCGACGGAAACCGGTGCTGTTGTAAGAAGTTCCGGATCAAGAATTGCATAAGCCGGAATTAATTTGTAACTAAACACTGTCAATTTGTAGTTTCTGCTATGATCTGTAATTACCGAAAATGCGGTAACTTCAGATCCAGTTCCTGCAGTGGTTGGGATGGCAATCACCGGAATAATATCTCCCGGTACTCTGCCACCCCCCTCATACTCGGTAATGCTTCCTCCGTAGCGCGCTACAACGCCCACCGCTTTTGCAACATCCATCGGAGATCCGCCGCCCAAAGCAATGATAAAGTCCGCTCCACTTTTGCAGAAAGCTGCTGCCGCCTTTTCTACCGTTTCAACCGACGGATTTCCTTCTGTTTCTGTATAAGCATCCACCTTAACACCAGCTTTTTCCAACGATTTACTGCACGAAGCTACAATTCCCATTTTATTCAAATGTGGTCCGGATATGATAAATCCATGCTTTCCGCCTAATTTTTCTACTACTTCCGGCAATCTTGCCAAACTTCCTTTTCCAACAATAATTTCTTGTGGAATCGAAAACGAAAACTCTTTCATCTCAATCTCTCCTCTCATGCTGACATTCTTTTTAATACACGTTCGATTGCTTTGTCAATAACCAGATCAAGTTCTTCATCATCTGCTTCCGGCATCAAAGTAGCAGCATCTTCATCCGAAATCAATTCAACCAGCGTACCAAACGATTCTTTATATTTTCTCTTGCAAACAATATAAAACACTACACCTAGCAGTGACCATCCGCCAACCATAATCCATTCCTGCCATACAAGATTTCCACCCGATCCAGGTATACAGTACATCAACACCATAAATCCCGACATCAGAACCGCCATCACACCTACAAATTTATATGCCGGCACTTTATATGGTCTTGGCATATCCGGTTCTTTTTTCCTCAAAATAAGAAATGATATTGATACCATACAATAAGCAAGACAGCACCCAAAGTTTCCTGCATCACAGATCCAAACCATCATTTTTCGTCCTGCCAAAGGAGCGATCATCGTCAGAATACCGATTAAATACAAAGAATTAATTGGCGTTTTATGTTTGGGATGAAGTTTGGCAAAAAAAGGTGGAATCATGTAAGATTCAGCCATTGAGTACATTGCCCGGGAGCCTCCGATCATAAAAGAATTCCACGAAGTGATAATGCCACACATACCTCCGACAATGATAACTTTCGCCATTACCGAAGTCTTAAATGCTACTGCCATCGCATCCGCTGTCACAAGACCGCTTCCACTTTCCGAGGCTGCAATTGCACTTCCATCTAAAACATAACCGACTGCCAAAATCACCAATGCGTAAAAGATAACCGCTAAAACTACAGACAGAATCATCATTTTTCCAATTTTTTTCAGTGGAACATTGATTTCCTCTGCTGCCTGCGGAATAACATCAAAACCGATAAAATAAAACGGCGTAACCACCGCTACGGCAAGGATGTTTTTTACCATTGACCCTCCGGTAGATCCAACAAACATCTGGCCACTTAAATTATCCACACTTCCATTGATCACAGATGCCACGATCAGTAAAATACCCGCACCACCAATGATCACCGTAAGAACAGTTTGCAAAACAGCTGCCGTCTTCGCTCCCAAAATATTGATGAGCATGATCACAAAAGCCAGAACTACCGCCACAGCAAGCCAGGAAGCATAGATATCAAATCCTGCCACCGTATACAAGTATCCTTTTAAAAATCCCGGCCACAAATAGGTAAGAATCGTAGGAAAAGCACATGCCTCAAAGCATGCAACTCCCACATAACCAAGGATAATCCCCCAAGTACATATAAAAGAGCCATTTACTCCCATGGCTCGATGGCTGAACACATGCTCACCACCGCACTGTGGCATTGCTGCCGTCAATTCAGCATAGGTAAGCCCCACAAAAAATATCATAACACCACCAATTGCAAAACCAATTGCAGCTCCCACTGCTCCACCAGCTTCAATCCATCCGCCGGAAGATACTACCCATCCCCAGCCAATCATTGCTCCAAAGGCAATAACCAGGATATCCCACGCACTAAATACTTTGTCAAATTCTGATTTTTTCTGAGCCATAGCATTTCATCTCCTTTCTATAATCCAAATACTTTCTTAGCCAAAATTTCAATATATTCCGCTGTTCCTTCGACGCCAAGCAGACTACTGTCAATCAAAAGATTCCGATTATGTCTGTCTCCCCTGTTACTTCCCGTAAATGCCAGATGCCTTACATGATATCTTTTGTCCTTTTCCTGAATCAATAGCTTTGCATCTTTCTCCGACAAATTATGGCTTTCACAGACCGTCTTTACACGAACCTCATCCGGCGCATAAACAAAAACACGCAAGATATTCTCTTGTCCCTTTAATATGTAGTCCGCTGAACGTCCAATGAATACGCACGACTCTTTTTCTGCTAATTTCCGAATAATTTGCTTTTGTACATGAATTGCACGCTGCGTCAAATCCGATAATTTTGAAAAAGATCCTCGTTCCTGGCCTTCTACACCTTTTCCTGCAATCGTTACTCCAGATTCCACTTTATCCATAATTTCCTGTGGTATACCAACCTCTTCTATAATAGCATCTACTGTTTCTCGATTATAAAAAGGGATTTTTAAATCTTCTGCAATCTTTTTTCCAATCGCATTTCCCTTTGCACCATATTCACATCCAATTGTTATTACAAAATGCTGCATTGTTCTCACTTCCTTTATTCCGATTTCCCCGTAAAAAAGACAAGGGGACACAACTTACTTATTGCGACCCCTTTGTCTGCTTTTACCACTATTTTTCTAATGCTTTTACTGTTTCTTCCAATATCTCAACCGCTTTGTCACATTCTTCTTTTGATACGATGAGTGGCGGAACCATACGGATAATATGAGCACCAATAGCTGTAATCAAAAGTTTGCGGTCAAGCGCACCATGTTTTACATCAACTCCGCTGATTGTGTCATCGAACTCAACACCTACTAATAATCCCTGATGTCTGACTTCTTTTACATGCGGAAGTTTTTCCAACTCGGTCGAGAAATAGTCTCCCATCTTCTTTGCATTTCCCGCAAGATCTCGATCCAGCAATTCATTTACTTCTGCAAGTGCCGCCGCACAACTTACCGGATGTCCTCCAAATGTCGTTCCATGAGACCCTGGTGAAAATGCTTTTGCTACTTCTTCGGTTGCACAGATTGCACCAATTGGCATACCGCCGCCAAGTCCTTTGGCCATTGATACAATATCCGGTTTAATTCCATAATTCATATAGGACATTACGGCTCCTGTTCTGCACCATCCGGTCTGAACTTCATCAATCAAAAGAAGCATTCCTTTTTCATCGCAAAATTCGCGAAGACCTTTCATAAATTCCATTGTTGCCGGATGCACACCGCCTTCCCCCTGTACCGGCTCGATCATAATAGCAATGGTATTTTCTGTACATGCATTTTTAAATGCTTCGAGATCATTATATGGAGCATAAGAAAATCCATATGTCATCGGTCCAAAGCCTACCTGACATCCATTTCCCGGCTGTCCTGTTGCTGACATGGCACCAAATGTTCTTCCATGAAATCCCATTTTTGCTGTTACAATGTGGTACTTATTCGGACCATATTTTTCAATTCCATATTTACGAGCCATCTTAATCATTGCTTCATTTGCTTCTGTACCGGAATTTTGATAAAAAATCTTATCCATGCCGATTGTCTCGCATACTTTTTCAGCAAGCAATGCCTGCGGAATCGTATATGGATAATTAAATGTATGCATAATGTCGTCCACTTGATCTTTCACCGCAGCCACAACTTTTGGGTTACGACTTCCCGCGTTATTAACAGCGATTCCTGCATAAAAATCAAGATACGGCGTTCCTTTTTCATCATATAAATACATACCCTCTGCCGTTTCCGCAAGGAAATCAAATCTTTCATACGTCTCAATCATATACTTATTTACTTTGTCTTTAATGTCCTGTACTGTCAGTCCTGTGTCTTTTAATTTCATGACCTATTCCTCCTTAAAAGCACAAAAGCGCCAATGGTTTCTTCTGAACCATTGACGCCTTTGTCAATCTTGTTTTGTTTTGATAAGTACAATATATCACACGTTTCTGTAAATGTCAAGCATTTTTTCGCACTTTTTCAAATTGTTTGTCCATTATATTGAACAAGTCATAATTTAATCCCATCTTTCCGGTTAATAAACAACAAAAAATGAAATAAAACTGATTATGCTAGTGCCTTCATTGGTATACACATGTGGCTGATCCGATTCAAAACGAAAAAACTGCTCCTTTTCCACAGTATATACTTCCTGCTCCAGATGAATCGTTAATCGTCCCTTGAGCATCGTAATATATTCTTTGGTGCGTTCTCCATGAGAACCACTTTCGTACACACCACCCGGCTCAATATCGATACGATAAATCTCTACCATCCGATTATCTGTAATAGGAAAACACGTCCACACTTTGTATTGACCCGGCACCTTTTTGGTCGGTTCCAGATTTTCCACATCCACCAGATACACATCACTTTGCGGCACCTGTGTTAAGTCCTGTAAATCCACGCGCAGACCGCTCATAATCTTGCCAAGAACTCCAATGGATGGATTGGCATCTCCTTTTTCAATCGTTGCCAGCATACTCTTGCTGACCCCTGTCTGTTCTGCCACCACATCCAAACTCATTGCTTTTGCCTTGCGGATTCGCTTCAAGTTAATCGCAATATTATGTGATAAATAATCCACTTATCGTTTCCTCCATTTTGCTATATTAATCCAATTCTACCGCGCCGGTATATAATTGGTAATATCTTCCTTTCTCAGCAAGGAGCTGCTCATGTGTTCCACGCTCAATGATCTCCCCCTGCTCAAGAACCATGATACAATCGGCATTGCGCACGGTAGAAAGGCGGTGTGCGATAACAAATGTCGTACGGTTCTTCATCAATCGCTCCATACCGTGGTCAATGTGCATCTCGGTTCTCGTATCGACCGAACTTGTCGCCTCATCGAGCACAAGGATCGGCGCTTTCGACACGGCCGCTCTAGCAATATTTAACAGCTGTCTCTGTCCCTGGCTCAGATTGATACCGTCGCCTTCCAACATCGTATCGTATCCATTCTCCAGACGCATGATAAATGAATGTGCGCTGGCGGTCTTTGCTGCCTGCTCCACTTCCTCGTCCGTCGCATCCGGACGTCCATAGCGTATATTTTCACGAACTGTTCCGGTAAACAAGTGAGTATCCTGCAATACCATTGCAATATGGCTTCGCAGACTCTTTCTCGCATAATCTTTGATATCTCTTCCATCGATTGTGATCTTCCCTTCCTGAATATCGTAAAAACGATTCAAAAGGTTCGTGATCGTCGTTTTTCCGGCACCGGTCGAACCGACAAATGCCACTTTCTGGCCGGCATGTGCATACAGGTTGATGTGCTTCAAGATTACTTTATCCGGGTTGTAACCAAAGGAAACATCTTCCATGATTACTTCGCCTTTGACATCGTCCATCTCTACAGCATCCGGTTTATCCGCTTCTTCCGGCTCTTCATCCATTACCTTGAACACACGCTCGGCACCGGCAAGAGCGGAAAAGATGGTGTTGATCTGCATAGAGATCTCGTTGATCGGACGGCTGAACTGACGGGAGTAGTTTACAAATACTGTCAATCCACCAAGACTAAGCCGTCCGGCAAGACAGAACAGACCACCGACGCAGGCTGTGATACCATAGCTGACCTGTCCGATATTTCCCATGACCGGCCCCATGATACCACCAAAAAACTGAGCCTTGACCTGTTTCTTACGAAGATCATTGTTCAGATTCGTAAATTCTTCCACTGCCTTTTCCTCGTGGCAGAATACTTTTACTACTTTCTGTCCGGTTACCGTCTCTTCGATGTAACCATTTAATTTACCAAGCGCCGACTGCTGCTGGCGATAATATTTGGAACTACGCTTTGCGATCGAACCGCCGGCTTTCAGCATAATCGGTACAAGCAGGATGGTAAGAAGAGCAAGCCATACATTCATATAAAGCATGATACTTACCGTACCCACGATGCTGATAAATCCCTGAATAAGCTGGATTACTGTATTGTTGAGCATTTCACCGACAACATCGACATCGTTTGTAAAACGACTCATAATATCTCCGGTTGCATTGGTGTCAAAGTAGCGCACCGGCAAAGTCTGAATATGATCAAACAAATCTTTACGAAGCGTCTTCAACGCACGCTGCGAAACGCCAATCATGATTCGTTGCTGTAAATACATGGAAATCACACCGATTCCATAAATCGCAAGCATCAAAAGGATGCCAAGTCCTAATGTTTTCAAACCTTCATTGATAATGACACCGGCATCACCCGCTGCTTTGGATGCCTTGTCATATGTTTCCGTAATTCCATTGATGATTGGCGACAGCATATACGAACCTGCCAATGTCGATAAACTGGATATCACTACACACACCAATGCAATGATGACGTGATTCTTATCTTTTCCAAGATAACCAAGAAGACGCTTTATCGTCTGTTTGGTTTCTTTTGGCTTGCCGCCCATTGCTCTCGCCCGTCTGCCTCCCGGACCTCCTCCGGGTCCTCCCATTGGCGGGCCTCCGGCTGATTTATTTGGCTTTCCACTCATGCTGACACCTCCTCATTCTTGTCTTTCTGCGAATAATAGATTTCCTGATAAGCTTCACAGGATTTCATCAATTCCTCATGCGTTCCCTGTCCGACGATCTCGCCCTCATCCATCACGATAATCCGGTCTGCATGTTCTACAGACGAAATTCGCTGCGCAATGATCAACTTCGTCGCGTCTTTCAAAGACGTTGAGAAACTCTTTCGAATCTCTGCTTCTGTCGCAGTATCTACGGCACTTGTACTATCGTCTAAGATCAAGATTTTCGGCTTTTTCAAAAGAGCTCTGGCGATACAGAGACGCTGTTTTTGTCCACCGGAAACATTGACACCGCCCTGTCCCAATTCCATGTCATATCCATCGGAAAAACTGCGGACAAAACCGTCTGCCTGTGCATAACGTGCCATCTCGTAAACTTCTTCGTCTGTCGCATTTTCGTCTCCCCATCGAAGATTTTCCATAATACTTCCGGAGAACAATGTATTTTTCTGAAGCACCATTGCCACGCCGTTTCGCAGATGTTCCAGCGAATAATCTTTGACATTGATGCCATCCACAAGCACTTCTCCCTCGTCGACATCGTACAGACGCGGGATCAACTGCACGAGCGAACTCTTTCCGGACCCTGTCGAACCAATGATTCCAACCACTTCGCCCGGATTGGCTTTGAAAGAAATATTCTTCAATACATTGTTATGATTCTTCTTATAATAACGGAATCCGACATTGCGGAATTCAATCGCGCCGTTTTCCACTTCTTTGTCTTTGCATTTTGCTTCGTTGTCATTGAGGTCGATCTCTGTCATAAGAACCTCTTTGATACGCTTTGAAGAAGCCAATGCACGGGATCCCTGAATCATGATCATTCCAACCATCATCAAAGACATAAGGATCTGTACGATATACGTCGTAAATGCAGTCAGGTCGCCGACCGGCATATCACCTACGATGATCTGGCGTCCACCGAACCATACCACTGCCATCGTCGTAATGTTCATTGCAAGAGTCATGATCGGCATCGTCAATATAACGATCTTCATCGCGGACAAACTCTTTTCCTTCAGATCTTCATTGGCTTTGTTAAAAGTTTCTTTTTCAAAGTCATCACGAACAAAGGATTTTACCACGCGTGTATTTGTGATGTTTTCCTGAATCCTCGAGTTCAGACTGTCAATTTTTGTCTGCATGATGTTAAATCTTGGAAACGCTTTTCCGATTACGATAACCAGCGATACGATCAAAATCGGGATTACTACTCCTAGAATAATCGCCAGTCTCGCATTCATCATGATTGCCATAATCAATCCACCGATCAGCATACCCGGTGCTCGAAGGAGCATTCGAAGTGCCATCGAAATTACATTCTGCAGGTTCGTAATATCATTCGTCAATCTTGTCACTAACGAACCGGTTGAAAATTTTTCGATATTAGCGAAGGAAAACTGCTGCACTTTCGCAAAAATATCTTTTCTCAGATCACCAGCGAAATTTACCGATGCCTTAACAGCAAAATAGGCACCAAGCACACCGCCGCACATCATACAAAGTGCAAGAAGCACCATGATAATTCCATGTGCTATGATATAACCACTTCCGGCTCCTCCCTTAATTCCTTCGTTGATGATCAATGACATCATCTTCGGAAGAAGCACTTCTCCGATCACTTCCACGATCATAAAAATCGGTCCTAAAATAAATGCCGACAGATAGGGAGTGACATATTTTTTATAAATACCCATCGTCTTTTCTCCTTTTACTCTATATTCTTCGCATTGCGGTACATCTGCCCCAATAGACTTTGAAGCACCTCCAACTGCTCTTTGTCAAATCCTTCCAGAAGTTTTGCATCCATCCGTTGAAAGATTTCTTTGCTCTCGTCAACGACGCTGCGTCCTTTTTCCGTCAGTTCGACGAAACGTACGCGGGAATCCTGTTCCTGCTGGGATTTCTGAATGTATCCGCCTTTTCCCAGTTTTTTCAATGAAACTGCCACCGTCGCTGCCGACACTTCCAGTATATTTGCCAGTTCAATCTGCGACGTAACGGGACAATCCGATAACGTCATCAGCATTCTGTGCTGCGCCCTGTGCAACCCGGTTCCTTCCAACAGTTTTTCAATCTTGCGTCGATGGATCTGATTAATAAACATAACCAGCTTCACCGGATTTGCCCTCTGAATCACCGTCTCCGTGTCCATACGCATGTGGCATCTTCCCCTTGGTTCCACACATAAGCCTCCCTTCTTTTTTTAACTTGTGTTCTTTGTGATTTTTAATTAGTTTTTTAATGATTTATATGCTAATCATTAGCATGTTAATGATATTATACTCTTTTGAATCCATCTGTCAACAGAAATATTTGAATTTATGATTATTTTAGAATTCTTCTCTCATTTCTTATCTTGTTTTAAAGTCAGTTTAATTAGAAAAAGGAGCTTTTTCTCTTTCCGTGGGATTTCGGACACCGACGGTGCGCAGAGGGCGTCCTATGCCCTACCGCACCGCTGCGTGTGTCCGCTAAGTGCAAACGGTCCCGCGGGGAAGAAAGAAAAAGCTCCTTTTCTGTCTAAACTCCTTTAAAACACCTCTTTAATACTATCATAATGAAGGAACACGCCCTCTTTTGCAAATGCCTCAATCTCTTCTTTTGTCGCAAGCATAAAGCCATCTGTCTCGGCTTCCTGCGGATGTACATCCTCTTCAGAAAATTCTCCGATAAATTTATACACATCTACAAAATAATTATCACCTTCGCCCGGATTTTCACGGTGATAGGTAAACCGGTATCCGCCATCCCAGTCAGACACATCTAATCCGGTCTCTTCTTTCACTTCACGAAGAACCGCTTCCTTCGATTCTTCACCTGCCATCGCAGCGCCACCAGACACTTCCCACCAGCCTGGTGCCCAATTTTTCGTCATGACCCGCTTCGTGATCAAAAATCTTCCGTCTTTATGTGCCACGACACCAAGCACCGTCAAATGGTACTCATCATCCTTTAAGCACCAGTCATTGCGCTTCATCTGTCTGCCGGTGCGCTGTTTATTTTTGTCATAAATGTCCCAATATTCCACTTTTTCCATTGTCTCTTTTCCTCCATCATCGTCATTATGCTCCAGCAATGATTATATCGCAACTTTTTCTTTCATGCAATTACTTTTTTCCCCTTGATTCCTGCCGCGTTTTGATTTATTATAGTAATATGAAATTAAAGTAACGTTTTCGTTACGATTGCGTAAAATTGAAGGAGGTTTACTCATGAATTTACAGTATCATTATGACACCTCGGGGAATTTGACAAAAGTTACAGAAAACATTTCACAGCCAGATGCATTGATTCTTCTGACGACAGCAGAATTACTGGAATCCCATGTTGTAGAATTAGAGAAAGCTTTTCCGGGAATTCCTAGCATCGGCGGTATTGCAATGAGTTATGGTGGTACTCAAACGATTGAAAACGGTGTAACCGTGATTTCTCTGCATGGAACGGATTGTGCAGCAGATGTACTGGAACAATTATCCACGATGCCGGTAAAATATATCAGCCGTTTAAAAAAAGCCATGGAAAAGACAAATGCTGCTCCCGGAAATTCCGCCTGCTTTGACATTTGTTCCGGTCATGACGGAAAATTGGTAACCACTCTCAATATGGTGCTGGATGCCCAAAAGATTCCGCTGATTGGGGGAACCGTCGATGGGGGAAAAGTTGCCGTCAACGGAAAAATCTACGAAGATGCCTGCGGCTTTTTGATTCTTCGCAATAAAACCGGTAAGATCTGTGCCTACAAAGAGAATCTGTACACTGCAACCGGTGATCAGTTTCTTGCCACAAAAACTGATCCGAACAGCAATCTTCTGATTGAAGTAGACGGAAACCCGGCAGAAAATTTCTACCGCGACATTTTACATATCTCAAAAGAAGAAGTTGCTACCCAGACATTTAAAAATCCACTTGGACGTGTTTATGGTAGTGAAACGTACCTGATTTCGATCAAAGACATCAAAAACAACGCATTGGAATGCTACAAGCAGGTAAATAACCTTGACATCCTTACTTTGATGGAGATTGGAGATTATAACCAGATTATTTCGGATACCTTACAGAAAATGAAAAAAGATTTGACGGATATCAAAGGAATTCTTTCCGTAAACTGCCTGTTCCGCTATCTTTTCTTTAAAGAGGAGCATTATCTGGACAAGTATCTGACAAAAATGAACTCTACGGCAGACCATGCTGGTATCGTCGGACTTGGAGAACATTATAAAAAACAACATGTGAACCAAACAATGTGTTGCATTACCTTTGATTAACACATTTATTCACTAGAATGGAGGACATTATGAAACCATTATTTAAAAAGAAAACAAAAGAAACTTCAGCGGAAAAAGTGCCAACTACCGTTGTAGAACAAGCACCTGTCTCCGATAATACTGAAGCGATCCTTCTTACTATCGATCATTTAAAAACAACAAACGAAGAATTGGTAACCCAAGGTCTGGAAACATTTAAGGGCATTCAGGAGATTGAAGCCAGCATTCAGACTCTTTCGGATGAAAATGAAGAACTTTTAAACCAGTGCCAGGCTATGAACACTTCTTTCGAAGGCATTGTTACCGCAAGTGATGAATTTGCCACGGTACAGTCTGAGATTCAGGAATCTGTAAGCACTGCTCAGAATCAGGTAGAAGTTCTGAAAGAAAGTTCTAATACCGTTACGGAGCGTTTTGACGAAATGAATCAGACTTTCGAAAAACTGCTGGAATCGGTTTCTGAAATCCGCAAATCTACCGATGGAATCACTGCGATCGCTAATCAGACAAACCTGCTGGCTTTAAATGCTTCCATCGAAGCTGCCCGTGCCGGAGAGCAGGGACGCGGATTTGCCGTTGTTGCCAATGAAGTACGTGAACTTGCCGACCAGATCAAAATTTTGATCAATGATGTACAGAACAGCATTGCCGATGTAGAAAAGAGCACCGCCAATCTGAACCATTCCTTGGACGATTCCAAACAGGCACTTCACAGCAGCATTGAAAATGTAGACAGTACACATAGTATCTTTAACGGCATCAGTGCGAAAGTAACCGGTATCGAAGATGTGCATAACGCGATTGATTCCGCTGTCATAGAAAGCAAACAGGGCGTCGATGAAATGTTAAATTACATCAATAAGAGCCGCACGAGCTATTCTGAGGTAAGCAACCGTATTTCTGCGATCAACAAGTCCGATACGAAAAAGGGAACTTTGTTTGAAGACTTTGCTAATATGATCGATCAGCTGCCTCATTTGATCAAAGACAAATAAATATTTTAAAAAAGTGTGGTCCTACGGCCACACTTTTTTTATTGTGCATAACAGGCAAGCATTTCCCCGCATGCCACGATCACTTTTTCTCTCACTTCTTCCGGCTCGATCACCGTCACACCGGTTCCTATCGCCATCAGCCATCCGATAAACTGCTGGCTGACCGCCACTGTTACATTGACTTGAAAATACTCGTCATCCAATGGAATCATCGGAACATTTTTCCCAAAGCGGTCAATCATAACCCCGGCAAGATAATTGCGGCATTTTAATTTTACCGCCGTCTCCGTTCCGTCGTACATGCCAAATACCTTTTTTGAATACGCTCCGGCATCGACTTTTTCAAAGACTTCCCCGCCTTCACGCTCATGATCGCACATTTGGATGTCAAGCATTTTGTCCACACGAAAATGTTTGATATAACCTGCATTATGGTCGAATCCGATCAAATAATAATTTTCATCATCCCACATGAGCTGCCATGGCGAAATTTCATATTCTCCGCCATTATGTTTTAACTCCATCTGTTTTTTTACATTCCATTGATAATACCGGAACGTGATCGAATGATTTCTTTCTATCGCCTGATGGATCTTATCCACATTATAATAGATGCTCTCATTCATCGTTTTCACACGCCCCTGCACATACACTTGACGCTGGAGATCCTGCGCCTGATATTTGCTGGCAAAACTTTCCAATTTCTTGATCAGTTCACGGGATTTCTTTTCCGTGATAAATTTCGACGACTGAACCGCATCTACCAAAAGCTTCAGTTCCGCAATCTCAAACAAACGGGAGGCGACATGATAGTACGTCGTCCTCCCGTTGCTGTAAGAGAGAACATCCAGGCCATACCGCTGCAATTCTTCGATATCCCGATAGACACTTTTCCGCTCTGCCGAAACATCATAGCTTTCCAGCGATGATATGATTTCATTCATCGTAATCCCATGATCTTCGTCCGTCTTTTCCAACAGAATATCCATGAGATATAACAGCTTTAGTTTTTGATTTACGCCTTTGGCCATCGTTCCGCTCCCTGATTATTTTTTATTTTGATTATACTATATTTAGACAATGATTACAATACAATTATTCTCGATTTTTCAGTACCTCTGCCGGAACCATTTTCTTCAGTCTGCCTACCAGAACACGGTTGATGGCAAAGTAGCAGACAAAGATAAGAACGACAAGTACCACATACAGCCATGGTTCAAATGACAGATCCAGTGCGGTAGAAATATTGCTTACCATATACCTTGGATACAAGAAATCCATGATAGCTTTCGTAAGCGGGATATGGATCACGGTTCCTGCCAAAATGATATAAAAGTTTCCATTCAGGTACAATTTTCGTACTTCCTTATCGCGGAATCCAAACACTTTCATCAGCGAAATACTGTACGCCGAGCGGTCGATCATGACTTTCATCATCAGATACATAACGATGATAAAGATTAACGTTGACACGACATTGATCGTGATGATCATGCTCTGCATCTGATTTACAAAAATACTCGCTGATTTTTCGATATCCTGTTTCGTCGTTGTCGCATACAGCCGGCCTGCCGGGATATCCAGCGCTTCATCGGAAAACAATACATTATAAAAGTCATCCGACTCGCCAAACAGATCTCTCGCACTTTCGAGATCCATAAAGACATAAAATGCCGGCGCGTACTCGCAGATTCCTGTTACCTCAAAGGCATATTTATTGCCCTCTTCTTCGTCGTTGAGCACGAAAGTATCACCCTCTTTCAGATCATACTTCTGTGCCATCGCGGACGAGACGACCACGGTTCCTTTTCCCTTGGTAAGTGTCAGGTCAAAATACGGATTTCCTTCCTCAATGCCAAGCACTGTCACATCCCAGTTATACCCATAAATTTCCTTTTTCAATGTCTTTGCATACGCGGGGCTTGCCTTTTCCGGTACCGTTTTTTCCGGATACTTAAGAGTATACATATATTCGTATTTGGTATCTGCAATGTTGCTGTCGCGCACATGTACACACAGTTCATAGCAGTTCAGGCTGATCATCATGCACAAAAGTGCGATAAACATTCCAAAGAACACCGTAATTCCTGCTCTTGCCTCGCGCACCATTTGGCGGATGCGGAACATTTTTTCAAACTTCATCTCGTGCAGATGCAGTTTGCTCATATGTTGTTTTTTCGTCTCGTTGCGCATCAGGGACAATGCCGTATGCGACAATTTTTTCCGGATCACAATCGTATTGACAATGGTTGACACGATCGGTGGCATAACGATTCCGTAAATGATCAAGTACGGCGGCACGATCACATCAAGCGGCGGCACCGAATAATAGGTAATGCAGTCCTGCATCTGGTTTGGGATTCCCAGAGAACTGATTCCTGCGAAAAATCCAAGGATTCCCGCCACCGTCGTAATAATGACCGGCAATGACAGATAATGAAACATCAGATCTCTTCTCCGCACGCCGAGCGCATACAGTGTTCCAATGATCGAACTTTCTTTTTCGATATTATGAACGACAAATACAGAAATGACATAGGCCAGTAAAATGAGGATGATCACACCGAATATGACACCGGCAGAAATATTGATCTGCTGGTCATCCACTGATGCAAGTGTTCTTATGTTCTCGCCACATTTTACAAAGCTTTCCATATTTGTAAGACGGGTGTCGATATCCTCGAGGTAGTCATCGGTCCCCTCTTTCAGATCACTCACGCCATCCTTCAATTCCTCGGCTCCGTCTTTGGCTTCCTGCACGCCGTCGGTATACTCTTCTACACTATCCTTATACGTCTTCAATGCTTTTAATTCATCCAAGGCATCGGACAACGTAAGTGCCATCACCCCATCCTTATCGTCTACAATTTTCTGAATCTCGCTCTCAAAATTGTCTTCTGTCAATGTGACGTCAAAGCCATTTTCCTGCAATGACTTCTGCGCCTGTTCCAGCGCATTGTCAAAAATCGTCTTTGGTGCCATGTTGAGATCCTCTTTATAGCGATTCAATTTGCGAAGTCCCTGATACAGTTCCTCGGCCCCTTCTTTCAGATCTTTGACTCCGCTCTGCATATCATCCAGCTGTCCCACCGTGCGGTCCCAGTATTCCTGAAAATAGTCATCCTGAACTGCCTCTTCATCGATCTTAAAGGTCTTTAACAGGTCACGCACTTTTTCGTCCGTCATATCCTTTTTCAGGCGGTAGGCATACAGATATTCTTCCGACTGGGCAGCCTTTCCTGCCTTCTTCAATTCATCATACGCTTCTTTTGTCACAAACACGGTTCCAAAATTTTTACTGTCAACGATCGTATCCGACAAATTTTTATAAGGAGCATCGTAATCCGGCGAAGAGCCGATTCCGACCACTGTAAAGCTCTTGTCTCCCAACTTAATCTCGTCACCAAGGGACACCTCATTTTTTGCGGCATAGCGTTTTTCAAGCACCAGTTCATCCGCGTTTTTTGCCTTTTTTCCTTCACTGACAACCACTTTATCGATGGTTTCGCGGTCTTTGAATGCACGCAACGTCGTATCTCCTACCGTATAATCCAGATAAAACATCTTTTCCAGCTGCACATTGTTACTCCGGATCTTCTCCATATCTTTTTGGGACAATGGGGCAAAACAGGTAAACTGCCCGTCTTCAATCTGATTTTCCTCTGCGCTTTCTTCCACTCCGCACACAATCGTCTCGCCCGCTCCCACAAGGGAGATGATAAGATACATACAAAGAATGATCAGGCATCCCAGCGCCGCATAGCGGAACGCATTTTTCTTCAGATCGCGAAGCACCCTTTTTCTCAATATCTTCTGCATTATAAATCCTCCAAATCCTTTGCCGGTACTCTGACTTCATTTTCATATTCTTTGCGGACTTCTCCGTCTTTCAGATAGATCACGCGGTGAACCATATCTTTGATGCTGTTATTGTGGGTAACGATCAGCATCGTGGTCCCATATCTTGCATTGATCTTTTCCAGCAATACGAGGATATCTCTTGATGTCTTCGAATCCAGCGCACCCGTCGGTTCGTCGCACAGAAGGAGTTTCGGATTTTTCACAAGTGCTCTCGCGATCGCACATCTCTGCTGCTGTCCTCCGGACAATTGAAATGGAAATTTATTCTGATGTTCCGTAAGTCCGAGAGCATCGATCAATTCATCGACCGAAAGCGGATTCTTTGTCAAATACTCGCAGACCTGTATATTTTCGCGGATCGTAAGGTTCGGCACGAGATTGTAAAACTGGAAAATAAATCCAAGATTGGCTCTGCGGTACTCTAACAGTTCTTCATTTTTCATACCGCTAAGTTCAATGCCATCCACACAAATGGAACCGGAATTCATCGTATCCAAGCCTCCGATGCAGTTTAAAAGCGTCGATTTTCCGGAACCGGAAGTTCCCTGGATAACACACATTTCGCCCTGCTCCACGTCTGTCGTAACACCTTTTAATACTTCAACATAACTCCCGCCTTCGCCATAACTTTTTTTCACATTTTCTAATTGCAGATACATAATTTCCTCCATTTCATTACATAACACCGTTATGTTCATCTCATTTTTTAAGGCTTTATTCTTATCAATAAAGCCTACTTTTCAGACAGATCCACACCAAAAAGTGCAAACCATCCGGTTACCAGATAGGTCATCGCCTGCCTGCCAAATACCAATGCCTGTTCTTCCGTCTCAATATGCTTTAACATATACAAAAACATATCGATCTGATTGTGTGACATCCAATGAACCAGGTTTTCTTCCAGCATCGGAATGCCAAGTTCCTGACAAGTCGCCTGAGCGAGGTGCAGATTGTGTGCGTCCATCTCATCGATAATCCGGTCTACTGCATTTTCCAGCGAAGACCCCTGCGCACCATTTACGAGTAACAGCATCTCATCACGATTCTGATACATCTCATGCACGAGCACTTCCACCAGAATCCTCTCACTGTCCATATCATGGTTGCTCGAAAGGATTTCCTCTTTTGCCTCATTTTCTTCTAATTCCTGATGCTCTTTGATGAGTTTCATAATCCGCATCACGCTTTCCGAAACAAGGCTGCAGAACAGATCATCTTTATCCTGAAAGAAAAAATACAACGCACCTGTCGTAACTCCGGCCTCTTTGCAGATAGAACGCAAAGAAGCTTTGGAATATCCTTTTTCCATAAATTCTTTTTTCGCACACTGTAGTAACAGCTGCCGGGTTTCTCCGCTTTTCACTTCTTTTGCCAATTCCATCCCTGCCTTCTTTTTGTTTCACATAACACCGTTATGTTATCATGAGAACCTACTTTTTGTCAAGAGGGATTCTATATTTTATTTTGTTTCCTGTAAAAGACAAATCCAACACAAGACGTAAGCACCTCGGTAACCGGAAAAGTAAGCCAGAAATACGAAAGTCCAAAACGGGAAAAGAGAAATCCCAACGGCACAAAGAGGCACACCGTCCGCACGACCGTAAGAACAGAACTTTTCAAGGCACATCCAAGTGCCTGAAAATATACCGGAAAGATCAGAGACGTTACCATCGGAATAAAGCTAATGCCAATAATACGAAATGCATAGGTTCCAATGTTTAAGACTTCTTCACTCTGCGTAAACACCGACAGCATCGGATGTGGAATGAGTTCAAAGCACAATACTCCGATCATCATCAAAACAACTCCGTAAAGAAGCGACGTTCTCAATGCCGTTTTACAGCGGTCCCACTTTTTGGCAGCATAGTTAAAACTGACGATGGGAACCATGCAGGTCTGCAATGCCCCCAGCGGAATAAAGAAAAATGTCTGCCATTTATAATACAATCCAAGAGCCGTCACTGCGGCATCCGAAAATGTTGCAAGGATCAGATTCAGTCCAAAAATGTAAACCGTATACGCCGACTGCATTAAAATATTGGGGATCCCCAGCACATAGATGCGCCGGATCAGGGAAAGATACTTATATGGTTTTGGCGGGGTATAATACCCTTTCTTCCATACAACCACCGCTGCCACGATCTGTCCGGTAACCGTCGCTATCGCCGCTCCGCTGATTCCCATTTTCGGCAGTCCGCATAACCCAAAGATCAAAAGCGGATCGAGCACAATATTTATCACCGCGCCCAAAATCTGAGCGATCATCGGCGTCTTCATATCGCCATTTGCCTGCAGTATCTTGGTCCAAATGCTCTCACAAAACAATCCAAAACCAGCCACACAAACAATTCTTCCATAGCGTACCACATAAGAAATGACAATTTCCGAATCAGTAGACATTCTGGCATAAACCGGCAGAAAGCAATAAAAGAATACCGCAAATGAAGCCCATAATACAACGGCTAACGGGCTTCCTGTCCCAGCCACATCAAAGGCTTTTTTCTTTTTCCCCATTCCGAGATAGTATGCTATCGCCGTATTTACCCCCACTCCGGTTCCTACGGCAATCGCAATCATCAGCAGCTGAATCGGATAAATGATCGAGAGCGCCGTCAGACCCTCTTCCGAATATTTTCCGACAAACAGACTGTCGATGATGTTGTAAAGCGCCTGTATCAGCTGTGCCAGCATAACAGGCGGTGCTACTTTTAGTAAAATCTTACTTATTTTTTCTTTTCCGTATATTTCAGCTTTCATTTTCTTCCATTCCTTGTTGTTACTCCACCATGCCTGCTGTCATTTCTGCCGACACAGTATCCGGTGCTCCCACCGGAGCTGCAGCAGAATCTGCCACTTCGTTCGGATCCTGTGAGTCTTTCTCTTCTTCCTCATCCCACAGAGAATCGTATTTTTCTTGTTTTTCCTTCTGTACCATCGCACCGATGCTTTTCGCCATCTGATACAAACCGCTGTCAAACTTCATCAATTTCATCTCATCCGCCTGCGGAACTTTTGCCCCTTTCATAAGCCGCCTCGCCACTTCTAGAATCTTCATCTGTTCTTCCGTAGCTTCCTTCATCGAATCGGTCTGCTGCTCCGTCGATACGAGCATCTCGACATTGTTCCACTTATCCATGAGTTTTTCCATGTACTCCTGGTACTCATTCTGCTTTTTCTCAACTGCATTTAACGACAATTCCAATGAAACTGCCTCATTTTCATAAACCACTTTTCCATTTGGTGTTTCTTTGATCTTCTCTTCCAGTTCTTTTTGCTTTTGTCTCAATTCAGAAGCCGTTTTCCGGTAAGATTTGATCTGACTTTGATAAATTCCTCTTGCTTCCTTGATCTGCATACGATCCCCCTCTTTCTATCATTATATATCGTCACAACAGCCTTGGAAGATAACGATTATTTCCATACAAATAGACCGATAATACAGAGTAATTCCAGCACAAATATAACCGGAACACCGATATAAAATTTCGGTTTATGGGTCTTATGATGGAACCAATGCATTCCTATAAAAGCACCAAACACACCGAAAAGAGCTGATAACATCAATGTCGACTCCGGTATTCTCCATTTGTGATGCACCGCTTTCCACTTGTCGATCCCATATAAAATACAGACAAGAACATTGATCAATAGGTAAAGTAACAGACCCTTTCCCAGCATTTTACAAATCTCCTTTTCTCGCATAACGCATTTTGGTCGAGCGGGCGCGTCCATTTTGCGCACATTCTTTCGCCGAAGGACGTATGACATCTTTGGAATACTCACTGTAAATGCCCGCTTTGTAACCTTCTTTTAACGCCTTTTTCACCAGTCTGTCCTCGCCCGAATGAAACGTAAGAATCGCAACACGTCCTCCCGGCTTAAGCGCATCCGGCAGTTTTTCCATAAATTCATACAGCACTTCAAACTCGTGGTTTACGTCAATACGAAGTGCCTGAAAGGTGCGCTGGCATGTCTTTTTTACCGTTTCTTTTTTCTCTTTCTCCGGCAGAAAATCCAACGTCTTTTCGATAATTTCCCGCAATTTTGTCGTTGTATCAATGACATGCCCTCTCCGGATCTCATCCGTGATGGCTTTGGCAATCTCTTCACAATACGGTTCATCCGAATTTTCATACAGCATTCCCGCCAGTTCATCTCTTCCAATATTTGCCAGACGTTCTGCCGCACTGATTCCTTCTTTTTGATTCAACCGCAGATCAAGCGGGCCATCAACTTTAAAGGAAAAGCCACGCTTTGGATTATCAATCTGCATCGAGGAAACGCCAAGATCTGCAAGGATAAAATCAAATCCCCCGACTTCTTTCGCAATCTCATCAATGGTACAAAAATTCTGCAGACGGATCGTCAAGATGTCTTCTCCATAACCAAGCGCCTTCAAACGTTCTTTCGTTTTTGCTGATTCCTCTGGGTCTACATCTGTAGCATAAATATGTCCCTGTCCATTCAGACAGCCAAGCATCGCTTTCGTATGTCCTCCATAACCAAGTGTCGCATCAAAACCGATCTCCCCCGGCTGAATTTTCAAATAATCAAGAATCTCTTCCACCATGATGGAAATGTGCATCCCCGCCGGTGTATTTCCTTTGCGGATAACATGGGCAATCGTATCCTGATATTTTTCCGGCTGCAACTCTTTATATTTTTCTTCAAATTTCTTTGGATATTTTCCTGAATAACGAACTCTTCGTTTATGTGGTTTTTGTTGTTCTTCCATTTTATTTTCCCCTTGCTAACAATAGTTACTCTTAGCATATCACAGTTTTCTGCTCCCTACAACAAAAAAATCACCCTCTGTCCCAGATGCAGAGAGTGACTTTTTTCTTAATTTATATCGTTTAGTCTTCACTGTTTTTCTTGCTGTTGACATAGCTCTTCATCGAGTTGATGACGATCGTAAGTCCAAGAACGATAAGCAAAACGGCAATGATCAGCTGCAAGCCATTGGCAATAAATACCTCTCCCCAGGTTGTGGCACCTGCCGGGATTGTCGTAGAAGCCGCCTCTCCGATGGCTTTTACCATAGCGATCAATCTCTGTACCAAGGCGGTAAATGTTACACAGAGCATGATGATAAGTGGTGGGAAGAGCATTTTGTTGCTTCGTCCTGTCACTTTCGTAAATACGCACAGTGTTAAAAGAACTAAGGCACTTAACAACTGGTTTGCGGAACCAAACAATGGCCAGATGTTTGCATATCCAATTTTTGTAAGTATAAATCCACATACCAATGTAACAATCGTAGCGAAGTATGTATTGCAGAATAATTTTCTCCAAGGAGCGGCATGTTCCATATCATCGACGCTGAAGAGTTCCTGAAAACTCATTCGTCCGATACGTGCTACGGCATCCAGACTGGTAAGAGCAAGTGCCGACACACACATTGTCATAAATACGGTTGCTACATATACAGGAACGCCAAACATTTCAAAGAATCCGGCTACACCCTGACTGAAGATCTGGAATGGTGTTCCGACAGCCGGTGTTCCATCTGCACTTGCCGCAGCACCAGCGACACAAAGTGCCAGTACCGCAAGCAGACTCTCAAGCACCATCGCGCCATATCCGACTTTCAGCATATCTTTTTCATTTTCCACCGTCTTTGACGATGTTCCGGACGAAACCAAACTATGGAATCCGGAAACCGCACCACAGGCAACGGTAACAAACAGGATTGGGAACATGGTACCAAGTGTCTCATTATTGAATCCTGTGTAAACTGGAAGATTCATGCTCGGATGAGCAACGAACAAACCAACTACGGCACCAGCGATCATTCCGATAAACATAAACGTCGTCATGTAATCACGAGGCTGTTTCAAAAGCCACATTGGAAGTACCGCTGCAAAGAAGATATATACAAATGTAATGTAACTCCAAGTATCTTTGCTAAATTCCAATGGAAAATTCATACCGATCACAAAGGAAAGAACGATGCACACGATACCAAACACGGCCTCTTTCCAACCGGACAAATTGAATTTTTTCTGAACCAGTCCGAAGATAACGGCAAATACCATAAACATTATGGACACCATACCGGCTGCTCCGTTTGTCGCTGCGGCTGGGGCTAATGTTCCCGGCTGTTCTACCGAATACGCATTGAATGTTCCGGCAACCATGTCGGCAAATGCTGCTGTTACAATCAATGTAAACAACCAGCAGAAAAGCAGGAATATTTTTCGTCCAAATTTACCTATGTATTTTTCAATTACCATTCCCATGGATTTCCCTTGATTTTTTACGGATACATACAGGGCTCCAAAGTCGGTAACCGCACCAAAAAATACACCACCGATCAATACCCAGAGCAAAACCGGAAGCCATCCAAAGGCTGCTGCCTGAATCGCACCCGTGACCGGTCCCGCACCAGCGATAGATGAAAACTGGTGGCTGAACACGGTCCATCCATTGGTAGGTACATAATCTTTTCCATCATTGAATTTTACCGCAGGTGTCTCCGCTTTTGGGTCAATGCCCCATTTGTTTGCCAGCCAGCGTCCATACAAAACGTAGGCAGCAAATAAAACAACCGCTGCGATCAATACGATAACTAATGTATTCATAATATCCTCCAATCCGGAGCGTCGCATAAAAGCGCTCCTCTTTCTAAATGTATTTTCATCGGCGCCATGCTATGCAAAAGAAAAAGCCTCCTTCTTTGCACGATAAACCTCATAAGATTTATCCTGCAAAGACGAAGGCTAAAAATGTATCAATATCACTTCCGCGTTACCACTCTGCTTGCCGGCATGTTGCTGCCGACCTCTCACTCGCCACCAAACCGTTTCTAAAAAACGATCCGAAGACTCCCTTATGTAACGGTAAGGACCCGGCTCGGACTACTTGGTAAATAATACCTTTCCCCTGAGCAGCTCGCAGGTGAGGGCTTTCCCGTTCCTTGTTACTGTCTCTCACAAATAACAGCTTTCTGTAAGCGGTGATACGAGAAGTCATATCCTGTTCAAAGCATTTATCCGATGAATTGACTATATCTTAGACCCAATTTTTTTATTTGTCAAGAGAAAATTTTAATTTTTTTATCTATTTGCTTTCATTCCTTTAAACTATAGTTTATAATAATTTATATCTATTTGCTATGCAGTATATTGTGTTTTATAATAGATTATCAATGGAAAACTAAGAAAAAAAGAGGAAATTCGAATGAGTAATACCGAAAAGCGTCCAAAATTAGATATGTTAAATGGAAGTATCTGGAATAAAATCCCACAATATGCACTTCCCGTCGCTGCAACCGGAATATTAGAACAATTATTTAACGCCTCCGATATCGCTATCGTAGGTAATTTCACCGGTTCTCAAAGCACCGCATCCGTCGCTGCCGTCGGAGCCAACAGTCCGGTCATCGGTCTGATTCTGAATCTGTTTATCGGCATAGCCCTTGGTGCCAATGTTGTCATCGCCAATGCCGTTGGAAGAAAGGATACAAAACAGATTCACGATGCCGTACATACTTCCATCGTAGCTGCCCTTCTTGGCGGCGTGCTGATTGCTATCCTGGGAGAATTATTAGTTTCCACTATTTTACAACAGCTCAATGTGCCTGCCGAAGTTTTTCCTTTGGCACTTCGTTACATGCGCATCTACTTGATTGGAATGCCCGCCATCCTTTTATATAATTTTGAATCTGCCATCTTCCGCAGTATCGGAGAAACCAAAATGCCCTTGATTGCCTTGGCTTTTTCCGGTGTATTAAATGTATTGTTAAATCTGTTTTTCGTAATCGTGTGTCACAGAAACGTAGATGGTGTTGCTATCGCTACTGTAATTTCAAACGTAGTCAGTTCCAGCTTTTTATTTTATAAACTGCTGAAAACCGATAAATTTATCCATGTGGATATTAAAGATCTGCGAATTCATGCTGCCACCTTTCAGAAAATCTTAAAAATAGGACTTCCTGCCGGCATTCAAAGTGCCGTTTTCGCCATCGCAAACATCGTGATCCAAGCGGCTATTAACAGTCTCGGAACGATCGTAATTGCGGCATCGAGCGCAGCTTTCAACATCGAAATCTTTGCCTATTACATCATGAATTCTTTCAGCCAGGCATGCACCACTTTTGTCGGTCAGAATTACGGTGCAAGACAGATGAAACGCTGCAAAAAAACACTTGCTTTATGTCTGATTGAAGATGCCATCGCTTCGGCTGCTGCCATCCTCATAATCCTATTTGTCGGCAGACAGCTCCTTGCCATTTTCAATCACGATCCACAGGTCATCGAACTCGGTTATACAAGACTTCTTCTCGTATTTACCGCCTACATCTTCAGTATGATGTATGAATTGATGTCCGGTTATCTCCGTGGTTTTGGTATCTCGCTGGTTCCTGCTCTGCTTACGATCCTCGGCGTGTGTGGCGTCCGGATTGCATGGGTATATGGTGTATTTCCATCCAGTCGCACATTCCACACTCTTATGATGGCTTATCCGATCAGTCTTTCCGTTACAGCGGTACTGATCTTTATCGCATTGATTGTTTATCGTCCTTCCAAAAAACTACTCTCCTAAAACAATTCCATATTTTTCCAGATCTACCCGTCCATTTTCGACGGGTATTCCGTCTTCTTCCAATAATCTGGTCTGCCCACCTTCGCCTCCAAACGCAAATTCTCCGGCAAGTTCTCCTTTGCCGTTGACTACCCGGAAACAGGGAATGTGCTCGGGATCCGGATTTTTGTGGAGCGCATTTCCGACGGCGCGTGCCATCTTCGGATTTCCTGCCATCCTCGCAACTTGTCCATAAGTCGCCACATGCCCTTTCGGAATCCTTTTTACCGCCTCGTAAATCCGCTTTGTCGGACTGTCTGTAACAAGTTCATAACTTTCTGCAATCATCTGCTTCACATCTTTTTCCGGTATCGTTCCATCCAAGATAATTGTATTCCAATGTTCTTTATTTTGATGCCAGCCCGGTATGACGGCATCATAAGCTGCCCGCCAAAAATCTCTCGTTTCCGAATTCACCTTCACATTGAGCCAAATATTTCCCTCTTTTTCATATGTCCACAAAAACGCCTTTTTAGACTTTTTTACTCGTACTAACTGCCAGTTCTGGTCCCGAAATGGGGCATCCTGATAAGTCTCCGCAAAAGCCAGGGCGTAATTCAATGCTTCCTCTCTTGTTTTCATGCTTTTCTCCTAATATTTCAATCTTTTATACAAAACAAATGCCACTACACTTGCGCTTGTTTCTGCAATCCAAAAACAGTTCCAGACAGCCGGACCGCCCAGCATGATTCCCAGCAGATACGCCGCCGGAATAATACCGATAATATAACGAATCAGCGAAATCACAAGGGATTGTCCCCCTTTTCCCAGTGCTTCCAGCATTCCACTTACCGTAACTGAAAGAGAGGAAATGACAAATCCCATACAAATGATACGAATCGCCGCACCTCCCTCGACAATTGTCTGTGCATTAACTGTAAACAGTCCCATCAGATTTTTAGAAAATGTAAGGCAAATGCCCATTCCGGCAGCCATAATTACAGCAATCATAACTAACGACGTATGGAAAATACGTTTCACTCTTTCGAATTCCCCTGCTCCATAATTGTAACTAATGATTGGGCGGATTCCCTGAACAATCCCATTGGCAGACAGATAAATGAACGTCTGCAGTTTATAATAAATTCCAAGCACTAGCACATACGTTTCAGAATAAACGGCAAGGATTCCATTCAACGCCGTGATCATAAAAGACGGCAAAGCAAGATTTAATGTCGCAGGAATCCCCACTCCATACATCTGCTGGCACAACCGTTTCCGTATCAGTTTTTTATGCCAGGTCATGCGAAAAGCCATCGGTCTCTTGACAAATATAATAATATATACTACAAGAGGTATTACCTGCCCGATTCCGGTTGCCAGTGCAGCTCCCGCAATACCCATTTTCGGGAGAAATCCAATTCCAAAGATCAGCAGCGGATCCAGAACAATATTGACAACGCATCCACAAAGCATACTGATCATAGAGACTTTCATTCTTCCCTCTGCCTGAAAAATCTTTTCAAATGTAATCGCCACTACATTCGGAATGGTAAACGCAAAGACGATCCATGCGTATTTTACAGCATCTTCCAATATCGGTTGCTGGTCCGTAAACATCCCTACAAAACAACGGGCAAATCCGATACTAAACAAGGTAAGTACGATTCCATGCACGATGCTGAGCAGTGTTCCGGAAGTCACCACATCATTGGCATTTTTTCGTTCTCCGGCTCCCAGGTAAAATGCGGCTGCCGCATTGATACCGATACCAAATCCTACGGCGATCGCCGTCTCCAATAACTGAAGCGGATATACCAACGACAATGCCGTCATCGCCTGTTCACTAATCTGCGCAACAAAATAGCTGTCGACAATATTATATAAGGAATTGACCAACATTGACAACATCATCGGCAGTGACATCGACAATACCAGCGGCAGAATTTTCTTCTCTTTCATAAATGTTTGTTCCATCGTACAAATCCTCCTGATTCCTTCCTTTGTGTGAATGTTTTGAAACAACGAGGCATCGCCACGCATTCTTCGCGCCTTCGGCGCTCATCATCGTGACAGTCGTCACATAATCGTACAAACCTGCTGTGGGTTTTGTGCAAGCACAACCCACGACAGGTTTGTACGATTGCGTGTCTCGTTGTTTCACGAAAAAAATCACACCATCCGGATAGACTCCTGATGATGTGACGAAAAGTAAACATGTTTGTTTAGAAAAATTCACATAAGTTTTAGGAGACCATTGTACTATAGTTTGGATGAAAATTCAAGCCTTTTATGTTTATTAAAGTGTTAAGTCTTCCACATTTACCCCCATAGAAGCCAGCTTGGCAACGGTCGTTTTAATCTGATATTCAAGTTCTGTGTTTACAACTTCGCCATTTGCCTTCTTAATCCGCTGTAGGTCTGTATATTTATCAATAAGCACCGTAATCAGTTCCTTTTCTGTCATTTCGTCCATTCCTTTCCACCGCCTTTCTATACGTTTAGTATAGCGGTTTTCACGCTTATTTGCAAATGCATTTTTTTATTTATGTCTTTTTTTGTAATCCTGCTCAATCTCCTTCGACCAGCTTGTTCCGATTGCCTGCGCCATCATACAAGGAAGTTCTGCTCCGCGCGCTCTTGTTATCGTTTCTCCCAGCACATCATAGTTCTTTCTTGTGCCCTCACCATCGCACTCATATCTTACCGCCCGGTCCGCGTCGATTCCAAACTTGGCTGCTTCTCCGATTGCATCCATATTGGCTCCCAGGAACAAAAATTCCCAGTTCTTTTTCTTGCATTTTTCAATTTTATGTTTGATTTTGGCATAGTTATAGCGCCGGCTCGAATTTTCCATTCCATCCGTGGTTATAACAACGATCGTACGGTCCGGACGTTCCTCCTTCGGCCTTTCCTTTCTGGCCTTTTTAATGTGGGAAATGGTCAGACCGATTGCATCCAAAAGCGCCGTACAGCCGCGCACAAAATACTGCTTCCCGGTAAGTGGCTCTACACGATGAATCGGCTGGCGGTCGTGAACCAGCGTAAAATCATCATCAAAGAGCATGGTAGTGACCAGTGCTTCTCCCTTTTCTTTTTTCTGTTTTTCCAGCAGTGAATTAAAGCCTCCGATCGTATCCTTCTCAAGTCCTGCCATCGAACCGCTTCGATCCAAAATAAATACCATTTCTGTTAAATTCTCCATAATAAAATTCTCCATTTCACATATGTTATTTCAAAAACTGTGTTCTTGTTTCTGAAACCATCATAGCAAAATGGAGGTAACATTTTGTCTCTTTGAAAGAGACATTTTAATCGCCCAATGTCTCTTCCCCATATTCATATAGCAAAATATTAATCTTAACGATATTGTATTCCCCTGTTTCTATACAATATTTTACAATAAGATCAAATTTATTTCCGGGCGAAAGCGCATATCCTGCGCGTGAAAGAAGGTCTTTTGTCTCATCCAGGTTCAAACACATTCCGATGGCAAGAGCAAGCACCGTCTTTTTCTTCGGATGATATTTTTCATTCGTAATAATTTTGGAAAATACTTTACGGCTGATATTTGCATTGTGATACACCTCTGCGTTTTTCAGATCTTTTTCAATCAGAAACTGCATCAGCGTTTCCGGCAGATTTTTCCCGCGATTCTCAACAATATCATCCAATGTCCGGTATGATGTGTCTTCACGCACCATCGGCAGAGCCTCCGGGCTGAAAAGCGCCTGCGCTGTATACATCATTGGCATATGTAAACGGTCATTGTCTTTCTGAATAAAATCCGGAATATCCGGAAAGATCATTTCCGACAAATGAACCGATTCATCGTCAAATACTACCAAATATATCATCATATCACTGTCGAGTAAAAATTGGCTCAATACTTTAATCGCCGTCTGCAGTCCAATCTTTTTAGGAAATCCATAAGTCCCCGTCGATATAAGCGGAAATGCGATACTTTTAAACTTCTTTTTTGCCGCAAGCTGCAGACAATTTTCATAACATAATTGAAGTTTTTTCTCTTCTCCCTGATCTCCCCCTTTCCAAACCGGACCTGCATTATGTATGATATATTTTGCCGGAAGCCGAAATCCCGGTGTGACCGCTGCTTCGCCCACTTGCAGCGTCCCAATCTTTTGTCTGGCTGCCAACAGTTTATCCCGCCCCGCCGCCTCATAAATGGCCTGATCTGTTCCCCTTCCATACGCGGCATTCGGATTTGCTGTATTAATCACGGCATCTACTTTCATCTTTGTAATATCATTTCTTACAATCTGAAATGGCATAAAATCCCCCCTTGTCAGTTTTTGGTATTTGTAGTATATACAATAATCAAAAATAATACAAGAGAAAATAAAAAATGTCCCCCTCAGAGGGCTCAATCTCTGAAGGGGGCTTATTGAATGATTATCCTTCAATTGCGATATAATTTTTACCAGCAACTGCTTTGTCTGTCTTTTTCGGAATCTTCAACTGCAAGATACCATTTTCATACTTCGCCGAAATCTCGTCCTGGGTGATTCCCTCGCCGATGTAAAAACTTCGGCTCATGCTACCGGCATAACGTTCTTTACGAATGTACTTACCGGTCTTTTTATCTTTCTCATCTTTGTCCAAACCTTTTGCTGCCGAAATGGTAATATAACCATCATTCAGCTCAGCGGTTACTTCATCTTTCTTGAAGCCCGGCAGATCAATGTCAACTTCATACGCATCATCTGTCTCGCGGACATCTGTCTTCATCATGTTCTTTGCATGTTTTCCATAAAGAGGATCTTTCGCTGGAAACATAGCCTTCTCAAATTCCTTACCAAATGGAAAATCATCCATCCAATCATCAAACAAACTCTCTCCAAAAATACTAGGTCTTAACATAAGTCATTTCTCCTTTCCTTCTTGTAACAAGTGTCGGAAATATGGGTTTTTGTCAACCAGCATAGGCACTTAAACTTTTGTTTTATTAGCACCATCAGAGAAATCTGAAGTGTCGATTGTTAAGTTTCGATTCGGATCCGGGTTCCTTTTCGTAACCCCTTTCCTTATCTTTAACTATGTTATACCACTAATTGTTAGCACTGTCAAGAGGTGAGTGCTAATTTTTTTGTGTTTTTTTTGTGAACACCGAAATTTCGGGGTGTTCACGTTTCATTTTTTTTTAAAAATTTCAATTTTTCCGATTTTGTACCATTTTTGTACCATTTTTTTAAGATTTGTACGTTATACTGCATCACATTTCAACACTTCATTTCTGACATCCACCTCATTATTTAGATGATTATAGACATCAATTGTAATCGAACTGTCACTATGCCCCATTAAATATTGAAGCACTTTCATGTTCATACCTTTTCTTGCCATATTGGTACATGCCGTATGGCGCAGACAATGAGCAGATATTTTGGGTAACAATTCCGCTTTGCGATGCTCTTTCTTTGCCTGTGCAAACTCTTCTTTATTGTACGCATCTACAATATTATACAGAATATTATTGATTGCTGAAGGCATAAAGGGTCTGTTATTTTTCGTAATAAAGATGAAATCCGTATAGCCGTCAATTTCAACATTGCTTTTTCTTCCAAGCATAAAATTTATTTCCTTTTGACGAACGAACGCGTTTGCTACCTTATTCGTCAAAGGAATGTCACGTATTCCAGCTTTCGTTTTCGGTGAAGAAATGTGAAACTTACAACCGTCACCATAATTTTTATAAATCAATTGATGGTCAATGGTAAGGGTTCTTTCCGACATGTATAAATCTGACCATCGCAAACCGATCAATTCCCCACATCTTAAGCCAAGTTCGAGAAAAACTGTGATCATGGGAACATAGACACTATAAACATTGTTCTTTCCTAAGAATGCCATCAGTTGATCTTGTTGTTTCTGGGTAAGAATCACTTTTTGTTTCGGTTCTTCACCGTATTCGGATGACAAAGCATTTTTCGCTACATTTTTTAGCAAAATATCATCTTCTACTGCCAGTTCCAACACAGGAATAATGAGCGTATGAATAAAACGGATTGTGTTATGTGAATATCCTGCCTTTGACAATTTTGAATAAAATGCCTTAACATGTGATTTTCTTATCACAATTGCTTTATACATTCCGATATCTTCCTTTACCAGATTTTCCCATATTTTTTCGTAATTCACTCTCGTTGATTCTGCTAAATCCTTTGTCGAAATATACTTTTCAAACAATTCATTGAGTGTGATTTTTTTAATCGAACTATCCAGTAAAAGACCATTATCCAGATCTTTTTGTATCTGCTTTTCTTTCTCTCGCAGTAACGGCAGAGTTTTTTCGTATACTGTCTGTCGTTTCCCTGAAAGATCTGTGTAACGATATAAATATCTACCGTCTTTCCGTTGCTGTTCTCCCGTGTGCAAGTTTCTTCCTTTATTATCTTTCCTAGTTGCCATAGAAAATCATTCCTTTCCTTTGCAAGCACTCCTTTCCTATCAAAAAGAATGATTCTCGTCTCGGTAATTATATTATACCAGAAAATCAGCCTAATTGACAGGAAAGAATTATTTTTTTCATTCCGACATAGCATTGATGTATTGCTTGACCTTGTCAACGGAATAAAGTACTCGTCTTCCGATCTGAACGCGTGCTTGCGCCAGTTCTCCGATTCGCCTTGCTGTGGCTTGACCACAGCAAAGCATCGCAGAAAGTTGTTCTATGTCAACCGTTAGTAAATTCATCTCTGACAAATTATATTTCTTGGTTTTGTTCATTTTCCTCATCCTTTAAACAAAATTATGGGAATTGGGGGTTGCACTTCTACTTATTAAACGGCAATTGCCCCTCTTCGTTTTCGTCTACTTCAATAAATTCTTCTTCGCGATCAAAATATTCCTGTACAGAATTGTATTTTGTAACATTTCCGTTTTTATGATAAGTCCATACCTCTTTGATTCGACGTAAAAAGGCTTTCCATGATTCTTGATCTGTTTTCTGCAGTTCTGGATACTGCCTTTCAAGCTCCCAATTGGACACGATATACACTCTGTTATAACATGCTACCTTATTGGAATATCTGCTCGGAAGTTCCGTTGGATATATATCCAAATAAATCAACATATCTTTCAACGGCAACGAGGAACGATATTCATCCAAGAATAGTACATTTTGTGACGAATAGCCGTCAAATGGATGCGAATAATCGGTAACCCGATAAACGTCGCTGTAACCATTTGTTTCAAAAACACCTCTTGTCTTTCCACTTCCAGTCTCTCCCGATATGTAGACAACTTCAATATCCCTCCGTAGCCGTTCTCTGTATCGTTCCGTTAATATTGTCGCACGAATTTTATCCAGTTTATCAATTTGCATGATATAATCGGTGTTTCGGGATATGATTTCTGCATTGGAAGCACCCTCTTCGATTTGCCGATATAATTCTGCTAAATCGACAAATTTTCCTGAATTATCTGGCGGTGGCGTTCCATATTCTTCAAATGTTCCCTCTATCACCGTTTCCTGTTTTTTGTCATTTTCCCATTTTCCACTTTTTTTAATGTAATCAATATTATCTGACACCTTTCCTTTTACAATTTCTATGTGGATATTGGGGAAATGTTTCATTACTTTCTTTACTCGGACACGCGATGAGAAACATACAAAAACATGCGTATGATAACAACTGCCTTCTTCATCTGCCATGCAAAAATACAAAAGTGTCTTAAAATTATGCAACATTGTTTTTTTAATCTGATCATGTGACCAGCCATGTGTTTCTGGATTGTTGATAGTCAATTGAAAAAGTTTCGACTGTTTTTCTTCGAAAGTAGTTATTCCCACTACAATCACGTCCTTTCTTAATTTTTGTGCAGTTTGTGTAAATTGGCTGAACATGTGTTAAGCCTTATATTTCGGTCGTTTAGTATTGTTTGTGCACCGCACTGGTAATACTTCCAGCGCGGTGCAATTAACAACAATTTCAATGCTCCTCAGAAAATGAAATCCGTCGGCGAGCAAGCTCGCCTTCTAGGATTTCATTTATACCTTCGTTCGCATCGAAATCAGTTAATATGAATACACCAACTACTGCCAGCCTGCCGGGACACGATACGCTAACGATACCTCAATGTAAGACGTTCCCTTATCCTCAACAGCCAAAACAGTATAATCCCAGCAATGCATCTTCAAATCAAAATACAATTGATTAATTTCTACTTTTTTCCTATTTATGAAATCATCTAATTCTGTATAATCTTGCTTTTGACAACATCTTTGAGAAATAATATTATAATTCATATTACAATCTCTTTTAAACTGCTCAAACATTGCAATCGATGTTATTTTTTCTCGCTCCAGCCTGCTTTGCAGTTCAATTTGTAAATAATGCTTATCCGCTGGTCGCAACGTTTTTAAAACATCTTTTTTTGGAATGCTTAACACGAGAGAACCTTCTTGTGGCATTTTCAAATCGATTTTAATTTTCGTCAACTTCGAATCGGCAATGTTATATTGATCTGCAACATCAATTCCATCAAGAACCGCCAAAAAAACCTCTTTGCATTTATCTAAATCTTCCTGCACTCTAGCCTGACGTCGTTGTCTTTCGTTCTCCAGTACCTTTTCGTTTTGTTCCTGTACATAGTCCTTTATTTTCTTTAATATGTACATATCAACACCTTCTTTCTGGTGGGGAGTGACTCCCCACCTTAAAACAAATTAACAGTTACTCTTCTGCCAGTTTTGCATATGGCGCGACAATTGAAACACTTGCCTTGCCAAACTCAATCTTATAAGGAACAATTTTGCATTGATCCGTTGGGATTGTGACAAACACTGGTTCTTCTGACTTCTCAATGACATCCATCTCAAAGTCAATTTTTTCTGCTTTTATGTAAAGCATTGCAAATGTGTCTGGATCTGCAACAGATAACGTGTAACCGTTTTTTTCATCTGTTCGTTTTCCGTCTACATAAACATAATTTTCGCGTACATCTTTTAACACAAATTCTTCCGAAGTTGTTACCGCGGTCAAAGGTGTCACCAATGATGAAGCGCTGACAACGTTGTTGTCAATTTTTAATTTACCCATGTAAATCCTCCTTTCAAATTTTTTTATAAAGAAACTGAATTTTCTTTACATTTTAACTATAACATGATTAACCGCAATTCATCGCCTTATAATGGGAATCGTCTCCCACATATTGGGATTTATTTATTACAATTAAAATAATAATCGCAATACTGCGCTAACAGGAAACTAACGATTGACTGTTGTTCTAACGGCAACAATCGCAAAATTCGCATTGTTTCTTCATCTGCGGATGGCTCTGTTCCATTCACAATATAATCAATTGACACATGATAATATTCTGATAGAATATATAACAAATAAATTGGCACTGGTGTTGTACCCGATTCATATCTGCTATATGTCGTAACAGGAATTTCCACATCAAAATCAAACTCCGCCAACTCAGCTACAAGTGTTGCCTGCGAGTACCGTTTATTTTCCCGCAATTCTTTTAATCTGTCTCCAACTGCAAAATTAAATTTTTGTTTATTATTAGTCATAATAGACCTCACTTTCTGAAAGTGGACCTACTAATCTGCGCATTTCGTGGTCGTTTTTTTCTAGTTACTCTTAGTATACTAATCAATAGGAGATGTTTCCTCTTGATGCTACCACTATAAC
>DJEU01000046.1 GCA_002431395.1 Lachnoclostridium sp. UBA5890
GGGCGTTACCGTGCGGGCTGGCTGACGAAGTCACAGGGCGCAAGTACACGCCAGAAAAGAAAAAGCAAGACTTGACGTGTGCGGAGCACTCCTCAACAGAGTGTAGGTACACGTCAGAAAGGAAAAAGCAAGATTTGGCGTGTGCGGAGCAATCCCCAACAGAGAGTAGGTACACGTCAGAAAGGAAAAAGCAAGATTTGGCGTGTGCGGAGCAGACATATTGCCGAAGAAAGGAAGCACTGGCACCCGCCCAAAAGGAAAAAGCAAGACTTGACGTGTGCGGAGCAATCCCCAACAGAGAGTAGGTACACGTCAGAAAGGAAAAAGCAAGATTTGGCGTGTGCGGAGCAGACACATTGCCGAAGAAAGGAAGCACTGGCACCAGCCCAAAAGGAAAAAGCAAGACTTGACGTGTGCGGAGCCACTCCTAAGAGAGCATAGGCACCCGCCCAAAAGGATAAAGCAAGACTTGACGTGTGCGGAGCCCCACAAAATCTTTTCTTTACAAATAAGTAAAGGCATGGTACACTTGTATTGTGCCTTTTGTTCTGTATAAAAAATTATTTCATTTAATTTCCCAAAAAATAATTGACAACCATAAAAATTTGTAGTAGTATAAAATAAAACAGAACAAACGTTCCGAAAAACTGTTTGCATAGATGGAAAATTGGAGGTTAATAATGGCAGAAAAAGATCAAAATAAATTAAAAGCGTTGGAAGCAGCGATTGCACATATTGAGAAAGAATACGGAAAAGGCTCCGTTATGAAATTAGGAGATACGGCAGCGACGATGAATGTCGAGTCGATTCCATCCGGAGCATTGAGTCTGGATATTGCACTGGGGGTTGGCGGAGTGCCTCGTGGACGTATTATCGAAGTGTATGGACCGGAATCCAGTGGTAAGACGACCGTTGCCCTGCATATGGTTGCGGAAGCACAGAAACGTGGCGGAATTGCCGGGTTCATTGATGCAGAGCATGCGTTAGATCCGGTATATGCAAAAAATATCGGTGTTAATATTGATGAACTTTATATTTCCCAGCCGGACTGTGGGGAGCAGGCGTTGGAGATTCTTGAGACGATGGTGCGCTCCGGTGCGCTGGATATCGTTATCGTTGACTCTGTAGCAGCTTTGGTTCCGAAAGCAGAGATCGATGGAGATATGGGAGACAGTCATGTTGGTGTACAGGCACGTTTGATGAGTCAGGCACTTCGTAAATTGACGGGTGTGATCAATAAAACAAATTGTGTAGTTATCTTCATCAACCAGCTTCGCGAGAAAATTGGAGTTATGTTCGGAAATCCAGAGACTACGACTGGAGGACGTGCATTGAAATTCTATTCTTCCGTACGCTTGGATGTCCGTCGAGTGGAAACTTTGAAACAGGCGGGTGAGATGATTGGTAACCATGTTCGAGTTAAAGTGGTGAAGAATAAAGTAGCACCGCCTTTTAAAGAAGCAGAGTTTGATATTATGTTTGGAAAAGGAATTTCCCGTGAAGGAGATGTTCTGGATCTGGCAGCCAAAGAAGATATTATCGTAAAGAGTGGAGCTTGGTATTCTTATAAAGGTGAGAAGATTGGACAGGGTCGCGAAAATGCGAAAAAATATCTGGCAGATAATCCGGCAGTATTTGATGAAGTGGAACTTCTTGTCCGCAACAAATACTTAAATCCGGAGGCGGAAGAAGGGAAGGAGAAAGAAGAAACTTCGGTCCCAAAGAAAGCAACAAAGGAAAAGAAAGAATCTGACAAATAAATAACGGTTATTTGTCACAGAGATATAAAAATCGACGTTATGTCCAATTAAATGGAGGTAACGTCGATTTCTATCATACGAAAAATAGGAAAAGAATAGCAGGAGGGAAAATGGAAGAAAAAAGAGACGGTTATTCGTTTGCGGATGAAGAGGGGAAACGGGCAGCGAAAAAGGCGATGGAATGGATTGCTTATAAAGATCGAACCCAAAAAGAATTGGAAGATAAATTGTATCGTGCCGGTTTTTCAGAAAAGGCATCTAAGCAGGCGATGGAGTATGTTATGTCATTCGGCTATATTGATGACCGAAGGTATGTGGAAAATTATCTGATGTTTCAGACCGGAAAAAGAAGTAAAAAAGAAATTTATTTTAAATTGCAACAAAAAGGGGTCTCGCAGGAATTAATTGAAGAAATTGTCTTTGAACAAGGAGGGATTGATGAGCAGGAGGCGATTGAGGCTCTGACGTTGAAAAGGTTGAAAGGCCGAGCGTTTCCGGAACTTGATCGAAAAGAGCGGGATAAAATATTTGCTTATTTAGGTCGAAAAGGATATGAAATTTCACAAATAAAGAAAGTATTTTCTAAACTTGACATTTGAGCATAAAAAGTGTAAAATTTAAGTGTTGTATTTATGTGCAATGATAATTAAATAAAGGAGGTGCTCTTGTGCCACAGTTGACGATCGGTTTTGTGGTTGGCTCAATCATCGTAATTCTTGCTGTAATTGCTATTTCCGCATTGATTGCATGGAAAAGTGCGATTTCATACCGTATTAAAGTTGGTGAAGCAAAGGTTGGAAGTGCAGAGGAGAAAGCAAGAGAGATTATTGACGATGCTTTGAAGACAGCTGAGACAAAAAAACGAGAAGCTCTTTTGGAAGCCAAAGAGGAGAATCTTAAGGCAAAAAATGATCTTGAAAGAGAGACCAAAGAAAGAAGAGCGGAAATTCAGCGCTATGAAAAACGTGTGCTGGGTAAAGAGGAAACTTTGGACAAGAAATTAGAAGCACTCGAGAAAAGGGAATCTAAACTCACAGCAAAGGAAGCGGATTTCGAAAAAGAGAAACAAAAAGTCGAAGAGCTTCGTGAAAGCCATTTGCGTGAATTAGAAAAGATTTCCGGACTCACCTCCGAACAGGCGAAAGATTATTTATTGAGAACTGTAGAGGAAGATGTAAAACATGAGACTGCAGTTTTAGTAAAAGAGTTGGAACGTCAGGCAAAGGATGATGCAGATAAGAAAGCAAAAGAGTACATCATCAATGCAATTCAGAAATGTGCCGCTGACCATGTGTCAGAAGCTACGATTTCTGTAGTGCCATTGCCAAGTGATGAGATGAAAGGTAGAATTATTGGACGAGAAGGTAGAAACATTCGTACGTTAGAAAACCTGACAGGTATTGATCTTATCATTGATGACACTCCGGAAGCTGTTATTTTATCCGGATTTGATCCGATTCGCCGAGAAATAGCCAGAATCGCTTTGGAAAAATTGATTGTGGATGGAAGAATTCATCCAGCCAGAATCGAAGAAATGGTTGAAAAAGCAAAAAAAGAAGTTGAAACGATGATTCGTGAAGAAGGAGAAGCAGCAGCATTGGAAGTCGGTGTACATGGCATCCATCCAGAACTGATTCGCCTTTTAGGAAAAATGAGATTCCGTACAAGTTATGGTCAGAATGCTTTGAAGCATTCGATTGAAGTAGCACATCTTTCCGGATTGCTGGCTGGAGAGATGGGAGCAGATGTCCGTATGGCAAAACGTGCCGGACTGCTTCATGATATTGGTAAATCCGTTGACCATGATATGGAAGGCTCTCATATCCAACTTGGTGTGGAATTGTGTCGCAAGTACAAAGAATCCGCACTGGTCATCAATGCAGTAGAAGCTCACCATGGTGATGTGGAGCCGGAGAGCATGATTGCCTGCATCGTACAGGCAGCAGATGCAATATCGGCAGCACGCCCGGGAGCGAGAAGAGAGACGTTAGAAACGTACACAAACAGATTGAAACAATTAGAGGATATCTCAAACAACTTCAAAGGTGTTGACAAATCTTTTGCCATTCAGGCAGGTAGAGAAGTTCGAGTGATCGTGGTTCCTGATCAGGTTAATGATGATGAAATGGTTTTGCTGGCTCGTGATATTTCAAAACAGATTGAAGCAGAGCTTCAGTATCCGGGACAGATCAAAGTTAATGTGATCCGTGAATCTAGAGTTGTTGATTATGCAAAATAAGCAGATCATTTACTTTGTCTAAATGTAAGGAAAGTATTGAAAGGAAGCGTTTTCGATACTTTCCTTTTTTGTAACAAAAGTCTGCCGTGACTGTGTTTTTATTGCACACGCTAGAAAGAACATCTTAGCCCAATATATCCAACATTTAATTTTCGGTGTACTAGTTGATTTCTTTGTCAATATAGTATAAACTAATACAGTGAAATTGAGAAAAGAGGGTCAATATGAGAAAAAAGAAAACTTGGAATAAAATTATATATGCTACCGGCGTTATTTTATTTGGTGGTGTTATGGCATTGTCGCTGTCTGCTTGTGGAAAAAAAGTTGATGAGACAGATGTAGAACAAGTGGTGAGTCAAGAGGAAACACAGAATACAGAGGTGCTGGGGGAACATTCCGGGCCGAAAGTAGTATCGGATACCATAAAGACAAAAAAATCGACGTTGGATGCTTCTTATAAAAAAGACAAAGAGATTGAAGAAATGCTGGAGTATGAAAAAACCTCCTGGGAAAATCCGGAAGTTCTTTTGAATCCTTATGGAAATTCACCACTTTCAGCTTATATTTTATTTGAGACGAAGGGTGCCTGCAAAGTAACCATGACAGTAGTCGGGAAGACAAAAGAGACAGATATTACAGCAAAATTTGAAACGACGAAGAAACATCGGATTCCGGTTGTGGGGTTATATCCGAATGCAAAAAATAAGGTTCATCTTTCCTGCGTAGATAAGAATGGAAAAAAGAAGACAAAAACAGTAATCATTCAGACCAAAGAGCTTCCGAAGGAATTAAAGGATGCTGTGAAAGTAGAGAAAAAAGGAATGGCATCTGCGTATGAACTGACTATTCTTTCCGGTCAAACGACAAAATATCCATTTGCTTACGACGAGGCGGGAGATATCCGCTGGTATATTACGATGACGACAGGTTCTTACGGCGTATTTCCGCTTGCGGACAAACGGCTGATCTATCAGACGGATGAGGCGGAGACACCGACAGAAGAAAAGCCGCATACAACTTCGATGTATGAAATGGATTATCTCGGACGGATCTACCGCCAGTATTATGTGAAAAACGGAATTCACCATGAAGTCATTGAAAAAGAACCGGGCGGCAATTTATTTGTGTTGTCAAGTTCGATCGCCGGGCATACCGAGGACGTTGTCCTTGAGATTGATCGTAAGACCGGAGCAACGGTAAAAGAACTGGATATGAAAGAAATTTTTGATGAGACCTATCGAAATAAAGTGGATTGGGCGCATTTGAATACCGTCTCTTATAAAGAAGAAGACCATAGTGTCCTGCTTTCGCCGCGAAATCTGCATTCGGCAGTAAAAGTGGACTGGGATACGAAGAAGATAAAATGGATTCTTGCAAATCCGGAGATGTTCGAAGGAACCGAGCAGGAAGATCTGGTGTTGAAGCCACAGGGCGATATCAAATGGCATTTTCAGCAACACAGCGTTTATGAGATTCCATATGATCTGGATGGCAATCCGGACACAATTCATGTGATGCTGTATGATAATCATTGGCAGACCAAGAGAAAAGTGGATTTTTGGGACGACGATCCAAATTCTTATGTATCGGTTTATACGATCAATGAAAAGAAAATGACAGTGCGCCAGGATAAGCTGTTTAAAAGTGTGAAATCGATTATTACATCGAATTGCGCGTATGACAAAGAGAAAGACCGGATGTTTTCCTTTGGGGGATATCTGCATCCGTTCATTCAGGGGCAGAAGGGTATGATCTATGAATACGACTACAAAACCGGGGCGGTATTGAATCAATATTCGGCAAAAAAATATTTCTACCGCGGTTATGAGATGAATTTTAACTGGAACGATCTTAGCACGGCGATGCCGGAAAAGAGCGAGACCATTCTTGGTACGCTGCAGGCACCAAAAGAAAAAAAAGAATCGGCGCAGAAGGCGGTAAAGAAAAAAGTGAATGTATCATTTCAACTTTATCAGTCGATGCTTTATATGACAGCAAACGATCATACAGTGACGAAACTGGAATTTTCCGGAAAAGGAAAATGCTATCAGATGGATTACAGCAGTGCGGGAAAAGGAATGAAAGAAAAGAAAAATCAGCGTTATGCCATTGCCATTCCGCTTTCCGGCATGGAAAAAGATACTTATCATATATCTCTTTATTACGAAGGAAAATGGATTGATACGGAGCAGTCAGTTACTGTGAAGTAAATATAGAAAGGAAGATAAGCAACATGTGGAAATTGCTCACATATTTGAAAAATTATAAGAAAGAGTCGGTGCTGGGACCATTATTCAAGTTATTGGAAGCCTCTTTTGAATTGTTAGTGCCGCTTGTTATGGCGTCGATCATTGATAAGGGAATTGCAAGACACGATACTCCACATGTATTGTGGATGGGTGCTTTGCTTGTGCTGCTTGGTGTCGTGGGCCTTGCATCATCACTTACGGCCCAGTATTTTGCAGCAAAGGCGGCTGTCGGATTTTCGACCGAATTGAAATCGGCGTTGTTTAAACATATCGAATCGCTCTCGTATACAGAGATCGATACACTTGGTACGACAAGTCTGATCACGAGAATGACAAGTGACATCAACCAGATTCAGTCCGGTGTCAATCTTGTGCTGCGATTGTTTTTGCGTTCTCCGTTTATCGTATTTGGTGCGATGATCATGGCATTTACCATTGACGTAAAAGCGGCGCTCATCTTTGTCGTGGCCATTCCGCTGTTGTCTATCGTCGTATTTGGCGTTATGCTCATCAGCATTCCGCTGTATAAAAAAGTGCAGACAAGTCTTGACCGTGTGCTTGGCATTACGAGAGAAAATCTTACCGGTGTTCGCGTGATCCGTGCCTTTAATAAAGAAGCAGAAGAAAAAGAACAGTTTGAAGATGCCAATCGTGCCTTGAATAAAATACAGATGTTTGTTGGAAGATTTTCAGCGTTGATGAATCCGCTCACGTATGTCATTATCAACGGTGCGATCATTGCGCTCATCTGGCAGGGCGCACTTCGTGTCGATGCCGGAATCCTCACACAGGGAGCCGTTGTCGCGTTGGTAAATTATATGTCACAGATTTTGGTAGAGCTTGTCAAACTTGCCAATCTGATCATAACCGTGACAAAAGCCATCGCTTGTGGAAACCGTGTGCAGGATGTATTTGAAGTTCGTTCAAGCATGAAAGATGGTGACACTACTGCTGTAGAACAAAATTTGGAAGAAGTAAAATTTGAACATGTCGGTCTGTGTTATGCGGGTGCCGGCGAGGAGTCCTTGACGGACATTTCCTTTACGGCTGAGAAAGGGCAGATGATCGGCGTGATCGGAGGAACCGGTTCCGGAAAGACTTCCCTTGTGAATTTGATTCCGAGATTTTACGACTGCACGAGCGGTGAGGTGAAAATCGCGGGAAAAAATATTGCGGATTATTCGATTGATAAACTCCGTGAAAAGATTGCTGTCGTGCCACAAAGAGCGGTTCTGTTTTCCGGCTCCATCCGTTCCAATATGAAATGGGGCAAAGAGGATGCGACGGAAGAAGAGATGTGGAAAGCGTTAGAAGTAGCGCAGGCAGAAGAATTTGTGAAAAAGAAAGAAAATGGTCTGGATGCCAAAGTGGAGCAGGGAGGCCGCAATTTCTCCGGCGGTCAGAGACAGCGTCTGACGATCGCCAGAGCGCTTGTGAAAAAGCCGGAAATCCTGATCTTAGATGACAGCTCGTCAGCGCTGGATTATGCGACTGACGCGGCGCTTCGTATGGGATTGCGAAAGAGTTTTCCGGAGACGACCATTTTTATCGTGTCGCAGAGGGCGGCATCGATCCTTCATGCAGACCAGATTCTGGTATTAGACGATGGCGAGGTGGTAGGGAAGGGAACTCACGAAGAATTATTGAAGTCCTGTGAGGTCTATCAGGAGATTTACGAATCACAATTTGGAAAGGAGGGACGCTAAATGAGCCAGAAAGAAACAATCAAAAAAGTACTTCGTTATATTAAGAAATATTCCTTTTACGTGATCTGCTCATTGGTGCTTGCCGTCATCACGGTCGCACTGACACTGTATGTCCCAATCCTTACCGGTAACGCAGTCGATGTGATCGTAGGACCGAGGCAGGTAGATTTTGGAAAAGTTACGCAGATTCTTATGAAAATTGCCATTGCTATAGCGATCACAATGGTGGCGCAGTGGATCATGAACGTGTGCAACAATAAAATTACTTACAATGTCATTCGCGATATCCGGAGCGAAGCGTTTGAAAAATTGCAGGATCTTCCGCTGAAATATCTGGATGGACATTCTTACGGCGAGATCGTAAGCCGTGTGATCGCAGATGTAGATCAGTTTGCGGACGGACTTTTGATGGGATTCACCCAATTATTTACAGGAATCATCACTATCATCGGAACACTGCTTTTTATGCTGAGTGTCAATGTCAGCATTACCCTTGTTGTTGTCGTTATCACGCCGGTTTCGCTTTTTGTCGCAAGTTTTATCGCAAAGCGGACGTATGAAATGTTCAAATTGCAGTCCGAGACGCGCGGCGAACAGACGGCACTGATCGAAGAAACACTTGGCAACCAGAAAGTGGTAAAAGCCTTTGGTTATGAAAAAAGAGCCGAAGAACAGTTTGACGAGATCAATGAAAGACTTCGTAAATGTTCGTTAAAGGGAATCTTTTTCTCCTCCATTACCAATCCGGCGACGCGTTTTGTCAATAGTTTGGTTTATGCCGGAGTCGGTATTTCCGGAGCGATTTTTGCCATCCACGGAGGCATTACAGTAGGACAGTTATCCTGTTTCTTAAGTTACGCAAATCAGTATACCAAGCCGTTTAATGAGATTTCCAGTGTCGTTACGGAATTACAGAATGCGATTGCTTGCGCAGGACGAATTTTTGAACTGATTGAAGAAAAATCCCAGACTCCGGACGCAGAGAATGCTGTTGTTCTTGAACAGGCGACCGGCGAAGTGGATCTCGAAGATGTCTATTTTTCCTACGAACCGGATCAGAAATTGATCGAAAATTTGAATTTGTCGGTAAAACCGGGACAGAGAATTGCCATTGTCGGTCCGACTGGTTGCGGAAAGACGACGCTCATCAATTTGCTGATGCGTTTTTATGATGTCAATTCCGGTACGATCCGTGTAAGCAAAAAGGACATTCAGGAAATTACCAGACACAGTCTGCGTGCCAATTATGGTATGGTTTTACAGGAAACATGGCTTCGTCAGGGAACCATCCGCGAAAATATCTGTATGGGAAAACCGGATGCAACCGAAGAAGAAATGATCGCAGCGGCAAAGGCAAGCCATGCGCACAGCTTTATCAAACGTTTGAAAAACGGATATGATACGGTGATCGGAGAAGACGGTGGAAGTCTTTCTCAAGGACAGAAACAGCTTCTTTGTATTACAAGAGTTATGCTCTGTCTGCCACCGATGCTTATTTTGGATGAGGCAACGTCTTCCATCGATACGCGAACAGAAATTCATATTCAACAGGCATTTTCAAAAATGATGCAGGGACGCACCAGTTTCATCGTAGCCCACCGTTTATCGACGATTCAGGAAGCAGATGTGATCCTGGTTATGAAAGATGGTCATATTATTGAGCAGGGAAATCACGAACAGCTCTTGCAACAAAACGGTTTCTATGCTACATTATATAATAGTCAGTTTGCAGGCTGATCCACTAAGAAAAGGAATGAGGAGAACATGGAAAATAAGAAACAACAGATTGAAAATATCAAACGAATGCAGAAAGAAAAGGATGTCGTAATCCTTGCCCATTATTATGTAGATGGTGCGGTACAGGAAATTGCGGACTTTGTAGGGGATTCCTTTTTCCTGGCGAAAAAAGCGGTTTCTATCCCAAATCAGAACATATTATTCTGCGGTGTTTCCTTTATGGGAGAGAGCGCAAAGATACTGAATCCGGGAAAACGTGTTATCATGGCAGATGAGTATGCAGACTGCCCGATGGCACATATGGTAGATGTCCGCCGGATCGAAGAGGTCAGAGAGCAGTACGAAGATGTCGCTGTGGTATGTTATGTAAACTCTACGGCGGAGATCAAAGCACACTCGGATGTGTGTGTGACTTCCTCCAATGCGCTGCGTGTCGTAAAAGCCCTGCCAAACAAACGCATTTTCTTTATCCCGGACAATAACCTTGGCCGCTATGTGGCGAGCAAACTGCCGGAAAAAGAGTTTATTTTCCATGATGGATACTGCCATGTACACAAAAGCATTCATGCGGAAAATGTAAAAGAAGCGAAAGAACTTCATCCCGATGCGCTGGTACTGACCCACCCTGAGTGTACGTGGGATGTACTCGAACTTTCGGATTTCATCGGAAGCACCTCGGAAATTATTGATTATGCGACGGCAAGCGACCATGATAAATTCATCATTTGCACGGAAATGGGTGTATTTTATGAATTGCAGCAGAAGAATCCGCAGAAAAAATTCTACAATGTCGGCCACCGTCAGTTTTGTCCAAACATGAAAAAGATTACATTGGACAAAGTAGAGCAGGCCCTTACGAATATGGCACCGGAAATGTTTGTGGACGAAGAAGTAAGCCAAAAGGCGAGTGTAGCATTGGAACGAATGTTGGAACTGGCATAAATTGTAAAAATATAAAATGTAAAGGAGCTTGTCGTGCAAAAGAAAAATAATTTGTGCGGCGGCTCTATTTTTATGCAACTTTTTAGCCCTGTCCGACGTCTAACTTATGTAAAACGAAAAGAGAGGAGGGACAATATGCAATCAAAGAAAAAAAGACAGCTGGTTGAGGAAACATTTCCTGAGCCGGCAAAAGAAGGAAGTCTCTATGGACAATCCCGAATATTATATTCACGAATCTTCGTGGGATTCGTACGAGGATATGGATCTGAAACGGGCACTTGATAAATTAAACCCAAAGGAAAAAGCGACTGTGCTTCTTCGCTTTTTCGAGGATAAAAAAATAGATGAGATTGCAGAGGTTCTCAAATTAAAGACGAATACGGTAAAATCAATCTTGTATCGAAGTATCCAGAAATTGGAAATCGAAATGACGAAAGGAGAGAATTTATCATGAAAAAAGAAACGATGAAGAATGCATATGATAATATCGAAATTCCGGAGGAATTGCAGGAGCGTGTAAAAACGGGAATCAATGAGGGCAAACAAAAGGCAGAGAAAGGGAGAAATTCCAGTGTGAAATGGATCGTGCGCATTGGAAGTGTTGCTGCTGCGGCAGTTCTGGTATTTGGTCTGCTGCTTCATTTTAATGAAAATGCAGCCTATGCGTTGAGTAAAGTCCCGGTGCTGGGAAATATTGTAAAGATAGTATCTTTCCGGGATTTTGAAGATTCGACGGGAGAAATGAGTGCAAGCGTGCATATACCGGAGGTGAAAGTTACCGGAAAAGATAAGAAGACAGAAGCGGAGGCAAGCAAAGAATTAAATGATCAGATCAAAGCGTACACGGACAAAATCATTGATGAGTACCAAAAAGATGTAAAGGCTACCAAGGGAAAAGGCCGTGAAAATTTGACGACGGATTATGAAGTGGTTACGAACAATGATCGTTTATTTTCCTTGAAGATCAATTCGGTGGTTCAATTAAATTCTTCGAGTAACGAGACAAAAGTGTATCATTTGGATAAGAAGACCGGAAAATGCATCACATTAAAAGACATTTTTAAAGACAATGCCGATTACCGCACGGCATTGACGAAAGAAATAAAACGCCAGATGCGTGAGCAAATGAAAGACGACAAGCAGAAAATATATTTTATTGATATGAAAGATATGAATTGGCAGGGCGTGGAAAAAGATGCGGATTTTTATATCAATGGAAAAGGCGAGCTGGTGATGCTGTTTGACAAATATGAAGTGGCTCCGGGGTATATGGGTGCATGCCAGTTTACCATTCCGCAGGAGTGCATTCAGGATATTGTGAAACCGGAATATTTTGTGAAATAAGGTGTGAAATATGAAGACAAATAAAAAAGCATTGTTTGGTATGGGACTGGTTCTCCTGCTCGCAGATATTCTTTTTGTGGGCTGGACGCTGGTTACCCTGCATACCAAAGAACAAAACATAGTGTATGAGCATAAGAACCCTGTTGCAGCAACAGTTGTTTAGAAGCCGGGAAAGTGTATTTTAGTGGGAGATAATGGAAAAACATACATTGCGGACGATGATACAATATGGTACAATAAGTTGCGGGTATAACCAAATAACTTATTATTTTTAACGAAAGAAGGAGAAGAAAAAAGATGAAAATGTATAGTCGAACCGCAAGAAAAAAAGTTATGGCGCTGATTCTATGCGCCGCAATGATGATTGGAATGCTGCCACCATGCACCAAAGTATCCAAAGCGGCAGAGACGGTATCTGATCCATGGATAGAGAAGGGGGTTCCTGTCTGGGACTGTATCTATCTTGGTAATTATTATCAGAGCGACAGCAGTACCAAAGAGCCGATTAAATGGCGTGTGTTGTCGGTGGATGGAAATGAAGCCTTTGTGGTAGCAGATCAGGCATTGGACTGTCAGCGATATAACGAAACATACGAGAAGGTCACTTGGGAGACATGTACCCTTCGCCAATGGCTGAACAGTACTTTTCTGGATGCTGCTTTTGATGCAGAAGAGAAGTCTGCGATCAAGACAACGGAAGTCGTGAATGAAGATAGTATTAATTACGGTACCGAGGGGGGAAATACTACTTTGGATAAAATCTTTATTCTTTCAGAGCAAGAAGTGGAAAATCCAAAGTACGGTTTTATTGATAAAGGGTACGAGTACGGTGAAACGAGATTTTGTGATGCTACGGCATATGCAGTAGAGAATGGGTGTTGGAGAGGCGACAATTACGGAGGATATTGCTGGTGGTGGCTTCGCACACCAAGCTACTGCTCTTTTACTGTTGAGACTGTCTGTGGTGGCTGGTGTGGATGCCCTGTTGATCAGGATGAGGGGGGTGTGCGCCCAGCTATGAATATTGATCTATCCTCTTCCTCATGGCAGTACGCAGGGACAGTACGTGCCATAGATATAGACGATGGAACGGAAGACGATCCGACGGCGATGCCATCCCCGACAGCATATTCGATTCCGACCAAAAAACCAATCGTAACACTCACGCCGGACACATCATCGGATGCCCCGGCAGAAGGCACGAGTGGAAGCTTGGTCATTGGGGAAGACCAGTCAGGAGCTGCCGATCCCTCTAGTGGAGTTTCACAGTTTTTCCCGGATTCATGGTCTTTCAAATCCTCGAGATATCCGGTAGAATTGCGGAAAACGGTAAATGCAGATGGTACGTACACGGTAAAAGGGTCTATCGGTATCGGAAGAAGTGATCTCTTAAACGAAGAATCTGAATGGGGGAAATATAAAGCGGCATGTGATAAGGCATCGAAAATAAAGTCAGAATATGATAAATTATTTACGTATGATGACCTATTTGGAACACAAACAAGTTCGGCAATTCATTGTTCAGGCTGGTCAGGAAATAAAATACCTACGTTGTCTGTAATGGGATATATTGAAAATACCTATGATGCCCATGGAAATTTGATTAAAGCAGATGGACGAGTTGCCGGAGATCTGGCGTGGAAAGGTGGCGCAACTTGGAGTTTTGTAACCCCAATCGGGCCGATGTATCTAAAATTTGAGGCGAACGGAAAGATAAGTCAGTCGATGGGACCGTCTTGGGATAATAAGAATAAAATAATGTCTCTGGATGGTTCGTTAAAACTTATACCATCCATTTCTCTGACAGGAGGTTACGGAGTTGACGGAATCATTTCGTTAAGTGCGAAAGGTGCCTGTTCTCTGCCAATTGATCTGGTTTCCAAAAAGCAGAACAAGTGGGGAAACAAAGGAACTTTTAAGGCAGAGGCGACAGTTAATTTGTTTTTACTATTTGTAATTGATGAGACGGTTTCTTTGGCGTCTTACCAAAAAGTCTTGTGGGACGTGTCGACAACCTTGGGTAATGTGAATGGTTCTAAGGGGCAGAATTCAAGCAAGGCAAAATTGATGTCGACTGATTTCGCAAAGAAAACGACCAAATGGAGTGGCAAAGCAAAAGCATTAAACAGTTTCAATGCAAAAACGCTGCAGGAGGGAGTTTTGAAATCTTCGCTTCCGATCAGTGCACAGATTGGCGACAAACAGGTACTGGTATGGCAGGATTACGATTCTTCTCGAAGCGTTGTCAATAGTTGTGTATTAAAGTATTCGGTGTTACAAGACGGAAGCTGGTCTGAACCGAAAGCTGTTTATGATGATGGCTTTGGAGATTCATATGCGGATTTAAAAGTCATTAATAATGAACTTTGCTTAGTTTGGCAGAAGCAAAAGAAAGAGATCACTTCTTCTGATGTGGATACAGCTTTAGAACAAATGGGTACAAGCGCAGAAATTTATTTTGCGAAATTTAATGAGACAACGGATACCTTTGAAGACATCAAGCAGCTGACGACAAACGAGGATTGTGATATGCTCCCTCAGTTTGTGGATCAATCCTCGGGAATCAAAATCGCTTATATAAGTAATGATGGCGATCTTTATCAGACGAGTGGCACAAATACGATAAAATGTTTGGATTATGAAACAAATGAAACGACAGACCTTGTGTCTACAGACGATGTGATTGGAAAATATGAAACATTTGAAGTAAACGGAACGGTGAAAACGGCATATTGCACAGCGGATCAAAATGGGATCCGTTCCTTGAAAACAACCTACGAAGATTATCAATATTATCTGAATGAGGCATTTGGTGAGGAAGACGACCTCTCAGTGGGGTCGTTGGAATATTGCGATGGTAATATTCAGGCTGTCGTAAATGGAATATTATACCGATACGATATAGCAAATGATGAGCTTGCTATGGATATGGCAGGTGAACAGAATTTTGATAACAATGCGGTTTATGTTTCCAATGGTGAGAAAGCTGCGTATGTATGGAGTGCGTATGATGACGAAAGTGGTCAAGGAACCATAAAAGCCTCTATGAAGGGCTCCGATGGACATTATACCAATCCGATCAATCTTTTTGATACATCCGCTAATATTGCAAGAGTACTTGCCCCGATTTTGGATTCTGAGGGGAATTGGCGACTGGTTGCCAATGAAGAGAATCCACAGGATGCAATCCACGCACTGACATATTATGCCAAAGAAGAGAGCATGGAATCATCTTTGCTAAGCGCACAGGTCAATGAATTGGAAGCGAATAACGGGGAAACAGGAATTGATTTTGTATATGAGAACAAAGGAGATTTGCCGATTAAGACCATTCATGTCAAAGTGAAAGCAGAAGACGGTACGGAGACCGAGAAGGAAATCGAAGTTAATTTGCTACCGGGAGAGATGATTGCTGAGACAGCCTATGTAGATCTGACGGGCATTGAAAAAGGGCAGAATATAATGATCAGCGTATGGGCTGACGATGAAGTACAGCAGTCCGATCATACCGTATCCGAATATCTGGCATCTTCCAATCTTGCGGTAAATGCCACAGCATCTGAAAAGGATGGTGTGATTACGGTTTCGGCATTTGTCGAGAACAAAGGAACATCGGATGCAGCGGGAACAATAACGTTATACAAAGATGTAGAGGAAAGTGTTTCCCTTGCACAAGAAGATAATGTTTCTTATACTTCCGGCGATACAAAGAAGGTTGATCTTTCTGTACCGGCGGAAGATATCGTGTACGATGAGAACGATGCGGCGTACCTGCCACTGGTTATAAAGGCAGATGGTGGTGATTATGATGAGAGTGACAATACGGTTTACCTTGCGCTTTACAAAGGGGAAACGGTGAATGTGGATACTACTCCGGTTAGAACAGAGGCGGTTACTGCAAATGATACACCGGCAACTCCGTCACCGACACCGACAACAACACCTGCTGCTATGCCGGATTCCACATTGCAGCCACCAGCGAATACAAATATCATACCGTCACAAGTGCCGGCTGAAACATACAAACCGACAGCGGATAATCAGAATCCAACATCAGTCAGCACAAACATAACACTTAAGAAAGTATTATCGTTTAAGGCAAGAGCTTTGAAAAAGGCATTGAAACTTACTTGGAGAAAAGCACCGGGTGCTTCCGGTTATGAAATTCAATATTCGCTGAATAAGAATTTCAAAAAACCAAAGAAGATTACCATTAAGAAAGCGGCTTTGAGAACGAAAACCATAAAAGGTCTTAAGAAAAATAAGAAATATTATATCCGGATTCGTGCTACGATAAGAAAAGGCAAGAGAAAGGCTAATGGCCCTTGGGTTAAAACAGTTAAGAAGACAAAAGCATAGAGTACGGCTTGATATGAACTATCCCTGTTGTCAGTGGGCGACAGGGGTAGTTTTGTGATAAAATGTGAAATTATACTTAAAAATCAAACGTGTGTTTGACGTAATATATTTAAGGTGCTGCCATATACGGTAGGCGGTTAGCCTCCTCCAGAGAGTTTTAGCTCTGTTTACATAGAAATCCTTTTTGGGAAATTCGTTTGAGGAGGTGTGTGCTCATGCTCACAATCGAAGGATTCATAGCTGTTATCAGCTTGTGCCTGACTTGTTTTAGTGTTGGCTATTCTTTCGGCAGGAGAGATAGCAGGACACAAAATGACCGCCCATAGTTCTGGCAAACTGAGCGGTCATTCTTAACCATTTAGATTTATCAGGCTAACCGTCTATCGGTAGTACCTTTCTAACTATTATAATAGCATTACATTTCCTTTATGTCAATCTATGATTCAAAATATTCCATTGCAGGCAAGTACATCTTCTATCCCCAGACGCATGAAGTCTGCTATGGAATGATCCCGATATAATTTTCTGAAATATTCCATCAGATTTTGATCTTTGTAAGATTCCTCATAAAAATGATCATGTGCCGGATGCTGGCTTACGCAATATTTTTTCAGGGGTGTTTCAAAAAATAAGGCATCAATGGCTATTTCAGAAAAAGACCAGACGAGGGAGGATGCGTGTTGGTCTTTAAACAGCGCATTCCATTTATGAAACCAGTAATAATGAATCAGTTCATGAACACAAGTCTCCAGCATTTCTTCCAATTTCCTGCATACTAAACATAATGAAACTCCTTTCCTGACTCAGCGGTCATCTGAATATGATTTCATTATACCATACAATTATCACAATGCTATCAAATGGTGTTTGAGTTTTACCACCGGGAAACAAATTCCAAAGTTCATAACGTAAATACAAAAACAGGATTCCACATCACTCTGTCTGTGTAATCCTGCCTAAGTAACAGGGGCACTAGGAATCGAACCCAGCTCTGGAGTTTTGGAGACTCTTATTCTACCGATGAACTATGCCCCTATATGAAATTGTTTCGGTAAACACACCGACTTATTTATCATACAGTTTTTTTGTCGATTTGTCAAGTATAAAATGAAAAAAAGCGGAGCTGATTTTTCAGCCCCCAATATTAAATGTTCAGTAACTATTCAGGGTCCCCTCCATTCGCATTTCGAACACTTCGTGTTCTTTCTCGCCTTTGACAAGGCTAAAAATGCTCATGTGGGGAGGGGGACCTTATTAGATCCAATGTGCAGAAAAACAATGTTTTTTACGTACAAGCACGAAAATACATTGTTTTTGCACATCGGACCTGAATAGTTACTTATATGTTCAGTAACTCACTGTAAACTTTCAAAGCACCGTCGGTCTCATGAGCAAGCACTTTCTTTGCAAGCACTTTACCGAGCTGTACGCCTTCCTGGTCAAAACTGTTGACATTCCATACAAATCCCTGGAACATTACTTTGTTTTCAAAATGAGCCAGAAGGGCACCAAGTGTCTCCGGTGTCAGCTGGTCGCCGATGATAATGCTCGATGGACGGCCGCCTTCGAAGTTTTTATTGTTATTTTCATCTTTTTTACCACAGGCAAATGCAACAATCTGTGCGGCTACGTTAGCACACAGTTTCTGCTGGCTTGTGCTGCCCTGGATATCCACATCGGTGTCTAACTGATTGTTTTTAAAACCGATGAACTGGAGAGGAACAATGTCGGTTCCCTGATGTAACAGCTGGTAGAAGGAGTGCTGTCCGTTGGTTCCCGGTTCACCGAAAATGACAGGACCGGTTGGATAGGAGACAGGCTCGCCAAAGCGGTTTACGGACTTTCCGTTGGATTCCATATCCAACTGCTGTAAATGAGCAGGAAAACGGCTGAGAGCCTGTGAATATGGAAGGACAGCGGTTGCCGGATAGCCAAGAACGTTTCTTTCATAAACGCCGATCAAAGCATCAAGCATTGCCGGGTTCTTCAGAAGGTCTTCGTTTTTCGCAAGTGCATCTTCCTCGGCAGCACCATTTAAGAAACGAGCAAACACGTTTGGTCCAAAGGCAAGAGAAAGAACGGCTCCACCGACTGCGGAAGTTGAGGAAAAACGTCCTCCGATATAGTCATCCATAAAGAAGGCAGCCAGATAATCGTCACTCTTTGCAAGAGGAGAAGTTTCGCTGGTAACAGCGATCATATGTTTTGCCGGATCCAGACCGGCTTTTTTCAAAGCATCTTTTACAAAAGATTCATTGGTCAATGTTTCCAATGTTGTACCGGATTTGGAAACGAGAACGAAAATCGCGTGAGCAACATCCGTTGCCTTTAATACAGCAGCGGCATCATCCGGATCTACGTTGCTGATGAACTTTGCGTCCATTTTAAAAGTATCATTCTTTTTCGCCCAGTTTTCAAGAGCGATATACATTGCGCGGGGACCGAGGTCACTTCCGCCGATTCCAATCTGAACTACGGTCGTAAATTTCTCACCGGCAGCATTGGTGATCTCACCATTGTGAACTTTGTTTGCAAAATCAGCGATGCGTTTTTGCTGGCTGACATAAAATTCACGTTTGTCAACGCCGTCAGCAGTAACGGTTTCGCCGAGCTGTCCGCGTGTCAGCTGGTGAAGCACGAGACGTTTTTCACCGGTATTGATCACGGCACCGTTGTATAATTCTTTATATTTTTCTACCAATTCAGCTTCTTCCGCCAAAGAGGAAAGAGCCTTCAGGATGTCATCATTTACCTGCTTCGAAGCATAGTTGTAAGAAAGACCGGCAGCCATCGGTACCTGATAAGCCTGTACACGTTTTGCGCCGTTTTCTCCTGACATAACATCTGCGAGATTTACCTGTTCTTTTTGAGACAATGCTTTGTAAGAATCCAAAGTGTCTAAGTTATTCCAATTACTCATACAATCCTCCTGTCCGGAGCGTAAGATGCTCCGATAATACTTTCCATGTACTGATGTACATAACTACTTATATTATATAATACATTCGGGCAATCTGCAATGAAAATTTAGAGAACGCCCATGCTTTTTAATACAAAGATCCACGCGGTCAAAGTGATGGACGAAAGCAGTGTAGTTAATACGATAACGCTGCTTGTCAAAACGACATCATTTCCGGTATTCTTTGCCATGATATAGCACGATACCGTTGCCGGTGAGCCAAGCATGATGAGGATGCCGACCAGTTCCTGGCGGCGGTAGCCCATATAGATCGCCGGCGGAAGAAAGATGGCACACAGCAGGATCAATTTAATAAAACTGGCAAGCAGGGTAGGGCGTATTTTCTTGATCGCCTTTTTTCCTTCAAATCCGGCTCCGATGGAAAGAAGTGCCAGCGGAGAAGCGGTGGAAGCCAGATAAGAGATCCCCTTGTTGACAAATGTTGGGAAATGAATATCCAAAAAGGCAAACGGAAGGGCAATCAGGATTCCCAGCAAGAGCGGATTTTTAAAAATGTTTATTATCGTATGTTTTACATCCGGATGTTCGCCGTTGTCCCCCTTAATCGTCAAAATGATCACGGCAAAAATGTTAAACAATGGAACGGCACCGATGATCATCAAAGGCGCCATACCGGCACTGTCATACATATTATCAATAAAGGCAAGTCCGAGTATCGCGGCACTGCTTCGGTAAGAAGCCTGAATAAAGGCCCCCTTTTCCGATTCGTTTTTCATAAATTTTTCGGTCAGAAACCAAAGAATTAATATGACAAACAAAGTGACAAAAAAGCAATACAACACATAGTTTAAATCAAAGGAATCACGGATATTATTTTCCGTCAGATCCTTGAAAACAAGGGCGGGAAGGGCTACGTAAAAAACGTATTTATCCGCGGATTTTGTAAATTCTTCATTGATGATTTTTAGTCGAAATAATACTTTGCCGAGCACCATGATCAAAAAGATCGGAAGTGTGGCATTTAAACTGTAAAGAAAATTTTCCATTGTTCTGATTCCTTTCTGTATATAACGGTTGGCTTGTAAAGCCTGTTATTTATTATACATCCGGCCGGCTCAAACGGCAAGACATATCTTCCCGCGGGCAGGCATATACATGAAGTAAAGAAAAGCAAAGGGAAATAATTATGGGAAAAAATGGAAAGATCAAGATGGCTGTGCTGCTTGTCCTCTGTATGATGACAGTGGTGGTCCTCTGTGGCTGTGGACAGACATCGACCGGACAGAAAGAAGAGGGGACGGAATGTGATTATACTGTTGTCGCTACGCGGGACTGCCCGGAAGAATTTTTGAAAAATCTGGAGGAGAAAAAGATAAATCCGTTTCAAATGACATATCAGGATGGCACCTATCTGTATATGGCAGTTGGTTACGGCGAACAAAAGACAGGGGGCTACAGTATACTGGTTAAAAAATTGACGGAAACAAAGGATAAAATTTTTCTTAACACAGAATTAAGAGGTCCATCAAAAGAAGAAATAGTTTTGAAAAAGCCGAGTTTTCCGTATGTTGTGATAAAAGTTGAAAATAAATCTAAAGAAGTGGTCTTTGAAGCACATTGAGGAAGAAACTTGTAATTTTGGGATAATTGGGGTATAATACACAATGTAAATAAAGATGAAAGAGGGATGAATGAATTGTTAGTGAAACGAATCCGCTCTAAACTGTATGAGTGGCGGAATATAATAGGCATGGTAGTATGGGACGTCGTGCTTGGTGCGGCGCTTGTTTTTTTCTTATACGTTGCCTTGATGAATGTGTCAAATACATCGCTGCGAATTGCGTTAATGGCATTTACTGTAGCAATCATCGCATTTTCGATTGTGGTAAAATATGTGTTGTTTTATCAAAAAACAGGAGTAGATGACATTACCGGAGGAAAAAATAAACGGGAATTTGAGAGAATTGCACGGATTCTGTTGCAGGGAAGCGGAGAGTTTGCCCTTGTTTATGCAAATATTGATCGTTTCAAATTGGTTAATGAATTATATGGCGATGAAGAAGGCGATCGAGTGCTGCGCCAGGTTCATAAAGTGATCGACAACGAACTACTCAGTTGGGATGAGGTGTCCGGCAGAATTATGGCAGATAATTTTGGAATGCTTTTGCGCTTTCATTCCATGAAAAAACTGGAACATAGATTGAATCGTTTAAATGAACAGCTTGGTCATTTATGTGATGAGCAGGGAGTTTCTTATGGATTACGTCTGTGTTTTGGAGTTTATCTTGTTACAGATAAGGAAATGCCTGTCTCCGCGATGCTGGAGAGAGCCAATCTTGCCTTGAAAAAAACATTGCAGTTACCGCAGCATTTAAAGAAAATAGGCATTTATGATGAAAAAGAACATCAGAAACTGGAACGTGAAAAACATCTGGAGATGCGGATGGAACAGGCTTTGAAAAATGGAGAATTTGTACCGTATCTTCAGCCTAAATATGAACTTACTCATGAGACGATTGCCGGAGCAGAGGCACTTGTTCGTTGGGTATCTCCGGAAGAGGGGATGATTTTTCCGGGAGAATTTATTCCGTTATTTGAAAAAAATGGATTTATCGTGGAGCTGGATTTATATATGTTCGAGCAGGTTTGTAAAATGATAGAATCCTGGCACAAAAACGGATACCGGATCATCCCGGTTTCGGTCAATATGTCGCGTGGACATTTTCTGGTACCAAACTTTTTTGACCGTTACAAGGAAATTTTAGAACGATATGATGTGCCGAAAGGAAGTATTGAGATTGAATTGACAGAGTCCTTATTCTTTAATGAAATCTCTATGATGACGGATCTTGTGAATAAGATTCATGAAGCGGGACTGCGTTGTTCCATCGATGATTTTGGCAGTGGATATTCTTCTTTGAACATGTTAAAAGATATCAAAGTAGATGCATTGAAACTGGATCGCGTATTCTTTATCGAGACAGAAGAGGACAAGCGAGGCAAAGATATCATAAACAGCATTCTTCATCTGGCACAGAATCTGCATTTGCAGACGATTTCGGAAGGTGTGGAGATCCGATCCCAGGTCGAATATCTGAAAGAGATGGACTGCGATTACATCCAGGGATTTGTTTTTGCGAAACCGATGCCAGTCAGTGATTTTGTGAAAATTGCATTTACGAAGAGTGCATAAAATAAGACAAGTTTATACTCCCTTGAGATACCGAGAGAAGGTTCTCAGGGGAGTGCTTTTTTACATGTACAGGCGTTTGCGGCTTCGGTAACGTGTTCTCCGATATACAATTTCCTGATAGAGAAGAATCGCTGTTACAGCGAGGAGGTCGTCGGAAGGAGCAACCCCTTCTTCCTGCGATACAGACAGGATTTCTTTTGCCATTCGTTCCAGAGTGACTTTGTCCGGATAGGAGTCGAACAAGACACTTCCCTCATATTCGAGGCGGTCGCAGTGCTCCTCGATATTCTGCAGTATTTTCTTACACATTCCCGGGTATAATTGTTTCATATATTGAATATCATCTTCGAATTCCATCAGTTTTCCGGCACCGAGGATCGGGGTCATTCCCGGGATCAGAGCCGGACCGGGAAAGTAGTCATAAAAAGAAGAAATAGGTGTATTCATAACGGATTCCTTTCTGGCAGCCGAGGCGTTATACCGATGTTTTATCTTTATTATATGAAAGAATAAAAAAAGTGTGTTTTCTCATCTTGCCCTGTTTCACGAACTGTGATAAACTGTTCCTATGTGGGAAAGTAAGTAAGAAGTTAGAATCGAGGATGTAAATGGTTAAATATATTTATAAAGTAGTTATTTTAATGGCATTATTCTGCGGGGCACTGTTCTTCTTTGGAAGCCGCCTGCAGAGTGACAGTTATGAAACGGGAAAAGTAATTGAAGCAGGAAGTGAGACATTTCCTTATCTCACGATAAAGAGTCAGGGCGTGGAGATGAACAGGCTGTATGGATACAGCGGAGTGCTCGATGCCAATATTGTGCGCGAATCCATCACACCGATAGGCGAGGATAAGAGCATTAGTATCCTGCTTGGCGGGGCAGATACCAAGATTGTAAAGATGGAATACGAGGTAGTGGACAAAGATACACTGGAAATATATGAAAACAAGGAAATCAATGCGATATCCCAGGAGACGGGAAAAGTGGATATTACATTTGATTATGGATTTAAGACCAGTACGGAGTATGTGCTTTCTATAACAGCGACGACAGATTCCGGACGTAAAATCCATTATTTTACAAGATTGAAATATTACATGGACAATTCCTATTTGCAGGAAAAACTGAATTTTGCAATGCAATTCCATAAGGACACGTTTACAAAATCAAAAGCAGAAGAATTGAGCCGTTATTTAGAACCTGACGGTACGGCATCCAATGATTCGCTGGCAGAAGTGAACATTAAATCGGACAGCAATCTGGTGACGTGGGGAAAAATCTCACCAAAGAAACTGTCTGAGCCGGTGCCGATCATCAAAGAATATAACATGGAAACGGCTTGTTTTCAATTGAATTATTATGTTGAGGGAACGACAGCGACGGGAAAAGAGACATACCGCGTCAATGAATTTTACCGTATCCGCTATGCTTCCGGCAACAGTTATCTCCTGAACTATGAACGTACGATGGAGACTGTATTTGATGCGGCACTTACCAGTGTGCAGAAAAATCAGTTAAAGATTGGTATTACCAATGACATCACGATGGATCTGATGAACAATGAAAAGACAAAGCAGCTCTTTTTTGCCAGAGAAGGCAATCTATACTGCTACGATATGGATAAAAAGAAAAATTCCATCACCAAATTATACTCGTCTTATAGCGAAAAAGCATCGTATGAATACCGTGAAAATGCGGTGCCGCAGATGCGTCTTTTGAAAACGGACAACGATGGAAATCTTTATTTTGCCGTGGCCGGTTATGTGCCGCGCGGACAGTATGAGGGAAAAGTTGCCATCGTATTATACAAGTATGCGGCACAGGAAAAACAGATTCAGGAACTGGTATATCTTCCGATTGATACAACGGAACAGCAGTTAAATAAAGATTTTAATAACTATGGTTATGTTAGCGAAAAAAATGTGTATTATTTTGCCGTTGCAAATACGGTATATGCTTATAATATGGAATCGCACCGCTTGATAAAACTGGCAGAAAATGTAACAAACAGCAGTTTTCAAATTATTCAGGGGATCAGTAAAAAGGAAGAAGGCAAAGTTGTAGAATACGACTGTTTTGCATGGTCTGACAATCTGGAAAAAGGATACGGAGATGAATTGACCGTCTTCAATCTGGAAACCGAGGAAAAAACGGTATTGAAACCGGAAGCCGAGGGGTGTTATATTCGCCTACTTGGTGTGATCAATGATAAAGTGATTTATGGTTATGTCAATAAAAGTGATGTTGCATCCAAATCGGTAGACGAGGAAATTGCACCTTGCTATAAAATTGTGATTGCTGATGAAAAAGGAAATGCAGTAAAGATATATGAACAAAAAAATGTTTATGTGCAGGAAGTCAGTGTGCAGGGAAATGTTATGACCCTTTCCCGAGTAAAAAAGACAGGGAAAAAATTATACAAAAAGATTTCCGATGACAGCATCTTAAATCAGACGGAATCACAGGTAAGTGCGTATCAGCTGGTATCGAGAGTTACCTCGGCGGCACAGACGGAATGGTACATCGCCTTTCCGGCAAGCTTTACAATTGACAAAGTGCCATCTTACGAAGTGGCGGACGAGCAGATTCTTACCAGCGCAAGAGCCGTTCATCTGGACGAGATTCAGGTGCCACAGTATTATGTTTATGCCCTTGGAAAGATTACAGAAGCATACGAAAAACCTGTACCGGCAATCCAAAAAGCAGATGAGCAGATGGGCGTTGTTATTTCCCGAACCCATCATGTGGTATGGGAACGCAGCGGAAGCTTTTTGATGAACAGTATCGCCGGAATCGAGATGCAGAAAGCACAGGGACAGATTTCCGGTTTTGCAGCTTGTGTATCCATGGTTTTGAAAGCAAATCATATTTCCGTGGATGCTGCGGCCCTGTCAAAGAAAAAATCAGCAATCTATCCAATGCTTGCGCAGTACATGGAAGAACCGGTAAACCTCACCGGAGCGACACTAGAGCAGGTGTTGTATTTTGTGAGCAATAACAAATATGTAATTGCGGCAACCGGGAATTCTACGGCTGTAGTGATAAGCGGATATGACACGAAAAATATAACCGTTTATAACCCGGCATCCGGCAAAGCAGAAACGTATAAGAGAACGCAGGCGGAAAAACTATTTAAGGACAATGGAAATAGTTTCTTCAGTTATTTGAATTAGAGAGTGTGATCCTATGAAGACATTGATTAAATTGGCGATGGAAGCCAGAGAAAAATCGTACTGCCCGTATTCCGGCTTCGCGGTAGGGGCAGCACTGCAGACAAAAGAGGGAAAAATATATCAGGGCTGCAATATTGAAAATGCGGCATTTACACCGACGAACTGCGCGGAGCGGACGGCGTTTTTTAAGGCGGTCAGCGAAGGCGAGAAGGAGTTCTGCTGCATTGCCATCGTGGGCGGAAAAAAAGACAGCGTTTTGGAACCGACTTCTCCTTGCGGCGTGTGTCTGCAAGTCATGCAGGAATTCTGCGATCCCGATGCCTTTGAAGTGATTCTTGCGACCTCGGAAGAGAAGTATGAGATTTTGAAGTTACGCCAGCTGCTGCCATATGGATTTGAACTATAAGAAAGGAATAGAACCATGTACTTACCGGACAAATTTTGTGATGAGATGAAGAAAATGCTTGGAGACGAGTACGAAGAGTATCTCGCTTCCATGGACGCTTCAAGAAAATACGGGCTGCGTGTGAATACGGCAAAAATCTCAGTGGAAGATTTCCTGAAAATCACACCATTTGAACTTACACCGATTCCATATATTTCCAATGGATTTTATTATGACGAAAAAGAGCAGCCATCGAAACACCCTTATTATTTTGCCGGCTTGTATTATCTTCAGGATCCCAGTGCGATGACACCGGCGTCCCGTCTTCCGGTAGAAGAAGGGGATGTGGTGCTTGATCTTTGTGCGGCACCCGGTGGAAAAGCGACAGAATTGGGAGCAAAATTGCACGGAACCGGGTTATTGATCGCCAATGATATCAGCAGCAAACGGGCAAAAGCACTACTCAAAAATATTGAATTATTTGGCGTGGAAAACAGTTTTATCGTCACAGAGTATCCGGCAAAACTGGCAGAATATTTTACCGGCTTTTTTGATAAGATTCTTATCGATGCTCCGTGTTCCGGCGAAGGAATGTTCCGAAAGGATCCCGCGATGGTAAAAGCGTGGGAACAGAATGGACCGGAATTTTACGCCAAACTGCAGAGAGAAATTTTAGAACAGGCGGTGCCAATGTTGAAAGAAGGCGGCATGCTCTTGTATTCTACGTGTACTTTTTCTCCGCTGGAGGATGAGGGAAGTGTACAATATTTGCTGTCACTGGATCCATCCTTGAAACTGGTAGACATGGAAGGCTATTCCGGTTTTGTCAAAGGAAATCCCGCGTGGATCGACAGTGAAAATAAGGAACTGGAGAAATGTGTCAGAATGTTTCCGCATAAACTGGATGGCGAAGGACATTTTCTTGCCCTTTTGCAAAAAGGAGAAAAGGCGGCATCGAAAAAAGTGCATTTTTCGCAAAAGAGAAAAGGCCTAAAAGGCGAAGAGAAGAAATTGTTTGAAGAATTTCAAACACAGATGAACCGTGTTTTTGACCCGGAACGTCTGGAGAGTAAGAACGGCATGATCTATTATATGCCGGAAGAACTTCCGGATATGAAAGGACTGCGGTTTTTGCGCAGCGGTTTGTTTATGGGCGAGATGAAGAAAAAGAGATTTGAGCCAAGCCAGTCGCTTGCCATGGCACTCAAACGGGAAGATTATAAAAAGCGGGTGGAATTTTCGGCAGATGACGAAGAAGTATTTCGGTATCTGAAAGGGGAAACCATTTCGTTACAGCCGGAACAGATTGTCGATGAAGGGAAAAAGCCGGGAGGCTGGTACCTTGTCTGTGTGGATGGATTTCCGCTTGGCTGGGGAAAGGCAGCAGGCATGACATTGAAGAACAAGTATCATCAGGGATGGCGTTTGTTATAGAAAGTCAATGACACCCCTTGATTTTTTTGTGCAGGTTCATTACAATAGAAAGAAAAATGGAGAGAAGCAATGGAAGAAAGATATGAGATTGATGTTCAATTAGATAAAAAGACGTTAGACCGCTTTTTGATCCGCAATAACTTTTTGCGTGCGGGAGGTGTGGCAGGACTTTTGATCAGTTTTGCGGCAATCCTCGGGTTGATTGTGTTTTGGAAAGAATTTGCCGTTTCCCAGCGGGTGATCCTTGTATTTCTGGGAGCGATGTTTACTGTAATTCAGCCGTTTGGCATTTTGCTGAAAGGATGGAACCAATTAAAAAGTGGTGCATTCCGCAAACCATTCCACTATATTTTTTCCGAAGAAGGAATTAAGGTGAAAAATATCGCCGGGACTGCAAATATAGAATGGAAACAGATCCGCAAGGTGATCTCGACAAAAGAAGCGATGTATATTTATATGAATTCGGTTTCAGCCCTGATTATTCCGGCACAGGAATGCGACGGTCATTATGCAGAGATTGCGACAATGGTTAAGAAAAAAAGCAAAGGCTGAAAAGAGAGGGCATAGACAGTGACAGAAAAGAAAGAAATGGAAAGCTTTTCCGAAAAAGATACATTTATGATCGGAAAACAGTTTGGTATGCAGGCAAAAGCCGGTGATATCTACCTTCTCCACGGAGATCTCGGAGTGGGGAAAACGGTATTCACCAAGGGCTTTGCGGAGGGACTGGGAATCGAGGAACCGATCACCAGCCCTACTTTTACGCTGATTCAGGAGTACATGGAAGGAAGACTTCCTTTTTATCATTTTGATGTATACCGAATCGGCGATGTGGAAGAAATGTATGATATTGGTATCGACGAGTATTTGTTTGGAGACGGGGTCTGCCTGATCGAATGGCCGTCCCGGATCGAAGAAATTCTGCCGGATACCTGTGAAAATATTTGGATTGAAAAGGATCTTGAAAAAGGATTCGACTACCGCCGTATTACGTGCGGCAAGGAAGGAGACAGAGAATCATGAAAATACTTGGAATCGATAGTTCCGGTCTGGTAGCGGCGACGGCTCTTATGTCAGACGGCATTGTAACGGCCGAGTATCAGATACATAATAAAAAGACACATTCCCAGACACTCATGCCTATGATCTCCGAGATGATGTCGATGGCAGATGTGAAGCCGGGAGAATTGGATGCGGTTGCTGTCTCCGAAGGACCGGGATCGTTTACCGGACTGCGTATCGGGGCGTCGATTGCAAAAGGCCTCGCATGGACATTGAAAATTCCAATCGTTCCGGTGTCATCTTTGATGGGGCTCGCTGCGAATGTCGAGATGCCGGGACAGATTGTCTGCCCGATCATGGATGCAAGAAGAAACCAAGTTTATACGGCGGTATACCAAACTACACTGGAGATACCAGAGCAACTTATGGGGCCGGATGTTGTTCCGATTGAAACAGCACTGGAGCGCGCCCGTGAGGCAGCGGCAGGCAAAACGATTGTATTTTTGGGAGATGGCGTGCCTGTTTTTGAAAAAGTAATAAAGGAAACACTAGGTGACAATTGCCGTCTTATGATTCCGGCAAGAAGATACCAAAGTGCGGCAAGTATTGCTTTGATTGGAGAATATTTATATCAGAAAGGTGAAGTTGTCCCTGCCGAAAAATTTGGCCCGGTCTATCTGCGAAAGTCACAGGCAGAGAGAGAGCGAGAAGAAAAAAATACATAATCCGTCATTTTTAGAAATTTTTACAACTGGAAATTCTTAACCGTATCCGCTATAATAAAAGAGTATTTTATGAACGAGCGGAGTGATAAGAGATGAAGAAGTATAATTTTTGCAATCAATGCGGAAGAGCACTTCAATATGAAAATGATATCCTGCGGGAAGATATACTGACAGTGCAGAAAGACTGGGGATTCTTTTCAAAAAAAGATCTTCAGGTGCATTCTTTTGCATTGTGCGAAGAATGTTATGACCGCTTGATACAATCGTTTGCAATTCCTGTGGAAGTGGAGGAAAAGACGATGGTGATGGATTAGAAGGAGGATTTGTGTGTTAGATGTTTGTTTGCTTGGTGCAGGTGGCATGATGCCTTTGCCGAAAAGGGCATTGACTGCGCTGATGACAAGATATAATGGAAGTAGTTTGTTGATTGACTGCGGAGAGGGAACTCAGGTCAGCATAAGAGAACAGGGATGGAGTTTTCATCCGATTGATACAATCTGTATTACGCATTTTCACGGTGATCACATCAGTGGTCTGCCGGGGCTTTTATTGTCGATGGGAAATGCGGAGCGGAGTGAACCAATCCTGATCATAGGTCCGAAAGGCCTGAAAAAAGTGGTGGCGTCCCTTCTTGTTATCGCACAGGGGCTTCCTTTTGAAATTCGTTTTCACGAGATTGCGGGGGACGAAGAAGATATTATCTGCCAGGGATATCATATTCATGCTTTTAAGGTGAAGCATAATGTGGTATGCTATGGATATACGATTGAGATCCCACGTAGCGGGAAATTTGATGTGGAAAAAGCAAAGGCAAACCAGATCCCTATGAAAGCATGGAGTGCGCTGCAGAAAAACGATTCTGTCGAGGTGGACGGAGTTACATATTATGCATATCAGGTCCTTGGTCCGGAACGCAAAGGAATCAAAGTGACGTATTGTACAGACAGCCGCCCGGTAGACCGAATTGTAGACTGTGCACAAGGGGCAGACCTGTTTATATGTGAAGGGATGTATGGGGAAAAAGAAAAGATTGCAAGTGCAAAAGAGAAGAAACATATGACTTTTTATGAAGCGGCAGAATTGGCAAAACGGGCGAATGTAGAAGAACTTTGGTTGACGCATTACAGCCCATCATTGATATATCCTGAAAATTATATGGGGGATGTAAGGAAAATATTCCCGAATGCCTATCCGGGAAAGGATCGCAAGTTTCGCGAAATTGGTTTTGAGGAGTAAAGGAGGGATTTTGATGGAACGTAGAATGCCCAAAAGACATATCCAGCAGACACAGCCGGCACCGGCAAAGAAACTGGCAAAAAATATTACAAGTTTCGCTTTTTTTGCGGGACTTCTTATCGTGGTTGCAATTGCGTTTTTCTATGCGCATAAGGAAAAGCAGGATACAACGACAGACAGCAGTACCACGTCCGAAGCAGAGCGTCTGATCAATAAAGATCTGGAGGTAGGATACCCGGATACTCCGACGGAAGTATTGAAATTATTTGGCAGAATGAATCAATGCATTTATAATAACAATATGTCGGACAAGCAGTTTGATGAACTTTTAAATCAGATGCGTCTTCTGTACAGCAATAGTCTGCTTTCCCAGAATTCATTTGAGGAGCAGCGTGACAGTTTAAAAGCAGAAATCAAGGAATTTAATAAACAAAAGAGAAAAATAGCCAATTATACAGTAGATAAAGGCAGTTCAGTCAAATATAAAACGATTCAGAACCAGGATTGCGCCTATGTGCAGATGGCTTACTTTATGAAGGAAAACGGAAATTATACGAAGTCATTCCAAGAATACATATTGGTAAAAGAAAATGAAAAGTGGAAAATATTGTCATTCCAAAAGAACGTATCCAAGGATGAAAGCAAGACCGAAGAACAGAAAGGATAAACAAAATGAGTGACGTAACATTATTAGCAATTGAAAGTTCTTGTGATGAGACAGCAGCGGCAATTGTAGTAAATGGGCGCAAAGTGCTCTCCAATGTGATCTCATCACAAATTGATATACACAAATTATATGGTGGTGTGGTGCCGGAAATCGCCTCTCGTAAACACATTGAACAAATCAATCAAGTGATCGAGCAGGCTTTTGTTGATGCGGAAAAGACATTGGATGATGTGGATGGAATCTGCGTGACGTATGGCCCGGGACTGGTAGGGGCGTTGCTGGTCGGAGTCGGTGCGGCAAAAGCAATCAGTTATGCCAGCGGAAAACCATTGATCGGAGTGCATCATATCGAAGGGCATATTTCGGCAAACTACATTTGTCACCCGGAACTGGAACCACCTTTTTTGTGTCTCGTGGTATCCGGCGGTCACAGCCATCTTGTTCTGGTTAAGGATTATGGAAAATATGAGATTATCGGCCGTACGAGGGATGACGCAGCCGGAGAAGCCTTTGATAAAGTGGCACGTTCCATCGGTTTGGGGTATCCCGGCGGACCGAAAATTGATGCTCTTGCACCGAGCGGAAACAAAGATGCGATTGCTTTTCCGCGCGCTTCTGTGGAAAATGCTCCGTATGACTTCAGTTTCAGCGGGGTGAAATCCGCCGTTCTAAATTATATCAATGGCTGCAAGATGAAAGGAATCGAATATTCACAGGCAGACATCGCCGCGTCTTTCCAGGAGGCCGTAGTAGATGTTTTGGTTCAGCATACCATGCTGGCAGCGAAAAATTACAATATCTCAAAAATTGCAATGGCAGGCGGTGTAGCTTCCAATAAAGGGCTGCGTGCCAAGATGCGGACAGAATGTGAGAAGCGGGGATATTCTTTATATTACCCGGATCCTATTTTTTGCACGGATAATGCTGCGATGATTGGGGCGGCAGGGTATTATGAATACCGGAATGGAGTGCGCAGCGGACTGGATCTGAATGCGGTACCCGGCCTGAAATTAGGCGAGAGGTAAAAACTTTAAAAAACAATTTGCCCAAAGATAAAATATTTTGATGTAAAAAAAGGAAAAAAGTTGTTGACAAGCACCTGTATTTTTGGTATACTGTTCAAGCAACGTTTGGAGAGGTGTCCGAGTGGTTTAAGGAGCCGGTCTTGAAAACCGGTGACTCCGAAAGGGGCCGTGGGTTCGAATCCCACCTTCTCCGTTTCGAGTAACAACTCGATGAATTGAATACATTTTATGAATTCAGCTGGAGAAGTACCCAAGTGGCTGAAGGGGCTCCCCTGGAAA
>DJEU01000066.1:0-47548 GCA_002431395.1 Lachnoclostridium sp. UBA5890
AAAGTCTCTTACGTGCAAGCACGACGATTCATTGATTTCCATACATTGGATCCTGAATAGTTACGATTTACAATAAAAATACAAGGTGGGTGAAAGAATGAATTCAAAAATGATTTTCAGAGAAAAAATTGAAAAAGCGTTCTTTTCTTAATTCATCGTTTGAGGCGAAGGAAGGAAAGAACGCTCATGAAAATATTTCACGAGTATAAGCGTATATAGGGAGGAATAAACAAATAAAAATTAAAAATTGGAGGAATATATCTATGAAGAAGATGATTAAGAAACTTAGTGCGGTGGCATTGGCAGCTGCGCTTACAGTAACTACATTGGCAGCAGGCTCAGAGGTAAAGGCCGCTTCACATGATTTTAGAAATGCATATGGGAGAACTGTATATACAGTAGGATGCACAAATAATGGAGGAAGCGTGGCGACAAGTGTAAGCGCTTTTTCAACAAAACATCAGACAAGTGCGTCAGCTAGTGGAACATTATATTATTATAACAAAAATGGAACTATTGCATACAAAGATATTTCTGAAGTGAGAGAAAATGGAAGTAATGGAGTTGTTTACGTTTCTAAAAGTGCAAAAAGACCAGCAAATTCAAAGAAAACATATTATACAACGTCACACCATACTGCTATGGCAAACTATACGTCATTTCCTGTGAAAAATTTATCACAATACAATTAATGTGATATAATGGTTTTTCGATAGAGATATCAAATAATAATTTTTGGTATCTCTATCTTTTGATGATGATTGAAAGGATATTTATGATGAAAAAATATATTGTTGCAGTGTTAATGATGTTTGTTTTAATATTTCTGGTGTCGTGCAAACAAGAAAAGGCGAATGATACTATAGTTGATACGGTTTCAAGCCAAGAGACAGATACATCACAAAGTGATGTTTCTAAAACTGCCGATACTACCCCAAAACTTCAGATTGTCATGCAGGGAGAAATGTCACAGGAACGTGCGGATTATATAAATGAAGTTCTCAAGAAAAAAGGTTTTGGGTATGCCGTTGAATGGATATGCAAATCGGATTTGGCACCGTCCGATTATATGGAAACATTAAAAGACCTTAAGAAAGAAAAAAGGGGAGATATTTTATTTACCGGAGCAGGAGGAACGGATGAGGAACCATCGTATGATCTTGCGATAAAAGACAAGCTGCTGGACAATATGAAGTCGTATCTGAAATCAAAAGAAGGCAAAAAATTAAAGGCGGCATTTCCGGAAAAAATCTGGCAAATGACAGAGGAGAAAGGAAGTTATTATGGAATAACATTGGAAAGTGAACCGTATGTAAATTATATGTATGTGGATACGGAGGTAGTAGATGAGTCTACTCTTCCGAAAAAAGTGACAAGCGGTAATTTGTTGTCTGTTTTGAAACAAATAAAGGTAAAGGATACGGATAAAAAACAGATGATATCATCCGCGATAATGGGAGCGGTAGGACTTCTGCCGGCGGACAATATTGCTTTTTGTGCAGAAAAAAACGGAGAAAAGTACCACGTTTCGTATCTGATGGACCATCCACAGATAGTGAAAATATTAAAATTAATTGCGAAAAATCCGGAAAATTATAAAGCCTATGAAGATGTAGAATCGTTAGATGACATAGCGGTACATTTTACTTCGGATATTAGTGTAGATGGTTCGGAGGGAATATGTCAGAATTTTATGTCGGAGAAGACAGATCTTTATGAAAGAAAGACATATAGGATCGGAAAACCCTATCTTGTAACTATGAGGAACATGTGCTGGGGAGTGGCTTCCTGGTCAAAAAAGAAAAAAGCCGCTTACCGGTTTTTGACAATGGTGTGCACCGATAAAGAGGTGGCAAATGCAATTTGCTATGGGAAAGAAGGAGACGATTATCAGCTTAAGGAAGGGCGTGTGATGAGTAAAAACACCGAAGGAATCCGAGGAAGCCTCCCGTATAATATGTGGATTACATATCCGATGTATGCAGAGCCAAAAGACAAAGAAAAGACTTTTCGTAAAATGACGGAAAAGGCAGATGTGGTGCCGGCAGAAGTTGTTTATGCAAAATTGGATGCGCGTACAGAAATAAAGATGGAAGAAATACTGCAAAAATATAGCGGTTTGTGGTGTGGCAAATATAAAAATGTCGATAAGACATTAAAGCAAATGCGGGAAGAAATGGAAAAAGCGGGGCTGGATAAGGCCTTGCAGGAAGCAAACAAAGCATTAAAATAGGTGTAGATTGGAGGATACTATGCAGCTGGAATTGGAACACATTTCGAAAAGATACAAAGACAAACTGGCACTGGAAGATGTCTGTGTGACGATGAACCCCGGGGTCAATGGATTGCTGGGACCAAATGGAGCCGGGAAATCAACGCTCATGGGAATTTTGACAAAAAATCTTATGGCGACATCCGGAATCGTTCGTGCAGATGGAAAAGATATTTTTCGTCTGGGAAAAGAGTACATGAGTAAACTTGGATTTGCGCCGCAGCAGCAGAATATGTATCCGTCTTTTACCGGGATTCGTTTTATGTATTATATGGCTGCGTTAAAAGGAATTCCCAAAAAGGAAGCAAAACCTCAGATTGAAACATTGTTAAAAAAAGTAAATCTTTGGGAGGATGCCGGGCGGAAAATCGGAAGGTATTCCGGTGGTATGAAGCAGAGGCTTTTAGTGGCGCAGGCGATGCTTGGAAATCCACAGTTGATCTTACTTGATGAGCCTTCTGCGGGACTGGATCCGAAAGAGCGTGTGCATTTGCGAAATTTGATCGAAGAGATTGCAGAGGGGCGGATTGTCGTCGTTGCTACGCATATTATCTCCGATATTGAAAGCATTGCGGATGATATATTTTTCCTAAAAGAAGGAAAACTTAAGGGAGTGTCGTGGGAAAAAGGAAATACACTCGAAAGTCTATATCTGGAGGAATTTGGAAATGCATAGAAGTTATTGGAATCGTCTGCTGCATTCCAAAAAGATGATTTTTGTAATTTTTGCGGCATTTTCACTTTATTTATTAATACTTCTGCGTACGGAACCGGATGCGTATTTGTATCAGCAGATGTGGAAACAATTACCGCAGGAACAGATGACCACCATGCAGCAGGAAGAGTGCTTACGCTACGTAAAAAGAGAACAGAAGCGGCAAAAAAATTATGCTGCCCATATCCAAAATATATGTGAAAATGCGAAGAGCATGCAGTTATTTTCTTTCTTTGCCAAGGAAGGATCTTTTGATCAAAAAAATTTGCAAAGCACACTGGAACAGTATGAAGGCAAAGAAAAAATACAGATATCCGGGGAACCGGGAGCGGGTGTCGTGGTCGCTTCGGATGGTCTTTTGATGTCAGGCATCCTGCTTTTGCTGGTAATGGTCGCGGCGCAGATTTTGTTTGTCGACGACAAAGTATATGGAAGAAAAAAATTGTTTTTGGCAACGCGCCACGGACGGGGGAAAGATTATCTGATCCGGGTATTGACACTGGTTGAGATGACCGTTATCGGTTATGTGATTCTTGTGGGAACCAGAGTATTATATGCTGAGATTTGCTATGGAATCGGAGATAGGAATCGTTCGATACAAAGCGTATGGAAATATATAGACTGCATAAAGGAAATTTCTGTAAAACAGTTTTTAGAGCAGTATTATATACAACAGTTTTTGGCGATTTTGGCTGCCGTAATGGCGATAATCTGCTTTAGTCAGTTTGTCACAAGAAGTTTGTGGCTGTACCTGGGTGGAAGCATATTTGCAGGGGCTGAACTGGCAGCATATCAGTTTGTGTCGGAAAATTCATGGCTGGCATTGCTGCGGAAGATTAATCTGTTTTCCTATCTGCAGATGGAGGATCGTCTTGGGACTTTTGAAAATTTGAATATTGCCGGGAATCCTGTAAATGAGGAAATCGTGAGATGGATTGTTGTGGGACTTGTGATGGCTGCCTCTTTTCTACTTGGCTGGTGGTATTATGGAAGGACACTTCGTCAGGGAAGAGGGTTGGCAGTATTCCGGCATAAAAAACATGTATGGGGATGTCATGGTTCCTTATGGGGACATGAAGCCTATAAGGTTTTTGTGACAGAAAGAGTGATTTATCTTCTTGCTTTTCTTTTTGTGATAATGGCTGTTATAACACCAGTGTATCACGATGAATATCAGGATGAAGACAGTTTTTATTATTACTATTATATTCATAAATTTGAAGGAAAATTTACAGCAGAAAAAGAACTTCAAATAGAAAAGGAAAAAGACAATTTTGTTACATGGAAAGCACAGTTTACGGCGACAAATAGTGAATACGAAAGAAATAAAATAGAAAAAAATCTGCGTCGTGAAGAAGGGTTTCAACGTTTTTTGAAAAAATGTGATTATGTAAAAGCACATCCGGGAGCTGAGCTGGTGGATGATCGTGCATTTGAGATTTTGGAAGGAAAGACAAATCCCTGGGATAAAGCTGTACACTGGGGAATAGGAATTCTTGCTATCGTATTCTGTCTTGTGGGATTGTGGAATGCAGACACACGCTATGGGTGTGATATCTTTGTCATGCCGACGGTTTCCGGGTGTGGAAGACTGCAGAAAATACGAACTTGTTATGCGGTACTCATCACGGTTTTGATTGCGGTTATCCTATATGCGATTCAGTTTTTCCGTGTGATTGCTTCCTATACAGAATTACACTGGACGGCACTTGCCGTAAGCGTGGAACCATTGTATGCCTTTGGCAGCGGAGTAAGCATAAAAGGCTATTTTGCCTTATTGTATGCGCTGAGGTTTATAGGCTTGCTGGTCTGCGGAATGGGAATCTGTTTGTACAGTGGAAGGAAATATTATCGAATGAAACAATGATCGGAGGAATTACCAATGAAACAATACATACTAGAGTGAAGAAAAAACTAAATATAAAATATTGGGATGGAATGTTTGAATGATATATTTTTTGATAAAAGACATCAAAAGAAATTGGTTTTCTCTTTTATGGAATACCATACAACTTACAGTGGTCGCATTGATTGCAGTGTATCTGCTGCAGGCTTTCTTAGATTACCGGCAGATAGAGCAAAAGATAAGTCAGATGACGGAACAGACGGAGATTTATATGTTTCGGGATCAGACGGAGGATGCAGCACTTGATGAATTGATAAATGACGAAAAGAAATGTAAACAAATGGCAGATTGCTACGACGCATTTCAGAAAAAACTGCAGGAAAATACATCCAATATTAAAACATTTACAGCAGACGATTCTCTGGGATTTCCAATGCATCGGGAACAGAGAGGACAGATTCGCAGAGCATTGGGGCTGCCCAAAGAGCAAGAAGAACTCCAAAGAATACAAGTGTCAGAAAACTTTTTTGACATTTATGGCATTCAATGGGAAGGCGACAAAAAGGCATTTGTTAGTGGAAAAACAGAAACGATACCGATTGTGGCAGGGGCTGATTTAAAGAACCTATACCACTTGCATGACGTTCTTTATGATCAGGAAACGCAAAAATATGAAATTATTGGCTTTATGGACAAAGATTCTTTTTATGTGGCACCGGGAAAGACACGTGAAAAGATTCGTCTGGATCAGGCAATTATTCAATTAAATAGAGTAGACAAAGAAGACATATTTTCTTTGTGGGGATATTATGATTCGACCTATTTTCTGGCAGATGATCTGCAATTTATGGAAGATGAAATAGAACAATTGCGAAAGCAGGAACTGCTCAAATTGAGTGTGAATAATTATACAAAGCAAATGGACGCGATCCGTGTGGACATGCAGGATCAGATGGTATTGATGGGAAGTATTGTACTTATCATACTGGTTTTTTGTTTTGTGGCATTGACAGCAAATATTTTTCGCTTTATCAAGGAGCATAAAAGAGAATTTGCAATCCATCAGATGTGTGGGGCAAGACGAAAGTCGGTATGTGTGAGAATTTTAATTCCAGTGTGGAGTATATACTTTATCATGTGTGCGATTGTTTTACCGGCAGGTGGAAGTACAAAGGCGGTGTGGATCAGTATTTTGGGCCTGGCATGTTATATTGTGGGAATCAGTTTCATTCCATACATTTACTTGCGAAAAGATACCATTCGTGGAATGCTTCAAAATACATTAGGTTAAGGGGGCTGTGATGAGACAATTTTTTTATCGTTCCGGTTTCGTGATTGCGATTGAGATTATGGTTTCTGTGCTTTTTATATTGTGTGCGAATGCCATGATAAATGAAAAAAAGACATATCTGCCGATAGCAGAATTAGATGAAAATTATATGCTGTTTTTTCCGTCATTGGAAGAAAAAAATGCGGTGGAAAAGATAGGATTAAAACTTCCGGATAATGTGCGTTGCGCTGGACTGCGGTTTCAAAAAGGGGCTGCGGTAGTTCTTGGCAATGGTGTAACATTGGAAGAAGGAAGATCATTTACAAAAGAAGACCAGAATACGAGAGCAAATGTACTGCTGCTTCGCAGAGATAATCTTCCACTTTGTAAAAAAATGGGAGGAAAGAAATATTATTCATTACAGGGGACAATGTATGAAGTGATTGGGGTTTATTCCGATGGAGAGCGGAATGACAGCCGTTCCAATGAATATCTTGTCAATTTGTATGCTGCCGGGATAAGTGGGGAAGATGACTGGGAATATGGATTTTTGGATGTGTCAGAAAAGGAGCAGAGAATGTTTGCTGACTCTCTGAAAAAAGAAGGTTTCACTTTTGCGGCAGGAGACCGAAAAAAGGAATATTTTAATCGGAATGTGCAGACAAGTACAAAGGCGGCACTTGCTATTTATAGTGCAGTTGCGGTAATTGTTTTTGTTAATATTTTTTCGGCAATTGCTGTGTGGATCCGCGGAAGAAAAAAAGAAATTGTGATCCGTAAGATGGTCGGCGCAGAAAAAATACAGATTTTTGGCTGGCTGGTAAAAGATTTTATGATATTAGATGCAATTAGTTTTGGCGTTGGGACAGTCATTTCCGGTGGACTGTTAGCGATGCTGGCAAAGTACGAGTTTTCGCCGTCGTGGATTGTAGTGTTTGGCAAAAGACTGGAATGGGGAGCGATAGGAATTGCTGTAATTCCGGCTTTGATTATTGGATTGGTTGTAATAAGTATCCAAGTATGGTGGTATCTGCGACATGAAATTATACAGATTATTCGAAGCGAATAGGAGGAAGAATTGTTGATAAGACTGGAAAATGTAGGAAAGACATATCGGGAAGGAAGTGTCGCTTTTGAGGCATTAAGCAATGTAGATCTTGTGATTAAAGAGGGAGAGAGTGTTGCGATTATGGGGGCTTCCGGATCGGGGAAATCCACTTTGTTAAATATCCTTGGTGCGATGGACAAGGCAAGTGAAGGAAAATATTATTTGCAGGGAGAAGAGATAAGTTCGTATTCTGAGAAGCAGATGGCGCACATACGAAATGAAATATTTGGATTTGTAATGCAGGATTTTGCCTTAATTGAACGTGAAACGGTAGAAAAAAATGTCATTCTTCCTCTTTTATATTCAAAACGGTTCCATCATCAGAAAAAGGCGCGTGTGGAACAGATATTAAAGGAAGTAGGATTATTTGAAAAACGACATCAGCCGGTGACAAAACTTTCCGGTGGGCAAAGACAGCGAGTGGCGATCGCAAGAGCGATGGTAAATGATGCTTCTGTACTTTTATGTGATGAACCGACAGGAGCGCTGGACCGGGCAACCGGCGACGAGATTATCCGTTTGTTTATGGAACTTCATGAACAAGGGAAAACATTGATCATAGTTACACATGATGAGACAGTCGCGCAGCATTGTGAGCGAGTGATTCGAATTACAGATGGGAGGATTGAACAATGACTACATACAAAAACACGATACGATTATTTATACGAACAATGAGTGTCAGCATTCCGTATCTTCTTTTATTGATTGCAGAGAATGTATTTCTATTTCGACTGCTTCATGCCTTTGCAGGAGCGGCCACAGAGGAAGTACAGGCAATCTATTTTTTGATGGATATGAATTATCTTTATGTGTTGGGCTTTTTGTTCTTTTTATTTATTTCCTGTGAATTTATGCGAAAAAGCAGAGAGGTAAATTTGGTGGAATCCATGCGGGAGAGAGCGTGGATCGTGGAAGGAAATCAGTTTGCGGTGCTTGGAACATTAATTCTGATCTATGCACTTGTATTTTTGATTTATGCACTGGCGGGTGTTTCTATTTTGCATATGCCGCAGATGTGTTTCTTACAGATGTTAAAGATACTTGGGGTTAATGTTTTCTTACTCTCTTGTGCGGCAGTGGGGATGGGATATTTGATTTCACGTATTCCAAACCGATACGCAGGATATCTGGTGATTCTTGTCGTGCTGATGCTTATATTGCCGGCGAATGCAAAATATTTTTCGATGTTATCATGGGGCAGAGGAATTTCGATTTACTGGCTTCGCGACTGGCTGTATCTTTTGCCGCCGGACATTCAGGCACTGGGAGATCCATTATATGGAGTTCCGGTAGAGTTTTACCGCATTGCTGTGATGCTTCTTTGGATCGGGATCGGTGGCTGGCTTTTTGCACGTAGTGTATGCAGATATACAAAAGCAAAAAGAAGAGTGGCAGATGGTCTATTTATCGTCTGGACTGCCCTCTGTGTGCTGGGTGCAGTGAATGAGGGAAGTGTATTACGTATGACAGATCATCCAAAGAGTGCAGTATCCGAAGACCAAAATTATTATGAAACACAGCCGGAAATAGAAGAAAAACAGAGCGATTTTCAAGTGCAGGTGTACGATATGGAGTTGACGTTTGGTCACGAACTTTCGGCAAAAGTGACAGCATCCATAATGTCGGAAAATACACTGAAGCAATGTTATTTTACACTCTATCATGGATACAAGATTTCCAAGATAGAATCGACAGAGGGAGAAACACTTTCGTTTACTCAAGAGGGAGACGAGGTTGTGGTAGAGACACCGCAGAAAACTTCGCAACTCACATTTTATTATAAAGGAAGCAGTCCGGTTTTTTATGCAAATCGAAATGCTTGTTTCCTGCCTGGATTTTTTGCTTACTATCCGGTGGCAGGAGCGGAAAACCTGTATGAGAACGGCATGTGGAAGGTAAACAAAAATGAGACAGCAGTTTTTATAATTCACACAAAAGGACTAAAAGTGGAGAGCAATCTTCCGGAAAATGGAGATGTCCGTAAAGGAGAAACTTCTTATGTAACATTAGTGGGCGGTAATTGCAAGAAACTGGAAGAAAATGGAAACGTACAGATTGTTTATCCACTCGATACGAATTCGCTGGTGGCGGCAAAACAATTTACCACATCGGAATTTTCGGAAGAATGGCAACAGCTTATGACATTTCTTGATAGGAAAGAGCCATCGCCGGTGCAGGAAAAAACGGTAATTGTGATACCGGGAAGCTTTGCTTTTAACACGCTTTTAAATGAATACTATGATCTTGGCGATCATGTGTTGACGCAAAATACGGTTTCGCCTCTGCAGGTGCTGGCTTCAAGCATAAAAGCGACGGGAAAGACGGCATTGAAAGACATCTTTTTCGCGTATGACTGGCAGACAGAAGATCCGGCGGAAATTGAACTTTTAAAAGATTTGTCGGAAGGGGCAGAATTGACAGAAGAAGAAAAATTACAGGATGATTTTATCCTAAAAATGCGTGAGTGTGGTACAAAATATGTGGCACAGCTGACCATAAAATATTTAATGGATGAAAATGATAGCAGAACACCAAACGAATTTGTGCAGGCATTGCAAAATGCAGAGGGAGGCAGACATGATAAAGATTGAAAATGTAAGTAAGAATTTTCGCAGACACAAAGCAATCAAAGGATTTACTTGTGAACTTGACAAAGGATGCTATGGACTTCTTGGACCGAATGGGGCAGGAAAAACAACACTTCTTCGCTGTATACTTGGACTATATCCGGTTTCAGAGGGCGTGGTTTCGCTGCAAAAAGGAGAGCAGATCGGGTATCTTCCCCAACGGTTTGGAATGTTTCACGAATTGAAAGTAAAAGAAATGATGTATTATTTTGCTGCGGCGAAAAAGGTGCCGAAGGACAAAAGAGAGGCTGAGATTGAGCGCGTGCTTGCCGATGTGAATTTGTCTGAAAAAGCGGAAGAAAGAGTAGGACATTTGTCTGGCGGAATGCAGCGGCGACTTGGCATCGCACAGGCAATTCTGGGAGATCCGGATATTTTGTTTTTGGATGAACCGACGACAGGACTGGATCCGGAAGAACGCAGTCATTTTAAAGAAATTATCCGAAAATTGGCAAAAGATGACAAAATTATCGTGATTTCCACTCACATTGTGGAAGAAGTGGAAGCGGTGTGTGACCGTGTCTTAATTATGAAAGACGGGACACTTTTGGAAAATGTGACGGTAGAGGAAGCGTGTCATTTTGCAGGAGACGATAATGCCACACTTGAGCAGGGCTATTTACAAAGACTGAAAGAGGCGTAAGGATGAGTAAATTATATTTCGTTCAAATGACAAAAAATAAGCTGCGGTTTGCGGTGCCGTTGATTGCTTTATTTGTGCTGATTCCGGCACTGGCGGCACTCATTTTGACCGGACCGGAGTCGGATATTAAGATGGCTGACTGCATTCGGCAGCTTCATGTATGGGTTCCGCTTTTTTCAACTTGGTGGATTCTCCTGTATGCGGGAGATTTCTTTTCCCATGATGGCAATGAGTTGATGTATCTGATCTGGAAACCACATCAAATCATTGTCTGTGAAGTGGCTGGTGTGTTTGGCTTTATGATAGCGGCAGTGCTTTCGTTTGGCGTGCTTCAGATAATTCAGCCATTTGATATCTTACTACTATGGCAGATATTGTCAGAAACATGGATGATGGCGGGCATGGCATTTTTCTGCTGTTTCCTCTTTCAAAGTACGGGCGCAGCGCTGATGACAGCGGTTTTATATGGTATTTACCTGAACTTATTTGATGGACTGCATATGTTTTCGGCAATTTCCATTTTCCCGCAGCAGACATTGACGATTGAGGCGGATCCGCTGCGCATGACTGCGGCAATTATAGCAGGCGGTGTTTTTTTCGCTGTGGGCGCTGTGTGCGTGAAGTATAGGAAAATATACTGGTAGAAACGTTCAATTGGGAGAGAAGGAGAAAGGTAAAAAATATTATGATGTATGCACTTATTGGAATTTTATTTTTGGGACTCGCAATTTTATTTTATGATAAACATTTTGACCGGTTAAAAGTGATATGTTATTATATAGCCATAGTATTTCTTGTCCTTGCGGCAATAGAGGTGATGGTAGGAGATCTTCGCTTGGTATTTGGACAATAAAAAGCGTTCTTTTCTTAATTCATCGTTTGAGGCGATGGAAAGAAAGAACGCTCATGAAAATATTTCATGTATAAGTATACCGCATAATGTTGAAAAAAGCAAGAGAATTTTGTTATGTTTCAAAAAACTGTTATACTTAATGATCGGAGGAATTACCAATGAAACAATACATACACCTGCTTCCTGTTTTACTCATGACGCTGTTACTGGCGACAGCATGTCAGAGTGCCCGGGAAAGCGCAAAAAATGATACACAGAACACGGTGCAGAAAGAGAGCATTGATACGATATGGAATACATGGGATGAGGTGCTCAAAGAATCCTATAATAACATCTATTTTGAAAAAGATTTACAATGTGAAAAGCCGCAGGAAGTGGCGGTGTATCAGATGGAACAGGCCGGTAATGTCGATGAAAAAGCAGAGCAGATGCGTAAAGAATATGTGCCGGACAAGGAGTTCCATAAAAAATATTATAAGGAAAATCCAAATACGGTTCCGCCCGGGCCGGAGTACGTGGATGAAAAAAACGGTTTGACGTGGATTATTGGCGATAATGGTTTTATTAATTACAGTAGATCTTCAGATGATACCAATTATCTTGATGGCGAAGAGGATATTGAAAAGACAATTTTTGTAAATCGCCCTTATCAAGATGAAGAGGTTGCTTTGAAAGACGGAAAGATTATGCTGTCCGAGGCAATTTCCATGGCGCAGAAAGAGGAAGAAAAATGGAAAAAACTGTCTGGCGACGAATGCAGTGCACGGGCGAAAAAAGTCGAAATTCTTCCGGCAGCAGACGGTGGAGAAGAAAAGGCACTAAAAATCAGCTTTGAAAAGACATACAAAGGTGTCGGTATATTGACGAATCAAAAAACGTTATGGACTTCGCAGGATAAGCCATTGTCTGTTGAGTATCTGTCCTTCTTTGATGATACATTGACAATTACGTCGACAAAAGGGGTAGAGCGGTTTATCAGTAATGCGGGAGCGGTGCACCGGAAAACGATGGAGCGGAAATTAGACCGGATCGTGTCGTTGAAAAGTGCGATACAGATTATGGAAAAAGAACTGGCTTCTTATCATGATTTTAAGATCAGTCATATCGATTTGTGCTACCGTTATGTGAATAAAAATATAAAAAGAAATGATGCAGGAAGCGTCTATACGACGAGTCCATGCTGGGTATTTTACATCAATGAAGAGCAGTCCAAAGAAGAATTTATTCTTGTTGACTGCGAGAATGGAAAGCTGGATTACATAAAGAACTACTAAGAAAAGGGGTGGAGGTATGCTGCGCAATCTTATGCAGAATTTAAAAAATATCATGCGTACACCACTGTTTTGGGGCTGTGTCATTGTATGTACGATACTTCGGTTTACGACAATCTGTTATGTGAATGAGGTGGGGAAAGAGTATACGATCTTTGAACTGCTTATTCATAAGCAGGAACTTTGGGATGCGGTCAGTGCAGAAATTTCACTTGCGGATATCCTGGAAAGTCCGCTGGGAACGTATGGCGTCATGTTTATGCCGGTCGTTGTACTATTTCCGTTTTTAAACTATTTTTGGGCAGAGAGAATGACCGGTTTCAGTCGTTTTGTCGTGGCAAGGATTGGAAAAGTGCGCTATGCGGTTATCCGTGCGGTGAGCGGGGGGCTTAGTGCGGGAATTACGGCGATGCTTGGATGTGTTTTGGCGGATATAATAGTGATCGTACTTTTGCCATCGGAAGGACTGCAAATGGGAAAAACCTGGATTATGAAACTGCTATGTTTTATGATTTACGGAATGATCGTCAGCACGCCGGGACTGGTGGCGGCAGCGGTTTTTTATAACAAATATGTGGTGGCGTGCATTCCGTTTTTGGCATTGTATTTGATGGATCTAACCTTTCAGAAACACGATCTTGCGAGATGGCAGACATCGTATTTTACTTATATGTACAAAGAAAATGCGCTGGGGTTTAATGTAGTGTTTTACACTGCTTTAGCGATTGTTCTTATGGTGGTGTTTGGTACATTTTTAACGAAGAGGAGGGATGGCTGTGCATAATATTTCGATTCGAAAAATAGTCCGGGTCTGCCAGGGAGAATGGTATCATTTTTGGAGTTCCGGAAGGGTTGTGCTGATGATTGCCGTGTGGGTATTTGCCTACCAGTTTATAACGGTTCCGCTGCTTCAAAATGCAGAAAAAATGCACACTTCTCTGCTTGCCATAGAACCTTATATTGCGCTGCTTAATTCCAATTTTATGATCCTTATTATGCTGGTATTATTTCTCGTTTTGCTTTCGGATTTTCCGCGTGTGGATGCAAATGCGTATTTTTATCTGGTGCGCACCGGTAAGACAAACTGGGTGATTGGACAGCTGCTGTATGCATTTATCATTACGATTGGGTATCTTTTGATGCAGTTTGCCGGGATGCTGGTTCCGGTTTTGGCAAAGGGAGAATGGGGCAGCAGATGGAGCCCGGTTATCACAGATTTTGCAAAAGAATTTCCGGAATACGCACAAAGTGCGGGGGCAGTCAGTATCCAGCCACAGCTGTATTATCATGTGTCTCCGTGGGAGGCGGTGCTTGTGGGAAGTGCATTTTTGGCAGCCTATCTGTATCTTCTTCTGCTCATTAAACTTTTGTGTTTTCTTCTTCGGGCAAAGACGATGGGGCTTTTGATTTGCTTTTTTATCATCGCACTGGGAACCGGTCTGTGCTCGACATTTTCGCAGATGCGGTTTTTGATGCCGATGGGAAATAGTATTCTGGGAATTCATTTCAGCCAGTATTATATGGAAATGGTATATCCTCTGGAGTATAGTGCGGTATATTTTGGCGTGCTGATCGGGGCATTGCTGGCAGGGATTTTAGGATTGCGAAAGAGATTAGGAGGGCAGGAACATGATTGAGGTTAAAAATGTCAATGTTACGATCGGAAAAAATGAAATTTTGCAGGATATTTCAGCTGTTTTCGAAACGGGAAAGATTCATGGACTGATCGGACGCAATGGCTCGGGGAAAACGGTTTTGATGAAATGTATCTGCGGATTTATGAAACCGACAAGCGGTGCGGTTTTTGTAGGTGGAAAACAGATTGGGAAAGAGGTGGATTTTGCACCGGATACCGGCGTGATCATAGAGACTCCCGGATTTGTTTCATTTTACAGCGGATACCGGAATTTGAAGATTTTGGCAGGCCTGAATCACAAGATCGGAAAAGAGGAAATTGAGGAGGCGATGCGGACGGTGGGATTGGATCCTAAGTTAAAACGACATGTGAAAAAATACAGTCTTGGGATGCGGCAGCGTCTGGGAATAGCGCAGGCGATTATGGAAAAGCCCAAGCTGCTTATCCTCGATGAACCCTTTAATGGACTTGATAAAGAAGGGGTCGAACAGATGAGAACCTATTTTCTGGAGTTAAAGAAGCAAGGCGTAACAATTCTTTTATCCTCGCATACAAGTGAAGATATTAAACTGCTTTGTGATACAGTAACAGAGATGGAAAAAGGCAAAATAATTTAAGATTGGAGAAGAACAATGAAGAAAAATATTTGGAAAAAAATGGCAGTAGCAGCGGTGGGTACATTACTCGTGTTTGCCTGTGCAGGGTGTTCAAAAAAAGAGGCAGACAAGGAAAATGAAGCGGTTGCTGTCGTCAATAACATGCAGCATGCGTCGGTGTCGACAGACGGGGCCCTTTTATTTAAGGATGGGGTGGTTTATTATTCGGATGTCGAAAAGGGCGTGAGTACACCGCTTTGTACAAAAGCAAACTGCCCGCACACATCCGCCCAGGAATGTACGGCAAATTATGGGAAGGACTCGGGAGGCGGAATGTGTGCATTTTTTTATGAGAAAAAATTGTATGTTCTTGTGAATGACGAATTGACAAATTGCAAATTGTATGTCGCAGATCAAAATGGACAAAATCGGAAAGAAATCGGCAAACTTGACTATTCGGTGAGTGCAAATGCACGGCTCATCGTGAAAGATGGTATGGCAGCGGCCGTGCTTGAAAAGAATCAAAGTGATGAAAATACCGGCGAAGTTACGTCGATGCCGGTGCTGGTAACGATTGATTTAAAGAGCGGTACGACGACAGAATTGTTTGAGCCATTGAATCAATACCGTGCACAGATCTCGTTGCATAGTGTGAATGACAATACTGTGTACTATAGTTATTCGTATTGGGATGAGAAAAAGGAAGTTGTGGATAAGTGCGGGGATCCTGCGACGACGGTGGAAGAAATGAAAGAACTGATGAAAACCAATGCACATACATTTGCCGGATTCCTCTCGACGGATGGAAATCAGGGAAAAGAAAATGAACTGGAGGCGGCCGATGCCCCGAATGTTGTTTATATGGACGAAGACAATGTGTATCTTACGAAGGGAATGGAAAATTCGTTGTATAAAATGACGTTCGAAACTATGGAAGCGGAAAAAGAGGCTTCCTGGGAGAGTGACATGAATTTTATCGATGGCATGATGGTTTATGGCGACCGCGCTTCGGAAAAAACCAAATTTCATGCTGTCAATTTTAAGGATGATGGGAAAACCAGTGAGTTTGAAGCGCCTTCGGACAGCTTGTTTACTGCGGTGATCGGCGAGGATCTGTATTATACCTATATGCCGGAAGTAAACGAAGAGGGCGAAGGAACGATCGAGTTAGGGGTGGCACATTTGAAATGATTACTGCACCTGCATCGTATCATGCACCTTTATCACTTCGTCTTTTAGTTCCATAAATACATCGACGAGAAGGGGCTCAAAGGCTGTGCCGGAGCCTTCTTCGATGATTTTAAAACTCTGCTCCAGTGTCATGGCATCGCGGTAGCAGCGTTTGGCAGAGACGGCATCGAAAACATCTGCAATCGCCATAATGCGGGCGCACAACGGGATATCCTGGCCGGCGAGCCCTTGTGGGTAGCCGGTTCCATTCCATTTTTCATGATGACTCAGAGCGACATTTGTCACGAGAGTTACAAAATCCTGGTCACCCATTGTATGTAGTGTCTTTTGAATGATTTCCGCTCCGGCTGTCGTATGTTTTTTCATAATGTCAAATTCTTCGTCGGTCAGACGGCCGGGTTTTTGCAGAATCGAATCGGGTGTCGAAATTTTACCGATATCGTGCATTGGTGCGGCTTGCAGAAGTTCATCCATATAATCCTGAGTGAGAATTTCGCGGTAATAATTATGGCGTTTCATTCCTTTTAAAATAATGCCAACATATGCGGTGGTACGTTTTACATGGTTTCCGGTACTGCCGTCGCGGCTTTCAATAATATCTGCAAAACTGTGCATCATGTGGCGGTATGTATTTTCCAGCTCCATTCTTGCCGGACTTTTCGTATTGACGTACAGGCAGAGAATGGTAATCGTGATCGCGAGACAGGACACGAGGGATTCCGGAAAAATCATTTGAAATACCGTAATTCCGGAGCATACGATCATGTAAACGAGGATGCTTGTTCTTTTATAACTGGAGATAAAATGCCAGCTTCGGAAAAACAAAATAATCGCAGCAAGTGTGTAAACTGCCATCATAATATAGCAGGTATAGGCTGGGATTCCCATTGAATAATTTGTCGTCTTTCCGTGGATAAAATGCAGATCCCGGATGGAAAATAAAATGACTGCTTCGTTGATGATCAAAGGAAACCAAAGGAGAAAACGGCTTATTTTCGAGGAAAGTAAAATTCCCGAAATGTCGAGCAGGTAGTAAAAAAACAAAAAGATAATGAGGTCAATGAGCATCAAAAAAACAGCATGGCACATATAATTCAGCCACAGAGGAACGGTGTCCAGATGATTTACCGTGTACACAGTAATCATGTCAAAAACCAGATATATGATCCCACTGAGCAGAACCAGATCAAAACTGTTAAAACGATGTTTTTCGTGCAGTCTGCAGGTTCCATGAATATACATAATGATAATGTAAGAAATAACGATAAAACATCCAATCTGTAATTTGTAATCCATTTTATAACCCCTTTTCATTATGTAAAAAACTGGAAATATGAAACTTGTTGCTTAAACGGTTATCGCACACAGATATAAACCCAGTACACGATATACAAGGCAACCATAAAGACTCCTTCGCCCCGTCGGATTTCTTTGCGGGAGCAGGAGAAGATCCAGCACAGAATGCTGATAAAGATAAGAAATACGAGGTCAATCGCATTTTCCATGATAAAGGCAATCGGACTGATCGCAGAACCGACGCCGAGCACGAGCAGAATATTGAAAATGTTCGATCCGATGACATTTCCCACTGCCATATCGACTTCATTTTTCCGGGCAGCAACGATCGAGGTGACAAGTTCCGGCAGACTGGTTCCAATCGCGCAGATCGTAAGCCCAATCAATGTCTGGCTCATGCCAAATGCTGCAGCAATATCAGATGCAGAATCTACGACAAAATCGCCGCCGTATTTGATCGCTACACCACCGAGTATAATAAATAATAAGCTTTTCCACACCGGAAGAATTTTCGCGTCCTCGCCTTCCACCTCAACTTCGATGCCGGCAGCTCTTGCTTTCAGGGCAGAGCGGATCATGACAACGAGGAAGATGGCGAAACAAACTAAAAATACGATACCTTCCACGCGGCTGATCGACATTCCCAGCCAGCCGGCTGCCAAAAGCAGGATGGCACATACGATAGAAACCGGAAAATCACGCTTTCTCGTATCTTCGTGGACGGCAAGCGGTGTAATAATGGCACACACTCCACATACTACGAGCAGGTTAAAAATGTTCGATCCTACGACGTTGCTTATTGCCAGTGAGTTATTACCGGCGAGTGATGCGGTCACACTGACGGAACATTCCGGAAGGCTTGTCCCCATGGCGACAACCGTCATTCCGACGATTAGGGAAGGCACACGCAGCTGTTTGGCGATGCTGGCACTTCCGTCTACAAAAAAATCGGCTCCCTTGATCAGGAAAACGAAGCCAATAATGAGCAGGATAAATGATTGAAATAATTGCATATTGTACTCCTTTTAATTTTGGTAAAACGATTCGGGGATTCTCTCTCCCACGCATTCGTATTTTGATAAATACTAGTGTATCACGATTTAAAAAAAACAACAAGAGGGAAGTGACAAAAGAATAAAAGTGTGCTATAATGCGTACAATAAATACAGAATGAACGGAGCGTGATAAAATGTATCCTTATTATACGTATTGGGATCCGACGTACATCCTTGTGGTGATCGGAGCGGTTATCAGCATGATTGCGTCGGCAAATGTAAAGCGAAGTTTTCAGAAAAACAGCCGGGTCTATAACCAGCGCGGGCTGCGCGCGGAGCAGGTGGCAGAGATGATTCTGCGAAGTGCCGGTATCACGGATGTCAGCATCCGCCGTGTGAGTGGAGATCTGACAGACCATTATGATCCGGGCAAAAAAGTAGTTAATCTGTCGGATTCGGTGTATGGTTCGACTTCTGTTTCGGCAGTTGGAGTAGCGGCTCATGAATGCGGCCACGTTATCCAGCATGCGAGAGGATATGCACCGATCACAATCCGTACGGCACTGGTACCGATCGTCAATTTTGCCTCCCGGCTTTCGATGCCGCTCATTTTGATCGGTTTGATCCTCGGCTATGTCGGACTGGCAAAAATTGGTGTTATTCTTTTCTGCGGCGTCTTGATCTTCCAGCTCGTGACGCTCCCGGTTGAATTTGATGCGTCCGCGCGTGCCATGCGGGTGCTTGACAGCCTCGGAATCCTTTACGGGGAAGAAATCAAAGGAGCAAGAAAAGTATTGACGGCAGCGGCACTTACGTATGTGGCAGCCGTTGTGAGTACGGCACTTCAGGTGTTCCGTCTGGTACTTCTCATAAATAATCGAAGAGATTAAATTTTCTCTTGATATATTGAGCAAATTTAGGTATACTATAGTTACAGATTTACTTTCCTGGAATGTTCGACACTCTTGAATTTTTGAACCTACAATACTTTAAACGGGATTCCTATATTTGTGTTTGGATGCCGGGCCATCCCTGCTGACTTGTCAGTACAATGGAAACATTGCAAATGGAAGGCAGAAGAGCACATGCGGTCGCCCACCTAGCATATGCTAGGAGTCAAAAATCAGGAACCGGCATTTTGGGAAGTAAAAGAGTACTGCAAGGCGGCGAGAAATCGTCGCCTTTATCTGTTTTGTGTCATTTATGGTTAGTTTATGGAGTTTATGGTTTAGATGGCGGAAAATGTGGTCCGGGGAGCAAAAGAGCGGCCGCGGGTCAAAGGTCGCGGCGCTGAAGTATGGTCCGAGGAGCAAAAGCGCGGCCGCGGGTCAAAGGTAGCGGCGCTGAAGTGTGGTCTGTGGAGCAAAAGAGCGGCCGCGGGTCAAGCCAGCCACCGCTCCAGTGTGGTCTGGGGAGCAAAACCGCGCCCCCAGGTCAAGCCAGCCCCCGCCGGAGTGTGGTCTGGGGAGCAAAAGAGCGGCCGCGGGTCAAGCCGTGCCCCACTGGAATGTGGTCCAGGGAGCAAAATCGCGGCCGCGGGTCAAAGGTAGCGGCGCTGAAGTGTGGTCTGGGGAGCGAAACCGCGGCCGCGGGTCAAAGGTAGCGGCGCTGAAGTGTGGTCTGGGGAGCAAAAGAGCGGCCGCGGGTCAAACCCTGCGGCGCCGGAGTGTGGTCCAGGGAGCGAAACCGCGCCCCAGGTCAAAACGTGCCCCACCGGAGTGTGGTTCAGGGAGCGAAACCGCGCCCCAGGTCAAGCCAGCCCCCACCGGAGTGTGGTTCAGGGAGCGAAACCGCGCCCCCAGGTCAAGCCAGCCCCCGCCTGAGTGTGGTCAGGCAAGCGAAACCGCGCCCCCAGGTCAAGCCGGTCCCCGCCCCAATGTGGTCCGAGGAGCGAAACCGCGCCTCCAGGTCAAACCAGTCCCCGCCGGAGTGTGGTCCAGGGAGCAAAATCGCGGCCGCGGGTCAAGCCAATCCCGCCACTCCAGTCCTCGCATCTGAAATACAAAAAGGAGTCAAAAACAAATATATGAAAGACGGATTTATCAAAGTCGCAGTGACTGCCCCGGACAGTAAAGTGGCAGACTGTGCATATAATATAGAAAAAATGATCGAAAAGGCAGAGGAGCTTGCCGGAAAGGGCGTACATATCGCGGTATTTCCGGAACTTGGGATCAGTGCGTATACATGCAGCGACTTGTTCTTGCAGGAACCTCTTCTGGTGGGTGCCGAAAAAGCACTGGAGAAATTTGTAAAAAAGACAAAAGAACTTGACTTGTTGTCTGTTGTGTCTCTGCCGCTCCGCCATCAGGCACGCTTGTACAATGTCGCAGCGGTAGTGAAAGGCGGCAAGGTTCTTGGACTTGTACCAAAGAGCCATATACCGATGTATTCCGAATTTTATGAGGGAAGACATTTTGCCTCGGGCGACGTCGCGCAGGCGCAGGGAAAATGTGCGGAAAAGAAGATGGGTACACACCGTTTGTCCTTCCAGAAAGAAGAAGTGGCGTTTGGCATCCGGCAGTTATTCTGTTGTGAGCAGATGCTGGAACTTTGTCTCGCGGTTGAGATCTGCGAGGATCTGTGGATGCCGGTACCACCGAGCAGTTATCATGCGATGGCAGGGGCGACGATTATCGCCAATGCGTCGGCGAGTGACGAATTGACCGGGAAGGCAGCGTACCGCAGAGACCTTGTGAAAAACCAGAGCGCGAGAGCCGTGAGCGCCTATCTGTACGCGGACGCTGCGATGGGCGAATCGACGACCGATCTTGTGTATGGGGGACATCATCTGATCGCGGAAAACGGAACCCTTTTGGCAGAAAATAAAGCCTTTGCAGGAGAAGATGCAATCACAGAGATCGATTGTAAAAAACTGGCAGCTGAGAGACGGCGCATGGGAACATTTCCATTGTATCCGGTGCCGGAAAATGAGGGATATGTGAGACATTACTTTGCGTTTGACACGATGGAAGAGACGAAACTGACGCGGAAATTTGAAAAAACACCATTTGTACCGGTTGACCGCGGAGACCGCGAAGAGCGGTGCAATGAAATCTTAAATATTCAGGCGGCAGGACTTGCCAAACGTCTGCGCCACACGGGATGTAAGAGCGCTGTGATCGGGCTTTCCGGAGGACTCGATTCGACCCTTGCGCTGCTTGTCACGATCCGCGCATTTGATCAGCTGAACCTTGACCGCAAAGGAATCGTGAGTGTGACGATGCCATGTTTTGGTACGACAAATCGAACTTATGATAATGCCGTCAAACTCGCACAGGAACTCGGAACGACATTGAAAGAAATTTCTATTGAAAAGGCTGTATTGCAGCATTTTAAAGACATTGGACACGATCCTGCGGTACAGGACGTGACCTATGAAAATGGGCAGGCGAGAGAGCGGACGCAGATATTGATGAACATTGCGAACCAGGCCGGCGGGCTTGTCATTGGAACCGGCGATATGTCGGAACTTGCGCTCGGATGGGCGACATACAATGGCGATCATATGTCCATGTATGGAGTAAATTGTTCGGTGCCAAAGACGCTAGTACGTTTTTTGGTACAGTATTTTGCGGATAATAGTGGAGAGGGCACATTAAAAGACGTATTGTATGACATTTTAGATACACCGGTAAGTCCGGAACTTCTGCCGCCGAAAGAGGGCGAGATCGCGCAGAAGACCGAAGACATCGTTGGGCCGTATGAACTGCATGATTTCTTTTTGTATCATATGCTGCGGTTTGGCTATATGCCATCGAAAATTTACCGGCTGGCAAAAATTACCTTTGAAGGAGAATACGAGGCGCAGACCATTTACCGCTGGTTGTCCACCTTTGTTCATCGGTTCTTCCGCCAGCAGTTTAAGCGTTCGTGTCTGCCGGATGGTCCAAAAGTGGGAAGCGTCGCTGTGTCACCGCGAGGAGACCTGCGTATGCCAAGCGATGCCTCCGATGCCCTTTGGAAGGAAGATCTGGCAGCAATCCGTAAAAAGGAAGGATGGGACTGATTTCATTCTTCCGGAACGGCTTTGTCAAGTGACGCTTTGATGCCATCGATCAACATGGACTGGGTAAATTTGCTCTTTTCCTGAACCGGAATTTCGTCAATTGGGGTACCGGCGATCAATTCCTTTTCGATGCCTTCCAGAGACGGTTTTACGAGCGGATACATCGTTGCAACCGAGTCATCGAGGTTGACAAAAGAAACCGATTTGATCTGGTCTTCGTCGACAACCACCTCGAGATTTAAGGTGTTTTCGCCAAGTTTTAATTCCGAATTGTAGATACCGGGAACATACGATGCCGTTTCGGATGTAACATCGGCGGTGGCATCGGACGACTTCTCTTTCTTTGGGTAAAACATGACAAAAAGCAGGACGATAAGCAGGATGCCAAGCCCTACGAAGATGCCGGTATATACTAATTCTTTCATTTGAAGTACGATAATTTTAGTTTTTGACATGTGGATAATACCTCCTTCGACTGGAGTGGGATTCCATCTTACTAAATCATATGCAGTAAGGGGCAAAATTATGAATCATGGAAGGGAGAAATAAAATGGGACTTGAATTTATAAGTGGAAGTGCGGGAAGTGGGAAAAGTACCTACCTTTACCGTCAGATCTGCGACGAGGCAGCGGCGCACCGGGAGAGAAATTATTATATTCTGGTGCCGGATCAGTTTACGCTGGAGACGCAGAAAACACTTGTGGAAATGAGTGGAGAAAAGGGAATCTTAAACATCGATGTTCTGAGTTTTCATCGTCTGGCATTTCGCGCGTTTGAGCAATTTCCGGCAGAACAGAAAACGATATTGGAAGATATGGGAAAGACCATGCTTCTGCGAAAAATCTTTTCCGAGCAAAAAGACAATCTTGTCTATTTTAAAAAGGGCATTGACCGCCCCGGTTTTTTAGACGAATGTAAATCGTTTTTGTGCGAATTGGAGCAGTATGGCATCCGGGAAACCGAGCAATTTGAAAAAATGGAGACACTGGGGAGAAAATTTGAGGACATTCGCCTGATCCACGACTGTTTTAAGGAAAAAATGGGCGACACCTACCAGATGGCAGAGGAATTGGTCACCCAGTTGACGGGGATGATCGATCAGATGGACGGCATTCGGGATTCCGTGGTTTGTTTTGACGGATTTACCGGATTTACGCCGACGCAGTATGATCTTTTGGAAAAAATGATGCGCCTTTGTTCCCGCGTGATCGTGACGGTGACAACCGACGAGACGGGAAAACGTGGCTCTGTATTTGAGATTGCCGACACGACGATGCGGACATTAATACGAAAAGCGAATCAGATTCCGATAAAAACGAATTTGATTCTTGTTCCGCGAGAAGGAAGAAAAGCGCCCTACCGTTTTGCTGAGGGAGGCGAGATGGCCTTTTTGGAGCGCAATCTCTTTGCTTATCCGTATCAGAAGTGGGATCGGAAAACAGAAAATATGTGGCTCTACATCGGAGATAAACCCGCGTCAGAAGCGGCTTATGTGGCAAAAACAATCTGGTGGATGTTAGCAAAGGGAGAGTATGTGGAAGAAGAGATCGCGGTAGTAACCGGTTCTATTTTATCGTATGAACAGGCGATATCCCGTGAGTTTGACCGCGCGGGCATCCGCTATTTCCTTGACAATAAAAAGAACATCGGCGCGAACTGGATCGCCGAGTACATCCAATCGGTATTGGAAATGTACCGTTATAATATGGACGCGGCGACGACATTCCGTTTCCTGCGCTGCGGACTTTCTCCGCTGACAAGGAGCGAGACCGACCTTCTCGAAAATTATGTGCTGGCGACCGGAAAACGAGGCATTGCGTCCTATATGAAACCGTGGAGAGCGCGGGCAAATGACTATCCGCTCGAGGAAATCAATGAGATCCGCGAAAAAGTGACGGCTTGTATCCATGATTTTTTTCTGGAACTTCGTGGCGGGAAAAAAACGGTTGAGAAGTTTGTGCGTGCGCTATATGATTTTCTGGTACAGCAGAATGTGTATGACCGAATGCTGGAGCAGAGCCGGATTTTTGAGGAAGAGGGAGAAACGCTTCTTGCTAAAGAGTATAAAAATGTATACAAAGTAGTGATGAACCTTTTGGATGAGATGATGGAACTTCTCGGAAAGGAAGTCGTGTCCCTCGAAGAATTTGAGCAGATCTTGTCGGCGGGAATTGCGGAAGGCTTGGTCGGATTTGTGCCGCCGAAAAAGCACCAGATCATGGTCGGTGACATCGAGAGAACCCGTTTGAAAGACATCAAAGTGCTATTCTTTATGGGATTCAGCGATGACTTTGTACCCGCTGCGATGCAGCCGCCGGGAATTGTCAATCACCGGGAGCGGCATCAGATGGAAAAAATGGGCATTGCACTTGCGCCGACAGGCAATCAGAAGGTGGCAAATGACCTGTATTATCTGTATATCAACTTTACGAAGCCGTCGGAAAAACTGATTTTTACATACAGCCGCGCGGCAGCGGACGGCACCAAACGTCAGGCATCCTATATCCTTGGCAAGATCCGCAGAATTTTCCCGGCTCTGACAGTGATCGAAGGCGGGCAGGAAAACGACGTAAAAACCAGTCTTGGCACAGACCGCGGTTTTGAATTCTTGATCGAGGGCATTCAGAAACAATGGTACGCCGAAGGCGAAGAAAAGGAGCGCTGGTGGGAAGTCTGGCGGTATTACGCCAAGCGCGACGAGGGGAAATGGCTGCGTGAAGCCCTTCGCCTGCACATGGAATCAAAGCGCGCCCCGAAACTTTCCGGGGAGGCATTGGAGGCGCTTTATGGAGACGAACTGCGGGAGAGCATCACGCGGCTGGAAACGTATGCCCGCTGTCCATTTTCGTATTTTCTCATGTACGGTCTGCGGCTGCATGACCGCGAAGAATATACGGTGGATGCACCGGACTTTGGAAATGTCGTGCATCAGATTTTACAAAATATGGATGAAATTATAAAGGCGCGCCACACGACATGGCAGAAACTGGAACGCAGCGAGAGCGATGAACTGGTCGAATACTGCGTGGAACGCGTGATGGAAGGGTACCGCGATGTCATTTTCTCCCAGTCAAACCGAATTGCTTTTATGCGGCGGCGAATCGTGCATATGATGAAGCAGACCGCATGGGCTGTCGCAGAACAGCTGCGGCACGGAGCATTTTTACAAAAATACGGAGAAAAGCCGTATGCGTACGAAGAACAACTGGATGAAATTGCCAAAAAGATGCGGTTTCGCGGTATCATCGACCGGATTGACTTGTATGAAGATGCCGAAAATGTGTACGTGAAGGTCGTGGATTATAAGACCGGAAATGTCAAATTGTCGCTGGAAGAAGTGTATTTTGGTCTGCAGCTGCAATTGATCTTATACCTCGATTCGGCCTTGCAGTCGGAGCAGAAAAAACACCCGGACAAGGACGTGCAGCCGGCGGGAATGCTGTATTTCTATGTACAGGATCCGCAGCTGGAAGTCACGGGCACAGAGGACGAGATCGAGTACGAACAAAAACTGCTTGCCGAGTATGCGTGCGACGGCTATGTCAATGAAAGCACAGAGATCCTTGAAAAACTGGATTCGATACTTGGTGCTAACGGGGAGCTTAATCCGCAGAGCACTTCGCGGTGCTATCCGGTCAAAATCAAGAAAGACGGAGACTTTGCTGCGACGACCAAAGTGCTTTCGAGTACACAGTGGAAGAAACTGATCGAGCACGTAAAAACCGTGATCCACGAAAATGGAACGAGCATTCTCGCCGGAAATATTGACATTGCGCCGTACCGGTTGAAGGAAAAACGAGGCTGCGATTATTGTGGCATGAAAGATATCTGTGGCTTGGAAAGAACCGATGTGAGAAAAGTAGAACGAAATTTGGAAGCAATTGACATAAAGAAGATTTTGAAAAACATGAGGGAGGAGGAATCCGACAATGAAATGGACGAATGAGCAGAAGACGGTCATTGACCTGCGGGGATGCAACATTCTCGTGTCGGCGGCGGCAGGTTCCGGAAAGACGGCGGTGCTGATCGAGCGCATCGTGTCCCAGGTGACCGATCCAGTCAATCCGGTGAACATCGATGAATTTGTCATTGTGACATTTACGAGGCTTGCGGCAGCGCAGATGAAAGAAAAACTGCAGGCGGCACTCGAAAAGAAATTGGAGGAAGACCCGGAAAATGTACATTTGCAGCGTCAGGTCATGCTTCTTCCTGTCACACAGATTTCTACGATACATAGTTTTTGTGGCTACATCATACAGAATTATTTCCACCAGACAGGGGTGGATCCAAGTTATCGTGTGGCAAATGACAACGAATTAAACATGATCAAATCGGACGTGCTCGCGGAACTTTTGGAAGAAGAATATACGAAATTAGACGAATCGTTTGTCGATATGGCGAAGATGGCGCGGTTTATCAAAAGCGATACGGAGATGGAAAAAATCATTCTCAAATTGTACAATGATGCGATGAGCGAACCATTTCCGCAGGATTTCTTTGAGCGCATGCGCAAGTTTTTGGCGTGCCAAAGAGAAGAAGAATTGGAGCAGACGGCATTTATTCAGAAAAATCTGCAGTACGCCAAAAATATGATGATAGGAATTTATGACCAGTACGAGCAGTGGATCCGGCTTTGCTATACGCAGGAAGGACCGGAAGAATACGCGGCTTTTCTGGAAAAAGAGCGCGTCGAATTTGAAAACTTTGAGGGGATTTCTTCCTATGAAACGATGCGGAAGCGGCTGGGGGCGGTTTCGTTTGGCAGACTGCCTTCCAAGCGGAATTCCGAAGCCGACCCGGACAAAAAGGAGATCATTAAAAAGGGAAGAACGGATATTAAAAATCTGTTGAAAAAAATGCAGGCCGATCTTTTCGGGGAAAGTCTGCCGGAATTGCTGGTGACGATGGAGCAGATGAGGGGGAAACTGCTGACATTTCTGTCATTGGCAGAGAAATTCCGAGAGCGCTACCAGCAGGCAAAACGCGAGAAAAATATTGCGGATTTCAATGACCTTGAGCAGATGGCACTGGAAATCCTTGTAAAAAAAGACGGCGATAATATTGTGCGCACGCAGGCGGCAGAGGAACTTTCCGAGCAGTTTCACGAGATCATGATAGACGAATATCAGGATTCGAATCTGGTGCAGGAACTTCTACTTGGTAGTGTAGCAAAAGAAAATAACCGTTTTATGGTAGGTGATATCAAACAGAGCATTTACCGCTTCCGCAATGCCAGACCGGATCTGTTTTTGGAGAAAATGAATACGTTTGAGACGACGGACGGAGCGAAAAACCGCCTTGTCTTTTTGACGAAGAATTTCCGAAGCCGGGATGTCGTGCTGGAGGCGACAAATGACGTATTTACGGATATTATGCAGGAAGATTTTGGCGGGATCGCTTATGACAAAGAGGCTATGCTGTATCTCGGAGCGGATTTTCCGGAGACAACAAAACGGCACGCCGACAATGTCACGATATTCGGAATTTCCGATAAATCGGATAAGGAAACCGAAGCGCAGGTGATCGCGAAAACGATATGCGAGTACGTGGATTCAGAAGATCCGATGTATGTGCTTGGCGAGGACGGAGAGTACCGGCCGGCGCAGTATGGCGATATTGCGGTATTGATGCGTTCGACGAAAAATGAGGGACAGCAGCTTTTGGAGATATTGAATGCACACGGGATACCGGCGCATTTGGAAGCAAAGAGCGGATTTTTTGATACGAGAGAGATCCGCTTGATCGTGAGCCTTTTGACAATTCTTGACAATCCAAGACAGGATATTGCCCTGGCGGCTGTTCTGCGCGGACCGATTGGAAAAATGAGCGACGATGATCTTGCCAAAATTCGTGGAAACAGCGAAGAACTCCAGTTTTACGACGCGCTTTGCAGTTACAGTGGCGAGGAAGAATTGGAACAAAAAGCAGAAGATTTTCTGGAAAAATTGGAGCGATGGCGGGAAAAGACGACGTATACGCCGGTGCTTGGCATTTTAGAGGAGATTCTGGAAGAGACCAAATTGATGTATTTTCTGGAGACAATGGGAAATGGTTTGCAGCGGAAGGCCAATGTCGAACTGCTTTTGGAGATGGCAAGAGAATTTGACCAGGGATCGTACCAGGGACTCTACCAGTTTGTGCGCTACATCCGCGGGATGAAGGAGCGCGAAGAAGATTTTGGAGAAGTCAATCTGAGCGGAGACAAGGAAAATGTCGTGCAGATTATGACAATTCACAAAAGCAAAGGCCTCGAATTTCCGATTTGTTTTGTTGCCGGTATGCATAAAAAACTGGGAAAAGCGGAGCGCGATTTTGTCGTTGTCAATGGCGATGCCGGCATCGCGTCGGACGTGATCGACAGCGAAAAGGGAACGAAGAAAAGGAGCGTATTTTACAAGGCACTTAGCCATATCAATGCCAATGAAGATCTTGCGGAGGAACTGCGGATTCTCTATGTGGCAATGACGAGAGCCAAGGAAAAACTGATATTTACCGGCAGAGTGGATGATACAATGTGGCTGGGAAACAGCGGATTTTACAGCCGAGTGACGGCGGGCAGTTATTTTGACTGGGTACTTCCGGTGGCTGCCAGATCGCCGATTTTTGAGTACGTCGAAGTAAACGAAGATGAGTTACAAAATTTGGAAATGGCGCGCCAGATTGATCAGATACTGGATGAGAAAATGCTAAATAATTTTGACACATCTGTTGTATATGATAAAGAAACAGAAGAAACGCTGCACTTTATGGACGAGTACCACCGCCAAGTCGAAGAGGAAATTCCGACAAAGGTTTCCGTTTCCGACCTGAAAAAGAAATCCATGGAAGAAGACGAGGAAGAGAATTTTACGGTTTTGTACAGCGATGCCCTCGAAAATCAGTCGCCGGTACCGGCTTTTGCAAAGACCGAAACCGACGAAAATGGTGCGCTTGCCGGCGCAGGTTATGGTACGGCATGGCATCAGGTGATGGCTTCTCTTTGTTTTGCCAAAGCAGTGGACGAAAAAGAGGTGGAAAACCAGCTGGAAGATATGGTACAATCAGGTAGGATCCATGCACAGGAGAAAGAATTTATCCGCCCATGGAAGATTGTAAAATTTTTACATTCTAATCTGGGACGGGCGATGACGGAGGCAGAAAAGAACGGGACACTCTACCGCGAGCAGCCGTTTGTCACCAGTGTGCCGGCGCAGGAAGTACAGGAGACTTCAAGCGACGAGCGGGTTCTTGTGCAGGGAATCATCGACGGATTTTATGAGACGAAGACCGGAATCGTGTTGATGGATTATAAGACCGATCATTTGGAAAAAGGACAGGAAGAGGTATTAGCGAAGCGGTATCACGCCCAGATGGAGGCGTACGCGGAGGCACTGGAAAAAATTACCGGGAAGCCGGTGGAAAAGAAAGTGCTGTATTCCTTTTCCCTCAACAAAGAAATCGAAGCATAAGGAGTGTTTCAGATGTATGAACAATTTGCCACGGTTTACGATGAAATGATGGAAGAAATTCCGTATGACGAGTGGTTTATAAAATTTCAGGAAATCCTGAAGGAACACGGCATAACGAGCGGGCATGTGTGCGAACTCGGTTGCGGAACCGGCGAGATGGTAAGCCGATTTGCGAAAGCCGGTTATGAGGTTACGGGGATTGACATTTCGCCCGATATGCTTGCTAAAGCGTGCGAAAAGACGGAAGGAATGGGGAAAATTTCATATTTTGAAGAAGATATGACAGATTTTTCGTTGCATAAACCGGCAGATGTGGTACTATGTATATGTGACTCTATGAATTACCTGCTTTCCGCGGAGGAAATTTTTGCAATGTTTCGCTGCATCAAAGAAGCATTGGCAGAGGATGGAGTCGCGATCCTTGACATGAAGACCGCGTATTGTTTTCAAAAAGTCATGGGAAATCAGACACGAGTGGATGAAACCGAAGAGGCATTGATGATCTGGGACAATACCTACGATGAGGAAACTTGCATCAATGAATATCTTCTTACTATATTTACGGAAGATAAGGCGACGGGAATGTATGCCCGTTACGATGAATGCCATGAGCAGCGGGCGTATACGGAGGACGAGATTAAATCGTGCTTAAAAGAAGCTTCGCTGCGGCTTGTAAAAAGCTGGACGGAAGATGAAGTGAGAACTTACTTTGTGATCCAAAGGTAACGTGAGAAAAGAAAGGAAGGAAAAAGATATGAAGTTACGAATGTCATTGTGGTTGTGTCTCTGCCTTGTGATGAGTTTGTTTACACCGCAGAGTGTAGTGAATCGGACCGCAGTCAGTTATGCGAGTGAGGCCGCTTATGTAAAGACCGGAGGGGCAGATCTCAATATGCGGAGTGAACCGAAGATGGCAGGAAGTGTATTGGTAAAGATCCCCAATGGATCCACGATCACTTACGTGGAGGATGCCGGTACGGCAGATGGCCATAACTGGGTAAAGATCACTTATAATGGAAAAGAAGGATATGCGGCAGCAGAATATGTCATCAAAGGAACGGCTCCGACGGTAGCACCGACGGCGACACCTGCAGCAGAGCAGACGACAGCACCGACGACAGCACCACAGCCGACGACGGTTACCGTATATCGTACGCAGGTCAGCTATAAGGCAGTTTCCGTCAAGGCGGCGACTGCAAAGAAAAATACAATTATTTACAAAAATACAGCAGGAAAAAAACGCACGGTGATGAAAAAAGGGAAAACCGTAACAATCCTTGGGGAAAAGACCAAGGGGAAAACAAAATGGTTCCGTGTGCAGTATAAAGTTAAGAAGAAAAAAGTGAAAGGGTACATAAAAGAAAGCGATGTAAAAATGAATCTTAAGTCATCGGCAGCAGGGCTTGTGACCGGCGTAAAAACCGCTCTCCGTGTCCGCAAAAAACCGGGGACAAAGGGAGCTTATTATAAGATTCGCGGAAAAGAACTGGTTCTTGCGAAAAAGCAGTATGTGACGATCACCAAAGTAAGAACTGTGAAAAAACAAAAATGGTATCAGATCGCTTTTGATTATTATGGAACCCCTTACAAAGGCTATGTACAGTCAAAGTATATCAAACTGACAAAGAAAAAAGTGCAGAAAAAAGTGGCAGTAACGGTTCTCAGCCAGCGTGATTTTGAAGCGGAACTGACGGCACAGGGATTTCCGGATTCTTACAAAGATGCACTCCGCAAATTGCATGCGGCTTATCCGTACTGGCAGTTTACCGCATACAAGACCGGTTTAGACTGGAATACCGTTGTCGACCAGGAATGCAAGCTTGGCAGAAGTCTGATTTCGAATTCCAAATCAGAAGCTTGGAAGTCAAAAGAAGCCGGAGCATACGACGCGGCTACCGGAAAATGGAAAGTATTTGATGGTTCCAGCTGGGTACAGGCTTCCCGGGAAGCGGTAATGTATTATATGGATCCGAGAAATTTCCTTACAATCCAGGGTGTATTCCAGTTTGAACAGCTGGAATATCAGGCGCAGTATCAGACAACGACAGGATTGAAAAACATCCTTTCCAATACACCATTTGCTACGTCAACCTTCCAGTATACGGACGATCAGAGTGGAACGCAGAAAGAAATTTCGTATGTAAATGCCTTCCTCGATGCGGCAAAAGATTCGGGAGTCAGTCCGTATCATCTGGCTTCCCGCGTGAAACAGGAAGTAGTGACCGGCGCAACGACGACCAGTATCGCCGTAACCGGTACCACGACAGAATATCCGGGAATTTACAATTTCTATAACATTGGAGCGACAAGCGGTGCGACTCCTGCTCTCAATGGTTTGAAATGGGCGAGCACAGGGGATACGTATCTTCGTCCATGGACGAATCCATATCGTTCCATCGTCGGCGGAGCCATGTATATCGGCAGCAATTATATCAACCGCGGCCAGAATACCGGCTACCTGCAGAAGTTTAATGTAACACCAACCAGTACATACAATCATCAATATATGACAAATGTAGAAGCAGCAAACTCCGAGGCTTTGAAAACGAAAAATGCGTACAATGGTATGCTTGACAGCACGCCGCTCGTATTTTCGATTCCGGTTTACAACAATATGCCGGCAGTGAATTGTGCTGCACCAAAATAGAAGGGATTCCTTCAGAAATGGAGTGTCAGAGTGAAAAAAATAATAACAGCAATGAGCTTTCTTTTGCTCTGTCTTGGCTTTCTGGCAGTTCCCAGCAAAAGTCTGGCGGCAAGTGCCGTAATTGAATTTTCGACAGATAAGACAGAGGTTAAAAAAGATGAGACGGTTACTGTCGTATGCCGGGTTACTTCGAAAGACGGATTTAATGATGTCAAAATGAAAGTTTCCTACGACAGCGATGTTTTGCAATTTATCGAAGGCGGTAAAAAAGTGAGCGGCGGCAATGGACAATTAAGCATTCAGTCCGTCGGAAATACAGACGCTGTGACCACGCGCACGTATTCGCTGCAATTTCAGGCAGTCGGCGAGGGAGCAGCAGCGGTTCAGATAGACGGCAAGCCGAAGATCCTTGACAGTGAGGGGAACAAGCTGTCAATTTCTTCCAACCGCATTGTGCTGAGCGTAACAGCAGAAGAGGCGGCAGCGCAGGGAGCAGCCGATCCGGCCGATCCGACAGCAGCGGCTTCTGCAGCACCGACTCCGACGCCGGTTCCGTTAAATACCAATACGAAGCTGAAAGGCCTGTCATTTCACGCCATTTCCATGGCACCTCAGTTTAGCACGGAGGTTCTGGAATATACGATCAAGGTGGACTGTAATACGGACAAGCTGTATTACAATGCGATTCCGGCAAACGGAAAACAGCGCATCCGTCTCAAAGGAAACGAAGAACTGATGCCGGGCGAAAATGAGATGAAACTTGTCGTAACGGCAGAATCCGGGGACAAACGGACCTTTAAATTAAAAGTAGTAAAAGAGACCGAATCCGAGACGAAAGTGCGTGAACAGCAGGAAAAAGGCACATCCAATATCACGTTTTCCGTCTATGAAAAAGACGGCTCGATCTACATTCAGAACCAGTATCAGTTTCAGGTTATGGATGTCAAAGACGATGAAGTAATCCCATCCGGTTACGTAAAAACGACGGTTGACATCGATGGAAAAAGTGTACCGGCATACACCATGCAGAATGACCTTGACAATAATTACCTTTTGATGTATCTGAAAGGGGCCTCGGATGAGCCGACGCTGTACCAGTATGACCGACAGGAGAAAACATTGCAGCGCTACACCGGAACGATGACTCAGAAAGTCAACCAGGGCGGCAATGTCGCAAGTGAACTCGAAGTAAAGCCGGAGACATGGATGTACGGCCTCATCATAGGGTTGTCGATCCTTGTCCTTGCCTTGCTCATCATTATATTGAATATGATACTCCGCAGACGGTTAAACCGCGGAAAAAAAGAGTTAAATGAGATGGATTTTTAACCCCAGGGGAACGATTCCGGAGTGCCGGGGAAAACAAGGTATTTCGTCGTGCTTGCACGTAAGAAATATCGCGTTTTTCCCGGGAGCCTGAGAATCAGGCTCCCCGCCAACAAATGAGCATTTTTAGCCCTGCAAGGGCGGGAAAGAACACGAAGTGTTCGGAAATGCGAATTTTGGCGGGGCTGGAATCGTGAATGCGAGCGGGGCCGGAATCGTGAATGCGAGCGGGGCTGGAATCGTGAATGCGAGCGGGGCCGGAATCGCGCATGTGGGCGATTCCCACATGAAAGAATGACGATTATCACCATAGAAAGGAATCGATAGAGTGGAAAATTTGACAAAAAAAGCCAGCAAGGTTTTGGAGATGGCAGCCAATATCGCCTGGACAGAAAAAGACCGGGAAGTTCAGACCGGACACCTTCTGTGTGCCTTGGCGGTAGTCGATGGAACGGCCAAAGAGATCTTGAAAAATAACAATATCCGCGAAGAGGATATGCGGCAGATCTACGAGCGTTGTCTGGAAGAAATGAAAAAGAACAAGAAAAATCATGCCTCAGAAATGCCATTTACACCGGTTTTACAAAAGATTTTGCAGGACGCGGAAACGCTTGCAAGATACCAGAAACAGAAAGTAGGTACCGAGCATCTTTTGATGGCACTTGCCAAACAGCGCGAGACGACAGCGGGAGAGATGATCGCCGGGATGCAGGGTAATCCGAAAAAGATTTATATGGATGCGGCAGAAATGGCGCAGATGGATTCGGAATTTGCAAGGACCGATTTTATGTCTGCCAAGGAAAAAGAAGAGCGCGGTCGTTCGCTCACACCATGTTTGGACAAATTTTCGCGGGATCTTGTGCAGGAAGCGCTGGATGGAAAATTGGATCCGGTATTTAACCGTGAAAATGAGATTGACAGTGTGATGGAAATTCTTGGAAGACGCACAAAAAACAATCCGTGTATTCTCGGTGAACCGGGGGTTGGAAAGACCGCAATTGTAGAAGGACTGGCAACAAGAATCGCAAATAATGCGGTACCGGTCTCTCTGAAAAATGTCCGGGTTCTATCCCTTGATGTATCCGGAATGGTAGCCGGGACGAAATACCGCGGACAATTTGAAGAGCGCATCAAACGCTGCCTGCGTGAGACTATAGATGCCGGCAATATCATTTTGTTTATCGATGAACTTCATATGATCATTGGAGCCGGTGGAGCGGAGGGCGCCATGGATGCTGCCAATATTTTAAAACCGGCATTGTCACGTGGGGAGATTCAGATCATTGGAGCGACGACGCGTGAGGAGTACCGTAAACGAGTGGAAAAAGATTCGGCTCTTGACCGCCGTTTCCAGCAGGTAATTGTGGAAGAACCATCGATCGTACAGGCCGTTTCTATTTTGAAAGGTCTACGCAGCCACTATGAATCATACCATCATATCGAGATTAGTGACGAAGCATTGGAAGCTGCAGTAAAACTTTCAGACCGTTATATCAATGATCGTTTTTTGCCGGACAAAGCCATTGATCTGATTGACGAAGCCGCTTCCCGTCTCAATATGAATAGCATGCGCGAGTATGAGGAGGCTCTTCAGGACAAAAAAGAAGCACTGGAAAATGTGCAGGAAGAGAAAGAAAATGCTGTAGCCGCGGGAGATATGGATTATGCGGTTGAACTGCACAAAGAAGAAGAAAAACTGAGTCAGGAAATTAGACAGGCTCAGGAAAAATGGGAAAAGAAGCAGAAGAAACAAAGGAAAATCATGGAAGAATCTCATGTCGCGGAAGTAGTGTCGCGGCAGACGAAAATTCCAGTCAGCCGTCTGGAAAAAGATGAGACAAGACGTTTGCAGAAACTCGAAAAAATCTTGCATGAGAGAGTGGTTGGACAAGACGAAGCGGTGGAAGCCGTCTCCCGCGCTGTCCGCAGAGGACGTGTCGGTTTGAAAGATCCGAACCGCCCGATCGGCTCCTTTTTATTCCTTGGCCCTACGGGCGTCGGAAAGACAGAACTTTCGAAAACACTTGCAGAAGCTGTATTTGGTTCAGAGAAAAATATGATCCGCATTGATATGTCAGAATACATGGAAAAACAGAGTGTCTCCAAAATGATCGGTTCCCCTCCGGGATACGTCGGTTTTGAGGAGGGCGGCCAGCTCAGCGAAAAAGTGCGCCGCAATCCGTATTCGGTTTTGCTGTTTGATGAGATTGAGAAAGCGCATCCGGATGTGTTCAATATGCTCTTACAGATATTGGAAGATGGAAGGCTGACGGATTCCCAGGGACGGCAGGTTGATTTCAAAAATACGATCATTATTATGACGTCCAATGCGGGGGCAAACCGTATTGTGTCGCCGAAAACACTTGGCTTTTTGCAGCAGGAAGATGCCGCAGCGGATTACAAGCGCATGCGAGAAGGCGTTATGGAAGAAGTAAAACACATCTTCAAACCGGAATTTATCAACCGGATTGACGAGATTCTGGTATTCCACATGCTGAGCAAAGAAGACATTCATAAGATCGCTGCCAATATGCTCGCAGGCTTTAAAAAGCGCGTGAAAAAGCAGATGGATATCCGTCTGCAGTATGGCAAAGCGGTTGTTGATCATGTGGCAGACAAAGGATTTGACAAGGATTACGGTGCAAGGCCGCTCCGCCGCACCATTCAGAAAGAGATCGAAGACCAGCTCGCCGAAAAGATTGTCGGTGGGGAAGTGCATATTGGCGACGACGTTCGGGTGTCGATCAAAAAGGATGCGGTTTGTGTCCAAAAAATCATAAAAAAAGGATAGTATTCTTTGTCGAATTTTGCTATAATAAGAATTAGATAGAAATGAATCAGGTGGGAGATATAAGAGACCAAGGAGGATAAGAAAAAATGAGCGTTGTAGAGGAATTGATCCGGAAGGAAGACAATGGAACTTTGAGTTTTGGAAATTACCTTTTGGATGCAAAGACCAAGAAAGCGGATTTTGAGTTTCAGGGGGATTTGTACAAGGTAAAAACGTTCAAGGAAATTACAAAACTTGAGAAAAACGGTTTGTTTGTATACGAATCGGTTCCGGGAAGCACAGTAACGGATTTTAAAAACGACGGAGAATTGATCTCTTTTACGGTAGAAGCTGCCGGAGATCTTGGATTTACTCTTGAATTGGAGCCGTCCCAGGAATACAAAGTGCTTCTGGAAGATGTCGAACTTGGTAAAATGAAGACGAATCTTGGCGGAAAGCTCAATGTCAGCATCGAGCTGGATGAAGGAAAGAAAGCGTCCGTAAAAGTAATTAAGTGCTAATAGTTACAGAATGAGAGATTAAGAAATCGGTGCCAGACCGAAGTGAGGGTTGGCACCGTTATCTTTTTATGAGGGAGATTGAATGGCAAAGAAAAAATCGCTTGTTTATTATTGTACCGAATGTGGGACAGAGTCTGCCAAATGGCAGGGACAATGCCCCGGTTGCGGTGCCTGGAATACGATGGAAGAAGCACCGGTCACGAAAACGTCGACAGGAAAAGAAAAAGTTATCATGCCGTCGGAATTGGCAAAACCTACCAAAATGCGCGAGATTGAGACGGAAAATACTCCGCGTCTCCAAACCGGCATTCAGGAACTTGACCGTGTCCTTGGCGGAGGAATTGTCGCCGGCTCTCTTGTATTGGTTGGTGGAGATCCGGGAATTGGAAAATCGACGCTCCTGTTGCAAATGTGCAAGCATCTGTCGGACAAACAGGAAAAAGTTCTTTATGTATCCGGCGAGGAATCGCTGCAGCAGATCAAACTTCGTGGCGACCGTATCGGCGAATTTTCGGACTCTATTTTTCTTTTGGCAGAGACCAATATTACGACGATCGAAGGGGCAATCGACCAGTTGCAGCCGAAAGTGGCGATCATTGACTCGATTCAGACCATGTACGATGACGCAGTCGATGCGGCACCGGGAAGCATGAGCCAGGTGCGCGAGATCACAGGAGTTCTTCTGCGAATTGCGAAGAAAAAAGGAATCACAATATTTATCGTCGGCCACGTGACAAAAGAAGGAAATGTCGCCGGCCCGCGTATGCTGGAGCATATGGTGGATACAGTGTTATATTTTGAAGGCGACGCGGCGGCGTCCTACCGTATTTTGCGTGGCGTGAAAAACCGCTTTGGCTCGACAAATGAAATCGGCGTATTTGAAATGCGCGGCCAAGGACTGGTAGAAGTTCCCAATCCATCCGAATATATGCTGCAGGGAAAACCGGTGGGCGAATCGGGCTCGGTGGTTGCGTGTGCGATCGAAGGTACGCGTTCTTTTATGATTGAAGTGCAGGCGCTGGTATGTCACACCTATTTCAATATGCCTCGACGAACTGCTGCAGGAACTGACTATAACCGCGTCAATCTTTTGATCGCGGTCGTGGAAAAGCGTCTCGGCATGCAATTGTCCGACTGTGATGCGTATGTCAATGTCGCTGGTGGTATGCGGATTACGGAACCCGCGCTTGACCTTGCTATCATTGCGGCGCTCATTTCCAGCCAAAGCGGCAGAGCCATCGACGAGCATACCGTAATTTTTGGCGAAGTCGGACTTGTCGGCGAAGTGCGTGCGGTACCGCAGGCAGAGAAGCGCGTGGCAGAAGCTATCAAAACCGGCTATAAAACCTGCATTCTTCCGCTAGCAAACAAAATTTCCATCGAAAAAAGCGGAAACCTTGACGTATCGGGCGTTGAGCTTGTAGGAATACGCAACATAAGAGAATTAATGAGCAGAAAGGAATGGTCTGGAAATGTATAATAAAATATTGGAACACCTGACGACGGGCTGCCGGGCACTTATCGCGGCTGTGCTGCTTATCGCAGGAATCATCTGGCAGGCAGCAGCCGGAAAGCTGCTGGATCAGACGGCATTTTACCTTATGGCGGCGGCAATGCTCTGCTTCGCTACGGTAATCTTCACAAAATGTAAGCCAGACATGATTCAATATGTCATCGGAAACATGATCGTATTGATCATCGGTTTCCTCCTCGGAGAATCCGACACCATCGACGGAACGGTATTGTATACCCTTTGGATTGTGTGTCTCCTCGCCGATTGGGGGTTAAATATTTATCTTTTAAAGCTGGAAAGTATTGGAAAAAGAATAGGGCTCGGTGCCCTCGCCATGATCGTCAATGTACTGCTGATCGCGGTAGTTTACCTTGTACCAATTTTGGCATTTTAGAAGTAGAGAGAAATGTTATGGGGCTGTCACGAAAGGCAACGAAACCAGTGGAAAACGCTGAAATTCGTTGCCTTTTTCGGGCAGTGGCGGGAGAAAAGGCAACACAAAACGGGAAATCCAGCGAAATATGTTGCCTTTACCGCTGGCAAGAAGCTAAAAAGGCAACACAAAAAGTGGAAATCGTCAAAATCTGTTGCCTTTCTCAGCCGTGATGAGCTAAAAAGGCAACGAAAACAGGGAAATCCAGAAAAATAGGTTGCCTTTACCGCCGATAATAATATCCGGCCTGTGCATTGCTGTCGGTAAGGCCATTAAATTTACATTTCAGTCGGCGTTTTGACAGGTCTATCGTAAGAGTTGCCGTATACCGGCCGTTTACCTTTTCCCATCCGCTTCCCGGAAAGTCGCAGTATAAAGAAGTAAATGTGGCTTTTACTTTTTTGCCATTGATGACTTTGTAAGTGCCTGTATCTTTGTTTCGCCATCCGGTCAATTGGACTTTTCCGTTTGACTTGAATTTGAAAGTATACTGGCTTGAAAATTCCATGGTTGGATCCGAGACTTTGTTTTTCCAGGTAGTTCCGCTCAATGTTTTCTTTGTGATCTTCTTTGCGGCCGCATTTGCCGGAGTGTAAAAGGATACACTGATCAAACAAATGGCAAGAAGGAGACTGGTGACTGATTTTTTCAACATAAATAAATTCCTCGCTTTCAATATGATATTATATTCATTATAAAATATAGGCTGATGTATTACAACTATAAAAATTCCCGCAGAAAACACTATTACAGCAAAAAAATATCTGTAAGGAATCCCTATCATATACCGGATATTCGATTCCAAACAGATATTTTTTCCGTTTATCCGATCACTCGTCTTGCACAATACGGTGTACGGTAACCAATATTACTTGTCGTGATGCCGACACTAGGGTTACTTGCGTGTACGACACGGCCACCGCCGATGCAAAGCGCTACGTGATTTACATGACCATTTCTTGCATAGAAGATCAAGTCGCCGGCTCTTGCCTCTGATACACTGATCTTTCTTCCGACACCGGACTGGGAACCGGAAGTACGAGGTAAGCTGATACCAAATTTGCGGAATACCGACATGGTAAATCCGGAGCAGTCGGTACCATTTGTCAGGCTGGTTCCTCCATATACATATGGATTGCCGACAAACTGCAGTGCGTAGGAAGCAATCGCAGAACCATCTCCGCTTCCGATAACATCTCCACTGCCGTTGGAACTGTTTCCACCGCCGGAAGATTTATTGGAAGAACTTGAACTGCTTGATTTGTTTGAACTTTTGCTACTGCTGCTCTTATGTGAACTTGAGGAGCTTCCGCTGCTGCTCTTGTGGGAAGAAGAACCAGAACTGCTCGAACTTCCCGAAGAACTTGAACTACCGGAAGAACCGGAATTGCTGGAAGCCTGCTGCTGTTGACGCTGCTGCGCTTCCTGTTCTGCACGTGCGGCGGCAGCTTCGGCAGCTGCTTTCTTACGGGCAGCCTCACGTTCTTCTTCAATAGAAACTGCTTTCTTAAATTTTACGGTGATATCAACATATTCTTTGGAAACAAATCCTTTGGTATCACCATCGACCATAATCTTAACCCAGTCTTTGTCCTCGCGGATCACTTCGAAACTTTCCTCGCCGGAAACCAGGGTAAGTACGGCACAATCCGTATTTTTGGCTTCACGAACCTTTAAAGTCTCGGTATTGACTGTGGCAATTTTGGTTCCGAATTTATCGACCATTTTTTCGGCACTATAGCCGATGGCAAGATAATCGGACATAATATAACCTTCTACTTGACCGGATTTGATTTTAACCCAGTCACCGACTTTTTTTACAATCCTAGCAGCGCTGCCGCGGTACAATTTTCCGACAACTTTGCTGTCTGTATTTGGTTTCTTTCTGACATTTACATAATCTGCAGCAACCGAAATACCGACATTTTCATATTCGGATTTAGGTTTTGGCGTCGCAGTTGGTTCAGCGGCAGGTTCCGGTGTCGGAGCTGCCGGATCGATCGCTGCGCCGGAAGCGGCATTGGAATCGGTCTGAGGTGCGGCGGCATCTGTGGCAGCCGGTTCATCTGCAAAAGCGACAATTGCCTCAGGATTCGAGGCAGCGCCAGCGGATTGGCTGGTTACAAATTGATCCAAAGTATATGCCATGCCGGCAAGCTCCGTCTCACTACACATCGTAGTGGACATCGCAGGAAGATAATTCCCGCCGATGCTTGCGGCTACTAAAGCACCTGTACATAAGAATACCGTCCATATTCTTTTGTTATGCATGCGAATCCTCCATTCTTATTCTATCATTTACGTAAAACGTTACAAATCTTTAAGAAAATATTACAAAATTATTACGTTCAAAAACAGTATAACAAGATTATCCTCCGTTGTCAAGCAATACCAGCAGAGAAATATTTCCAAATTGCAATATAATTATTTCCTTATCACGTCTATAAGAAAATAATAATTAGCAATTCAAAAAAACATATGTTATACTTATATGTAGTTAATTCCGTTTTAAACGAATTCAACGCATGGAGTGTGGTATAAAGTGGTTTATTTTTCAACGATGGCTTCGATCTCGATCAGCACATCTTTTGGGAGACGGGCTACTTCTACACAGGAACGTGCAGGAAAATCCGTCGTAAAATATTTGGCGTAGATTTCATTTACTTTTGCGAAATCGTCCATATTTTTAATGAAAACGGTTGTTTTAATTGTATTTTCAATCTTTGCTCCCGCAGCTTCGATCAGAGCGGCAAGATTTCCAATTGCCTGCTCAGCCTGAGTTTCGATGCCTCCTTCTACCAGTTCACCGGTGGATGGAACGATCGGGATCACACCGGAAGTAAATAACAGACCATTTACTTCAATGGCTTGTGAATAAGGGCCGATAGCAGCAGGTGCTTTCGGGGTTGAAATGATTTTTTTCATAAGGGTTCACCTGTATCCTTTCTTAAATATAATAGAAAACGAATTGCATCGCAATCCTACCTATTATTATATACCATTTTGTCAAGATGGCAAGAGTGTCTTTTTTTACAAAAGAACTGGAAATTTTCCGAAAAATTTTGTATAATATAGACAAGAGAACGCATTATGCGAAGATGAGAAAGGCAGGTTGAGTATTATGAAAACGATTATTACAATAAACAGACAATACGGAAGCGGCGGACGTGAGATCGGAAGAAAGCTGGCAGAGCAGTTAGGAGTTCCATTTTACGACAATGAGATTATTTCCCGGGCAGCCAAAGAAACCGGATTTTCAGAGGCGGCATTTGAGACGGTAGAAGATAAGGCGACAAACAGTCTGCTTTATTCGATCGCGATGGGAATGAATGTCTTTACGAATCAAGATGCAGGATTTGCAGGATTGTCTCTGGACGACCGCATTTTCCTGGCACAGTCCAATGTGATCCGTAAAGTGGCAGAAGAAGGCGGATGCGTCATCGTGGGACGCTGTGCCGACTACATATTGAAAGATTATGAGAATGTCGTAAATATTTTTGTACGCGCAAATCTGGATTTTCGTATCAAACGTTCGATCCAGGTAGACCAGCTCGATGAGAGCAAAGCCGGTGAGATTGTATCGAAGAAAGATAAAAGTCGTGGAAATTATTATCGGTACCATGCCGGAGAGCGCTGGGACAACTTGATGAATTATGATCTTGTTCTGCGAAGCGATCTTGTCGGAATTGACAAAGCAGTAGAATGTATCAAGAATTATGTCGAGGCGATGTAAATAAGACGTTACAGCAGCCTCGCAAAAAGAAGGAGAATGAAAATGACACATAAGTCAATGCGAAAAGCGATGGCGGCTATTCTTAGTACAGCGATGCTTTTTCAGATGGGGACAGCTCCCGCGACACAGGCTGCCGTAAAAGTCAAATTAGCAAAAAAATCAATCGTTTTGACGGAAAAGAAGTCAAAAACGGTGAAAGTTACAGGCGTAAAAAAAGCCAAAATAAAGAAAGTAAAATGGTCCACAAGCAGTAAGAAAATTGCGACTGTGAAAGCAAAAGGAAAGACTGCCGTAAAAGTGACCGCGAAAAAAGCCGGAAATGCGAAAGTGACCGGTAAATTTACATTGAAAGGTGTAAAGAAGGTTCAGAAGGTGACGTTGAAGGTTCAGGTGAAGGCTGCGTCCAAAGCAGACGTTGTGAAGGAGACACCGGGAACGGCTTCCCGGCAGCCGGCTGCGACAGCAACTGCAAGTCCTTCTGCTTCACCGGCAAACGTATCGCCATCCACCAATCCGGCGACGACAACACCGACGAAAAATCCGGATGGATTTGAACCGGTTTTGTTCAAAAATGCAACTTTTGAAAATGGAACGGATGATTTTGTTTCCCGCGGTTCTTCCAAAGTGTCTCAGGCAGATAACGGATACGAAGGCAAATGCTTGTATGTATCCGGCCGTACGGACACATGGAATGGGGCAGCAATCGACGTGACAAGCACGATCGTACCGGGCGCCAAATATCATGTGACCGCTTACATGAAGCAGATGTCCGGGGCGGCAGCAGAGATTAAATGTTCCGCACAGACCGGAAGTACCTATCCGGCGATCGCATCCGTTAAAGATGCACCATCCGGAGAATGGGTAAAACTGGAAGGCGAGATTGAAGTGGCTTCTTCTTTCTCTGATTACCTCATTTACTTTGAGGTTCCGGGAAGTGCGACGGCAGATTTTTATCTGGATTCTGTTGTTATCACACAGGTTTCCAAAGGGAAAGAGGTTATTGACCCGGATTCTTTAGACAGTATCAAGGATACATACAAAAACATTTTCCAATATATGGGAACTTGTGCGAACTATTACGGTTACGGTGCAAAGAAAGACCAGCTTACAACGCCGAAATTAGTCAACTTCATCAAAAAACAGTTTAACAGCATTACGCTGGAAAATGAGATGAAACCGGATACTGTCCTTGGCGGATCCTATAATAAGAAACTGATCAGTGTGGATGAAGCAAAGAAACTTGGCTACATTATTCCGGATAATTACAAGGAAGACGAAGTTCCACAGCTTGATTTAGGTGCAGTAGATGCAACGTTGGAATTTTGTGCAGAAAACAATGTCAAAATGCGTGCTCACACATTGATGTGGCACCAGCAGACACCAAACTGGTTCTTTACTGAGGATTACAGCGGAAGCGGTGTGGTCACACCGGAAGTGATGGATGCCCGTCTTGAATTCTTTGTCCGCACTATGATGAATCATGTGATGGATAAAGAGATTGAACTTACCGGAAAAGCAGGAAGTCTCGTATATGCATGGGATGTGACAAACGAGTACATTCATCGTACCAATGAACCAACCAGTCCAAGCTGGATGGATGTGTACGGCGATATGGATCTGGAACCTTCTTATGTGAAGAAAGCGTTCACACTTGCTTATGAAGAACTTGAAAAACGCGGACTTCAGGATCAGGTAACCTTGTTCTACAACGATTACAACGAGTATGATTGTGCAGATAAGATTGTAGAACTTGTAAACTTTATCAACAGTGACAAGAAGATTTGTGGTGGAATCGGTATGCAAAGTCACCTGACCGGACCGGAAAATCCGACAATTGACCTTTATGCAGAAACTTTGGATAAATTCCTGGCAACCGGACTGGAAGTTCAGGTAACAGAGCTGGATGCCGAGGTTGAAAGTAATGATCTGGATGATCAGGCAGCATACATGAAATCCATTATGGAAACCATTGTAACAAAGCAACTCAATCGTGATAAGAGCGTAAATCCAAAAGGAATCACCGGTGTGACGATCTGGGGCTTGTATGATACCTGCTCTTGGAGAAGCAATATTCCACTTTTGTTTGCTTCCGGCATCAACGATCCAAAACCATCGTTCTATGCTTTCTTAGAGGCAGCAAAAGCAAAATAAATAGTGAAGTGAATGATACTGCCCGCCCCGGAGACGTTGCTCCCCGGGGCGGGATTTTAGTGTGGCGTGCTGTGCTGCGCGGGAGTGCTTGTGTGGTTTTGCGACGGGATTTGCGATTTTTGGTCTAGCAAGAGGGCGTTGCGATTTGAACCATAAGAATTTGGCAATGGATTTGGTTCAAAACAAGAAATTTCGTCTCGAACCATAAAATTTTGAGAGGAGTTTGGTTTAAGGGGATAATATGGCGATTTAGGGCAAAAACTGTATGAAGTTTGTATGGTCTGGGCAGAGAAAATGAACCCTGGGTCAAGTGCAAAGGCAAAATCGTGTGGTTCGGACACAAAAATTATAAAAAGAGTCAAAAACACGTAATAACAGTTGACAGACAACGAAAAATAGGGTAATTTTAACATAGAAAATGATTTGAGAAAAGAGAGTAAACCCACTATGCAGTCCCAAAACTATCAAAGAACCATGACCGCCTGTTTTATCGCCTACATGGTGCAGGCGGTTGTCAATAATTTTGTACCATTATTATTTGTGACATTTCAGCAGACCTACGATATCCCGATGTCAAAAATTACGCTGCTGATCACGCTGAATTTCCTGATCCAACTGGTGATCGACCTTTTGTCGGCCGGGTTCGTGGATAAGATTGGATACCGCGCATCGGTCATCCTGGCGCATATCTGTGCGGCGGCTGGTTTCGTGCTGCTTACGATACTGCCGGAAATGCTGCCAAATCCATTTGCCGGAATCCTGATCGCTGTCATGATCTATGCCGTCGGCGGAGGCTTGATCGAAGTGCTCATCAGCCCGATTGTCGAAGCCTGTCCAACCGATAATAAAGAAAAGGCGATGAGTCTCCTGCACTCCTTTTACTGCTGGGGGCACGTCGGTGTGGTTCTGCTTTCGACGGCATTTTTTGCGGCAGCAGGCATACAGAACTGGAAAATACTTACAATTCTGTGGGCGGCGATTCCACTTGCAAATTTAGTGCTGTTTGCAGGCGCGCCGATTTTTTCGCTTCACGAAGAAAACGAGGCGGGAATGCCGGTAAAAGAATTATTCCGGCAGAAAATATTCTGGATCCTTATGATAATGATGCTCTGTGCGGGCGCGTCCGAGCAGGCGGTCAGCCAGTGGGCATCGCTTTTCGCGGAAAAAGGGCTGGGTGTGACAAAGACGATCGGCGATCTCGCCGGCCCGATGTCATTTGCCGTTTTAATGGGAACTTCGCGCTTGTTATATGGAAAATATGGAGAAAAATGGGATCTCAACCGTTTCATGGCAGGAAGTTGTGTGTTGTGCGTCCTTTCGTACCTCTGTATCGTCTTTGTGCAAAATGCCGCGGTCAATTTATTGGGCTGTGCGGTTTGCGGTTTTTCCGTGGGAATCCTCTGGCCGGGGACATTCAGCAAAGCCTCTGCCGCGATCCGGCGGGGAGGAACCGCATTATTTGCCTTTCTGGCGCTGGCAGGCGATGTCGGCTGCTCCGGTGGCCCGACGGTAACCGGTATGGTGTCAAGTTTGTTTGACAACAATCTGAAAATGGGAATCTTGGCGGCAATCGTATTTCCAATCTTATTATTGGTCGGATTAGCTGCCTTACAAAAAGGAGAAAAACAATATGAGTGAAATTCAGGTAAGAGCTTATACGCAGGCGGATCTTCCGGATATGATCCGCATTTGGAGTGAAGTCGTGGAGGACGGGATCGCCTTTCCACAGGAAGAAAATTTATTGGAAGAAACCGGAAAAGAATTTTTTGGAAGCCAGACATACAGTGCCGTGGCGGAAGATACGGCGACAGGCGAAATCCTTGGACTGTACATACTGCATCCGAATAACGTGGGGCGCTGCGGACACATCTGCAATGCCAGTTACGCGGTCGCAAAAGCAAGCCGCGGACTTCACATCGGGGAGAAACTGGTGAAGGACTGCCTGAAGCAGGCGCCGCGTTTTGGCTATAAAGTATTGCAGTTCAATGCGGTCGTGGCTTCGAATGTACACGCAAGGCATCTGTACGAGCGCCTTGGATTTGTGCAGCTGGGGGTTATCCCGGGCGGCTTCCGGATGAAAGACGGTTCGTACGAGGACATTTGTCCGTATTACCACGAGTTGTAGTTTTTCGGTAAAAACCTGTTGACATTCCAAAAACAAATGACTATAATAATCAATAACACGTAGAAGAGACGAGTAAAATGTGATAACATGCCAGAGAGTGGTACCGGAGGGCGGCGTGCAAACAGGCATCTGCCACAGGCTGGAAGTACCATGATGGGAAGCATTTGAAAACTAACTCTGAGTGGCCCCAATCCGGTCCGGTGACTCCGTTATCGTCAAATGAAGCCGGGTATATCCGACTGCCGCAAGTGCAGTCTTATGTACCAAAAAGGGTGGAACCGCGGATGAATATTTCAGCCCGTCCCTTTAAACCTAAGTGTTTAGAGGGGCGGGCTTAATTGCGTATAAACAACGAGACACGCAGAATCCGAAAAGTTGCAGCATTGTGCTTGCACAAAATGCTGGCAACTTTTCGGATTCTATGTGACGACTGTCACGACGATGAGCTCCGGAAGGAGCGAAGAGTGCGTGTCGAGAGAGCGGATTCTATGTGACGACTGTCACGACGATGAGCTCCGGAAGGAGCGAAAAGTGCGTGTCGAGGGAGCGGATT
>DJEU01000066.1:47704-107575 GCA_002431395.1 Lachnoclostridium sp. UBA5890
GCGAAGAGTGCGTGTCGAGGGAGAACGAGACACGACTGTCATAGAAAGGAGATTGTAGAGAATGAAAATCACATTGAAAGATGGTTCCTGTAAAGAATATGCAGAACCAATGGCAATTATTGACATTGCAAAAGATATTAGCGAAGGACTTGCCCGCGTAGCCTGCGTGGCAGAACTCGATGGAGAAGTAGTAGATCTGAGAACTGTTGTAGATGGAGAGCATGAATTAAACATTTTGACCTTTGACAGCGATGCCGGAAAGGCAGCATACCGCCACACTGCATCCCACGTGTTGGCACAGGCAATCAAACGCCTGTATCCACAGGCAAAATGTGCGATCGGACCGGCGATCGAGGACGGCTTCTATTATGATTTTGATATGGAATCCCTTGACCGTGAGGCACTTGACAAGATCGAAAAAGAGATGAAAAAGATCGTAAAAGAGGGAGCAGAACTGAAACGATTCACTCTTCCTCGTAACGAAGCGATTGAATTAATGAAAAAACGTGAAGAGCCTTACAAAGTGGAATTGATCGAAGACCTTCCGGAAGATGCCGAGATTTCGTTCTATGAGCAGGGTGAATATGTGGACCTTTGTGCCGGCCCTCATTTGATGAGTACCAAACCACTCAAAGCGATGAAATTGATTTCCTCCTCCGGCGCTTACTGGAGAGGAAATGAGAAAAATAAAATGTTGACCCGTATTTACGGAACCGCATTTACAAAAAAAGCAGATTTGGATGCGCATTTGGAACATTTGGCTGACATCAAAAAACGCGACCACAATAAACTTGGACGTGAGATGGAATTATTTACCACGGTAGATGTGATCGGACAGGGACTTCCGCTCATTATGCCAAACGGTGTGAAAATGATTCAGAGAATGCAGCGCTGGATCGAGGATGAAGAGACCAGACGCGGCTATATGAGAACGAAGACTCCGCTTATGGCAAAATCCGATCTGTACAAGATTTCCGGACATTGGGATCATTACAAAGAAGGAATGTTCGTCCTTGGCGACGAGGACAAGGACAAAGAGGTATTTGCGCTTCGACCGATGACCTGTCCGTTCCAGTATTATGTATACAAAGCAAGCCAGAAATCCTATCGCGATCTTCCTTGCCGCTATGGCGAGACTTCGACCTTGTTCCGTAACGAGGATTCGGGTGAAATGCACGGCTTGACACGTGTTCGTCAGTTTACGATTTCCGAGGGACATTTGATCGTCCGCCCGGATCAGATGGTAAAAGAATTTAAAGATTGTATCGCGTTGGCGCAGTATTGCCTGCAGACACTTGGTTTGGAAGAAGATGTAACCTATCATTTGTCCAAATGGGATCCGGAAAATCCGGAAAAATATATCGGCGAGCCGGAAGTTTGGAATGAGACAGAGGAAGACATCCGAAATATTCTGAACGAATTGAACATTCCATTTACCGAGGATGTCGGAGAGGCTGCGTTCTACGGACCAAAAGTAGACATTAACGCCAAAAACGTATATGGAAAAGAAGATACCATGATCACAATTCAGTGGGATGCCCTTCTTGCCGAGCAGTTTGACATGTATTATATTGATGAGAAAGGCGACAAAGTTCGTCCTTACATCATTCACAGAACTTCGATCGGATGCTACGAGAGAACATTGGCATGGCTGATCGAGAAATACGCAGGAATGTTCCCAACATGGCTTTGCCCGGAGCAGGTTCGCGTGCTTCCTATTTCTGAGAAATATGCGGATTATGCAAATTCGGTTTGTGAAAAATTGACAGCCAATGGCGTCGATGCGACAGTGGATAATCGATCCGAAAAGATCGGATTTAAAATCCGAGAAGCACGTTTGCACCGCATTCCGTACATGCTCATCGTAGGCCAGAAAGAGCAGGAGGAAAATAAGGTATCACTTCGAAGCCGCTACAAAGGCGACGAGGGCCAGGTGGCATTGGATGACTTTATTGCAGATATCACAGAAGAGATCCGCACCAAGGAGATCCGCAAGATTGAAGTAAGTGAAGAAAAATAATCGGAGAGGGAGGACTCTATGGAGACAAAAAAGATAAATGGAAAAGCGGTCGTATCGCTGATCCTTTCCTGCCTTTCTGTGCTGTGTTGTTTTGCCTGGTACCTTGCCATCATTGTTGGAATGATTGGCGTGGTACTGGGAATTATCGCATATCGTGAGTCGGAAGGCGGCCAGCGGGATCTGGCAATTGCTGGAATTATTGTGGGGGCAGTCGGAATGTCACTTGGAATTGTTTCGGCGGTGCTTTATATCATGCTCACAAGCGGCCCGGCAGACAGCCTTCAGACGACACCGGTATCCCCATCCGCGATCGGAGTGCCGTCAGCAAGCCCGGAACCATCCGGATTTCCGGATGACGGCAGTGGCTCAGCAATGTTTGCGTTGCGCAGACTGTGGATGTGGTTTTAAAATAGAAGGAGGAAAATTATGGAAGAAAATGAACAGAGCACCGTTGTGCAGAGCCAGAAGAAAGGCTTTGGAATCGCAGGACTTATCCTCGGAATCCTTTCCATTCTCTGCTGTATGTGCATGGGCGCAGGTCTGATCTTTTGTATCATTGGTGGAATCTTCTCTATCATTAGCGTGGTAAAGGGAAGTGGAACCGGAAGAACACTCGGAATTATTGGCCTTGTACTGAATATTTTGGGGCTTCTTTTGAATGCATTTATGATCATTTCCTTTGCGATGATGATCGATTGGTCTCACGTTACATTGGAAAATCTGCAATCCATCAATAACATTGATGCGAACAATGAAACTGAAGTAATGCAGTGGATGCAGCAGTTTTTCCGCGTTGACATTTCATCGTATACGACGTATTAATATTAATAACAAAGTAACTATTCAGGATCACTGTATGGAAATCAATGGATCGTCGTGCTTGCACGTAAGAGACGTTGATTTCCATACAGAGATCCTAATAGGGCTCCCCTCCACATATGAGCATTTTTAGCCTTGTCAAAGGCGGGAAAAGAGCACGAAGTGTTCGAAATGTGAATGTGTGGGAGGGGCGCCTGAATAGTTACATAACAAAAACGGCGGCTCTCACAGGAGAGCCGCTATTATTTTAACGATCCATTGTACCAAAATGAGAATGATTGCCACATAAACATACTCCAGCCGAAAGGAAAGAGCGTGAAACCGCAGGTTTGTTTTCTTGCGGAGAATCCGGTCCAGCGTCTGCGTCACCATAAAAATGACATAGAGCAGAAAGCAGAACGGAACGACCGGATGATACAAGAACGAATGAATCAGGTCGCCTTTTAAAAGGGAGACAAAGGCACGCGTCCCGCCGCATCCCGGACAGGGAAGGCCGGTGACAAAATGAAACAGGCAGGGAGGCAGCCATTGGGTCGGATGAATCCACCCCATATTGTAAAAAAATGCCAATACGACAAACGGCAGCAGAAGAAGCCAGCCGAGAAGAAAAAGGATATCATTGGCAGTAAATTTTTTTGTGGTTAGTTGTTTGTATAATGCGGGCATGAGTTCATCTCCGGATAGTGTTTTTTTATTATCATAGCGATAATGTTTGGAATTGTCAAGAAATGGCGGTTATGTTATAATGGAATAGACACATGAGAAAAAAGAGAATGTAGAGCACGTAATGTGAAAGAAATGGAGGAATCTATATGATTAAAATTGGACTACGTAAACTGGGACTTGGAATATTGTTATTTGGAATGGCTGTAGGCTGTTATGCGGTTTCGCCCGTAAAAGCGGCAGAAACGGATGTGACGATCGATGGCACGAATTTTCAGGATTCCACATTTCAGGAATATGTTAAAAGTAACTTTGATACAGATGGTGATGGAAGTTTGTCAGAAAGTGAGCGAAACGCAGTAATGGAAATCGTTGTGAATGTTAACGACAGCAGTCAAACCAAAATCACCTCACTTGCAGGAATCGAGTATTTCCCCAATTTAACGATATTAGAATGCGAAAACAACAGTCTGATCAGCTTGGATGTGACAAAAAATGTAAAATTGCAGAAATTAAATTGTTCGTATAATCAATTGACCGACTTAGATATAAGTCATAATACGCAATTGACAGAATTATCCTGTGCACGTAATAAACTGAAGAAGCTGGATGTGACGGAAAATACCCAGCTGCAGAAATTATGGCTTTACGGCAATCAAATCTCAAGTATTGATCTGAGTAAGAATACAGAAGTGTTGGATTTGTTGTGTGGAGGAAATGAACTGACGACCTTGGATTTGAGCGAGAATAAGAACTTAACCAGAGTGAGTTGTTATAATAATCAATTGACAAATCTGGATCTCAGGGATATGCAAAAATTGACTACCTTGAATTGCTATAGCAATAACCTGACAAGTTTGGATATAAGCGGAGATGCTGAATTAAGGGAGGTGGAGTGTTATAAGAATAGTCTGACAAGTCTGGATGTCAGTAATATGCCAAAACTGACTACACTGAGGTGCTATTACAATAACCTGACAGATTTGGATATAAGCGGAGATACTGCCTTACAAAAATTGGAGTGTTATAAGAATAAGTTGACAAGTCTGGATGTTAGTAATATGCCAAAGCTGACCACCTTAAATTGCGACGACAATAACCTGTCAGATTTGGAAGTAAGCAGAAATGATTTATTACAAACACTGACATGCTCTGGGAACAACTTGACAAGTCTGGATACGAGTGGTAATCCGGCATTAACCATGTTATCATGTGGTGAAAATCAGTTCAAAGAACTGAACCTGAGTCAAAATACAAAGTTGGATACATTGCATTGCAATGGTGATGGATTAACGAGTCTTGATCTCAGCAATAATCCGAACTTAACGCTGTTAGGTTGTTCAAGTAATCAGTTGGAAACATTGGAGTTAAGCAGTAATACGAAACTTGAGGGGTTGTATTGTTATGATAATCGTTTGATAAGTTTGGATGTCACTGCCCATACGCAGTTGAAAGAATTGAAGTGTTATAATAACCAATTGACAAGTCTTGACGTGAGTAATAATCCGAACCTGTACCTACTGGATTGCAGTGATAATAAGATTTTCGGTCTGGATCTCAGCTCAAATTTGAAGCTGGGGTCATTGAAATTTGACAATACTCCGATAATGGCATTAAAAGTATCGTCGTCTCGTTCCGATAGATCTTTCCAATGTAAGGCGAATCTGACAGATACCGTTGAGATAAATATGGCACAACTTCCCGGCTGGGACCCAGAGAGTATATCTGATAATATAACAGGTGCAACAGTAGTAGATGATGTTTTGGTGTTTAATCCATTGGCAAATGAAGTCACGTATACTTATGACTGTGGATACAATTGTACACTGACGGTAAATTTAGAGATTACCTTGAATGCATATCAGGTAAAATATGAATTAGATGGTGGAACCAATGCAGCAACGAATCCGTCAACTTACTATCCGGTTTCGGTAGCAACCGCATTGCAGGATCCGGTAAAAGAGGGCTATACCTTTGATGGCTGGTATAAGGATGCAGCATATACATTAAGAGTAACAGAGATACCAAAGGGACACGTTGGGGATATGACATTTTATGCGAAATGGACAAAGGTATCGGAGCCGGATCCGGTAACGCCAAGCCCAACTCCGACAACGCCAGCCACATCAAGTCCGGCCCCGACGACACCGGTCACGCCAAGTCCGGCCCCGACGACACCGACTACATCAAGTCCGGCCCCGACGACACCGGTAACATCAAGTCCGGCCCCGACGACACCGGCTACGCCAAGTCCGGCACCGACAACCCCGGCCACGCCAAGTCCGGTCCCGACAACACCGGCCACGCCAAGTCCGGCCCCGACGACACCGGTAACATCAAGTCCAGCACCGACGACACCGGCTACGCCAAGTCCGGTAACAACTCCGACGACAACCCCGGCACAGAGTACAACGCCTGCTCCAACGCAGCAGCCAACGGCAGCACCGACACAGCAACCTGCAGAGGAGGTGAAAAAAGAAGAAACATTCCTGAAAGACAGTCAGGGAGCGATGTTTAAGGTGACAAATGCGGATTCGGAAAATCCGGAAGTGTGTTACGAGGCACCGGCGAAAAATGCCAAAGGAAAGATAAAAGTTCCTGCTGTTGTGAAAGTGAATGGAGTGACCTATCAAGTGACATCTATTTCCAGCAAGGCATTTATGAAAAATAATAAAGTTACCAAGATTATCATTGGAAAGAATGTTACAAAAATTGGGAAAAAGGCGTTTTCAAAATGTAAGAAGCTGAAGCTGCTTGTCATTAAGTCACGTAAGCTGAAGATAAAAAATGTTGCAAAAGACGCATTCAAAGGCATTACCAAGAAAACGACAGTAAAAGTACCAAAATCGAAGATGAAGGAATATCGAAAACTACTACGGAAAAAAGGACTAGGCACTAAAGTAAAAGCTATAAAACGAGTTTATAGTTCACAGGAAGTGTAGTAATTAAGAAAAATGCTACAAGTGAAAGAAATGGAGGAATCAATATGATTAAAATTGGACTACGTAAACTAGGGCTGGGGATATTGTTATTTGGAATGACAATATGCTGTTATACGGCTCCCACGACAGCAAAGGCAGCAGAAGCATCGGATGTACCGATCAATGCTACGACATTTCAGGATGCCACATTTCTGGAAGATGTTGGAAAATTTGACAAAAACGGCGATGGGATTTTGTCAGAAAGTGAGAGAAACGCAGTAACGGAAATCATTGTGAACGGTCGAGAGAGCGGTCGAACAAAAATCACCTCTCTTGCAGGAATCGAGTATTTTCCCAAATTAACCAAATTAGACTGTAGAAACAATCAACTGACGGAATTGGATGTGAGCAAAAATACAGATCTGCAAACGTTATTTTTTTACGAAAATCAGATTGAAAGTATTGATCTGAGTAAGAATACGGAGTTGCTGGAGCTGGACTGTGGAAATAATCCGCTGACGAGCTTAGATGTAAGTCAGAATACGAAATTAGAAAGTTTGCATTGTTATAATGCGGCACAATTGACAGCTTTGGATGTCAGTAATAAGCCAAATCTGACTACACTGGAGTGCTTTAGCAATAACCTGACGAGTTTAAATCTAAGCGGAGATACTGCATTAGAAACACTAGACTGCCAACAGAACCAACTGACAAGTCTGGATATAGGTGACAGTTCGAAATTAACCGACTTATCATGTAGTCAAAATGGAATCACAGAACTGGATCTGAGTCGAAATACGCAGCTGCAGAAATTATATTGCGCAAATAATAGTTTAACGACTCTGGATGTCAGCAATAATCCGGATATAACGAGTTTGGATTGTGGAAATAACAAGTTGACAACACTGGAGATAAAAGCGAATACAAAACTTGACTATTTGCGTTGTGTATATAACCGTTTGACAAGTCTGGATGTCAGTGCCAATACGGCATTGCAAGGTTTATATACTTCACATAATAAGGACATCAAGAGCCTTGATGTGAGTAAGAATCTGGACTTGATAAATTTGGTTTGTGAAAATAATGGATTGACAAGTCTGGATGTCAGTGCCAATACAAGCTTGTATATGTTACAATGTTCTAATAATCAATTGAAAAGTCTTGATGTGAGTAAGAATCTGTATCTTGACACGTTGCAGTGTAACGATAATGAGATTGATGGTCTGGATATCAGACAAAATACAAGCTTGTCTACCATGGATTTTTACAATAATCCGATCAAGGTATTAAAAGTAACAGACAAGTATTCGAATAGAAATTTGGAAGCCAGTATTATGATGTACGATACCGTTGAGATCGATATGGGACAGATTTCCGGCTGGGACGTAAAAAGTATATCAAATATAACCGGCGCAACATTAGCAGACAATGTTTTGGTATTTGATCCAATGGCAGAAGAAGTTACTTACACTTATGACTGCGGATACAATTGTATCATGACTGTATATTTGTATATTAGATTGAATCAGTATCAGATAACCTATGAGTTAAATGGTGGAACCAATGCGGCAGCAAACCCGGCATCCTATTATCCGCTTCCGACAGCAACTGCATTGCACGATCCGGTAAAAGAGGGCTATATCTTTGGAGGCTGGTATGAGGATACGGCATTTACATCAAGGATAACTGAGATACCGAAGGGACATGTTGGAAATATGACACTCTATGCAAAATGGTCAGAAGTGCCTAAGCCGAGTCCAAGTCCGGCAGCACCAAGTCCGACACCGACGACCCCGGCGGTCCCAAGTCCTACCCCGACGACCCCAGCGGCTCCAAGTCCAACACCGACGACCCCGGCAGTACCAAGCCCAACACCAACGACCCCGGCGGTCCCAAGTCCGACACCGACAACTCCGGCAGCACCAAGCCCGGCGGCAACCCCGGCACAGAGTACAACACCTGCCCCAACGCAGCAGCCGACGGCGACACCGGTCAGCACGAAAGCACCGGTAGAGGACGTGAAAGAAGAAGGAACATTTATTAAAGACAGTCAGGGATCGACGTTCAAGATAACGAATGCCGATTCGGAAAATCCGGAAGTGCAGTATGAGGCACCTGCGAAAAATGCCAAGGGAAAAGTAAAAGTTCCGGCATTTGTGAAAGTGAATGGAGTGACCTACCAAGTGACCTCTGTTTCCGATAAAGCATTTAAGGGAAATAATAAAGTTACCAAGATCATAATCGGAAAGAATGTTACAAAAATTGGGAAAAAGGCGTTTTCCAAATGTAAGAAACTGAAATTGCTTGTTATTAAGAGCAGGAAGCTGAAAGCAAAGAATGTTGCGAAGAACGCATTCAAAGGCATTACCAAGAAAACGATAGTGAAAGTACCAAAATCGAAGATTAAGGAATATCGGAAGTTGCTGCGGAAAAAAGGCCTCAGCAGTAAAGTGAAAGCCATAAAACGAGTTTATAGTTCGCAGGAAGTATAGCAATTAAGAAGAATAGAACCGTCTTATTGCATAAATTTCGATATTTATAAATCACACTGCTTCGCAGTGAGGGGTTGTCGCACTAAGTGATTAGTGTGGCAGCCCTTTCTAATGCCAACTGCGTCCTGCCGCCGAGGCGAAGCCGAGGGGCGCTGCTTTGTCAAGGGGGCACTGCCTTTCTAGCATTACGGTCAAATCCTAGGTTTTTCTTCTATTTGTACCGTAAATCCCCCTCTCTTTTTACCATTTTTTTACAACTTTTATTTTTTTACGGTATTTTGCCTTGTTTCACGCAGAATAATACCGTAATAATTTCCACTTTTTTACAGCCACTTCCTATTATTTACAAATTTTACGGTAAAACCGCGTTCTGTAAAAAATTTTTACCGTAATTCTTTTTGAGTGACTTCCCCCCATGCAGACAGTTATGCAATTGCGACTTATTCTTCTCCTAAAAATATCGATTTATAACGTCCGATAGTAGGTTCCTGTCACTTGTCAGAACATAAGTGTATACTTTGTCATACAAATTTTCTAATATAATGAAGCATGCTGATGCATGCGCAGGTCATCAAGCTTCGCTTGGTGACATAATATATTCTATTTTTACACTTTTGTTATTATAGAAAAAATAAAGTTGTCATTTCCTATAAGGGATTTAGAACACCGTCGGTACATAGAGGGCGTAGTTTGCCCTCATGTACCGCTACGAGTGTTCTTCTAAGCGCAAGCGGTCCCGAATGGGAAATGATAACCCTATTTTTCTGTAAAACCAAATCTGAAAAAACCCCTTGACACCCACCCAAATCCATGATATGATAGCAAAGGTACAAAAAGCAGAGTTATCCACTCTCACCTTGCCGCAATTGCGCGCGCAATGGTCAAACCAATTTTTTTCATACATTTGAATGAAGAATTTCTGTGGATAGCTGGCTTTAAAAACAGTTATCTTTTTTTATTTCATTTGGAGGTGCGAATCATCAGCGAATTAATGATTAATGAGCAGATCCGTGACAAAGAAGTCCGCGTGATCGGCCAGGACGGAGAACAGCTTGGAATTATGTCAGCCAAAGAGGCTTACTTGATGGCAAAAAATGCAGAACTTGATCTGGTTAAGATTGCCCCGGGTGCAAAACCGCCGGTATGCAAGATTATCAATTACGGAAAATACCGTTATGAGCAGGCTAGACGTGAAAAGGAAGCAAAGAAGAAACAAAAAACCATCGATGTGAAAGAGATTCGTCTTTCACCAAACATTGATACTAACGATTTGAATACCAAATCCAATCAGGCTCGTAAATTCCTGTCCAAGGGAGATAAAGTGAAAGTTACGCTTCGTTTCCGCGGCCGTGAGATGGCGCATAAGGATGTTGGCCGTGAAGTGCTGAACGCATTTTTCGAGAAATTGGAAGATGTAGCAGTGATCGACAAAGATCCGAAGATGGAAGGAAGAAGCATGATCATGTTTTTAACAGCCGCAAAATAATGATAGAGCGTTTGGCACTATCAAATATAAATGGAGGAAATACATTATGGCAAATCAGAAAATGAAAACAAAAAGAGCCGCTGCAAAGCGATTCAAAGTAACTGGAACAGGTAAACTGGTTCGTAATAAGGCATACAAAAGCCACATTTTGACAAAGAAAACAACAAAGAGAAAAAGAAATCTTAGAAAATCAACAGTAGTTGATGAGACAAACGTTAAGACAATGAAGAAGATTATGCCTTACGCATAATGATGGGTTACTTGAACGCAATTAGGAGGTAAATAGAAATGGCTAGAATTAAAGGCGGATTAAACGCAAAGAAAAAACATAAAAGAGTTTTGAAATTAGCAAAGGGTTACAGAGGCGCTAGATCTAAACAGTATCGTGTTGCAAAACAGTCTGTTATGCGTGCTTTGGAGACATCTTATACAGGTAGAAAACAGAGAAAAAGACAGTTCAGACAGCTTTGGATCGCTCGTATCAACGCAGCAGCCCGCATCAATGGACTTTCTTACAGCAAATTCATGCATGGTTTGAAACTTGCAAGTGTTGATGTAAACCGCAAGATGCTTTCTGAGATGGCTATCAGCGATCCGGAAGGATTTGCTACATTGGTAGAAGTTGCGAAAAGCAAACTTGCTTAAGACAGAACAATAACAATGAATCATAAGGGTACTTCAGATATTGAGGTGCCCTTTCTATTTGACTTAAGGGGGAAATGACATGGCATCGCAAAAAAATAAAAAACAACTGGTATGGCTTCTTCTGACGGCTTTATTTTTCACGCAAATGCCGGTAAATGAGGCGAAAGCGCAGATGACACTTCCATCCGCAACGCAATATCCGGGAGTTTCGTCGTCGCCACTACCAACTACGGCTGTAGAAACAAACGCACCGTCTTTTACACCAGCAGGCATATCTCCGAAGCCATCTGCCAGCGCGCTTCCTTCAACGACGCCGACCGTCACGCCGGAAGCCGCGTCATTTACCCTGTTAAATAAAAATGCCTCTAAGCATGTCAGCAAAAAGAAAGTACAGTATCAGATCCGTTCATATGTGACAGACGCTGTGACATTGAAAATATCATTGAAAGCTACATTTGAACCGATCGGTCAGACCGTTTCTCTGTGCCGCCGCGGAATATTGAAAATAGAAAAAAACGGACAGGTAAAATGCTTGAAAAAAGGGAAGTCCAAGGCACAGAACTGCCAGATAAAGGTGACAGAAGCAGGTGGAGAACGAACCTTTACCGTAAAAATCCGATTTGATAAAAAACTGGAAAATAAAGGGAAAAGTGCGGAACTTGTGTATCAGGGAAAGCAGGCACAGGTACGCACAAATTATAAAATGAGCCGCTTGACAATGACATCGTCCAACAAAAAAGCAGCGACAGTCGATAAAAAGGGAAAGATCACGGCGCGCAAAAAAGGAAAGACGACCATAAGCGTAAAAGTCAAAGGTTCCGAAAAAAATGAATTTAAAATACGTATTACGGTAAAAGAGGAGCCGTGGATCGTCAATATCAAAGACAGCAAGTATACGTATGAGGACATGACGTCAGATCTCAGAAAACTTGCGTGGAAATACCGAGGAAAAGCATCCTTGCAGAATATCGGAACCAGCGAAGATGGGCGCGCGATCTGGTGTCTCCGCATCGGAAGTCCGTATGGTTCGAAAAAATATTTGATCAATGGTGGAATTCATGCGAGAGAATGGCTCAACTGCCAGATGCTCACGTATAAAAGTGAAGAAATTTTGCGGGAATATGCAGATTACAAGAGTGCGCTCAGAGGAAAATGCATTTATATCATTCCGATGATCAATCCGGACGGCGTAACCATTTCCCAATTTGGTTTTGATGCCATCCGCAATCCGAAACTGCGGAAGATCTGTAAAAAAACAAAAAATTCAGCAAGAACGTGGAAAGGCAACGCCCGCGGTGTAAACCTGAACTTCAACTGCCCGGGCGGCTGGAATAAAAAGGGAAAATCCAAAAAAGCAGACGGAATTTCTTATCCTGGAAAGAAGGCGGCATCTGAAAAGGAAACTCGCGCGATGATGAACTTTGTCAACCGTATTTCGGGCTGGAAAGCATCCTTGAATTATCATTCCACCGGAAGTATTCTGTATTGGAACTACAATGTAGAATCCGAGGCGTCGCTCTATGAACGACAAAAAGCGCTTGCAACCAAAGTAAACGGATTTACGCATTACCGCCTGATGCCAAAATCCATCAGTACCGATCCGAACGGCGGATTTGGCGACTGGCTCATTTACAATAAGAAAATCCCGAATGTGACTGTGGAAACCGGCTCTGTCATGGCGCCGCTGCCGCATTCGCAGATGAAAAAAATACAGAAGGAAAATAGTGAACTTTTGAGCTGGTTTGTAAAACAATAAATGCCAAAAAAATCAAAAAGACCGCCTTATACATCATAGATTTTGTTGTCGTAAATTGGTAAACTATTTATAAAATATTGTGATGTATGTAAGGAGGTTTACGAAATGAACCAAAAAATGTTTACAAAGACAACGGCTATGCTCTTGGCGGCAGCTGTCGTTGTGTCGGGGACTCCGGCAAATGAAACACAAGCGGCCAAAAAGCCGAAACTTAGCAAGGCTAAAATTTCGGTTCAGGTTGGAGAAAGCAAAAAGATTACGATTAAAAATGCCAAAAAGATCAAATGCAAGATGAAAGCAAAGGCAAAGAAAGTCGTAAAAATCACGAAAAAGTCTGCAAAAGGTCTTACTGTAAAAGGGCTTAAAACGGGAAAAGCAAAAATTAATGTGACCATGATCAATGGGAAAAAGAAAGTGAAAAAGACTTTGACTGTCACAGTAAAATCCGTAAAGGTACCGGAAGCAAGCAAAGCACCGGAAGCAAGCAAAGCACCGGAAGCAAGTAAAGCACCGGAAGCAAGTAAAGCACCGGAGGCAAGCAAGGCACCGGAGGCAAGCAAGGCACCGGAAGAGAGTCAGAAGCCGGAAGAAAGCCAGAAACCGGAAGAAAGCCAGAAACCGGAAGAAAGTCAGAAACCGGAAGAAAGTCAGGCACCAACAGAAGCGCCGAAAGCACTTGTGATTGAGGGAGATGCTTTGGGAGAAAGCGCAGACTTTACGTATAAGGCAAATGGAGCAGCACAGTATCAGTCTGTTGGTATTTTTGAAATTGACAAAACAAGTTTAACAGAAGACAGTATTATCACTTTGTCCTATGAAGCAAAAGAAGGGAATACAGATGTTGCTGACAGTCAGAAGTTTAATGTGGGGCTGAAAACAGGAGATAAGTGGAATTCCCCTGCAGTTTGTGATGTGTATAACCAGTCAGGCGGAAAAATAGAAATTTCTTTGGACAGCGCAAAAATGGAGAAAATCAATGTCGGAGAGAAATTGTATATGCATGTTTCCACTGCGACAGCTGGTTTTAAGGGAACATTTACATATAAAAGTGTAAAAGCGGGTGCGGAAAGCCTTGTAAAAGAACTTCCTTCTGCTTATACCTACGAGGAAAGTGGATTGAATCAATATGCAGCGACGGCAAAAGTAAGTCTGCCGGCAGATATTGATTTCAGCAAATACAAAACTTGCCGCATTGACTTTACTGCGTCGGATCTTTCTTTTGAATTTCACGGAATTCTTGGCCATAAAGTGAATGGAGCAGAAGTGACGGATCCACAGTATGGCGTAGTATCTAAGGGAATGTTCCAGATTACATTGAATAATGTATTGAAAGAGAACGGGACAGATCCATTTGTCGTTATCAATGCCGGAAAAGCCGGTTATACGGGGAAAGTTAAAATCCTGCGCGTGGCATTGCTGCCAGAGGGACAGACGGTGCCGGATATTGCGATTGAGCCAATAGAACCGGGGGAAACACCGGAACCATCCAAGCCGGAAACCCCAAGTATAGAGACACCGGGGGCAGATACGTCCGATGTTGAAACAAAAGATGTTACAGAGCCGGAAGAGACAAAATTGGTTCTGGAAGGCGATTCCCTTGGAGAAGGAGCTGCCTTTACGTATGTGGCAAATGGCTTTGCTGCCTATAGTTCGATGGGAATCTTTGAAATTGACAAGACCAAATTATCTGCCGGATGCAAAATTGTATTGAATTATAAAGCAGTGGAGGGTGACAAAGATGTTGCGGCCACACAGGGATTCAATATCGGATTAAAAACCGGAGATAAATGGAATTCGCCGGCTGTCTTAGATGTTTATGGAAGAACCGGAGGAAGTATCGAGATAGACGTAAATGAAGCGGCTTTTTCTAAAATTGGCGCTGAGGATAAGGTGTACATGCATGTTTCTACCGGAACAGCAGGTTTTAAAGGGACGTTTACTTATGAATCGATTATGGTAGAAGAGGAAAGTTTAGTAAGTGAACTTCCCAAAACCGTATCATATGTGGAAAGCGGTATGTCGCAGTATGCACCAACAGCAAAAGTATTGTTGCCGGAAGATATTGACTTTTCGAAATACAGTACTTGCCGAATTGAATTTACGGCATCGGATCCAACCTTTGAGTTTCACGGAATTGTGGGACTCAAAGTAGATGGCAAAGAAGTGACAGATCCGAAATATGGCGTGAACGAAGAAGGCGTATTTATTGTAAATCTTGCTAAAGTGAAAGAGACAGCGGGAACAGATCCTTGTGTTGTTATCAATGCCGGAAAAGCCGGATATACGGGAAGTGTTACAATAACAAAAATTATTTTTGAAAAATAATTAACAAAAATCAAAAAAATCCTTGACATAAGGAGAATTATTTGATACAATAGTCAAGCAGTCAAGTCGTGGACGCGGTTTGACTGCGATATGCGGAGTTGCTGGAATTGGCAGACAGGCATGACTAAGGATCATGTGTCTCTGAGACGTGTGGGTTCAAGTCCCATACTCCGCATGAAGGAGCAAATGCATTATGTGTTTGCTCTTTTTTTGTAGGTACAGTGAAAAAGAAAGGAAGGGAAAGAAATGAAATTACGAGTATTGGCAGCAGGTTTGATCCTGGGAGTAATGATGACCGGAGGAGTGACGCAGGCAGCGACAAAAGACGGACAGAAAGTAGTGGCAATCGATGCCGGACATCAGCTGCGCGGAAACAGTTCCTTGGAGCCCAATGGACCGGGTTCTTCGACAAAAAAAGCAAAGGTGACATCCGGGACATCGGGAAAAGCAAGCGGACTTGGCGAGTATCAGTTGAATCTGCAGGTGGCGAAAAAAGTAAAAAAAGAGCTGGTGGCGAGAGGGTATAAAGTGGTCATGGTGCGTACAAAGCACAATGTCAACATTTCCAATGTAGAGCGCGCGAAAGTGGCAAATGCTGCAAAGGCAGATGCCTTTATCCGTATTCACGCGAACTCTTCGGAAAGTGCTTCGGTAAGCGGCGCATTGTCGATCGCTCCGACAGGAAACAACAAATATATGTCGAAAAAGGTGCGCAAAGCCAGCCAGAAATTTTCGAAGAAAATGATTCAGAAATATTGTGCGGCGACAAGTGCCAAAAACCGCGGAGTAATGTACACCGACACAATGACAGGCATTAACTGGTGTAAAGTCCCTGTTACAATCATCGAGATGGGATTTATGAGCAACCGCGCCGAAGATCTGAAAATGGCATCTGCTTCTTACCAGAAAAAGATGGTAAAAGGAATTGCGGATGGTGTCGATGCCTTTTTGAAATAGACAAGGAAATATCTGGAAAAGATGTAAAAATTGTGTAAATTGCACAAAAAAGATTGACTTTTCGAAAAAAACTTGGTAATATTAAACCACGATGAGCGATTGCTTCGGCAATCGCTTTTCTAACCTGTATTCTGGGTGATTTGGAGAAAATTAGTACGCTTTATGTTAGGTAATAGTATGATGACGGTCGGAGTACAATTTTGGAGAGCCAAATTGGAGGAATACGCATGGAAAAAGCGAAGAAAAGTCAAAAAACAAAATGGCTGGCAGCACTTTTGATCACGGCGATGATCGGAACGTTATGTGCACCGGCAGAACAAGGTATGGCAGCAAAGAAACCAAGATTATCTAAGAAATCGGTCATTCTGACGATTGGACAATCCCAAAAACTGAAAGTAAAAAATGTGACCAAAAAGACGAAGATCACATGGAAGAGTAAAAACAGGAAAATTGCAACCGTCAGCAAAACGGGAAAAATAACGGCAAAAAAGAAAGGAAAGACCTATGTTACGAGCCGTTTCCGTTATCGTGGCAAAAAATATATTTTAAAATGCCGCGTGACGGTCAAAAAGAATACGGCAATTGTGACGGAAGAACCGGAGGCAGAGGAGACAAAAGCACCAACTGCGAAACCAAGCGTGAAACCAAGCACTCAGCCGTCAGTACAGCCAAGCAGCAAGCCGAGTGTGCAGCCAACGGTAAATCCGACGGTTGAACCGAGTACGGAACCAAGTGCGCAGCCGAGCGGTGAGCCAACTGTGGAACCATCTATACAACCAAGTGTACAGCCGTCTGCGCAGCCAAGTGTACAACCAAGCACACAGCCATCTGCGCAGCCGAGCAGTCAGCCGGTGGGACCGACAGTACAGCCGAGTACAGCGCCGAGCAGCGAACCATCAGCAGCACCGTCTGCGGAACCAAGCAGTGAACCGACGAAAGTACCGGGAACACCAATCCCTGCAGAAGAAGGAAAAGCACTTTCGATTGATTTCGAAGCCGGAACTAATGCTTACGTGACCGGACGTCAGGGCGAAGAGACATTGACTGTGGAAAAAGGTGGTTATAATGACAACTACTGTCTGAAAGTTTCGAATCGATTGAAAAACTGGGCAGGCCCACAGATTGACGTAACACATAATGTAACGGATTACACTACCTATACGATTGAAGCTTATGTCAAACATCAGGCAGGCGGTGACCGTATGATCAACTGCATGTGGCAGGCCGAGGATCTCGCCGGAAATGTTAGCTATACAACGATTCAGTCCTTGAAAGTCCCTACCGGAAACTGGAAAAAGATTGAAGCGACGGTTGTAGCACCGGGTGATGTAAAGCAGCTGCATATGTATTTTGAAATGCAGAATTATGCAAATGATTTTTATGTGGACAACATTTCGGTAACAGAAAAACATCTGGATCTGGATAAAGTGCTGGCAGCAGAAAGCCTGAGCGAGGCGTACAGCGCAGAGTTTCCGATGGGATGTGAAGTTTACAGTTACAATTTGAAAAATGATGAGATCCTTCAATTCATCAAACATCATTACACCAGAGTGACATTTGGGGATGAATTGAAACCGGAGAGCCTTCTGAATCAGGAAAAATCCATGGCATCGGAAGACGGTATGCCGGTAATTAACACGGAAATTATTGATAAATGTCTGAGCCTTGCCCAGGCAAATAACCTGCAAGTGCGTTTCCATACATTGGTTTGGTATTCGCAGACACCGGATTGGTATTTCTGCGAGGGGTATCAGACGGAATACGATGGGAATGGCACGGCAAAGACAAATATTACCAATCTGGTAGACGAAGAAACGATGCTTCAGCGTATGCAGAGTTACATAACGCAGATCATCAACTATACGGAGACCAAGTATCCGGGCGTGGTATATGCTTACGATGTTGTCAACGAGGTAATCAATGACAATGGCTGTAAACTGCGAACCGGCACGCAGAGCCTCTATGGAGCGATTTTTGGCGAAGAAGACAATACTTACATCACGAAAGCATTTGAATATGCGAGAGCAGCGCAGACTGCCGCAGGTTCCAGCGCGAAACTGTTTTATAATGACTATGTCGGAATGGCTTCGCCTGGTCAGATGAAAGCAGTTGTAAATTATCTGGCAGATGCGAAAGCGGCCGGAACCATCGATGGTCTGGGCATGCAGGCGCATCAGTCAAATTTGAGCGTTTCCGATGGTGATAATATCAAAAATGCACTGAATCTGTTTAAACAAAACGGTTACGAAGTGCAGATTACGGAATTGGATTTTGCAAGCAAAGATAATTCGGAATCCGGACAGGAAACACTGGCAAATGCATATTCGAAATTTATGAATATTGTACTTACGCAGAAAAATACGAACAATGTCAACGTAACCGGTGTTACGTTCTGGAACCTGACAGATCTCGACACCTGGTTGAATACACAGAAGAACGATGGACCATATTATCCATCTCTGTTTGATGAAAATTATCTGCCAAAAGCAGCATTTATGGCATTGATCAATTTGGTGAAAGGAACGGCACCGACAGCAACACCAACGGCGACACCGACAGCAACGCCAACTACAACACCGACGGCAACGCCAACTACAACACCGACCACAGCACCAAGTACAGAACCGACAACGGCACCAACAACAGAGCCAACGGCGGCACCGACAACGGAGCCGGAAAAACCGGAGACAACACAGACGCTGGATCTTTCGGAAGGAAATATTTTGATCGAGGAAGACGGCTATACGATTGGTGACGGCGAGAAACAGAGTTACACTGGGGCGTATACAATTAGCGGAAACAGTACATCGACGGCAAATTCAATTACGGTTTCCGGTGGAAGCCACACAATTGTACTTGACAATGTTATCATTACGACGACGGCAGGAAGCCCGATCACTCTTACGAACGATGCAAAAGTCAATTTGCAGCTGAGTGGGGCGACGAAACTTACTGCACCGGCGAAAAAAGCAGGTATTGAAGTGCCTCAGGGATGTGAATTGTCAATCAGTGGAGACGGAAGTCTTGTTTCGACCGGAGGTAAGTCAGCAGCCGGAATCGGTGCGTCAGGAAGCGATACGGCATCCGAAGCGGGAAGCCTTGGAAAGATTGTTATTTTCAGCGGATTAGTTGCAGCAATCGGCGGAAGTAATGGAGCCGGAATTGGCGATGGACAAAATGGCCAGGGCGGTGGTGAAATCGTTATCTACGGAGGCAGCATTTTTGCAAAATCGAGCGGAAATGGAGCCGGAATCGGCTGTGGCGGTTCTGCAAGTAATCCGTCAGAACTTAAGGTAACCATTTATGGCGGAACCATTACAGCAGGCGGTTCCACCTATGAAGTCGGAGATGGTAAAAATCAGTCCCATTGCACAGTAGCGGTTTATGGAGGTGCGATTTATGCGGCGAATGGTAAAACTCCAGTGGGATCAAATGTTACGACAAAAGCCACCTATGCACCGTCAAAGATTGCAATGACAAGTTTTTCTTCCGGAATCCAGTCGGTTACGGTGGATGGTGTCGACCAGAAGATTTCAACACTGCCATTGAAAGACATGGGAAATGGAGTGTATAAGGGTTATGCAAAATACACCCTTAACCTTTATCTGGAAGTTGGAAAAACACACACGGTTATCATCACGGATGCAGCAGGAGAAGAACACAGTTACTCCTTAGAAGTTACAGCATAATAAATCCCCCGGAGAGTTCCAAACGGTAACGTGCGGAACTCTCTTTTTATGCCAAAAGAAAATCATTGCTTGTCATTAAAAAGTGTGATACAATGAAAAAAGGGAATACCTAACGAAAATTGCAAGATCGCAGGAGGAATTAAATTATGTCATTGTTACAAGAATGGCGTGAGTACGCATATAGTGAAGAAATGCAGAATTCAAAAGAAGGAGAGCAGCTTTGGAACAATTACTTCCAGTTGGAAAAAGGCATTTATGAAAAACTTTTGACCAATCCGACAGAAGTTGTGACCGGAACCGTAGAAGGACTGGCAGAGAAGTACGAAGTACCGCTTTCTATGATGGTTGGTTTCCTGGATGGAATCAATGATAGTTTGAAAGAGCCAAATCCAATCGATACGATGGAAAAAGATACTGAGATTACATTGGATATTGACTGCGAAAAATTGTATTATAATATGGTAGACTGCAATGCAGAATGGCTGTACACACTGCCACAGTGGGATTCGATCCTGAGTGCAGAGCGCAGAAAAGAATTGTACCGCAATCAGAAAAATTCCGGTACGATCCGCCGCGAAGAACCAAAAATTGGAAGAAATGATCCATGCCCATGTGGAAGCGGCAAGAAATACAAAAAATGTTGTGGACGATAAGTCTGTGTAAGCAGACCAAAAATAAAAAATGAAATGGAGGAAGAAAGATGTTAGTATCAGCAGAAGAGATGCTTAAAAAAGCAAAAGCAGGTAAATATGCAGTAGGTCAGTTCAACATCAACAACCTGGAGTGGACAAAATCCATTCTTCTCACAGCACAGGAGTGCAATTCACCGGTTATCCTTGGTGTATCTGAGGGAGCCGGAAAATATATGTGTGGATACAAAACGGTTGTAGGAATGGTAAATGGTATGCTGGAAGAACTGAATATCACAGTTCCGGTTGCCCTTCACCTTGACCACGGCAGCTACGAAGGCGCTAAAGCTTGTATCGAAGCAGGATTTTCTTCAATCATGTTTGACGGATCTCATTATCCGATCGAAGAGAATGTGGCAAAGACAAAAGAATTGGTAGCTATCTGTAAAGAAAAAGGAATGTCAATCGAAGCAGAAGTTGGTTCCATCGGTGGAGAAGAAGACGGTGTTATCGGAGCCGGCGAATGTGCAGATCCAAAAGAATGCAAGATGATCGCTGACCTTGGTGTAACGATGCTGGCAGCAGGAATCGGAAATATTCACGGAAAATATCCGGCAAACTGGGCAGGACTCAGCTTTGAGACGCTGGATGCTGTTCAGCAGCTGACAGGAGAAATGCCACTCGTACTTCACGGAGGTACAGGAATTCCGGAAGACATGATTAAGAAAGCAATCAGCCTTGGCGTGTCCAAGATCAATGTAAATACAGAGTGCCAGCTTTCTTTCGCGGCTGCTACACGTAAATACATTGAAGAAGGTAAAGATCTGGAAGGAAAAGGATTTGACCCTCGTAAACTTCTTGCTCCAGGAGCAGAGGCAATCAAAGCAACAGTAAAAGAAAAAATGGAATTATTTGGTTCTGTTGGAAAAGCTTGAATTGCATAAGAAATAGGAAATCGCAGATACTATCTCCTGTAACAAAACATTGTTGACAGGAGGGTTTAAAAATGGCGAAAAACTTTTTAGACGATTACGATTCAAATCAAAACAGTACAAATAGTACAAACAGCTCAAACAGTTCAAAGAATAAGGCAAAAAACCGTGCGCAGAATTCTTCGAAAAACAGCTCTAAGAATTCATCAAACGCATCAAATGCTTCCAATTCTACGAACAGTTCCAATTGTCACCATGACAACTAAGCCGTTGTGCTGACTGTAAGAAATGAAAAACGAACGGGCCGTCACCATTCCGGAGGCGGCCTTTCTTTTGCGGTCGTGCGGAGTGTCACATTTTGTCGAAAACCCGCATATAATAAAAGAAAAAGAACGTGATACTATGAGTTTTTCGATTATCTCGATCCGTCAGCTGGCTTCGTGGCAGGCAAGAGAAGGGACGATTCTCATTGATTTACGGGAACGCGAAGAGTATCAGGAAGAGCACATCAAGGGAGCGGTCAATATTCCGTACGAACGATGGGAAAAGGAAAAAGAGGGGTGGCGGCACCAGTTTACGTATTTGATCTTTTACTGTGACCGCGGAAACCAGAGCATGTACGCAGCCCGCGAAATGAACCGGCTGGGCTACCATGCGGCAAGCATTGCCGGCGGCTTCGAAAGCTACCGGATTTGGAAAAAGAAAGGAAAAAAAGAGTACGATGGGCAAAGAAATATTTGAGTTGATCGCGCCCTGCCATTTTGGCATGGAAGCGGTATTAAAACGCGAGATCAACGACCTTGGATATGAAATTTCAAAAGTGGAAAATGGAAAAGTCACCTTTCTGGCAGACGCAGAAGGAATCTGCCGTGGAAATATTTTCCTCCGCACGACGGAGCGTATTCTGCTCAAAGTGGCAGAATTTAAGGCGGAGACATTTGATGAATTATTTGAAGCCTGTAAGGCGATTCCATGGGAGCGTTACATCCCTGAAAATGGAAAATTCTGGGTGACAAAAGCAACCTCCGTCAATAGTAAATTGTTCAGTCCATCGGACATACAGCGCATTGTTAAAAAAGCGATGGTGGAAAGCCTCAAGCGGACGTATCAAGTCAGCTGGTTTGCCGAAGACGGGGCCGCCTATCCACTTCGTATTAACATTATGAAAGATATCGTGACCGTATCTCTTGATACGACAGGAGTGTCGCTGCACAAACGTGGTTACCGCAAATACACCGCACCGGCGCCAGTGACGGAAACGCTGGCGGCGGCGATGCTCTTACTTTCACCGTGGAAGAAAGACCGCATTCTTGTCGATCCTTTTTGCGGAAGTGGTACGATCCCAATCGAGGCGGCTATGATCGCATGCCAGATCGCGCCGGGATTAAACCGCGAATTTTTGTCCGAAGAATGGGACAACCTCATTCCGAAAAAAGAATGGTACGGTGTCGTGGAAGAGGCACAGGATATGGTCTGCGAAGATGCTGAAGTGCAGATACAGGGTTATGATATTGACGATGAAGTGCTTAAAATGGCGCGTGCCAATGCGACGCTTGCCGGTGTGGAAGACAAGATTCATTTCCAACGCCGTGACATCATCAATTTCAGCTCGCCGAAAAAATATGGTTTTGTCGTTTCCAATCCACCATATGGCGAGCGCCTTTCCGACAAAAAACAGATGGAAATGCTGTACCGCAGCATCGGCCAGATCATCAAAGAAAATGACACGTGGTCATTTTTCCTCCTGAGCGGTTATGAGGAAGCCCAGAAAATGATCGGCAAAAAGGCGGATAAAAACCGCAAGATTTATAATGGTATGATGAAAACTTACCTTTACCAATATATGGGAATTAAACCGCCGAGACGACCGGCTAAGGATCAGCAAAAATAGGAAAAATATACCGAAAGGGCTTGCACTTTTTGGGGACAACATATATACTAGTCGTATTAGGGTCAAAAAATGACCTAAATTTTTACACAGGGAATGAAACAAATGGGAAAAAAATTGATATTTGCAACACACAACCAAGGAAAGGTTGTGGAAATTAAACAGATTTTGGGAGAAGGCTACGATGTATTTTCTCTCAAAGACCTTGATATTCATACAGAGATCGAGGAAAATGGAACGTCTTTTGAGGAAAACGCCATCATCAAAGCGAAGGCAATCTGCGAAATGACCGGCGAGATGGTTTTGGCAGACGATTCCGGATTTGAAGTGGATTATCTGAATGGCGAGCCGGGAATCTATTCGGCACGTTATCTCGGCGAAGACACGTCGTATGACATTAAAAATGCCGACCTTCTCAAACGCTGCGAAGGCGTGCCGGAAGAAAAGCGCGACGCACGTTTTGTCTGTGTGATCGCCTGTGCGTATCCGGACGGCAATGTCATCACGACCAAAGGTGTGATCGAAGGCAAACTTGCTCACGAACCAAAAGGCACGCATGGCTTTGGTTACGATCCGATCTTTTATCTGCCGGAGCGAGGCTGCACAACCGGAGAATTGCTGCCGGAGGAGAAAAATAAGATCAGCCACCGTGGTATCGCACTTCGCAAGATGGTTGAAAAGTTAAACGAACAGGCATAACGTGGGAGGAAAAAATGGCGAAATACATCGTTTTTAGTGATTCACATGGAAAAAATGATTTGATGTACGACATCATTCGAAAAAATCAGGATCAGATCGACGGATTATTTCATCTCGGTGATGTCGGAGATGCCGCTGAGGAACTCAGCCTTATGGTGAAAGGGCCGGTTTATCTGGTTCGCGGCAATTGTGACACGTATTCGAGCCTGCGCACGGAAAATGTGTTCCGTCTGCATGGTCATAAGATCGCAATGACACATGGACACAACCAGCATGTCGAGCGTGGCGTTGATATATTGAAATATTGGGCACTTCAAAATGAGGCAGACGTTGTTCTTTACGGACACACACATGTGCCTTTTGTCGAGCAGAGCAGTCAGATGACCGTTCTCAATCCCGGCAGCATTTCGCGCCCGCGCCAAAGTGGCTTTGAATGCACCTATGCCTGGATGGAGTTTTTGCCAAATGGCGAGATTTCGATAGAAATTGTAAAAATCCCCAAATAGTCATAAAGAAACAAAATCAAAAAGCAATTTGAAAGGAAAATAATTATGTTAAAGAAAATGATACTTGTAGGATTGATCTCAATGGTTCCTATCATTGAACTCCGTGGAGCGATCCCTTACGCCGTACTTTGGGACGCACAGCCACTTTGGCTTGCCATCCTGATTGCCGTAATCGGAAATATGATTCCGGTACCATTTATTTATTTGTTTGCAAGAAAAATTCTTGTTTGGGGCTCAGACAAGCCTGTTATCGGCAAATTCTTCACCTTCTGCCTTGAAAAAGGGGAAAAGGGCGGTAAGAAACTGCAGGAGAAAGCAGGACAGGGACTGTTTGTAGCACTTCTTCTTTTTGTTGGTATTCCTCTTCCGGGAACCGGCGCATGGACAGGAACCCTTGCAGCCAGTATTCTTGACATGGGATTCAAGAAAAGTGTCCTCGCCTGCATGGGCGGTGTTTTGGTAGCCGGAACAATCATGTTCTGCCTCAGTTTTTTTGCAAGAGGAACTTTTATGGCACTGTTTGGGTAAGAAAAAGGCGACTTTTCGAGGCATGAAAGCAGCATTAAAATGTCTCTGAAAAAATGTCCCAATTTTTTGGAAAGTTGTAAAATGAAGTTGTGAATAAGAAATACATTCTTTTTCAACTTCAAAAATAAGAAAAAATTGAAGTTATGAAGAGAGTAAAATTCTTTTCATAACTTCTTTTTTTATTCCAAAAAACAGAGAGGATGGTAATTATGAAGTCTTATAAGGAAGCAGAAAAAATATTCATTGGTGAAAGTGATATTGCCGCACTGGTATTAGTTGGATGTAAAGGTGATAAAGGTGTTGTTCCAGAAATGCTTCATTTCGTAGAAGATGGTGAGTACAGTGCTTACTTAGTAAAAGGAAATGACGTTGAAATTGGAAAGCACTACGAAAAAGTGGTTACCTTTAATTACTGGTTAAATATTTATGATGATACCAAACGAACATTTTCAAAACATGCTAAAGAATTTAACATTTACCGTGCAGGAGATTATGGTTGTATCATTCAAATGATAGACTAAAATCTAATCAAAAATCTTTCCTGTTTTTGTAAAAAGCAAAGACAGGAAAGAAAACGAAAGGAGAAAAGATGAGTTATATCAAAATTTGTCTGATTTGGTTTGTGGGATTTGCTTTTCTATTTTTTATTGTATTCAGCCATCCGTCCACAAGCAGACAGTATATCTATTCATTTGAACAAAAAGATGAATATTACGTCTTTTTTGTAAAGGAAGAAGATGGCGGAATGGTTTATACAAAAAAAGAAATGGATTCTGTAAAAGTTTACTACACATTAGAAACGGGGGAACAACCGTATCTTGAAGAAGGATTTATTTCTGACAAAATATACCTACCCCAAGAGTTATTAAACAAAAGTAATGCAGGAGGTGAGAAGAATGAAGTACATTAAGTTCAAGGACAGAGTATTGATAAGCGGGATGTTAAAAGACGGTATTTCCATCCGAGATATCAGTGAACTGGCTGGATACTCACAGAATACGATTTTATATGAGATCAACGGAGCGAAGTTAAAAGATCAGTACGATCCGCTCCGAAAGCAATTATTGAAAAAGTATTCGCAGTCTCTTCGATTACGGATATTGATGCAGGGAATGGCAAAAGACGGCATTGCAAATGCGTCGATTGCAAAATTGATTCAGAATAATCGAGATCTGGTTGGTTATGAGTTTAAAAGATATGGTTCCAAAGAACACTATAATGCCTATAAGGCGCAGCTTACAATCTAAAGAAAGGAAGGATTACCATGTATAAAATATGGGAAGGCTCAAGAGGTGTACTTATTAAACAGTACCCATTGATTGATTGTGGATATGCCTCAAAAAAATCACTTCCGGTAAAACACGTTGTGGATGAGTTTGAAAGTCTGGAAGAAGCAGAGAAAAAATTAAGCAGTTACACAAACACAATAAAAGAGTTTGAGCAGCGTTTCAGTATGACGGAATACTATATTTCGGATGACGCTGAAAACATATTAAAAGTAAATGACCGCTATCAGTTCGAAAGTAAACGAGATACCTACACTCCGGAAGAATTTGAGTGTATGAAACTGCTTATGGAGCATTTAACTTTCTACGTAAGATTAAGTTCCATCATTGCTTACGAACGGTATGGTTTTTTAAAAAAAGAAGAAAATAGCATAGTTTACGAGGATGAGAGACAGAAATATGTGATTGATCTCGGAAGCAAAATAATTGAGGAAAGGAAGACAGATTATGAATCAAATCATTTTATTAGGAAATATGACGAGAAATCCTGAAATTACAATCAATCAGGAGGGCAAAAATTTCGCGAAATACGACATTGCCGTAAATCGTTCTTTTAAAAGTGGAAATGGACCGGAAACAGACTACTTCCATTGTATCAGTTTTGGAAAGCAGGCAGATTTTTTGGAAAAATACTTTCAAAAAGGTTCACGCATTTTGATCGTCGGAAGAGCACAGAATAACAATTATACCAATAAAAACGGCGAAAAAGTGTATAGTTATCAAGTGATAACGGAGAAAGTGGAGTTTGGAGATACCAAAAGAGCCACACCTATTGAGGCAACTCCTGCCGGGGAAACCCAAGCATCAAATGTAACAGAAGACTTTACAAACATAGAAGAAATGGTGGGAAATTCAGAGATGCCATTTTCTTAATAAAAAGGCGGGGATAGTTATGATTGCGGAAGAAGAAATAATCTTGTTTCTGGAAAGCGAAGAGGATGTCAAAAAAAATCTTCAGATTGAATCTGAAAAACTATTGGCCGAGATCAAAGAGATTGAGAGCCAGAGAGCGGAAATCGAGAAAGACATCATCGAAACGGTTCAGAGCAGTATCCGCTATGATACAGAGGGTGGAGGTTCCTCTGGAAAAAAACGCGATTTAGGAAATGTATTATCAATGACAAAAAAAATACTGGAAGAACAGATTGATTCTTTGACATACAGTTATCGGCTTAATCTGGTACGGATTGAAAAGAATCACCGCCTGAGGCTGGTTCTGGCAACACTTCCGCCACTCTCGAAAGAAGTACTTATCCGGATTTACCGGAAAAAAGAAAAATGGGAGTACATAGAGCAGCGCTTAGATATTTCACATTCAAAACTGGCAAGACTGAAAAAGAAAGCCTTGCAGGATGTATGTGAAATCTATGATTCGAGCTATACCAACCGGCAGTTGGCCAAATTAAAGAATACAACTACGGTTGCAAAAAAGGAAGTGAAGATGGAAGGCAGAGAAGCCGTTCTTCCGGGACAATTAAAAATAACAGACAAAGGAGATTTTGGACTATGAAAAAAATGGGAAATAACATCATCATTGGAGTAGATCATGGATATGGGTACATCAAAAGTGCAGGTACCATCTTCAAAAGCGGAGTGGAAGAACTTCCAATCAAACCGCCTTTTATGGAAGATATTTTGGAACTGAAAAACCGGACATTTGTAGTGGGTCAGATTCGGAATGAACATCCGTCTGATAAAACAAAAACAGATGAGTATTACAACCTGACCCTGGTAAGTCTGGCAAAAGAATTGAAATGTAACGGAATGACAGAAGCCAAAAATGTGATTCTTGCCGCAGGACTTCCTTACTCGTTCTTTTCCGCACAAAAGGATCAATTCAAGGAATATTTGTTAAAAAAGAAAACATTGAACTTTTCTTATGAGGGAGAAAAGTATCACATTGAATTAAAAGATGTACATGTTTATCCGCAGGGACTTCCGGTTCTTGCAAAAGAATTGGACAAATATAAAGATAAAACAATCTCGGTGGTTGATATCGGATCCAGAACGATCGATGTCATTACATACCGGAAAGGCAGACCATTTTACAACGAATGTTTTTCACAGGACAAAAAAGGAACGCTTGACTGTATTGATCTTGTCAGCAAAAACTTTCTTGCCAAATTTCAGGAAAAGATTGATGAAGAGGATATTCAATGTATTATGCAGAAAGAAAGCTGCTCCTTGAATCCGAATCAGGTGACTTTTGTCAAAGAAATCATTAAATTTTATGCAAAGGACGTATTGAAACTGATCGATTCCAAACTGAATGGAAGCATACTGATTTGCGGAGGCGGTGCTTCTGTGATCAAGAATTATGCCGGAAAATTAAGAAACGGAATCGAGATCAACGATGATATCTTTTGCAACGCGAGAGGATTTGAAATCTTATCTGCAAACAGATTAAAATAGGAAATGGAGAACAATATGGGATATTCAAGTGGAAGTAACGTAACCGATCAACTGCATATGATTAACTTTACCGGAAGTATCATTCCTCATGCGTGGAATGATACAATCCGGACGGAAGCCGGAAAGCCATATGCGCTAGCGCAGAGAATCCTTTCTGATATAGTATACTGGTACCGTCCGGTGGTGGATGTTGACGAACAGGGAAATGAAGTGCTGAGAAAGAAATATAAGTACGACATGATCTATTTCAGCTACCGCCAGATGGAAGATACCTATGGATGTGCCAGATCATCCATTCAAAGGGCATTGTCACATTTAGAAAAAATAGGAGTAATAAAAAAGCACTTCCGAAAAATCAACGAAAATGGATACGTGCAAAATAATGTCCTATTCATTGAATTGATTCCGTCAGTGCTCATTGGTTTAACTTATCCGAAGACAAAGTCAAACGATTTGGACTATGAGCCAATGATAACAAAGGATAAGAAAAATGTCAAGGAAAATCCGGAAAATTTGAAAAAAGAAAATCTTCCGGAAGAACCGAACAAGACAGAATTTGAAGAAAAGGCCGAAAATTCAGATGATTCAGAGGTGTGGTCAAAAATGAACAGACCCTATGGTCAAAAACGACCTGACCCTATGGTCAAAAATGAACAGACCCTATGGTCAAAAATGACCACACATACAGAGAATACATCAGAGAATACTAGTAATATATATAATATCTATCCATCCATCAATAATAAAAGTTTAACAGAGGACGGATCGGATGGACTGGAAGCATACACACTGCAGGAAATCGAGGAACAGCTTGAGTTCGCAAAATTGTATGCTTATGCGGAGAAGAACCCGGAAAAAGTGGGAAAACAAGACGTGGATTCCCTGTTGTACATACTTTACGACCTGTTTAACACCAGAAAGCCGATTAAGGTTGCCGGCGAAGAAAAGCCAAGTCAGGTAGTGATCAGCAAAATATCAAAGTTAAGCTGGAAACATTTGTGTTATGCAATCTGTCAGTACAAGAGCCAGAAAACAAGAATCAAGCACCAGACGGCATACATGGTCACGGTGTTGTATAAAGCCTTGGAGCAGATGCACAATGATCAACTAAATCAGCTTTCGCTGGAAACTGCCGACGGCAGTGAATCAAAACCGGTGCAGAAAAAGCAGCCAAAGAACAACTTTCACAACTTCCCGGAACGTGATTACACGAGGGAACAAACGAAAGATTTGGAGAGAATATTGCGAGGATATGCAAAGGAGTGAAACATCATGATCAAACGAATATCGGTCCGGTTTAACACGGACTTCAAAGAAGATAAAGAATTGCTGGAAAACTTAGAAAAAAAGCGGAATCAAAACGGCTACATCAAGATGGCATTAAAAAATTTTGCATCCGGAACCAATCTTGATCCGTTTCTGGCAGAAAGCATTGCGGACATTGTCCGGGAAACCCTAAAGACAGAACTGCAGGGCAAAATGAAAGAAATGATTGAAACAACAATCGAAGAATGTCTGGGGGATGCATCCCAGTTTCTGCAGAGAGAAAAAACGGATCTCGATGAGGAACGTGAAGATTTTCCGGAAGAAACGGAGCCAGAGGAAGAACCGTTTGGGGAAGAGGAACCGGAAATGGACCCGGCAGATAAGATAGACATGGATCTTCTTGCCGATATGATGTTGTAGCATAAATTTGACATTTTCTGAAAAGTATGTCAAAATGACATACAAATGGCATACAAAGTATGTCAAAATGGCATACTTTTGGCATACTCAGCGGGGAAAATGAAAAGAAACAATAAAAAAGACATAGAAAAGTATGTCAAAATGACATACGAATGGCATACAAAGTATGTCAAAATAGCATACTTTTGACATACTCAAAGGGGGTAAAAAAATGAATATTACAGATAAATATAACATGACGCAGGAAGAAAATATATTTTATGCTAAAAGAAATTTGGTGGACAGTATCTGGAAAGAAGCCATGTTGGAAGGTGTACCGTTCACGTTTCCGGAAACCCAGACGATTGTGGAAGGAATGAAACTAGATGGCAAGAAAGAAGATGACATTGTAAAGGTGCGTAACCTGAAACATTCCTGGGAGTTCCTTTTTGATTCCATCGATTATCCACTTGATTTTCGATATATTAAGCAGATGAACCATGAAGTAGGAAAAGAAGGAATTGTTTTGAATGCCGGAATGCTCCGCAATTCAGAAGTTTCTATCGGTGGTACGGAATGGAAACCGGCAATTCCGGATGAGGAGATTGTACAGGGAGAAATCAAAGAGATCTTATCCCACTACTGCGTGACAGATAAATCCATTACGTTGATGCTTTATCTCATGCGAAGCCAGTTGTTCACAGACGGCAATAAAAGAACGGCTCAGTTATGTGCCAATCAGATAATGATACAGAACGGAAAGGGCATTATTGCCATACCGGTAAAGGAACGGCAGACATTCACAGGACTTTTGGTAGAATACTATCAGACCAATCGAATGTCAGATATCAAAAAATTTGTATATGAGAAATGTATTGACGGCCTTGTGATCGATCGGGAAATGACTGTTCAGGAAGAAATGTCAACCTATGATTTTATTAAACGTTCGAGGGAAATCCGATCAGAAAAGAATAAATCAAAAACGAGGTAAATGAGGGGAGGAATCCATTATGTTAAAGAAAAGAATTTCTATGCTGCTTGTAGCAGTAATGATAATAACAGGCATACCATGTATGCCGAAAGCAGAAGTATCTGCAGCTTCAAAGGACACGTATACAATTGATGTCAATGACTCTTCTTATGATCCAAGAGGAACCGGAAGAGTTACCATGTCAAAGGATCAGGGAAGTTATGGAATCTGTTATGCGTATGCGTTAGCCTCTGCCGTAGAAACGTCGCTGATCAAAACCGGCCAGGCAGACAGTTCAGTGGATATTTCAGATATGCAGATTGCGTTTTTAACATCATGTTATAAGGATCAAGCTGGACCAAACAGTTCTTGTTATGTTTATGATGAAATCATTAAGAACATGAATGGGGGCAGTGGAGAACCAAGTCAGTGGAGAATGCACAGATACGGATTTGTTGATGAAACAGAAATGCCAATCACGTTGATTACGGATAGATCAACGTTTGGTACCTGGTATGACCGTGCAATAAATTACAAGTATAAGGTCAAACGAGCATATGAAGTCCCTGCAGGAGATATTCAAGGAACGAAAGAGATTATAAGCAAGTGTGGATCGGTGGTAACTAGTTACATTGTTTATGATTATTATTACAACACAACATTGCCTGTTTATTCTTACAATAATCCAACGGCAGAAAAATATACAAATCATGGAATCCAGATCGTAGGCTGGGATGATAATTACTCTAAGGATAATTTTTTGATAAAACCAAGCAGAAATGGAGCATGGCTTTGTAAAAACTCGTGGGGGCCATTTTGGTCAAAGGACGGATATTTTTGGATGTCATATGAAACCTATACAGATGAAATGCAGGGGCTCATTTTGACAACAGATAAGAACTATGATTATTGTGTTAATAAAGAATATAATATCATGGTCGGTGACAGTATCGATGTAAAGAAAGATCTTGCAGGTTATGTTGATGACGATGAAGTAGTTCGATATCTTTACGATGATTCTTACTTTCAAGATAATGAAGATGGAACATTTACTGCAAAAAAAGCAACAGATACAAGTTGGGGATATAACGGAATTTCTGTAAATGTTGGAATAAATAGAGTAGGAGAGTTTGATGTAGTAATCAAACCTACTCCAACCCCAACACCGACGGTACAGCCAACGGAAGAACCAACTCCAGTACCTACCGTGCAACCAACGGCAACACCAGTAACCACTGTGCAGCCAACAAAAACGCCAACTGTGCAGCAAAGCAGCCAGCTTGTGGTAAAACCATATATTGCACCATCAAAACCGAGTAATTCATCTGGGTTTTCCGTTCCAAAAACAGAATATAATTCTTCGTTGAGAAATGTTGATTACAAAGCGGTTAGAGGAAGTACTTCACAATTTAAGTACAGAACGGACAATGACGGAAATGCTACCATTGTAAAAGGGAAAAATGTTAAAAAGATTACAATTCCCAATGCCATTAAGATAGATGGAATCAGTTATACGGTCAGAAAGATAGACGGGAAAGCATTTTCTAACTTAAAAAAGCTGCAGACAGTAACAATTCAGGCGGCTAACGTGAAAAAGCTTTCCAAGAATACGTTTTTCAAATGTAAAAAGTTGAAAAAAGTGACGATAACATCCTTAAATTTGAGTAATGTTTCGTCAGGAACAATCAAAAAATGTTCGAAAGTGAAAGTTAAGGTAGTTGGCAGAAACAGTAAAGCACAGAGTAAAACAGCTGCTGCATTTAAAGCAGCAGGAATTAAATTTTCGTATCAGCGCAAGTAGCTTATACAACAAGGCTAACGTTTGGAAACGTTAGCCTTGTGATGGTGAAAGATTAGAATAGCTCAATAAGCCATGTTACGATGATTATAAGACCATCAAAGTACGGGCAATCGACACGAATAGCAAGAATGCTTAAAATGGTAATCAAAGTAGCAATAACTTTTTTCTTGAAATTCTTATCTTTCAAGTTCAGTACTTTCTTCATATGTATGTCCTCCTTTCTGTGAAATTCTAAAAATAATATGACTATTTTCTTGGCGGCAAAAAATCAGAGGTGAACTGTAGGCTCATTTTTATATTCTCTGTTTGGAATTGATTTACTTGAAAAATGTAAACAGAAGTCAGCAACACAGATACAAACTGAAAAATCAATGGATAAAATATAAATGGGAAAACAGGATTTCATCGAACCAAATCGAAAAAAAGTGATACTAAGTGACACTAAATGACACTTGATGATACTTTTGAGATGTGTTACACTATAATCGGTAGAAGTGTAGGAACTTAATGCAGTTGATCCCAAAGTTGGATTTTCCTGCGGCTTGAGAGCGAAAAGCTCTTTTTTTAATACTAATGATCAGATTGGATGGGATAGGATGAGACAAGCAGAAAGTTTCCCAAAGCGGCAGGCGAAAAAAAAGTGATACTAAGTGACACTTGATGATACTTTTGAGATGTGTTACACTATAATTGGTAGAAATGTAAGAAATTCTGCCACGTTCTTTTTCAAAACTTTATATAGAAAGCATCGAAGGAGCCTTTTAGGGCTCTTTTTTGATGCGAAAATTCACGAGGCTTCTCCTGACCCAGGAGAGGTCTCGTTTAATCATAGAGTAACTGTAAACCAAGCAACATAATAAAGGAGTTAAAAATGAAAGCATTAAAAACGATCACGTGCGTATTAACGTTTGCATTACTGTTAATACTCGCACCGACACAAGCAAAGGCGGTTTCCAACAACGTATCTGCAACGGAAGGAACTTTTACCGTTCATCAGTTTATCGATGGAAATGAAGTGGGTTCTTTGACAATTCGTGCCAAAGGATTTGATAAGACGCAGACAACATCCTGTCGTTTTGGAAACATTCAGTGGGACGTGTATACAAGTTCCGGCACGTGCAAAGGCGCATCCGCTGTAGTAGGTTTGAACTATACGTACAAAGGATCCTCAGATTCTTCGAGATATCCGGTTGTTGGATGTCATGTGGGATTGACCAAACCGTTAGGGGTTGTGTTTGAAAAAGCAACAGTAAATGGAAATGGGGGATCCGGCGCCATTACCGTGATGAAAGACGGACCGGCACCATCCGGACAGACGTTGGATGCAGCTACAGAATTAAATTCTGCGCAAAATGAAAATTGGAATTATATCGATGCACAGTCTGTATGGTTTGGTGTACGTATGAACTATGTAGAGTACATGATGGATCATCATGCGGATATCAATGTATATTTCCGTACTCCACATGCAACGGTTACTTACACCAAAGGAGATGCCAATGCAAGTGGCGCAGATGTTCAGAAAGTATATGATTTCAGCGGCTTGTTTCCTGTGCCAAGTGAGATTGGTATGAGTAAAACAATAAGAGCCTCGTTTGATGGAAATACCCAGAATGTAGATGCTCCGTTCAATGTATGGGAAATCCCCGGCTTTTTGTTTATTCAGACACAAGGGTCAAATCTTGCCTTTAATGCCGGAGTAGGCGAAATGCTGCAGTTCTTAAATATGCAGTCCTGTTTCGATCATTATGGATTAGATTTCAAAACCAATCCATCTCTTACGTGTAAAGCGCACTGGTATCCGGCAAATGTGACGGTGCCTAAAACTCCAACGGCTGAAAAGTATACCGTGACGATTGCAAATGAAAACGCAACGATCGATACGGCCATCAAAGCGAAATCTTTTAACGGCTGGAATGTAAATGGAACCCTCTATCAGCCGGGCGAAGTGGTAGCTGCGGATGCGGATTTTTCTGCAGCATCTACCTGGAGCAATCCAACGTATACTGTGCCAAAAGCACCAAAGGCACCAACTTATAAAGTAACGGTAACCAGTGATAATGCACAGTTAAACCAGCTTACCTTGGAGAAAACATTCTCCTGCTGGAAAGACAGTGACGGAAACTCATTCAAGCCGGGAGATGTTATCACATTGACCAAGGACACGACATTGACAGCCACATGGTCAGATCCAACTTATATTGCGCCGGCAGCACCAAAGGCACCAAGCTATAAAGTGACGGTAACCAGTGATGATACCCAGTTAAACCAGCTTACCCTGGAAAAAACATTCTCTTGCTGGAAAGATGCAGCGGGAAGAAATTATAAAGCCGGTGATTCCATCACATTGACAAAAGATATGACATTGACAGCCGACTGGAAGAATCCTACGCTGGATATCACTTCATTAGCAGTACCAACAAAGGAAAACTACACTTTCCAAGGTTGGAAAATCAATGAAGAACTTTTAAACGAAACCACTACTAAAAAAGAGGTTTTAAAGAGTTATGAAATTACAAAGGACACCACAATTACAGCAGAGTGGAAGCCAGCAAATTCTCCTGTTACCAACGATCTTTCCAAGATCATTGACCTGATCAACAAGTCTACGCTTTCCGAGGAAGAAAAGGCGGCCTTGATCGCACGTCTGACATCCAACTCGTTGACAGATGAGGATAAGACATACATCGAAAAATTGCTGGAAAGCAATACTACGTTGACAAAGACGGATAAAGAAGAGATCATCCAGGCAATCAAAGAGGTAAATGCTTCCGGTCTTACCGAAGATCAGCAGAAAGCCATTTTGGAAGCCTTAAACAGCGGAAGTTCAGCCATCTTTAAGTATGGTAACGTATCTTATAAGATTACAAAAAATCCGGACGGAACCATTTCTGTATCCATTTCGGATCTGAATGGTGTGACAGATGTAGTCATTCCGAATGAGATATATCTCAATGGGAAAGCCTATCCGATCACATCCATCGGAGATAATGCTTTTAAGAATAATAAGACGATCCGCACAGTTACCATCCCGGGAAATGTAACGACCATTGGAAACAGTGCTTTTGAAGGCTGCAGTAACCTGACAAAAGTCAGCCTTGCTCCAAAAGGACTTGTAACCATCGGAAACAAAGCATTCAAAGACTGTGTTAATCTGACATCCTTTACCTGTCCGAGTACGCTGCAGAGTATTGGAGTTAGTGCTTTTGAGAACTGTACCAAACTGGCAGCGATCAAATTCAATGATGGACTTCTTGTGATCAAGAAGAGAGCTTTCTTTAATGCCGGACTGAAAAATGTTACTCTTCCAAAAACACTCTTAAAGATTGAGATGAGTGCCTTTGAAAAATGTAAGAAGATGACACGTGTTGTCTTTGCATCGGATATTAAGATGGCCACTGTCGGTTATCGTATTTTTGCAAATGACTCTGCCTTGAAAAAGATTGAACTTCCGAAAAACCTTCGAAGTGTACCGAAATACATGTTCTACCATTGTACAAGTCTTACTCAGGTAAGCGGCGGCGAGCGCGTGACCAGTATCGGTACCAGTGCATTTGAAGGATGTAAAAAACTTCCGAAGATCACTTTGAGAACTAAGGTACAGAAGATTGCGAAAAAAGCATTCTTTAACTGCAGTAAATTAAAACGTGTCAATATCAAGAGCAGTGCCTTGACAAAGATTGAAGGAAAAGCCTTCAAAAAATGCCATAAGAAGATTAAATTTGATGTTCCGAGAAAGAAGATCAAAGCCTACAAAAAACTTCTCAAAGGCAAGTTTTAATGCTGCAGAATAATTAAAGTATCAAAAAGAGAGGTTGGTCAGATTTTGATCTGTCCGGCCTCTTTTCATTGAAAGGAGAAAATCAACATGAAACAAAAAATTAGAAACATAGTGGCAGTAGCAGGATGCTTTCTTTACTGCAATCTGCTGATTCCCTGTGCCGTATATGCGGGCGACAAGGAGGATAAGATTGTAAAAGATCTTGATTCTAAAGTATCCCTTCTTGTAACTATAGGGCTTACGATAATTCAAGGACTTGGTGGACTGCTTTTTGGATATGGATGTATGAGTTTATTCTCGGCAATTTCCAGCCGCAACTCTACGGATTTAACAGAGGGTGGTTTAAAAGCGGCCGGCGGTTTGGGAATGATGATCGTTCCCGGACTAGTAAAACTCTACACCTAGGATAAGAAAGGACGTTCTGCTTATGGTGATCCATGCATTAAGTATATTTGATACGATCAGTAATCTGGGAGACTTCTTTAGCGGGGAAGCCTTTTTTGAAAGCGCCGGTTATATCTGGAATGCCTTATTGAAAGTGGCAAATTCTCTTTTGACGGCCAACATTACCAGAGATGAGTATGCAGAAATCTGGCAGAAAGTAAAGTCATTGTATACAACATTCAATGCACTTTCAAGTACACTTCTTGTGTTGTTTTTTGTGTATGGATACTGCAGGGAAAGTGTTGATCTAAAGAGCAACATGACGTTTATTACTGTAATCAAAATGATGTTTCGTTTGGTTGTCGTGGCGAATGTTATGAGCCTTGCCCTTACCATGATGCCAAAACTATTCCGGTGTGCCAGACTTCTTGCAGAACTAATCAGTGGAGATAAAGATTATGGCTTTTTCTTTGACGGAGCAAAGATTTACGAAGATATATCCTCAGGGAACAATGGAGTAATGCTGTGTTTTATTACATCCATTGTGTTTTTCTTTTTCACACTTGCCTGTGCTTTTTTCCTGATACAGCCAATCCTGCTCCGCACAATGAAAGTGTATATGTTAGCACCTTTTTGCGGAATTGCACTCTCCACAATAGCGGCAGGCGGCCAGGTATCCCAGACAGGCTATGCTTATGTCAGAAGTTTTCTGGGAACGGTATTTTCTGCTGCTTTAATTGCAGTGGTGTTGTCACTCAGCAGTAATTTCATACAAACGATTTCCATAAAGTCAGAAGAGGCTATTGTACGTATGTTGGTTTACTGCTTGAAAATGTCAACAATTTCAGCCAGTGTAAAAACGGTAGACAGTCTTATGCAAAAAGCATTTAATCTGTAAAGGCAGGTGGAGAAATGAATCGAAATATCAACGAAGACGTGGCCGGATACAAAAATGAATTTTGGAAAGGCTTGACCTTTCGGGAATGCTTTTTTGGAGTGGCTGCAATCGTGGTCGGCTGCGGCATCATTTTAATTTTAACATTAAAATTTAAAATGATATTGAACCTTGCGGTTACTCTGACTATGCCGGTAATTGTCGTGATTGGAATGTGCGGCTTTTATAAGAAAAATGGAATGACCTTTTTTCAGATTGTAAGAAGGAAGATTTCATTGTGGAGACAGAAGCCGCTTGTCTATAAAAGTGTTTCAGAAATAAACAGGAATACGCAGTCCGGAAGCGACTGGCTTGCGGAACTGATCTTTAAACATATTGGAAAGGATGAGAAAAATGATTAACGAGACATATGATTTTTCAATGAATAACAAATTAGGAAAGCGTCTGCAGATGTATGCGTCAAAACTGAAAGAGCTGGAGACGAAACAAAAAGAAGAGAAGAGATCAAAGGAAGGTGAAAAGTGATATGATGGATTATTCAGAATTTATGGAATATGTTGAGGATAATATTCTCAAATATCTGCCTCCGGAATATGAAAACGCAGATGTCGAATTGACAAAAACACTTAAAAATAACAATGTCATTTTGGATACACTGCGTGTTCATAGAGAAGAAGAGACGGCCTCACCGCAGATCTATCTTAACCGGGCCTATGAGAGTTACCGAGAGGGACAGAGTATAGACCGTATTATGGTCTCCTGTGCGGAAACAATCAGCAGTGCTAAAATCGAACCGGAGTATTTGGATGTCGTATCTCATATTTCAGAATTTGAAACGGTAAAAGAGCAGATCATTCCACGTGTATGTAATGCTGCCGATAATACAGAGTTTTTATCTTCCAGACCTCATCGTCTCGAAAATGATCTGGCTGTGTATTATGCAGTCAGAGTATATACAAGCGGAGACGGTGTCGGCACCATTACAATTACAAATCAGCTCATGAAGAGCATGGGTGTGACGGCAAAAGATCTTGATGATGCAGCACTTAATAACATAAGCAAAGAGGCTTATATACGTACAGGCGCATCCATGATGCTGGATATGATGGTGGGGGATTTCAGCCGTGATTTTGGTGTAAGTGAAGCCGAAGCCAGAAAAATGCTGGAAGACCAGATGCCGGTTGATGGCGGTATGTGGATTGTTACCAACCGTGAAAAAATCAACGGTGCTGCTGTGATCATGTCGCCAACGGTCAGAGAACAGATCGGAGAAGTGGTTGGTGGAGATTATTATGTTCTTCCTTCCTCGATCCATGAGATCATTATTGTTCCTAAAGACCAGTATGATAGTATCCGGGAATTAACGGACATGGTAAAGCAGGTGAATCAAACTTGTGTAAATTCAGATGAAGTGCTGAGTGACAATGTCTATGAGTATCAGATCAGAGAGAAAACATTGAAACTAGCCACAGATCAGACTTTAGATTTAGAAAAAGAACTGAGTAAGAAGCAGGATCAAACAAAACGTTTGTAATTCTGCTTAATAATAAGCGAAAAGGAGAAAAAATCATGAGTAAATTTAAAAAAGTAGGTATTATAACTCTTTTGACGGCTTTACTTGTAACGAATACAGCAAATGCCGCTGTTATCGGCGACGTGACAAAAAGCCAGAAAAGCAAAGATGTTAAAGTAAGCCTTTCGGCCAAAACAATATCGGTTGGAAAGAGTGCGAAAATAAAAATTTCTTTTCCGGCCAAAGCCAAGAAGAAAAAGGTCACCTATAAAGCAGTAAAAGGCGGTATTGTATCTGTCAAAAAAGATGGTAGTGTCTTGGGAAAAAAGGCAGGAAAAGAAAAAATCAAAATAAAAATTCAATATCGTATCGGAAAAAAGAAATGGTTAAAAAAGAAACAGGTTGCTATAACTGTAACCTCTAAAATTCAGAAATTTACACCAGATCAGAATATTCCGATAAGCACGGAGCTGCCAGTAGTAAATCCTTATGAAGAAGAGAATAACACGGTACCTAATGTAACAACAAAACCAAGTACAGAACCTGCAGTGAAACCAAGCACAGAGCCAACGGTAAAACCAAGCGCAGAACCAACAGTAACGCCAAGTGTGGAGCCAACGGTAAAACCAAGTGCAGAACCGACAGCAACACCAAACATTGAGCCAATAGTAACACCAAGTGCGGAGCCAACAGTAAAGCCAAGCGCAGAACCAATAGTAACACCAAGCATTGAGCCAACAGTAAAACCAAGTGCGGAGCCAACGGTAGAGCCAAGTGCAGAACCGACAGCAACACCAAACATTGAACCGACGGTGCAGCCGAGTGCAGCGCCTACGAATACTCCAAAACCAAGTATTCAGGTTGTAACTATGGGTGGCAGTAACGAAACGGCAGAATTGGAACAATTGGAAGTATGTCCGACAGAATTATGTGGAAACGATGGATGTTATGTACAACCGATGCAAGGAATGAATGTTACTTATGAAAATGGAGAACAAACTTATTTTGAGTTTGCTCTCTCTGGAAGTCTCTTTCATTACTCGACAGATGGTATTACAGCAAAAAAAATTCCATTTACGGCAATTATAAAAAATTTGTCATCGGCTCTTGAAAAAGGCTATTGGACAAAAAACGTAGTGGAATTTTATGGTGATGGTGTAATGGAGGCTTATATGTCCTGTGTTAATGTAAAAAATATAATGGAAGCATTTTCAGGGAAAAAAGTAACATCAATCCAGCCATCTGAAAATATGAAAGCGTATATTGTGAAATAGTAATTTCAAGTTTAGGACATAAATGGAAAAGCGGCCGGGATAACCGGCTGCTTTTTAGAAAGGAGCCGGTATGAAAGAAAAAGAGTATATTGAAGAATTAAAAGATAAATATGGGATTACAGAATTTGGTCTTCCTAAGGAATTAGAGGGAGAAGAACCGGATGAAGTACAGGAAATCTTTTTGAGTGAGGGGGATTTGTATGACAAAAATGAATAAAATGCGCGAGCAGCTTGCACAGGAATTTATCAAAGCATTGTCAGAAAATACGCTGCCATGGGAACGTGGATGGAACGTTTACCGAAATCATAATGTAGTAACCTCGAAGCCGTATCGCGGAGTCAATACCTTTTGGCTGTCTATGGTTGCAGATATCCAAGGGTATGAGGATCCCAGATGGTGTACTTTTAAGCAGGCAAAAGATAAGGGATGGCATGTAAAAAAAGGAGAAAAGGGAACAAGTGTTGAATTTTGGTCGCTTTATGACAAGGAAATGAAACGGAATATTACCCAAAAAGAGGCTGCTTCCCTTCGCAACCGTTTAGGGAAAGAAGAATTTGAAGAACGTGTCCGGCTGGTATCTAAAACGTACATTGTTTTCAACGGAGAGCAGATAGAAGGAATCCCGCCTTTTCAAAAGAAGGAACCTGTTTTTGATGAAAAGGAAGCGGTAAAACTTCGAGATCAAGTTATTCGTGAGTTCTCCCTTGGCTTTTTTGAAGGTGGTAATCGCGCTTTTTACCGCCCATCCAATGATTCTGTTACAATGCCTGCGGTAAGAGATTTTAAAAATGAATATACCTATCTGTCCACTTTTTTACATGAAGTCAGCCATTCTACCGGTCACAGCAAGCGCCTTAACCGTGATATGTCCGGAGGATTTGGAACTCCTGATTATGCAAAAGAAGAGTTGCGTGCAGAGATTTCTTCTGCTTTTACGTCACAAATGTTAGGAATCCGTTTAGAACATACCGAAGAATCTTTGAACAATCACAAAGCGTACATACAGAACTGGATGCAGGTGATTGAAAATGATCCGAATGAATTGTTTCGAGCAATCAAAGATGCAGAAGGAATTTCGGATTATATTATTGAGACGGCCAAACTGGAATCGTACGTACAGCAGTTAGAAGAACCGCTGGAACAGAAGAGGGAAGATAGCCTGACCATTTTTCAGGTTAAGAAAGAACTGGAAAACGAATATCTTTTTCAATCCATGGAGCGTTTGGAAAAGCAGGGAAAAACAGAAACCCTTCGGATGGAAAATTATAATATTGTCTATGAAGAACCGTATTCTTTTTCCCCAGGATCCATGGAAGAACAACTCGAAGAAATCTTTGCCCGGTTCAATCAATCCCATCCGGAAGAATACAAAGGTCATTCGTTGAGTGTTGGAGATGTAGTTGCCTTACAGCAGAACGGACAGACACGGTACTTTTTTGTAGACCGGGTCGGATTTATAGAATTGAAGGACTTTGAAAAAGCTGTTTCCAAAGAAATCGACTATCCTACAATTCGAACTGTTGGGGAAATGGAAAGCAGAAATAATATTCCGGAAGACGAACGACTGACAACGTGGTTTGGTGACTATTTAGATTATGAGAGAAAACCCGGGGTAACAAACGAACAGATACAGCAGAAGTACAATGAAATTGTAAAGTATAGCCGACCTCTTCTTTCTACTTCCGAAGCAGCTACAGTACGTTTGATAACAAAAGGACGGCATACGGAGAAAGCCGATGAATTTGACCCTGTTTTTGCGAAAGTGGCCAATCTTTTAAACAACTATATGGCACAGGGAGCCGGTATGGAAGAAATATTGTCGGATAAAATTTCAGAGATCGATCAGAAAGCAGATGTTAAAGATATTCGTTATACTAAGAATCTGATCTGCAGCATTGTTGCCATTGACCACGAATCTTATGAAGAATACATGAACATGGATCATCATACAGAAAAATCAAAAAACGATTTAGAAAGTATGAAACAGAGGGAAACGGTTAGGAAAGTGAGGGCAAGATAATGAAGAGATGTAACGATAAAATTCAGTTTGAAAGCCGGGTAGAACTTGGCGAACTCATACATATGCTGGAAAAGTATATGGACACCTACCCAAAAGAGAAGGATAACGAAGTAATACAAAAACTGTACCATCTGCTGGATGCCATGGAACTAGAATGGTAGGCAGAGAGAAAGAGAGGACAGGAAAATGAAAGAACCGACACAGGAGATCTCTGAGTATGAGACATTGAAGCAAATCTTAAATGACAATGATACCGCGGTTTTATATCATATAGAAATTGTGCTTTCTCCGAAAGAAGGTGGCAGAGCTGGATAATGAATTGAAAGAAGTAAGTATCCGGATCAAACTTGTGGAAGGCGGTATGTTTGGAAATGTGCCGATCAATGAACCGCAGGATGCGATACTGGCCATGAAAAATCTCTTAAGTGATCTGGACCGGGAGTATGTCATGGTTCTTAACCTGAACACTCGGGGGATCCCGCTGAATTATAATCTGGTGTCCATTGGTTCCCTTCGGAGCAGTACGATGTCTGTCAGTAACGTGTTTAAAAGTGCCATATTAGCAAATGCTTCGAGTGTTCTTGTCATGCATAATCATCCGTCCGGGGTGGTGTATCCGAGCATACAGGATGATCTGGCGACCAAACGGATGATTGCGGCAGGCGCGTTGATGGAAATACCGGTTATGGATCATATCATTGTCGGAAACGAATCTGAGAAGTATTTCAGTTACCGGGAGATGAGAAATGAAATGTTTCCCCTAAATAATGAAGTAAATAAAGTATGGGATACTTTGGTTCCCATGATTCAAGAGCAGGAGGTAAGAAAGAATGTTAGGACGAGGTAAGGTTTCCATTCCTTTGACAGGTAAAATTGTAAAGATACCGGATAGTGTGCAGGCATCCATCCCGATTCAGCGTATTTCCGAAGAGGGCATTTTTGAACTGGAAAACCGGCCAGGCATCCATCAGTATGACAGAGCCTACTTTATTCAGGATATTAACTATTTTATCCAGGATGAAGAAGAGAAAGAGTTTACGGATCAAAAATACCAGATGGTTTTAAACAGTCTTAATCTGTCGTTTAAGATCATAGTAAGCAATCAATATGTGGGAAATCAGGATTTCTTTTCCGACATTCAAAGACGAGATCTGAATGATCGGATCCATGAACTGGGAGAGGAATACCGGGAACTTGTTAAACAGCGGATTGAAAACGGCCGAAACGGTTTGAATCAGTCTAAAATTTTGATTTTAACATGCACGGAACCGGATTTTGTTAGTGCAAAGCGTTTTTTTGAGACGTTGGAAGGGACACTGCAGCTTGCCTTTAAAAAAATGGGAAGCGGACTGATCCCAATGAATGCGGCGGAACGTCTGCGCGCCCTGCATAGTTTTTACCGGTTAGGACAGGAGAAAAAGTTTTCATTTGACTGGGAAGAGTATCTGAAACTTCGGAGAGATTGGAGAAATGACATTGTGAATACGTTTATCCGGGAAAGAAAGGATTATCTGGAATTGGATGGAAAACGTGTTGCCATGACACTGTTAGTAAGCAGATATCCGGCCAGCATCCGTGATGATTTTGTTCGAGAGGTTACGAACGTGCCATTTCCACTGATTTATACGATCGATTGTGAACCTCTTTCGGAAAAACAGGCGGAAGATCTTATATACGACAAGTACATGGCGAATCAGAACAGTATGAATACAGAGCAGCAGACACAGATGAATCGAGGATATTTTTCAAGTAACGTTTCCCTTGCAAAGAGGCTTAAAAACGAAAAAATGGAAGCTTTGCTTACCGATCTTCAAACCCAGAACGAAAAACTGTATATGGTAGGAATGACATTTGTGATCCAAGGCAAGGATAGAGATGAACTGGAACAAAGAAAAAATCGGTTGATCCATCTGTGTGATGGGTATAACCTGACGGTCGAACCACATTCCAATCAACAGCTGGATGCTTTGAATACAACGCTTCCCACCGGAGCAAGGTTTGTCAACACGATGCGTTCTTTAAATACTCCAAGTTTGTCGATCTTTACACCATTTAATGTTCAGGAAGTGAACATGCCGGACGGATACTGCTATGGAGTAAATCCTTTGTCAAGGAACACGATTCTTGGAAACCGTAAAAAACTTCCCAACTCCAACGGAATGGTGTTTGGAGATTCCGGCAGTGGAAAATCCATGAATGAGAAGTTTGAGATGGGGCAGGTTCTTGCCTTTAGTGACGATGATATCATTATCGTGGATCCTATGGGGGAGTATCGTGATATCTGCCAACTTTGGCAGGGAGAATATATTAACCTGTCAAAGTCAAAAGACAATCTCTGTTTTATGAATCCATTTCATGTCCCGGATGAAATCCCGGATCGAATGAAATTCCTAGAGGAAAAAGAAGAGTTTGCGTACGCAATCTGTGAGCAGGCACTGAAAGAGATCGGTGCATTAAACAATAAACATGTACTTATTATCGGACAGGCAGTAAAAAAAATGTACAATGACTATTTCAGTACCTTGGAAAAGAAAAAAACAAATACCGGAAAAGATGCGGTTCCAATGCCAACGCTTCGAGTGCTTCGAAACACGATTAAAGAAATCGGAGCGGAAAAAGAAGCGGCCAAGGAACTGGTGGAACAACTGGAAGTATTTACGGACGGAGCTTTAAATATTTTCAGCCAGGAACAAACCACATCCGGGAATAATCGTTTGACAGTATATGGTCTGTCTAATCTCGGACCACGAATGCGGCCGATGGCTATGCTTATCATGCTGGAGAGCATTACCTCGAAAATCAAGTACAATCAGTCGATTAAAAAGGCTACCTGGGTCTATATTGATGAAGTACATGAATTGTGGAGAGAAGAATATTCTTTGCTCGCATTGCAGCGTATGTGGGCTGAGGTACGTAAGCAGGGCGGTATCTGTACCGGAATTACACAGAACCTTTCTGCAGCTATCAATTTTACTGCTGTAGAAACCATGATCAGTAACTCAAATTTCAAGGTCCTTCTAAATCAGGGATCCTGTGACAGAGATCGTGTCATGGATCTGTTTAAGCTGTCAGAAACACAAATGAAATATATTGATGGTGCAGACCCGGGAAACGGACTGGTCTTTTTTGATACTAAGATCGTGCCGTTTGACAATACAATCCCGAAAGATAATGTCCTGTATCGGATGTTTAACACCAATCTGCATGAGATGGCAGAACAGGAAAAGGAGAAAACGGAGAATGGCTGATCTGAAAGATACGTACGGATTTACGGTAGAACAAAAGAAAGCACTTTCCCATCTGACAAAAAAACAGATGGAAAAGTTTAAAAAACTAAGCAGATATGATCAGAAAAAGATTCTTCGTATGGCAGAAAACATCACCAGACAGGAATATGCCAGGCAAAAATTTCAAGAAAAGCAGGGAAAATCACCGAATAAAAAGGGATCCTCTCAAAAAGCGGCCAATTTTCTGAAACAGAAAAAAGCACGGTCACTATCCTCTGCCCGAAGAAAATCGAAAAGCATGGTAAGAACAGCAATGCAGCCGACAGAAATTATGGCCAAATGCATTGCTTCTTTTATGGGAGAATCCGGAGAGCAGAGAGAAAACGCAGCTTCCGTTGGACAACAGCAGACAGTATCGAACCTGCATAAACCGATGCAGATGACAAATCAAGGTATTTCCGATATGCGGAAAGTTTCGCATGATGTGACGGATCTATTTTTGCGTAATAAGCAGGCTGACTTTCAAAAACAAAAAGCCAAGATTTCTTTTTTCTCCGAAAGAAAAGAAAAAAGAGAAGAAAAACGGCAGGACGAAAGAAGACAGCAGGTAAAATCCATGGGGAAAAAAGCAGCATCGATGACAGGAAAGATTATAAAAGAGGTTGCGGTAACCGTTGTGCAGACCAATGCCGCTCTTTTCTTAGTTGTTGCTGCAGCCATCCTGATCATGGTCATTATCCTGATTCCGGTTATTCTTTTGGTAGGAGGCAGTGGGGAATCTTCACAGGAAGCTGCTTCGGCACAAACAGAAGTGATTTTATCGGCACAGACAGAATCTTACCGGCCTTTAGTTATCGCAGCTTGTGCGAAATATGATATTTCCCCTTATGTAGATTTGGCTTTAGCAGTCATTGAACAGGAAAGTGGTGGAAATCCACCGGATGTTATGCAGGCAGAGCAGTCTTACTATAATAAGAAACCGCCGATTGACAGCGCGGAAGAGAGTATTGACTGTGGGGTACACGAATTAAGTGACTGTTTAAAATCTGCAGGAGCAAAAGGAGCCGGGGATCTGACAAACATTTCTCTTGCTCTGCAGGCTTACAATTTTGGAAATGGGTATCTTGCCTGGGCTAGAAAAAACTATCAAGGTTACACCAAAACCAATGCTAAGATTTTTTCCGCCAAGATGTGCAAAGAAAAAGGGTACTCTTCCTATGGAGATGTTGACTATGTACCGCACGTACTCCGCTACTACAAAGTAGCAGGAAGTGGAGATGTTTTGACAGTAAGCAATAAAAAGGCTTTAAAGATTCTGAAAGAATTGGAGAATAACAATCAAGCGGATCCTAAAGTCTGGGCGGTTATCGAAAAAGGAGCATCTCTAATCGGAAATACGACCTACAGCATGTCAGCTAGACAGGCTGATGGAAGAGAGACACCGAGTGTTTTAGATTGTTCTTCCTTTACTGCTTGGTGTTTTGCTAAAAATGGATTTGCCGGGATTCCTTTTTCTGCTACAACAGCAACATTTCGACAGTCATTATTGTTTAAAGATGTATCTGCTAAAGATCTGCAGGTAGGTGATATTGGATTGAAAAGCAAAACTGCCGGAACCGGTGGAGCTAATCATGTTGGTATTTACTGTGGAAAGCTGAAGAATGGAAGCAAGGTCTGGCTGCACTGCACAAGCAGTTCTTCTACCAGTCTTACCGGGAATACGTCAGGTGCTATGTTTGGAGCTTATACCAACTTTACGTATTTTCGAAGATTTCGACAATTTGAATAAGGAGAGAAAACTATGTTTAAGAAGTTGAAACGCATTTACTACCGAAAGCGTGACCGGGGAAAGGGAAAGCAATTCCTCTTTACAGTATGCCTGATCGGACTTGTTGTTTTGGCAACAATCGGATATGGATCAATGGTGGCAATGGAATACCTTTCAATGCCTGCGCCGACAGAAACAAAAGAACCGGATAAGAAGTCTCCCAAACCGGAAACAGAAGATGCGGAACAGGCATCTGAATCGGAAGAAACAGAGGTACCGGAAGATGCTGACGAAGAGGAAGAAATAGATTTAAGCGGTATGGAAACCTTCCTTGCATTTATGAAAGATGAAGATTATGACCGGCTGCTGGAAGAGGTTAAGAAAATCTGTGATGACAAAGGATATGACTTTGCCGAAAAGATGACGTATCAGGAAACCGGCCAAACCGATTTTGTTGTAATCTCTTACATACTTTTTCCGATGGACACGATAATGAAATGTACGTATGACATGAATACCGGAGACTACACACTCGAAGAAACCATGTACAGTGAAGCGGACATTGAGGATTTTGAGTTGGAGCAGGAAATAAAAGAAGAGGAAGAGGCAGCGCAGGAAACCATTGAACCTACACCGACTGTGCAGCCAACGGAAAAACCGATATCTACAGAGCAGTCGACGACGGAACCAGTGACGAGTGAGCCGGAACCAACTGTGATGCCTGATTCGACAAGCCGGCCGGAAACAACCAAGGAGCCAAAGAAAAAAGCAAAGAAGAAAAAAAGTAAAGATTCCAAAACGACAAAGAAAGTACACAAGAAGAAACAGAAAGCGGCCCCGTCAACCACAAAACGACCGGCGCCAGTACAGAGAAAAAACAAAACAAATAATAAACAGGAAGGAAGTATAGGAAATGGTACAGCAACTATTCAGTGAGAGAATTGAGTGGGAATGGAAGATCTTTAAGCAGGAGATGATGATGACATCCAAGGAAAATGTGTTTATGCTTGCAAAAACCATTTTCCAAAAACAGCAGATCTATCTGGCTTTGAAAAAGCAGGAGTTTTCCAAAGAAGAGATTGGGAAAATGTTAGCCTATGAGCATACGATAGATGGTCTGTATATGGAACTGGAAGATTTTCCAACAGAAGATATCTACTTAGAAATCAAGAAGATTCTGGGAAAATAATACAGTAAAAAGAGGGTATTAGGGATCCGTCCCTAACAAGTAAAGCATTTTGTCCGACAAAATGCGTATCTTGCTGTTCAAAAAACAATCAAAAAGTATGTCAAAATGGCATACAAATGACATACTTTTGGCATACCCAGAGGGAAAAAAGGAAAAAATGAATTGAAAAGTATGTCAAAATGGCATACTTTTGGCATACTTTTGACATACCCGAAGGGAAAAAGGCAGGAAAATGAATCGCAGAGTATGTCAAAATGGCATACTTTTGGCATACTTTTGACATACTCGAAAGGAAAAAGCAGAAAAATGAATCACAGAGTATGTCAAAATGACATACTTTTGGCATACTTTTGACATACCCGAAGGGAAAAAGCAGAAAAATGAATCGCAGAGTATGTCAAAATGACATACTCTGCCCGGAAAGGAAGGATTGAATGAGATATAACCGTCCCTGTAAAGTAAGTGTGCGGCTGTCTAAAGAAGAAAGAGACTATATCGAAAAGAAAGCAAAACAGAAACATATTTCGGTAAGCGAGTACATCCGCATCTGCTGTCAGGCACCGCCACCGGTCACCCGGAAAGAATTTCTGGAAATAAAAATGGAACTGATCTATCAGCTTCGAAAGATTGGTGTCAATATCAACCAGATTGCCAAAAAATATAATGAGAATCTTTATACGGCGCCAAGCGCCGTATTGATGGATCGGATGGATCGGATCGAAGCCATCACAAAACAGATCGCAGATACAATGCTAAAGAGGTGAAAGCATGTCACTTATTATCAAGATGAGTCCGATCACGGCAGAGAGCCATATGAAAAAAGCAATCTCTTATATCTGCCAGGAATGGAAAACGCAGGGGCAGGTTTACAGTAACTGCGGATGCACGGAAGAGGAAATGATCCAAACATTTCTTGCAACCAAAGCAGCATTTTCCTGTTCCGGAAAACGGCAGGCATATCATTGGAAGTTTTCATTTTCCAAAGATGAAACCATTTCTGCAGAAAATGCGCTGGCGTTTATCCGTGACTGGGCGGAAGAATATCTGGGAGATGACTATGATTTTGTCTGCTCAGCACATTCCGACAGAGATCACAGACATATGCATCTTGTCTTCAATTCCGTATCGAGGAATGGGAAAAAATACCGGTATGAAAAAGGAGACTGGCAGAAAGTCATCACTCCGCTGACCAATAAACTTGCGGACAAGTATCATACCGGTTGTCTGAAAGAAAAAGATTCCAGACAATGGATGGAAGAAAGCAAGGTTGACTGGAAAGAAAAGATTCAAAAAGAAATGGATGACTGCATCCGTCTTTGTTCCACATATCCCGAATTTGTTGAAATGATACAAAGTAAGTACGGTTATGAGATCCGGCAGGGAGTTTCCGAAAAACATGGAGTGTATCTTGCCCTAAAACCACCGGGAAAGTCAAAAGCAGTACGGTCGTATCAACTGGATGAAGGGTATATGCCTCCGGAGATTGAAAAAAGACTGAATCCCTTATCGGATCCCGAGCTCAGTATAGAAGGAAAAGAAGAGTATAAGGCATTGTTTGTGAAACGAACCATCTGGTATGTAGGTCAAAAGTCCACGTTTGTTCCGTACAAAGAATTATCGGTATATCAACAATACCACGTCCGAAGGATGATGGACGCGAGACGACTGTATGATCAAAGATACAGCAGCCTGCAGATCCGCGAATACAGTTCATCGGCATTAACGAAACTGCGCGACAATGCAAGGCTTGTCTGTACCGAAGGAATTACCAATGCCCGAATGGTAGACCCCATGATACAGAATTTAAAACACCGGTTGAGTGAACATAAAAAAACAAAACTGCCACCGGAGCAAAAAAAGACATTGGAAAATCTGCTCAAGCGGGTGCAGAACCTAAAGAAAGCAGACTTACAGAAGTCTAAAACAAAACAAAAAAGAAAGGATGGTAAAACATTATGACAGCACAAGAAAAGAATCAGGAATACATGAAGTTATGCCAAAAGAGGGGAATAGAGCCGCCTACCGTACAGACCATAGAGGATGTTTTTATTTTCCAATGCTTTTTGGCCGGAATGGATTCTGCAGAAATTGAACAATTGTTGGAAATGAAATTAACAAACCGGCAAAAAGATTTGATCCGGGTGTGCAGAATGTTAGAGATTCCACTTCATTTTAATAAGGAACAGGATGCGGATTCTCTTCTTCAAGATATCAAAAATTATATCCGGGAAAGACGTGTTACACCACCGGCAGAAAGCAAAGAAGAAAAGATTCCCGAGGAAAATGAAAAGAAAGAAGAGATACCGCAGGATATCAAAGAACCGGAATATCTAATGGAAAAAAATGCAAAAAAACAGGAACCATTGCTAGAAAGTAAAGAAGAATTGATGATGAAAGTGCTTAAATCCGATCAATTTAATGCCAGACAATTGGAACAGTTAAAAACAGCTTTTCAAAAAGAACTATCGTATGAAGTTTTAAAATCGATTGCCGTTCCTCAAAACACAGCAGAGGAAATGCGGTTAAAAATTGAATTTTATGAAATTGCGGCCGGCAAAAAACAGGAAGAAGAACCCAAAAACTGGTGGGATAAATTCGGTAAAAAGTAGGAGGAAGAACCATGAGTGAAGAATTTTCAACGATGATACAAATTATGCAGTTTTACGGAAGAAGTTTAGACCTGATGTGGAGAGGAATAAAGCTGGGGAGCAGCGGTATGAAAAAAGGGGTTGACCTGATCAAGATTAAGCAGATGCAGCACCTGATGAAAGTACATTTTGCTTCCATCGGAACCACAGATGCCATGCAGTTTCAGCACCTTGAAAAATTAACTGGGGGAAACTGGAGTATTTATAATATTCCGACGGAGAATGAAAAAGTGATAACCCAGCTTTTTGATGCTCTCAAAAAAATGAAAATCCCATTTGCCAAACTTCCGGATCTGGTACCGGGAGACGATCAGATTCAGATTGCTTTTGATCCCCGCGACCAGGCAAAGATAAAACAAGTATTGAACCGCATAAAACAGCTTGCAGAAACGGCAGATGAGATCACATTGGATGATTATGTAAAAATGGATCCGGAGCAACTGACGAATCTTGCCAAGGAAGGATATGATCTGGAGCAGAAGCGGCAGATTGCTCAAACCATAAAAGAAAGAAACCAGGATAAAACTTATGTGCCGATCAGCATCAACATAGATTCCAAATTTATAAAGGAAACAGATCAGTCGTATGTTTTTTCCGTGCCCAAAAGCATAAAACAAGATAAATCGGTACAAACATTTGAAGTACCTAAAAGTGAGCTTTGTATTTTAGATTCCGGGCAAACCGTAGTTACGCATTTGAAGAAAGATAAAATGTATGAGATTAACGGTGGAAATGAGAAAATTTCCGGAGAAAAACTGCTTCGATTTTTTGCTACTGTTGACAAAGATGTCATCAAAAGAACGAACAATCTTCCATTGACAAAGGATGGTGTATTTGCAAATTTTGGAGATGGGATGGATTTTGAAGATCCATCCCTGCAGAAGCAAACAGCTGAAAACGTCGCGGAGATTTTGAAAAGAAATGATATGAGAAATGAAGAATTAAAAAAACAGTATATTCCTTTTGATATTTCGGATTTCAAAGAAACTGTGGTGGCGGAAACGGAACATACTTACCGGATCAAAGCACCGGATCAGTCATTGGCAGAGAAGGATTCTGTTATTGTCTTTGAAGTAGATAAAAAGAATGCCTTCTACAACAAAGACACAGATACTTTAAATGTACGAGTGAAGAAACATGATAAGTCCAACGTGTATCAGATTTCCGCACTGGATGGAAAAATGACTAAAAAAATGAAGATTGAGAATCCGGAAATGATGAAAAGTTATTTGGAAACTTTTTCACAAAAAACAAAACAAAAAGCACAAGGAAAAGTGATCGATATGACACAGCTCCGGAAAGGATGGAAAAAATGAAACGAAGAGTATCCGAGGATTCCACCTCTTATCGTAAAAAAAGGATAGCAAATTTTTTTCGGATCTATTTGATTTTAACCCCGTTTTTTATGTATTTTTCGTATATATTGAGCGGCTTTTTTGTAATCAAAGATTTTTGGAAAAAAGATTTGGAAGAATGCTTTGTGATGATTGCAAGTCATCCGCGTGAATATTATAATGATAAATCACCGTTATTTCTTCTTTGCGGTATGACCGTTTGGATTTTTATTGGTCTGTACGGCTTTGTAAAAACCAACAATAATTTCATGCATGGAGAAGAGCATGGTACAGCCAAGTGGGGAGATATTGTAGCATTTAATCATAAATATGCAGATTTTCATGATCTGCAGAACAATAAGATATTGTCTCAGAATGTTATGTTTTCTTATAACGAATCGACATTAAGGAATAATAACGTATTTGTTTGCGGAGGTTCCGGAGCAGGAAAGACTTCCTTTATGTTGACACCAAACCTGTTAAACTGCCACGACTGCAATGTATACACAGATCCAAAAGGAACACTCTTAGAAGAGTTTGGCAACTTTTTGGCTGCCCAGCCGGATACGGAAGTGTATTCCATAAATATGTGTGAAATGGAAAAGAGTATGAAAATCAATCCTTTTTTATTTTTAAATAAAAGAATGGATGTTTCAAAACTGATCCGCGCATTTATTAAAAACACTGAAAATGAGCAGACCCAGGCTGCACCCACAGATCCATTTTGGGGTACAACACGTTCCTGTTTGAAAAGAACAGGCATAGCCTAACGATATTTAAGGCTAGAGAACTGAATATGTGATAAGTCAAATGATAGGGTAACGCCTTGAAGGGCTTCCTTAATACTCCGACTGGCATGGCGATAGATAAATATCAAAATGTCAGAAGTTCGGTGAAGTCGGCAGAAGTACACCGTAACAGTTAGATGACGAAAGTTTCCCAGAGGTGGGAGATGTGTATGATATGCCGGAGGTCTAAAAAACACCTATGGTTAGAATGTGCAAACTATATGACGTAAATATGTACTGACGAATCCTCGAATGTACGAGTCTATAACGGGACGGGGTCAAAAGGCTCTGGGACACAGACAGTGTCGTTGCTTGTGGAAGAGTAAGATTCCCAAATATGAAATTCCATGCAGTGTTACAGGCATTGGTGAAGCAACAGGCTCATAGAGGAAACCTAAGGGTGTAAATGAAACAGATAGCATATTCGGAACGTGGGAAGCTGGTAGCGTGGAGATTTTATCGTCAGTGAAGCGTTTGCAGGGAAAATATATGTGAGATTAGCATATGTATAACTTGCATTTATACCAGTGAAAGCGGTGGCGTGTACCAATGAAACCGTGATAATAAGCGGTGGAGGGATAGCCACTAGTCGTGGTACAAGAGTAGATTTTGAGTTTCAGCATGGGTTCATGTAAGACTAAGAGATGTATTGCTCTGATGAGAAAGGAGGATGCAGACCATGCTGAAGAAAACGAAGCTCCGATATAACGAATACTTTAATATGCAGTCAACCTTTGACGAGTTATATCAGCAGAGCAGAAACAACAATAATTTTTACAAGTTAATAGAGATTATAGGTTCAGAACAGAATATAAGATTGGCGTACAGAAATCTTAGAAGTAATTCGGGAAGTAAGACGAAAGGCACGGATGAACTGACAATACGTGACATAGGGAAACTTACGGATGAAGAACTGATAAGCAGAGTAAGGGAAAGCCTCGAGGACTATCATCCAAAACCAGTAAGACGTGTGTATATACCGAAACATGGAACGGACAAAAAACGTCCTTTGGGAATTCCAACTATATGGGACAGACTGATTCAACAGTGTATTTTGCAGGTGCTAGAACCCATATGTGAGCCGAAATTCCACAATCATTCCTATGGATTCCGACCAAACCGAAGTGCCCATCATGCGGTCAGCAGAATGGTAACACTGGTAAACTTTGGAAAGAATTATTACTGTGTAGACATAGACATTAAAGGCTTCTTTGATAATGTAAACCACGGTAAACTTATGAAACAGATGTGGACATTAGGAATTCGTGATAAACGATTACTCTGTATAATCAGCAAACTTCTGAAATGTGAGATTGAAGGGGAAGGAATACCTGCAAAGGGAACACCGCAAGGCGGTATCTTATCTCCGCTACTATCAAACATTGTGCTGAATGAATTGGATTGGTGGATAAGTGACCAATGGGAAACCTATCAGCCAAATAAGATTGGAAAAAACTGCAACTTTCGAAGCGTAGCAAGGCAGAAATCCAACATGAAAGAGGGATTTCTGGTCAGATATGCAGATGACTTCAAAGTAATGTGCAAATCGTATTCCGAAGCACAACGATACTACCATGCCATAGTTGATTTCCTAAAATCAAGACTTGGTCTTGAAATCAGTCCTGAGAAATCCAAAGTAACGAACTTGAAAAAGAACTCGTCAGATTTTTTAGGATTTAAGATAAAAGTTGTGCCGAAAGGAACATCACGATATGGATTTGTGGCGAAAACAGATATGTGTGATAAGGCAAAAACCAAAGTTGCCAAAAACATCAAAAACTGTGTTATACAGATTCAATCACATACGACAGTGGATAATATTGCCCGATACAACAGCGTAATCCTTGGCATACAGAATTATTATAGGATAGCAACAAATGTGTACAACAATCTTGACAGAATTAACTATTCACTTATACGAACCCATTATAACAGGCTGCGAATAATAGCGAAACGAGTACGTTTTAGGGATACACCTCTTGATTTTCAGAAAAAGACAAAAGGATTATCAGCAGATAAGAAAATATACCAAATAAAAAGGATAAATTTGATACCTTTAACTGGTGTACATCATAAACCGCCTATGAATTTTTCTCAAGACATTTGTAATTTCACAAAAAAGGGAAGAGAGAAAATCCATAGCAATCAAAAGGTGGTTGATGAGGCAAACTTAGAAGCATTACAGTTGTATTTTAATAAGGATGAAACAACGGAATTCCGAAGTAATGCCATTTCCAGATATGTTGCTCAATACGGTAAGTGTTATGTAACAGGAAAACGGCTCACTCCCCAAAATTCTGTAATAATCCGAATTGTGCCAAAGGAAAGAAAAGGTAAAGATAGATACAGCAATATCGTAATTATTTCTAAGAATGCAGAACCTTTGATTTATGCTGATACAACAAATCTGAATAGCTTAGACGAGAAGCAAAAGGAGAAGCTGAACAAACTCCGTGTAGCTAGAAAACTAAAACCTGTTAAATAAACTTGTAAATCTACTTGAACACGATGGAACGCCGTGTGCGGTGAAAGTCGCATGCACGGTGTGGAGTGGGGGAAAAGGCGGAGATAACATCAAAGCCTTACCTATCACTATAAAAGGCCGAAACCATGTTTCTAAAAGCCATTTTTCTGTACGTCTGGGATCAGTGCCCGAGATATGATTCAAGAACCGGAAGGACGCTTGAGAAAAATTGGAGATCCGTTATGCTTTTAATGGATGAAGCACAGTTTGAGGATGACAAGAATAAGAGTCTTTTACATATGCGGATGATGGAATTAAAATCAAGAGACAAGTACCATCCGGCAGTAAAAGCCTATGAACGATATGCTAATGCAGCAGAGGATACGGTTCGTTCCGTACTTGCTACGGCATACTCAAGAATGGATCCGTTTGATGATGAAGAAGTATTGAATATATTTTCCGGAAATGATATCCCACTCAATGAGATTGGAATTGGCCGCAATGGCGACCGAAAAACAAAGATCAATCTTTTTATCGTCATTCCGGATGATGATGACACGTTTAACTTTGTGCCGGGCATCATATACTCTCTTTTGATTCAGCAGTTGTATGTTCAGGCAAGACTTTTTCAAGGAAAACTGCCACTAAATGTAGGATTCTGGTTGGACGAGTTTGCTAATATCAAGATGCCAAACCGTTTTGATCGCTTTCTGGCCACGTGTCGATCCAGAGGAATTTACTGCGTGCTCTTTCTGCAGTCTTTGTCACAGATGAAGACATTGTTTAAAGAAGGGGCATGGGAAGGTCTTGTGAGCAACTGTGATACCTTTTTGTATTTAGGTGGTAACGAGCAGTCTACATATGAATATATCGAAAAACTTCTGGGTGAATGGACCATTGACAAAAAGACAACCGGACAAAGCAGGGGAAGCAATGGCTCCTTTAGCGAAAATGCGGATGTCTTAGGAAAAAAACTGATGTCACAATATGAACTGCGTCTGCTTCCTAATGATGAATGTATTATCTTTGTACGTGGAGAAGAGGCGCTTCGTGACCTGAAATGGTTTCCATGGGAACACAAAGAATACGACAAGGCAAAAAGCTACGGCAGATATGATTATAAAGAGGGACAAAAATTTCTATATAATAAAGAAAAGGTTTGTTCCTTTTTAGATGCTAATGAGGCGGAATATCTGCTGCAAAAGTCCAAAACAGATAAGAATATCAAAGTTTTGGAGATCGACCCGTTTCAATTTATGATGATGGATCTGGATTCTATCGGAGATCAAGTGGCCGATCCCGAGGATATAGATTTAAAGAAGTTAAAGCGGATTTATGAACGTGAGCAAAGCAAGAAAGAGAAAGAACTAAAAGAAAGTTTTCTGGAGCAGTATTCGGAACTCTCTTTAGCAGACATCTTTGCTTCGCCGTGTATCGGAGAGTTTCGAAGAAATGTGATCAAAGATATGCTGCAGCATCAAGTCAGTGAAGAAGCAATCAAGAATATTGTAAATCCGGAGTTCAATGAGGAAGAGGTTTTGGCTAAAAAATCTTTTTATTACGATATGTATTCGATTCAATAACAGGATTTAACAGGATTTCTTTTTCTGGAAAAATACGGTATAATGGAATGCGTTATGGGGTTAGTTCGGCAAAAATTCATTGCATCATGCTTGGTTTTTAAGGGTGATGCAATGGATTTTTCTACAGGGGTTTGGGGGTGTAGCCCCCATGCTTATTCTATCTCCGGCATACGAATGACACTATTTGCATCAGGGGGAAAACACAAATGAAGGGATATCGTCATTTTAAATATGAAGATCGTCTTTTACTTGAATATCTATTAAAGAAGAAGATTCCAAAAGCAGAGATAGCCAGGATGATGAACTGTCATCCAAATACAATAACAAATGAATATAAGCGCGGAAAATATATCCATACCTTTGATTACTATGATAAAGAAATGTATTCTGCAGATCTTGCCGAAAGCCGCTATCAGGAAAACTTGAAAAAACGCGGCACTCAAAAAAAGATTGATTCAGACCCGGAATATGCTGCCTTTTTGGAACAACTAATTTTAGAAAGGGATTTTTCTCCTTCTGCAGCGCTTGGATATGCTGGTATAAAAGCTGAGAAAACATTTCGCACGAAAGTATGCGTACGTACACTGTACAGTTATATTGATAAAGGTGTTTTCAAATCTTTAAGTAATAAAAATCTGCCGGTGAAAGGAAAGCGAAAGCGCAGATACAAAAAAATACGGCGGCAAAAGAAGGTATCTGCTGGCACAAGCATTGATGCAAGACCCAAAAAGATTGATGAGCGCCACGAGTTTGGACACTGGGAAATGGACACTGTTAAAGGGGGAATGAATGGAAAAAAGAATCTTTTGGTTTTAACAGAGAGAAAAACGAGATATGAATTGTGCTTTCTTCTCCCAAACGGCGAAGCAAAGAACGTTGTATCTGTTTTGGATGAATTGGAAAAGCAGTATCAGGATAAATTTTCATCCCTTTTTAAATCTATTACGGTTGATAATGGTTCAGAATTTTCTGCTTTTGCCGATATGGAAAAATCATGCTTTGAAGGAAAACGTACAAGTATTTACTATTGTCATGCATACTGCAGCTGGGAGCGTGGCAGTAATGAAAATCAAAATAAGTTAGTTCGCAGACGGATTCCGAAAGGTTCTAACTTTGATTGGATGACGCAGCAAGATGTAGATGAGGTTCAGGAATGGATCAACAATTATCCAAGAAAGAAATTTGACTGGTTGTGTTCAAACGATCTATTCCGGCAGGAAGTGGAATTGCTCCTTTGAAACAGGGGCGCAATATTGTTTTTTAGGCTATCAGAAGATAGTCTTTTTGTAGTACGCGGATTTTGATTGGTAAGTGCGGAAATAAGAATAAACTATACAAAATGCACAAAAAACAAGGGGAAAATTGTTAAAAATGTAGAAACGAAAAAACATCACAAATAATACTTGCAATTTTCATGTCCCAATTTTTTTAAAAAAACTATTGACAAAAAGATGGACACCATATATAATAGTCAATGGTGCTGCTGATAAGCGATACACCAAATGGGATCTTAGCTCAGCTGGGAGAGCATCTGCCTTACAAGCAGAGGGTCACAGGTTCGAGCCCTGTAGGTCCCATTTATCACTAAAAAGCAGCTTCGCAATATATGGCGGGATAGCTCAGTTGGCGAGAGCACACGGTTCATACCCGTGGTGTCGGGGGTTCAAATCCCTTTCCCGCTACTAAAAAGAATGTCGAAAGACATTCTTTTTTTGTACGTGAAAAATGGAAAGGCAACGCGAATCAAGAAAGTCGCTAGAATCCGTTGCCTTTCCGCGCCGCATTAAAGCCCCAAGGCAACGTAAACCAGAGAAGTTCCCCACTTAGGTTGCCTTTAAAGCAAGTATGGTTGCCCGAAGGCAACCAAAAAAGGGAAACCCAGCGAAATCTGTTGCTTTTACCGCTGGAAAGAA
>DJEU01000053.1 GCA_002431395.1 Lachnoclostridium sp. UBA5890
TTGATTCTGAAAACTCAATATATATTTGAATTTTCAGGGTTGTTTCACTGTTCAGTTATCAAGGTTCTTTGCTGTCGCGTTTGCGTCAGCGATAAACATTATATCAAATCGCTTTTGCTTTGTCAAGACTTTTTTAAAACTTTTTTTGTTTTGCTGTTTTGTCTTTACCGCGTCAGCAAGATATATATTATCAGACGGCGGCACTTTTGTCAACACTTTTTTTCATATTTTTTGAGTTTTTTTCAGTATTTGTTCTAACCCTCGAAAATTCGACATTTTCCCACATAATCTTTTTCCGTTCCACACAGATTGTCCCCGCTTTTGCAAAGTATCTTTATAAGAAAGGGATATCTGCCAGCAGATATCCCCAGGGTGAACTATAAATTCATTTGGTATGTCGTTTCATTTTCTCCAAACACAAAATCCTCAAAGGGCAGACATTTTCCTGTGTCTGCAAATCCCAATTTCGCATGGAGACAAATCGATGCGGTATTGTCTTCCTCAATATAGGCACAAATATACTCGTCACCATTTCCATTTTGCCGGATTCGGTCGATTCCTCTTTGCAGTATGCGGCTGGCGATTCTTTTTCTTCGTTCTGTGGATTTCACACTCAAATCGCCAAGATACCAATGGCGAACATCCGTAGAACTTCGAATAAAGTTGACTCTGCCAATCAATTCATCCCCGCGAAATGCCAGAATGGTAAACCACTTCTTTGTAAAAGTGTCCGGCGGTGCAAAGTATTTTTCAAAATGCAGCGCCAATGCTCCATTCTCGCCTGACGTGTATGCGCCTTTATACGCCGCAACCTTCAAGTATGTCTCATCACTTGGCCGGTTTTTCTCGTCATAAACAGTCACCTGCACTTCCCCGAAAGTATCTGCCTCATAGATTTTCGTCGGACGTCCGCACGCGAACCGCTCCAGACCGATCTCACGAAATCCGTATTTTTCATAAAATGCGATATGATCCGTGGCAAGATACAATTTGTCATATCCGAGGTGCCCCGCCTCATACCTGGCATGGTTCATCAGCAGTTCGCCGTAATGCCAGCCACGCAAAGCGGGTTCTACAAACAACACTGTCAGCCATGGACTTCGTTTTGTCTCATTTTCCATCGGCTCTGTGTCACATAACTGATAAAACCCTTTGATCTCATCTTGCTGCATACCTCCCAGCATAAGCCATGTTTCCGGCAGTCCATTTTCTTTTTGCAGACATTGATCTAATGCCGCTTCAAATGGGCCATATACATCACTCCATTTTTCCTTACAATACGTCTTTGCCTTTTCCGCCCATTGCGGATTCTTTCTTATAGAAATAATTTTCATATTTACCTGCTTTCCTGCAGCCGGTTATTTATTTTGTAAACCTTTTCTTTGCTCAGAAATTTTTCGCATAAAAAAAAAGTGTTCCTGAAACCAGAAACACTTGTATTTATCCTCATATTATATATGCCGGCTGCATAAAGCACGATAATGTGAATGATAGGTGTAACGGATTCCAGTGTGTCGTTTTCTGCTATTGTTCAGCTTTTTCATATCATTCACCTGCCTTTCGTATAGGAATTAGTATAACGTACTTTTTCCCGCGTGTCAATCGTCTAACTGGATTCCTTTCAGCAGACCTGCCAGCGATGTCGTCGCTTCCTCATCGGTGTATTCCATCGAGGTTTCTTCCGGATCGTTGACTGCTTCTTCCACTTCCGGCGCGATGTCCTCTGCTTCTTTCATGCTCAAGCGAATTTTTCCGTCTTCGACAGACAACACTTTCACTTTTACTTTCATGCCAAGTTTGACCACTTCTTTTGGCGACTTCAAAAATTTATTGCAGATCTGTGAAATATGCACCAGCCCGGTAAGTCCGTCTCCAAATTCGACAAAGCATCCGTAAGATTCGATACGCGTGATCGTGCCCTCGGTAATAAAACCTTTCTGCAGTGCATTTAATTTGGCTGCATTTTCCTGTGCAAGACGTTCTTTCGCCACTTCTTTTGCTGAAAGCACAAGACGGTTTTCTTCCTCGTCTGCCGTGATCACCTGTACCTGCACTTTTTTGCCGACGTAAGACTCCAGATCCTCGACGTATTGCGCCGCCAGTTTGGAAGCCGGGATAAACGCACGGATTCCCTCGAGATACGTAATTACACCGGAAGGCACTACTTCTTTGATCTTTACTTCGAAGATGGTGTGATTTTCCAAGGCATCCTGTAACGTTTCCCACGCCGCCACTTCTTTCGCCTGGCGAAGAGAGGTGATTGTCTGTCCCGATTCATCTTCGTACAAAACGATCACGGTCAATGTGTCGCCGATCCGAATTTCATCCATTGCGTGAAAATCCGGGTCATTGCTCCATTCTTCTTTCGGAATGATTCCGCGGGAGTACGATTGCAGATCAAGCGCGATCTCGTCTTCGTCGATTGCCACAACGGTTCCTTTTATCGCCTGTCCCGGGCGGAATTTTACAAAAGAGGCATTGATTTCATCTTCAAAATCTGCCATTGTCAATTTTTCTTCATCCATTTTCTGTCATCCTTTCCAATTCGTCCGCCAATCTGGCAAATTCTTCCAATCCCAGTTTTTCGCCGCGGATTCTTACATCAAATCCCGCCTGTTCAATCGCACGTGCTGCCTGCTCTTTCGTAAAAGACAGTTCTGCGCTGTTTGCAATTCCATTTTGCAGGGTTTTCCGGCGCTGGTTAAACGAAGCGCGGATCAGGCGGAACATCAATTTTTCATTGTGCACTTCGACCGGCACTCTCGCAAGGCAGTCAAGTCGTATGACCGCACTGCCGACATTTGGCCGCGGCATAAAACAGTTCGGTGGCACAAAGGCTGCGATGTATGGTTTGGCATAATATTGAACCGCGAGAGACAGTGCTCCATAATCTTTTGTCCCCGGTTCTGCTTTCATACGGTCTGCCACTTCTTTCTGCACCATGACGGTAACATTTGCCAGCGGAACATGGCTTTCAAATAATTCCATAATGATCGGCGTGGTAATGTAATATGGCAGATTTGCCACTACTTTGATCGGCTTGCCGTCATTGTAAGTGTCTGCGATCTGCTGAATATCCTGTTTTAAAATATCGCCATGCAGCACTTCTACATTGTCGTAAGGCTGCAATGTTTCCTTGAGAATAGGGATCAGTTTGTCATCGATCTCTACCGCAAGCACCTGTCTTGCATTTTCACAGAGATACTGCGTCAATGTACCGATTCCCGGTCCGATCTCCAGCACAAAATCGTCCTTTGTAATCTGTGCCGCATCGACAATTTTATCGAGCACATGAGGATCGATCAAAAAGTTTTGTCCAAATTTTTTCTTAAATTGAAATTCATGTTTTTGAAGCACTTGTATGGTCTCTTTAGGATTGCTTAATTTTTCCATATTCACCTCCTGTTTTTTCCATCCAGACGATATAAACTTCTGGCATTTTTTTCCGTTTCTTCGATTACTTCCTGCTCAGAAATTCCTTTGATTCCGGCAATTTCGCGCACCACATAAATTAAGTTTGTGGAATCGTTTCGTTTGCCGCGGTTTGGTTCCGGTGAAAGGTATGGGCAGTCCGTCTCCAGTACAATACGTGAAAGCGGGATGGCTTCTACCGTCTCTTTCAAGCGCCGTCCATTTTTAAATGTGATCACACCGCCGACTCCGATATAAAATCCCATATCGACGTATTCTTTTGCCATCTCTTTGGCATACGAATAGCAATGGATCACGCCGCCACAGTCTGCCGCATGAGTTTCCAATATCATATCCATCGTATCTTTCGCCGCTTCACGGCTGTGGTATATAATCGGCAAATTTACTTTTTTTGCCAGTTCAATCTGGCGACGGAACCATTTTTTCTGAATTTCCGGCTCCGGCTCTTCCCAGTGATAATCAAGACCGATCTCCCCGATGGCAACAACCTTTTCGTCGCGAGAAGCCTGTTCCAGCCCTTCCATATCGGCTTCTGTGAGGGGTGCGGTGTCCGAAGGATGCACCCCGACCGCCGCATAGGCGAACTCATAGCTGTGTGCCAGTTCCATCGCCGCTTTGCTGCTTTTCATGTCAGCACCCACGCACACAATATTGCCAATTCCATTTTCTTCCAATGAACCAAGAAGGCTTTCCCGGTCTTCATCAAATGCTCTGTCATCGTAATGACTATGTGTATCAAATATCATATTATTCTTAGAAAAGACAACAGAAGAGAATTCCTCTGTTGCCTTTTATCTCCATTTTCTTTGTATTCTATTAACAGATCTCGGCTCCTGCCGGCATCGGTTTTTCCGGCGTCATAAGAGCCAGATTTCCGTCTGCATCTTCTGCGCAGAGAAGCATTCCTTCTGACAATACGCCTGCCAGTTTTGCCGGTTTGAGGTTTACAAGAACCATGACTTTTTTACCGACCATCTCTTCTGCACTATAATAGGCTTTGATTCCGGATACGATCTGTTTTACTTCGCTTCCGATACGAACCTGGGAGCACAAAAGTTTTCTCGACTTTTTCACTCCCTCGCAGGCAATGATCTCGCCTACCTGGAATTGCATTTTCGTGAAGTCATCAAATGTGATCTCCGGTTTTGTTTCGATATCAATGACATCTTCCGGTGCCTCAGCTTTTTCTGCTTCTGCTGCCTGAGCCGCCTCTTTTTCATGAATTTTTTTCATGAATTCTTCTTCATCAATTCGCGCAAACAGAATCTCCGGTTTCTCAACCACTTTGGTGTCGTTTGGATAATCTCCTGCTTTCAGCGTCTCCAGCTCGCCCTTTGGTGCATTGATCTGCGCAAGAATCTTCTCACTGGTTTCCGGCATAAAGGAATCCAAAAGAGTCGCTCCGACACGAATACCATCCATCAGATTGTACAAAACGGTAGCCAGACGAGGTTTCTTTTCTTCCTCTTTGGCAAGTGCCCAAGGCATCGTCTCGTCGATATATTTATTGCAGCGTTTAAACAGGGTAAAGATTTCCGTGATCGCATCTGCCACACGAAGTTTGTCCATTTTTTCTGTCACTTTACCCGGTGCCGCATTGATCACTGCCTTCAATTCGTCATCTACCGGCTCGGAAACTCCGGCATCTTTTACCACGCCGTCAAAATATTTATTGGACATGGAAATCGTACGATTTACAAGATTTCCCAATGTATTGGCAAGGTCGGAATTCATGCGTTCTACCATTAATTCCCAGGTTATTACACCATCATTTTCAAATGGCATCTCATGAAGAACGAAATAGCGTACGGCATCGACACCAAACTCGTCTACGAGATCATCGGCATACAGTACATTTCCCTTACTTTTACTCATTTTGCCGTCGCCCTGAAGCAGCCAAGGATGTCCAAATACCTGTTTTGGCAGAGGAAGTCCGAGTGCCATGAGCATGATCGGCCAATAAATCGTATGGAAACGCAAAATATCTTTTCCGATCAGATGAAGATCTGCCGGCCAGTATTTATCAAACATTTCATCGCTGTTTCCGTCCTGATCGTAACCAAGTCCGGTAATGTAGTTACTCAGCGCATCGACCCATACATATACGATGTGACCCGGATCAAAGTCTACCGGAATGCCCCATTTGAAACTCGTTCTGGAAACGCAGAGATCCTGAAGTCCCGGCAAAAGGAAATTGTTCATCATTTCGTTTTTACGTGACTCCGGCTGGATAAATTCCGGATGTGTGTTAATATGTTCGATCAGGCGGTCCTGATATTTGCTTAATTTCAAGAAATACGCTTCTTCTTTCGCCGGCTGGCACTCGCGTCCGCAGTCCGGGCATTTGCCATCGACAAGCTGTGACGGTGTGAAGAAAGATTCACAAGGAGTACAGTACATTCCTTCGTAATGTCCTTTGTAAATATCTCCCTGCTCGTACAATTTCTTAAAGATCTTCTGAACCTGTTTTTCATGATCTTCATCCGTTGTGCGGATAAAGCGGTCGTAAGAGGTGTTCATCAGATCCCAGATACGTTTGATCTCCGAAGAAACATTGTCAACAAATTCTTTTGGCGTAATGCCTGCTTCTTCTGCCTTCAATTCTATTTTCTGGCCATGTTCGTCCGTTCCGGTCTGGAACCGCACATCATAACCTTGATTTCTTTTATATCGCACGATTGCATCGGCGAGTACAACTTCATACGTATTTCCAATATGAGGTTTTCCCGATGTGTAAGCAATGGCGGTTGTCAAATAATATGGTTTCTTTGCCATTTGTAAGAGCCTCCTTCAATTTTAACTTCCTATCTTTCTATTTTAGTGGGAAATCATGAAATTGTCAACGGTTTCATCACTCCACTCTGCAACATCTCAATTTCTTCTTTGTATGGTGGAATCGGATTTTTCGGATCGTCTTCCGGTTTGATCCATGGCGTTTCCAGTATTTTCGGCACATTGGCAAATCTCTCGTCCGAGACAAAACGGTACAGAGTATCAAATCCGATCGTACCAAGTCCCACATTTTCATGACGGTCTTTGTGCGCTCCGAGCGGGTTTTTGCTGTCATTAATATGAAATACTGCAATCTGATCCAGTCCAAGGATACTGTCAAATTTTTCCAAAACTTCTTCGTAATGATTGACGATATCGTATCCCGCATCATTTACATGACAGGTGTCAAAGCACACACGGAGGTTTTCCGGATACCGCACGCCATCATAAATCGCTTTAAGTTCTTCGAAGGAACGCCCGATCTCGCTGCCTTTTCCTGCCATTGTCTCCAGAGCGATCTTCACTTTCATATCCGGCTTCATTACCATATCCAGTCCTTTAATGATCTGCGCGATACCGGCTTCTTCGCCCGCACCCACATGGGAACCCGGATGGAGAACGAGCGTCTCGGATCCCATCGCTTCGGTTCTCTCTAATTCTACCGCAAGAAAATCCGTCGCGATCTGAAACGTCTCCGGTTTTACGGTATTTGCCAGATTGATAATATATGGGGCATGTACGACAAATGTCTCGATTCCGTTTTCTTTCATCAGTTCTCTGGCTGCCGGAATATTTAATTCTTCAATTTTCTTTCTTCTTGTATTTTGAGGGGCTCCGGTGTACAGCATAAAGGTATTTGCGCCATAAGAAAGGGCGGTTTTCACGGAGCCAAGCATCATATCTTTTCCACTCATTCCCACATGGGATCCTAATAAATACATCTCTTTTCCTCCTGTGTATTATTGTTCAAAAAACGCAGTGACAAATTCTTCCAGATAATACTGGTCTGCTGCCGCCATCAGTTCACGGGCAGAATGCATCGCAAGAATCGGCACTCCCATGTCTACCATTTTCATCGGCAGATATTTGGAAGCGATCGATCCGAGTGTGCCTCCCTGGGAAACGTCCGAACGGCTGGCAAATTTCTGATACGGAATGCCCTCATTTTCGAAAATCATCATTGCGGTCGCCACCGCTTCACTGTCTGTTACATAATTCTGCGCGCTGGAACGTTTGATCACGACGCCTTTTCCGAGCGGATTCGGATTGGTCGGATCGGATTTTTCCGGCTTATTCGGATGAAATCCGTGTGCGACATCAAGCGACAGGGCAAAGCCACCAAAAACCGCCGTCTCTGCCTTTTCTTCGGTCACTCCGAGACAACGATACATTTTCTTTAATAAGCGGTACAAAAATTCGCTGTCCGCCCCCTGTTTCGTGCGGCTTCCAATCTCTTCGTTGTCAAACAAGGCAATGACATTGATCCCCTTTTCCCGTTTTTGATTTAAAAGTCCCTGCAGGCAGGCTTCCACTGAAGTAATGTTGTCCAGCCGCGGGGCAGAGATCATATCTTCCTGAATGCCAAAAACATCTCCGGCATCGCAATTGTACAAATATAATTCATAATCTAATATCTCGCTTGCGGATACTTTCAGTTCTCTCGCAAGCAGGGAAAGGAAGAAATCTTTTTCTACTTCGGTTCCATCGACAAACGCCAGCGGTTCAAGGTCATTCTGACGATTTAATTCCACACCTTTATTGACCTCGCGGTTCAGATGAATGGCAAGATTTGGAATCGTAAAAAGCGGACGTTTCATATCTACGATACGCACCTCCGGCTCAAATACGTTGTCGGATTTGATAACTACTTTTCCTGCCACGGAAAGGGCACGATCCATCCATGTATTTAAAATGGCACCACCGTACACCTCGACATTTAACTTGCCATATCCTTTGCTGTCTATTTCCGGATTGCTTTTGATATAAAGGCAGGGATGGTCTGTGTGCGCCGCAGCCAGGCGAAGCATCTGGTCTGTCTCTGCCGCCTCTTCTGCCAAAAATTGGCTGCCGATAGAAAATGCAAATAAACTGGAATCGGACTGCGTCACAAGATAGGTCTTGCCCGGCTCCAGATTCCAATGCGGTGTCTGCATGGAAAGCACGCAGGCACCTTCTTCTTCCAATGTTCTTTTTGCCGCTTTTACTGTCGTAAAACTGCACGTCGATACGCCGATCCGATTCAATAAACGATCTGCGGTTTCCTGAACTTCTATATTCATATCAATTTTCCTTTCCCAATTTGTATAATTTCTTTTCTTCCGGTTATACTCTTACTATAACCAAAGATAAAGTTAAAATACTTATCCTCCCCCCTTTTCAAAAAGGAGCATCTTTCCTACCGATTGCGCAGGAGAAATGCTCCTTTCGTTATTAAATATTTATAATTCCCAATGACTGAAGCAGCAGGAATAATAACAGAACCGGTGCCACGAAACGAATCATGACGATATACAATCCCTTTCTGTTAAATTTATATTCTCCATTGCACGTTACTTCGTTAATGATGACATCCGGTTTTACAACCCAGCCGACCAAAATACAAGTAAGTACGGCTACGGACGGCATCAGAATATTGTTACTGATATAGTCCATAATATCTAAAATCTGTGCTATGCTTCCATTTGGCAGCGGCAGTTCAAAGTAAAACAAGTTGTAACCAAGGCAGACAATGATTCCACCGATAAACGCATAAATGGTTACAATGATTCCGCCTTTTTTTCTCGACCAATGGAACTTGTCCATCATACTTGACACGATGGCTTCCATGACGGACACAGAAGATGTTACTGCCGCAAAAAGCACCATCAGGAAAAAGGCGATACCAATGGCGATGCCGACACCGCCCATCTGGTCAAATACTTTCGGAAGGGAAACAAACATCAGTCCCGGTCCGCCGGACATTCCTTCGATTCCCATAAACACATAAATTGCCGGTACGATCATCAGACCCGCGAGAAGCGCCACTGCGGTATCAAAAATCTCTATCTGGTTGATGGATTTCATCAAATTCACATCTTTTGGCACATAAGAACCATATGCTACCATAATTCCCATCGCTACACTGATGGAGAAAAACAACTGGCCCATCGCATCCATAATGATAACAACCCAGTCTTTCAATGTCATTCCGCTGACATCCGGAACAAGATATACTTTCAAACCGTCAAGTCCGGTTCTTGTAACCCCATTCGCATCTGTAAATTTTATCGTCAGCGAATAAATAGAAATTCCAATAATAAGTACCAATAAGACCGGCATGATAAATTTACTGGCTTTTTCAATTCCTTTATCCACGCCGCAAAGTACGACTGCCGCTGTCGCTCCTAAGAATATGATCATAAAGAAAATCGGAGCATACTGCGATGTAATAAATCCGGTAAAGAAATTGTCCTGTGCTGCATTATGCGCTTTGGCTGTCGCAAATACAGTAAAATATTTGACAACCCATCCACCGATCACGCAATAATACGGCAAAATGATCGTCGGTACCAAACAGGCAAGTACACCTAGTTTTCCCCATTTCGGATGAATGGCTGCATACGCGGTAAGCGGACTCTGTTTGGTCTTTCGCCCAATCGCGATCTCTGTCGTAAGCAGAGCAAATCCAAATGTTAATGCCAATACGATGTAGCAGATGATAAATACACCACCATGATTTTTCGCTGCAAGGTACGGAAATCTCCAAATATTTCCAAGACCAACGGCACTCCCTGCTGCCGCCAGTACAAATCCCAGTGTCCCTGTAAAACTCCCTCGTTTTTTCTTTTCCATAAAGCCCTCCTGTTAGTGTGTTGATATCTTCTATAATAATGGATTATAGTGGATAGTGCAAGAAGTTTTTTTGAGGAATGTTACAGGTGTAATACCCGGTCTTTAATTTCCTGAGTTCTGCCCTGGTTCCAAAACTGGGTCCCAATGTAGCCACAGGTGCGGCGGGCAACGAAGAGGGTGTCAGTGTCACGGTTTCCACAATTTGGGCATTCCCAGACAAGTTTTCCTTTTTCATCGGTTTTTATCTGGATCTCGCCGTCGTATCCGCATGCCTCGCAGAAATCGCTTTTCGTATTGAGTTCCGCGTACATGATATTTTCGTAAATATGCCGCATTACCGCAAGTACCGCCGGTATGTTGTGCTGCATATTCGGCACTTCCACATAACTGATGGCACCGCCGGGCGACAGTTTCTGAAATTCCGATTCAAACGTCAATTTATCAAATGCGTTGATCGGCTCGGTCACATGAATATGGTAACTATTGGTAATGTAGTTTTTATCCGTCACGCCTTCAATCCGGCCAAAGCGCTTTTGCAAGCATTTGGCAAATTTGTAGGTCGTTGATTCCATCGGCGTGCCGTAAACCGAATAGCTGATATTTTCGGCAGCTTTCCATTCAGCACATTTGTCGTTTAATTTCTGCATGACTGCCAGTGCAAAATCGTGTCCCTCTTTTGCCGTGTGGCTCTCTCCGGTCATTCGCACGCACATTTCGTACAATCCGGCATACCCGAGGGAAATGGTCGAATAGCCATTATACAATAGCTTGTCGATCGTCTCTCCTTTTTTCAGGCGGGCAAGAGCTCCATGCTGCCACAAGATCGGTGCCACATCCGAAACGGTGCCAAGAAGACGCTCATGGCGGCAGCGCAGGGCACGGTGGCAAAGTTCCAGTCTTTCATCCAATATTTTCCAAAACTTATCCATATCTCCATACGATGAACAAGCCACGTCAACCAAATTTATAGTGACAACGCCCTGGTTAAATCTTCCATAATATTTATGGCTGCCATCCGGATTCCGCTGGCTGTCTTCTACCGTCAAAAAGGAACGGCAGCCCATGCAGGTGTACACATCTCCCTGCTTTAATTCACGCATGACTTTCGCCGAAATGTAATCCGGAACCATACGTTTTGCCGTACATTCGGCGGCAAGTTTCGTCAAAGAATAATACGGGGAATCTTCTGAAATATTGTCCTCGTCGAGCACATAGATCAGCTTCGGAAATGCCGGCGTGATCCAGACACCTTTTTCGTTTTTTACCCCCTGGATCCGCTGTGTCAGCACCTCGCGGATAAGTAGGGAAAGGTCATAGCGCGTCTGGCCTTCCACCTCATCCAGGTACATAAACATCGTGACAAACGGTGCCTGTCCATTACACGTCATCAGCGTAATGAGCTGATACTGAATGGTCTGAATTCCTCGCTTGATCTCATCCAAAAGCCGTTTTTCCGTAATTTTCTTTATCTTTTCATCGTCTTTTTCGAAATCATTTTCTTCAAATTCGGCTTCTACTTCTTTATATATTTTCTTTCGGCTGATATCCACAAACGGCGCCAAATGCGCAAGGGAAAATGACTGGCCGCCGTACTGGTTGCTTGCCACCTGCGCTACGATCTGCGTCGTGACATTGCACGCGGTATAGAAAGAATGCGGTTTTTCGATCATTGTCTCGCTGATGACCGTTCCATTTTGAAGCATGTCCTCGAGATTGATCAGGTCACAGTTATGTTCTTTTTGTGCATAATAATCGGAATCGTGAAAATGGATGATTCCTTCGTTATGTGCATCTACAATTTCTTTCGGCAGCAACAGGCGCATCGTAAGGTCCTTGCTGACCTGACCTGCCATATAATCACGCTGCGTCGAATTGATGCTGGCATCTTTGTTGGAATTTTCCTGATTGACTTCTTCGTTGCTGCACTCAATGAGCGACAGAATTTCCGCATCCGTCGTATTTGCTTTTCTGGCGATCTCACGCTGATAGCGGTAACGTACATATTTCTGTGCAATTTCATAGCCGCCCTCTTCCATAATGGCAATTTCTACCAAATCCTGAATCCTCTCTACATTGACGGCATGCGGTGCTTTTTCGATTCGTTCTACCACTTTTCTTGTCACATCCGCAATCTGCAAAAGTGTCAATTTCTTATCATCCGTCACTTCATGATTGGCTTTTTGGATCGCATTGCTGATCTTTTCCGCATCAAACTCAACTTCTTCACCATTTCGCTTTATTACCCATACACTACCCATCTGTGCCTGTCATCTCCTATCTTTTCTTTCTGTTGCACGTTGGTGGTTTCCTTTTATCGTAAAGAATATCAGGGGATCCACTGCATTTCCTGATATTTGCAAATATATAGTGTTTTATTTTTATCTTGGCACAACATATAGTATTTATATCATAGCACTTTCGGGAGGGGATGTAAAGGGGAGATATGTATTATTTTCATGAAAAAGCGCCGGCAGACTACTTCTACCGGCGCATCTTTTCTTTCCTTTTTATTTTCTTTTGGATTTTTTCCCTGGTTTTCCGTCGAAGGTTTCTTCCAACTGCTGCAACAGTTTTTTCTGCTCTTTCGTAACGGATGTCGGAACATCAACAACGAAGTCCACATAATGGTTACCACGCAGTTTTTTGTTACGCAGGGAAGGCACTCCTTTGCCACGAAGGCGCATACGGGTTCCGGTCTGGGTACCCGGTTTGATCGTACATGCCACTTCTCCGTCGATGGTTTTTACCGTTACTTCGCCACCGAGTACGGCTTTCGGATAAGAAATCTTCACTTCGGAATACAGGTCGTAGTCATGGCGTTCAAATTCTTCATGTGGCTGTACATATACTTCTACGAGAAGGTCGCCGCGTGCTCCGCCGTTGGTGCCCGGCTCGCCCTTTCCGCGGATACGTACACTCTGTCCATGGTCGATTCCGGCTGGGATCGAAACCTGGATCTTCTTTTTGCTTGCAATGTAACCGGTTCCGTGGCAGTCGGAACATTTGTCCTTGACCACTTTTCCGGTACCATGACAATGCGGACATGTGGATACATTTTGTACCATACCAAATAAGGATTTCTGGGATGTCACCACCTGACCTTTACCACCGCAAGTAGCACAGGTTTCCGGTGAGGTTCCCGGTTTGGCTCCGGTTCCATGACAAGTCTGGCATTCGTCTTTCAATGTCAGTTCCAGTTCTTTTTCTACACCAAAGCAGGCCTCTTCCAATGTTATGCGGACCTGCGCGCGGATGTTTGCACCTCTTGTCGGTGCATTGGGATCGCGTCTTCTGGCTCCGCCACCAAAGAAGTCGCCAAAGATATCTCCAAAAATATCTCCCATATCCATACCGGAAAAGTCGAATCCGCCGGCTCCGCCACCACCGTTTTCAAACGCAGAGTGACCAAATTGATCATACTGACGTCTCTTGTCCGGGTCGCTCAATACGGCATACGCTTCGGATGCTTCTTTAAATTTGGCTTCGGCATCTTTATCTCCGGGATTTGTATCAGGGTGATATTTTTTTGCCAATTTTCTATAGGCACGTTTCAGGGTAGCATCATCGGCATTGCGGTCTACCCCTAATACCTCATAATAATCACGCTTATCAGCCATTTTTATCCTCCATTCACTCACTCTTCGTTATAACCGACAGTACGACCCGCACCAGAGTACGAGCCGTAACATCGGAATCTATCAAGGTTGATTACAGTTCTCTGAAATCTCCATCGACAACGTCGTCTCCGCCGTTATCTGCTGTCTGCTGTCCTGCTGCTCCCATGTCCGGACCAGCTGCACCCTGAGCGCCGCCAGCTGCCTGCTGTGCCTGCTCATACATCTTAGCAAATACCTGCTGTGAGTTTGTCATCAAGGATTCTTTTGCTGCTTTCAATTCTTCGATATCAGCATCTGTCATAGACTCTGGCTGTGTTCTCTCAAGAATTGCTTTTACTTTGTCAATCTCAGCCTGAACTTTTTCTTTCTCCGAAGCATCTACTTTGTCACCCACTTCATTGAGAGCTTTCTCTGTCTGGAATACCATGCTGTCTGCTTCGTTGCGGGTATCAATACCCTCTTTGCGTTTCTTATCCTGAGCTTCAAACTCAGCGGCTTCTTTGACTGCTTTATCGATATCATCATCGGACAGGTTAGATCCTGCTGTGATGGTAATGTGCTGCTCTTTTCCTGTTCCAAGGTCTTTTGCAGATACATTTACGATACCATTGGCATCGATATCAAAGGTAACTTCGATCTGTGGTACTCCACGCATTGCCGGTGGAATGCCATCCAGACGGAACTGTCCAAGAGATTTATTGTCACGGGCAAACTGTCTTTCACCCTGTACTACGTTGATGTCTACTGCTGTCTGATTATCGGCTGCGGTAGAGAAGATCTGGCTCTTCTTCGTAGGAATGGTTGTATTTCTTTCGATCAGTTTGGTAGCTACACCGCCCATTGTCTCGATGGCAAGGGAAAGTGGGGTAACATCCAGAAGAAGGATATCACCGGCACCGGTATCTCCGGCAAGTTTACCACCCTGGATCGAAGCACCTAATGCTACACACTCATCTGGGTTCAAAGATTTGTTTGGCTCATGTCCTGTCAACTGTTTTACTTTGTCCTGTACGGCCGGGATACGTGTGGAACCACCAACCAAAAGAACTTTGCTAAGTTCGGAAGCAGTAATTCCGGCATCTTTCAATGCATTGTTTACAGGAGTAGCGGTTCTCTCTACCAAATCTGCTGTCAATTCATCGAATTTTGCGCGTGTCAGGTTCATATCAAAATGTTTTGGTCCTTCCTGTGTTGCTGTGATAAATGGAAGGTTGATGTTTGTCGTTGTTGCGGAAGAAAGCTCTTTCTTTGCTTTCTCGGCAGCTTCTTTCAAACGCTGCATTGCCATCTTATCACCGGAAAGGTCGATGCCTTCTGCTTTCTTAAATTCGCTGACCATGTAATCGCAGAGTTTGTTATCAAAGTCATCACCACCAAGACGGTTATCTCCGGATGTTGACAATACTTCGATGACACCGTCACCGATCTCGATAATAGATACATCGAATGTACCACCACCAAGGTCGTATACCATGATCTTCTGCTCGCCTTCATTGTCAAGACCATAAGCAAGTGCGGCTGCTGTAGGCTCGTTGATGATACGTTTTACATCAAGACCTGCGATCTTACCGGCATCTTTGGTTGCCTGACGCTGTGCATCGTTGAAGTAAGCCGGTACTGTGATAACGGCTTCTGTTACTTTTTCGCCACCAAGATAATTCTCTGCATCGCCTTTCAATTTCTGAAGGATCATTGCGGAAATTTCCTGTGGAGAATATTTCTTTCCTTCGATATCGGCACGATAATCGGTACCCATATGTCTTTTAATGGAAGAAATTGTATTATCTGCATTGGTTACTGCCTGACGTTTTGCAGGTTCACCGATCAAACGCTCTCCATTTTTTGTAAATGCTACAACAGACGGTGTTGTACGTGCACCTTCTGCATTTGCGATAACGACTGGTTTTCCACCTTCCATAACAGCTACACAGCTGTTTGTTGTTCCTAAGTCAATTCCAATAATTTTACTCATAATAATTACCTCCAAAATAAATTCTGTTAGTTTACTACCTTAACCATACTGTGTCTCACGACGCTGTCTTTATACATATAGCCTTTCTGAAATTCTTCAGAAATGATGTTTGCCTCTTTGGTCTCGTCTTCGTCATGCATTACCGCATTGTGAAGATTTGGATCAAATTCTTTTCCGACGGCTTCGATCGGAGTAACTCCAATTTCTTCAAGTACCGTAGTAAACTGTTTGTATACTGCTTCCATTCCTTTTACGAAGGCATTGTCTTTTTCCTCTTCCGGAACTGCTGCCAAGCCTCGTTCAAAATTATCTACGATAGGAAGAACTTTTTCCACAACATTTTTGGCACCCATGTCAAATTTTGCTGCTTTTTCTTTTTCAGAACGATTTCTGAAGTTTTCAAACTCTGCCATGTTACGGAGAAGTCTGTCATTTAACTCTTCAATCTTTTCGTCCTTCTTATCTTTCTTTTTGGATTTTTTCTTTTCCTTTTTTTCTTCCGCCTTTGCCGGCGTTTCCTCTACGGTTTCTTGCTGCGCCTGTGTTTCCTCAGCTGCAGTCTCTTTTTCGGTTTCAGGCACTTCCGCCTGCTCGGCTTTCTTTGTCTCTTCTGCCATTTTGTACCGCCTTTCTCCATCAACTCTGCTTTGTCACTATGTCTTGGATTTAAATATATCATCCAGCTGCTGCATGCAGCTTTCCAATGTGCCAACAACTTTTTCATAATCCATACGTTTTGGTCCGACAATTCCTATCTTTCCATACACACCTTCTTTGATCTGGTATGTTGCCGTAACCACGGAACAGTCACGCATGGATGCCACCGGCGATTCTTCGCCGATATATACCTGAATTCCATGTTCTTCCGGATCGGTCGCCTCGTCATTGACCCAAGCTTCCAGTCTCTGTTTTTCTTCGAACGTGGAAAGGAGATCTACCATCTTTTCCTTATCACTCAATTCCGGATATTTTAAAATGTTCGTCGCACCGGAAGTATATACCTCCGACGTTTCTTCGTCACTCAGTGCTTCACCGATGCAGTCTAAAATGCTTGAAGCAAGTTCGCCGTATTCACCGGCTTTTTCTTTGATCTGCTGCATGATCGCCATATTGATCTCTGTGACATCCAGTCCATTGAGTGCGGCATTGATCATAAAATTCAACTGAGCCAGAACATTGTCCTCAATCGGCGCTGCCAGATTGATAAATTTGTTGTTTACATGATTGTTATCCAAAACTACGATCACAAGGATCTGGGAATCGGATATCTGGTTCAATTGTATGAATTTAATCTTCTTGTGTTCATAACGAGGTTTGGAAACCATCGTCGTGTAATTGGTATTGTCCGCAAGCAATTTTGCTACCTGCTGTAAAAGAAGATCGATCTTGTCTGCCTTTTCGATCAAAATCCCTTTCGCATCGTCCACTTCTTTTTCTTTGTTACGAAGCACCGTATCTACATAAAGCCGATACGCTTTGTCCGAAGGGATTCTTCCTGCTGACGTGTGAGGCTGTAAAATGTACCCCATCTCCTCGAGATCTGCCATCTCATTGCGGATCGTCGCAGAACTTAAATTTAAGTCAGTAAACTTGGATACGGTTCGGGAGCCAACCGGTTCACCACTTTCCATATAGTTGTGAATAATGGCCTCCAAAATCTTTTGTTTTCTTTCATCCAGTTCCATATCACCACTCCCTTTTTGTCTTGTTAGCACTCATCAAGTACGAGTGCTAATCATTGACTAAGATAAAGATAACACCCTTGCAAGGGTTTGTCAAGGGGGTTTTTAAAAAATTTTTTTCGCTGTAGAATTTTATCAAAAATAAGATCCGTATTTCCCATTCGGTGCCGCTTGCGCTTAGAAGAACACACGTAACAGTATGCGAGGGCTGAAATACGCCCTCTGCACACTGACGGTGTTCTAAACACCTCATGTTAAACACGGATCTCATTTTTAATGAAACTACAATAAAAATTATTTAAAAACATTTTAGTTGTGATCCATAGGAATCACCTCATGTAAAACACGCATCTCGTCTTGTATCAAACCACACTAAAAAGAATTATTTTTATGAATTAGTTCCCTCTTTTTTATTATAGTAGTATTATTGTGGAATTTTAAACGAGACTATACTTTCTCTCACAGGCGTTTAGAACACCGTCAGCGCGTAGAGGGCGTATCACAGCCCTCACGCACTGCTACGTGTGTTCTCCTAAGCGCAAGCGGCGCCGAAGAGAGAAGGTATAGTCTCGCGTTAAATCAACCTACAATAAAAATTCTAAATCACCGGAAAATCCATCATCTGCAATATGATCATGATCGGGCTGTAACTTTGCAGCCACATGACGACAGAATTGGCTTTTGCTGCTTTTACGATCTGAACTGCCCAGGAATATTCCTGTACACCACCGAGAATGGCCAAAATTGTCCACACGATGAAAAGTCCGGATACAGCTCCAAAGATCAAGCCGAGCAGACGATTTACTGTACTTACGATCGGCAGATCATCCGCGATGCGGATCAGGCGGGCAATGATTCCAAACACAAGCATCCATATGACCAGAGCAATCCCATAACCAATCGCTTCTCTGACCGGCCACGATTTTGGCAGGCGCGACACGACAGTCGGTGCGCTTGCTGCTGCGGCAATGACAGTAATCAGATTTTTGACCATAGCAAATACGCTAAGCAGGAAACCTCGGTTGGATCCAATCAATGCGCTGATCAAAATAATCGCCAGCAAAACCCATTCTAAAATTTGTCCTATCATTTCTACTGACATCTTATCCCCCTTCTTGGTATCTTATACCAGTTGTTTTTATAGAAACTTCCGGCATAAGAACACATCAGGTTATGTCTTTTATCAGCCGGACAGTTTGACTATCCGTATCGTTGTTTCATCGAGGAAAAAATATTGGTTTTCCCTCGTCGTCGGGAAGAAATAATCGTAATTCTTTCCAAAATCAAAGGAAAACTTCACCGTTCCATTCTTTCTTAATAAGAAACAATTTTGGTTTCCCGTAAACAAGATTTCATTTCTTGTCATTTCCACCTGAGAATACTGTATCGTCACCTGCTTGGTCATCTTTTCTTTGCCCTGCAGCGTATACAGATGAACGACCTGATCGTCGATATTGCCGGCGACACCGGTAACGATCAGAATATTTTCATCGTCCACGGCGATACTCTTTATCGCTTCTTTCAAGGTAACTTCCGCCTGAATCCCCGGTTTTTTCATATCTTTAAAAATCGTAAAACCGTCTTCCGTAAAGATTACAACGCGGTCGCTGTCCAAATATTTGATCTGGGAAATCATCTTCTGTTCGAAAGATTTTCCACCAACCAATGTATTCTGGTCTTGTCCCACTTCCGTAAAATTGTAAAAGCAAACCTTGTTTTCCATCGTTCCATTGGCGGCGACCAGGTAGGAGATAACAATGCTCTCTCCATCGGGTGCCAGATCAAAATCCATCGCATATCCGTCGTCCAGTACATTGCTTGGGATTTCTACCAAAAGCTGTTCTCCCGCACTAAACGGATCGTATATATTGATCACATCACTGTCGTCATCATGGAGCAAAACTGCCACTTTCCCATCGGCTGACACTTTTGCACGGCCGATCGGCAGTGTCGTCTCAATTTCCTTGCCGGGATTTGTCCCATCATATACAATACAGGTTTTACTTCCAATATCTGCAACGGTAACATAATCTTCGCAAATATCAACCTGTGGCTGCTGCATCTCGTATCCGCCATTCCAAAGAATGTTACCAGTTTTATCCAATGCCGAGATTCCATCCCTGCTGTATTTCAATAACTTTCCATGATACGAAAGATATTCCACATTATTACTGTCCTCTCTCGTGATCTCGCGCTCCACGTCATATCCCGAAAAAGAACGGTTCATATAATAATAAGAAATGATAACAATCGCTGTCAATGCTACGACCACAGCGGCTGCAATGGACCCAAACAGCAGAATTTTTCTGCGCTTTTTTTCCTTTTCCACACTGTGCCTCATTTCTGTGTTAAAACACTTTCTGATAAAGAAAGTATATCATAACCATTTACAGATTTCAACGAGTTTATCGCAATCCATTTATAACAATTTGTTATATATTCTGCCAGGATACCGGTAAGCGTCCCACATATGCTTGCATGGTGTGGGGCTGTTACTAGGGATCCGCCCCTTATGAGGATGCAGCGATTTACCTCGTAAATCTGCGAAATCCGAATAAGGAAAGAATTGCGAAAGTTGCGTCAGCAACGCAGCAATTCGCGGGCAGGCTGCCAGAATACCAGTAAGCGTCCCACATATGCAATTAATTTTATGTCTCATATAATTTATAATTAACTTGCTTTATATTCATCAAGGCAATCCTTAAGAACTAAAAAAGAATTGTACCATCTACATTTGCAAATATAGCGCACAATTCTTTTTAAAGTCCAAAACAACTCATTTCTTTTTCTTACCAAAGATTCGTTTTAATACCGGAACCACAAATGACGCAAACTCAAACCCTAAAACACCGCCAAAAGTATTTAGCAGCACATCATCAACGTCCACACTTCTATAATTAACTTGAATCAAACTATTAAGAACTCCTTGTCCCATTTCAGTTAAAACCGTCACCAACACAACACATCCTAACATTTTTAAAAACTTTCGATTTTCTTCTAAATAGAAACAAAGTGAAAAGCCTAATGGCATAAACAGTATTATGTTGCCAAAAAACTGATAGCAAATTATTCCATACGAATCATACATTATAGTGTCTTTAATCATTGTTAATATTGTTCTAAATGGAATAAAATTATTAACAAGCCCTTCTTTACCAGATATCATTGATTCTAATAATTCATCTTGGTACGGAAAAGGAAAAAAACAAGCACCTACTATAATCATCAAAGATAACAAGCATGTTAAAAATGATAAATACTTTCTATCTTTTAATTCTAAATTTATCGCTCCAATGCCAATAAAACATATTACAATAAATATAAAAAAGAACATAATAAACCTTGATTCAATCATAACATCTCTCCCCCATAGGACATTTAGTAGGTCAATCTTCCTGATCCTTTAACATATCCTACAGCAGTTGGTTTCCAAAATTCATATGTATACTTTGTTCCACTTGTTGTATTCAAATAGCACGAACCTGCCGTTCCGCTCTGACATGATATGTTTGCTTGACGCTGATATGTATTAGTACCAAGAACTTTGTATTTATATTGCTTTATTGTAAAATATGTATCTTTCCCATCATTTTTTGATGTAAAAATATAAAAATGTGCTGTTGACCTGTTTGCTTTATACGTGCCGCTAACTGAAAGTTGATGCTTAAATTCATAGTCAAAACCTCTAACTTGCGAAGCTGCATAAGCTGTCACAGAAAAACCCAGCAAAACCATTACGCATAATTATGTTGAAAATACCTCTCTTTTCTTTTTTATAAATAGTATCATATTTTCATTAAATTGTCAATAGTTCCTCTTATATTTTTCCACTTTTTTACATCCATTTTACTTATTATAATATACAACTTTATTTATGCAATATATATAATACAAATAATAAGAAAGCATGGCAAATATCTACTAATTATATTCGCCACACTATCTTCATACATTTACTCTACCCCTGCTGGCGAGACATTGGCTGCCGGTACCTGAGCCGGATCTTCTGCCGGTGCCTGCGTCGGAACCTCCGTGGCAACCGCCGGAGGTGTCACAACTCCATTTCCAATTGTTTCCATCGTCGTGTCCGTATTTAACTCCTTTTGTATCTGATTTTTAATGCCCGTCAGCTGTTCATTGAGATGCGAAAGCGTCGTTTTATTGTTCCAGGCTGCGGCGGCAAAAAGGATTCCGAGGATGAGGACAAGACCCGCGAAACCGTATCCACGCCGTTCGCCCAGCTCCCGTCCTTTTTTCTTTTCTTCCTTTTCCTGAATCACACCGCGGATATTGCGCAGGACACGGTCGTCCTCCTGCTCGACAATATGTACAAAACGGTTTGCCTCTTCCATCATATAACGGCGCATTTCCGGATTTTTCTCATAATATACATAATAGCCGGTCTGCGGCACCAGCATGCTGTTTTCATATTGATAGCACGTCTCCTGCCATTCCTGCGGCGGGCTGCAAATCAGAAGCTTGTCCCCATCGGAAAAATTTCTCCGGTGCAGCTCCAGCAGTTCTTCCTGTGCCTTCCCTTTTTCCGCTTTCGCGCCGGTATAAAACCAGCCGACGACATCCACGCCCGAAAAATTCTCTTTCATATCGGTGTAAATGTCGGTCCACATTTCAGAAGAAAAACTGTCTCCCTTCCGCTCTGCAAAATCGTGGATCACAACCATCCCCGATATCTGAAACAGTTTCTCGTGCGAACGGAACATACGGTGCCCCAAAAGCACGCCTGCTGCCTCGCCTCCCTCTGCTTCTTTCACAAGTCTTTTTGCAAATGTAATCACATAATCTTCTACATAAATTTTACATCTTCCCTTTACATCCCCTATCTGCCTCACACTTTTTGGTGTTTTCCAATCCATGATAAAACCTCACTTTCCTTACATGTTACTTTCATTATAAGGATTGTGCGGCTTCTTTTTTGTCATAAATTGTCATTTGGCAAAAAACCGTTCGTTCTTCTTCGACACATTGCTTTCTTTTTTTCATATTTCCTTTTTTATCCTGCACGTTCTGCCGCATAGTTTCTTTGCGCTTGGTTCATACTTCTTAGTACCGGCAGAATCGACAGAGCATTCTGCTGTATGGAAAGGAGAAATTGGATTGACACATTATTTTAATCCTGGCGATCCGCTCGCCCTTCGTCATTTTACAAAAACGCTGTCCTCCCTTTTGGAAAAAGTGGACCTGACTGACCGCGATATTGTGATCCTGTGCATCGGATCTGACCGCGCCACCGGCGATTCCCTCGGTCCTATGGTAGGGCATCAGCTCGCGCGTATACAAAAAAACTTCCACCTTTATGGCACATTGAAAAATCCGGTACATGCCAAAAATCTGGAAGATGCTTTAACATTTATTGAATTAAATCATAAAAACCCTTTTATTATCGCTATTGATGCCTCCCTTGGCGTCGCCGAACACATCGGCTATATCACGTTAGGAGAGGGCTCCCTTGCGCCCGGCGTCGGTGTCGCAAAAAAACTGCCTGCCGTCGGCGATCTGTGTATCACCGGCATCGTCAATCTTTCGGGCTTTGGAGGGCAGATGCTGCTCCAGACCACACGCCTTAGTCTGGTCTTAGAGCTTGCCTCCTTTATCGCGAGCGGCCTCCGCCGCTGTCTCTGCACACCGGGGATATCACAATTCCGTTCTCCCCTGCAGCGCGCGAAATAACGTAACTTCATCGATATACTCGAGGTCTCCGCCGACGGGAACGCCGCTTGCGATACGCGTCACCTTGATACCGACCGGCTTTAACAGTTTGCTGATATACATCGCGGTGGCTTCCCCTTCCAGGGAAGAATTGGTCGCAATGATCACTTCCTCAACGTCCTCCGTCTGAAGCCGCTGCATCAGCTCTTTCAGCCGGATGTCTGCCGGCGTAATGCCAAGGCTCGGATTGATCGCACCCTGCAGCACATGGTATAGTCCATTATACTGTCCCGTTTTTTCATAAGCTGCCAGATCTCTTGTATCCTCCACAACCATGATCGTCTTCTGATCACGCTTCGGATCCGAACAGATCGGGCAGATTTCCTGATCCGTCAAAGTAAAACATTTTTTGCAGTAGCGCACATTTTTCTTTGCTGCTGTAATCGCTCCCGCCAGATTTTCCACGCGTTCCTGTGGCATATTGAGAATATGAAATGCGAGTCTCTGTGCCGACTTCGCACCGATGCTCGGCAATGCCGCCAGTTCCTCGATCAGATGGTTGATGGAATCCGAATACGTATTCATTAAAATGGAAATCCTCCGCCAAGATTTAATCCACCGGTCAATGCTTCCATCGCTTTGGCACTATCGGCTTCCATCATGCGCAATGCCTCGTTGGTCGCTGCCACGATCAGATCCTCTAACATCTCAATGTCATCCGGATCCACTACTTCTTCTGACAATTTGACGGACAACACTTCTTTTTTACCGGAAACTTTTACCGTAACGGCTCCGCCGCCTGCTGTCGCCTCAAATTCTTTTTCTTCCATTTCCTTCTGCTGCTCTTCCATCTGACGCTGCATTTTCTGCGCCTGCTTCATCAAATTGTTCATATTTCCAGGCATTCCTCCCTGAAATCCTCCACGTCTAGCCATTGTTTATACCTCTCTTTTCATTTTATTCTACTGTTTCTATAACAATGTCATTTCCATCAAACATTCCCCGAAGTTCAGGCAATGCGTCATACTCACGCTGACTTTCTACATATTTATACTCAATTGTCACCGTTTTGTCAAGTACCTCTGCTGCCGCATCGGCCACCGCTTTCTGATTGGCCTCCTGCGATGCAAAATACGAATAACCGGTTTCCTTCGCAAATGCAATGACAAGATTTCCATTGTCATTTACGGTAAGCGTCACCATATCGAGCATGGCTTTCGACACCGGATCCAGCTGATTCAGCACCTGCTGCCAGTTTCCGACAAGCTGCTTTACTTCCTGCGGCACAGCGCTTGCCCGCAGTTTCGGCGCCGGTTTTTCCACTACTTTCGGCGTTCCTGCCGGTGCTTCCGAAGCCTGCACAACCACGCCTTTTTCCAGCTGATGTTCCAGATTGTGCACCCGGTTTACGAGCGAATCATAGTCTTTTTCCATCTCTGGTTTTCCAAGTTTTAACAGTGCAATTTCAAACAGCACACGTTTTTGCGATGCATATTTCATCTGGTTTTCCACATCCGAAAGGACACGGATATAACGGAAGATCATCTCCGTTTCCAGCAGTTTGCTCACTTCGATCAATGTCCGGCAGTTTTCCTCAGACATATCCACAATCTTTTCCGGATGTTCCGTCGTTTTCGCCATCAACAGGTTACGCAGATACCAGATCAGTTCATCGCAAAAGCGGGTCAGATCTTTTCCGGCAGCGATCACGTCATCCAGCATGGAGATCATGCCTGCCACATCGTCGTTTGCTAAAATTTTCACAAAGTCTGCATAAACTTCCGTATCGACTGCGCCAAGCACTTTCAATACTTTTTCATAAGTCAGTTTCTCGCCAAAATAAAAGGAAATACACTGCTCCAAAAGACTCAATCCGTCTCGCAGTGCGCCATCTGCCAGCTTGGCGATATACAAAAGCGCCTTTTCTTCTGCCTCCATTCCCTCTTTATCCAAAAGTTCTTTCAAACGGTCTGCGATCGTCTGCACCGAAATCCTCTTAAAATCATAGCGCTGACAGCGCGAAAGGATCGTCAGCGGGATCTTATGCACTTCTGTCGTCGCAAGGATAAAGATCAGATATGACGGGGGCTCTTCCAGCGTTTTTAAAAGCGCATTGAATGCACTTGTCGTCAGCATATGCACCTCGTCGATAATATATACTTTATATTTTCCATTTGCCGGAGAATACTGGACTTCTTCAATGACTTGACGGATGTCATCCACTTTATTGTTGGATGCGGCATCCATCTCGATCACGTTCATCGAAGATCCCTCTGCGATGGAGCGGCACATAGCACACTCGCCGCAAGGTCCTTTTTCTCCCGGGTTTTCACAATTTACCGCTTTGGCAAAGATTTTCGCCACGGTCGTTTTACCGGTTCCGCGTGTCCCGCAAAAAAGATACGCATGACCGATATGATCGGATTTAATCTGATTTTTCAAGGTCGTGACGATATGGTCCTGTCCCTTGACATCTTCAAAATTATCCGGTCTGAATTTACGATATAATGCCTGATAAGACATAGTTTCCTCCGTTCTTCTCCTTAATCACCAAAGCAGATACCAAGACTTTTGGCCTCTTTGATAATGGAAGAATTTGGGTCTACCATTTTTAATTTGCCCGCCACTTCGGAAAGCGGAACCGGCACAATCTCGTCTCCATGAAATCCGACCATATAACCAAATTTTCCCTCCAGCATGAGAGAAGCGGCTGCTGCCCCCAGACGAGTAGAAATTACACGGTCATACGCACATGGGCTTCCGCCGCGCTGTGTGTGTCCGGGAACCGTAATACGGATTTCCTGACCGGTGCGCTCTTCAATCTCAGCTCCGATCTTATAGGAAACACTCGGATAAGGATTATTTTTCAATTTCTGCTTATATTCTTTTTTCGTAAGTGCCGCATCTTCTTTTGAGATAGCACCTTCTGCTACCGCAAGAATGGAAAAACGTTTGCCTTCGTTTGTTCGTTTTTCAATCGCCGCAATGACCGAATCGATATCGTAAGGAATCTCCGGAAGAAGAATGACGTCTGCCCCACCGGCAATCCCGGCATGAAGCGTAAGCCATCCGACTTTATGTCCCATTACTTCGACGATAAATACACGTCCATGGGAGTATGCCGTCGTATGAATGCAGTCAATGCATTCTGTCGCGATATCTACAGCACTCTGAAAACCAAATGTCATATCGGTTCCGTAAATATCATTGTCGATCGTCTTCGGAAGTCCCATGACATTCAATCCTTCTTCGCTGAGAAGATTGGCCGTTTTCTGCGTTCCATTTCCCCCAAGGATCACAAGGCAGTCCAGTTTGAGATCACGATACGTCTTCTTCATTGCCTCAACCTTGTCCAAACCGTTGGCATCGGGTTTCCTCATGTGTTTAAATGGCTGTCGGGAAGATCCAAGGATCGTTCCTCCCAATGTCAGAATCCCGGAAAAATCAGAAGGTTCCATTTTTCGGTAATTTCCGTAGATCAATCCTTTATAACCTTCCAAAATTCCATATATCTCAATGTCTTTGTCCGCAGCATAAAGTGCTTTTGCCACACCGCGCATCGTCGCATTCAATGCCTGGCAGTCACCGCCGCTTGTCAAAAAGGCTACTCGTTTCATCACTAATCATCCTCTCTTTTGGTCAGCTAACATGTTCTTGTATATTTTATCATATTTTTTCATCACTTTCAACCGGCTCTTCACTCTGGCAGACCACCTGGTCTCTGCCGCCCTCTTTTCCGGCATAAAGCGCACAGTCCGCACATTTTACCATAGATTCAATACTCTTTTCGCTATCTCCTGCCGCCACTCCGATCGTCAGCGTAACATGAAAGCAGTCATTATGATAACGCAGTTCCGTACGGTGTAATTTCTCCATAAGCTGCTTCGCAAAATTTACAGATTCTTCCAGTGTGAAGCACTTAAATATGATCAAAAATTCCTCACCGCCCCAGCGCGACACATAGCCTTGCCGGCCTACCTGTGTCTGCAAAAGTTCCGACACTTTGCGAAGTACCATATCGCCACAGTCGTGTCCATAACAATCATTAAACTTTTTGAAAAAATCAATGTCTGCAATAGCGATAGAAAAGGGCTCTCCGGTCTCCTTTGCCTCGTCTTTTACGTGTTTCATCCAAATTTCGCCATAATGACGATTATACAACCCTGTCAGGGAATCTCTCTGCACCAGATCCCGGAGCGACCGCTGCATACGGACTGCCGTTCCTGCCATCTGCCCGATCTCGTCTTTTCTCTTTGTCAGCGATTCACTGAGTTCCACCGCAAAATCGCCCTCTTCCACGTTTCCAAGGAAACGCTGCAGCTGCCGGAATGCCCGATTGAGATGATCCGCATAATTCCAGATAACAAAAATTAAAATGATCATCGATAAAAGCACCAGCAATAAGATTGGCAAAATGCTCTTCCATACGATGCTATTTACATAATCCGAGGCTTTTCCGGCAAATACCATGCCTACACACTGGTCATTTTCGTCAAAAAGCGGACAATAATACGAAAAATAGTTTTCGTTTCCGATCGTTGATTTCGTATAAAAATGAGCCCTTTGGCCATCATAAACTTCCTTTTTTATCACACTGTTGATTCGTGTCCCTACAATGGGCTCTCCATTTTCATCTTTAATCGTCGTTATGACGCGAAGATCTTTGTAAAATATTGTAATATCCGTCCCGGAACATTCTTTATAATGTTCGAAAAATTTCAACGCTCCCTCTACCTTTTTTCCGCCTTTGTACAATGTTTTTGAAGCACTGTCATAAGCATAGTCGCCAGGGTAGGTCTCCTCATACAGATACATTGTCATCTGCGCCACATTTTCAAGACCGGACTCCACTTCCTGGTATATTGAACTCTCTGTCTGGCGGACACTGCAAATAATAATACATATTCCAAATATCAATACCGGGAGCAATGTCGCCCGCAGCATTGACGCTCGTAATTTTGATCTTTTTTTCATAAGCACCTTCCATTTCTTGCATACGCTTTTTACCGCTCATTATTCTAATTCTAGTATACTCATTTTTTTCGCTTATTGCAAGCAAAAAGAGAGGAATCCTTTGTGCGGATTTCCTCTCTTTTCTATCGCATTGTATGAAACTTTATTATTTACTTTTAATGTACTCGTCGATTGCCTTTGCCGCCTCTTTACCTGCTCCCATGGCAAGGATTACGGTAGCTGCACCTGTTACGGCATCTCCACCGGCGTACACACCTTCACGTGTCGTCTCACCTTTTTCGTCTTTGGTGATCAGACATCCGCGGTTGTTTGCATCCAGACCAGGTGTCGTAGAACGGATCAATGGGTTTGGACTTGTACCGATTGACATGATTACGGAATCTACGTCAAGGACAAATTCACTTCCCTCTTTTACGATCGGACGGCGGCGGCCGCTTTCATCCGGTTCACCGAGTTCCATCTCAACACATTTCATACCGGATACCAAGCCATCCTCATCACCAAGGATCTCTACCGGATTATGAAGCGTCTTGAAGATGATTCCCTCTTCTTCTGCATGCTCTACTTCTTCTTTTCTTGCAGGAAGTTCTTCCATACCACGGCGGTATACGATGTAAACTTCTTCTGCGCCAAGACGTTTTGCACTTCTTGCCGCATCCATCGCTACGTTACCACCACCAACGACAGCAACTTTCTTTGCGTGCTGGATCGGGGTCTTGCTTCCTTCTTTATAAGCCTTCATCAGGTTAATACGTGTCAGGAACTCGTTTGCGGAGTAAACCCCCTTCAAACTTTCTCCCGGAATGTTCATAAATCTCGGAAGTCCGGCTCCGGAACCTACGTAAACGGCTTCGTTGCCCATCTCAAACAATTCGTCGATCGTAAGGACTTTTCCGATTACCATGTTTGTCTCTACATCAACACCGATAGCTTTCAAGTTGTCGATCTCTTTCTGTACGATTGCTTTTGGAAGACGGAATTCCGGAATACCATAAACAAGTACGCCGCCGGCAAGATGAAGTGCTTCGTAAATCGTTACTTTGTAACCCATCTTAGCCAGGTCTCCGGCTACGGTAAGTCCACTTGGACCGGCTCCGATAACGGCCACTTTATGACCATTCTGCTCCGGCATTTCCGGTGTATCTGTGCAGTGTTCTCTGTGGTAATCTGCCACAAAACGCTCCAAACGTCCGATACCAACTGCTTCGCCTTTGATACCACGGACACATTTTCCTTCGCACTGGTTTTCCTGTGGGCACACACGTCCACATACCGCAGGAAGAGAAGTTGACTTGGACAGGATTTCAAATGCGCCGTCCATGTCTTCATTTGCTACGCGCTCAATAAATGCCGGAATATCAATCTGTACCGGGCATGCGCTCTGGCAAGGTTTTTTCGGACAGTTGAGACATCTTCTTGCCTCGTTTACTGCCATCTCATAGGTGTAGCCAAGTGCTACTTCATCAAAGTTTTTATTACGAACGTCCGGGTCCTGTACAGGCATCGGACATTTTTTCATATCCATATTACGTTCAGCCATTTACTTTGCCTCCTTTTTTAATAAGTTGCAAGCTGCTTCGCGGGCATGTGTCTCGAATTCTTTGTACATGGTTCCGCGGTGCATTGCCTCATCAAAATCAACCTGATGTCCGTCAAAGTCCGGTCCATCTACGCAGGCAAATTTTGTCTCTCCGCCGACAGTCAGACGACATCCGCCACACATTCCCGTACCGTCGATCATAATCGGGTTCATGCTGACCATCGTCTTAATGTCATATTTTTTCGTAGTCAGGCAGACAAATTTCATCATGATCAATGGTCCGATCGCGATCACTTCGTCGTACTGGTTGCCTTCCTGAATCAATTTTTCAAGTGCGTCTGTTACAAGACCTTTTTCTCCGTAACTTCCGTCATCTGTCATCATAACATATTTGTCACTGGCACCCTTGAACTCATCCTCAAGAATAACCAGATCTTTATTACGAAATCCCACGATAGAATGAACTTCTGCGCCCATTTCGTGTAATTTTTTAGCAACCGGATATGCGATTGCACAACCAACTCCACCACCTACTACGGCTACTTTTTTCAGTCCTTCGGTATGTGTTGGCACGCCAAGTGGTCCAACAAAGTCATGAATGTATTCCCCTTCATTCAATGTATCAAGTTCCATCGTAGAACCACCGACGATCTGATAAATAATAGTAATTGTTCCGGCCTCACGGTCAAAATCAGAAATCGTCAAAGGAATTCTTTCGCTGTCCTCTTTCGCACGAAAGATGATAAACTGTCCCGGCTCCGCTTTTTTCGCGATCAAGGGAGCTTCTACTACCATTTTGGTTACAGTAGGGTTCAGGGACTTCTTTTCCACAATTTTAAACATAAAAAGTGCCTCCTGTTTATTTTTTTGATAAAAATAGTCAAATTTCTCTTTATCATACCACATTTTACGATGTAAATCAAGGTTTGTATCCATTTTAGGAAATATTTCCTTCATACCGCTCAATTTCTCTTTGAATTGTTCTCTTCACTTTCTCGATATCCAGCGGTTTCGCCAGATGCGCATTCATCCCGGCTCGGGTCTTTGACACTTTGTTT
>DJEU01000057.1 GCA_002431395.1 Lachnoclostridium sp. UBA5890
ACACCATTATTATACTAGGAGGTACTCAAATGAGAGTAAAAGGAGCAAAGAAACGAGTAGCCATTGCATTGGCTGCTGCGCTTGTCGTGAGCGGAATTGGCTATGTGCCAAAAGCCGACGCAGAGAGCGTGACACAAGTAACAGGAGACTACAGTCAGGAAGTCAATGAAGTCTGCGATACGATGGAATTTGTCGTATCCGACCCAGCATTTGGTTCCGTAGGCGGCGAATGGGCTGCCTTGGTACTGGGACGTGCCGGCCGCATGACAGAGGAGTGGAAAACAAAATATCTGGCTGCAGTGAAAACATCATTTGATAATGTGAGTGAAACATTGAAAGAACAGAATAAGCTGCATCGCATAAAATTGACAGAAAATTCCAGAGCAATTATCGGATTGTATTCTGCAGGTGCCGATGTGACGGATTTTTATGGATGGAATCTTTGTGCACCGCTTGCCGGTGATAATGCTGGCGGAGATAAGACAGAAGAATCTGCAGATTATACAGCAACATTAAAACAGGGGATCAATGGACCGATTTATGCATTGATCGCATTGGATTATGCCGGATATAAATCAGAAGGCGAGACAAAAGTTACGGATGTGACGGAAGAAAATACGACCACACTTCGCGATGATTATTTGAACTATATATTATCAAAAGAAATTTCAGGCGGTGGATGGGCATTATCCGGTGATTCAGCAGATCCGGATATTACGATGATGGCGGTTCAGGCGCTTAGTAAATATACCTATCTTCCGGAAGTAAATGACGCAGTTGAAAGCGCTCTTGCGGTAATGAGCAGTAAACAGAATGATCAGGGTGGATACACTTCCTGGGGTTCCGTAAACGCAGAGTCTATCGCACAGGTAATCTGTGGACTTACGATGCTTGGGATCGATCCGACGACAGACGAGCGTTTTATCAAAAACGGAAATACTCTTGTCGATGCATTGAAGAGCTTTAGTGCGGACTATGTAAAAGATGAAGTTACGTATTCCGAGTATCGTGGATATGCACACGTGGCAAATTCAGATGGTACCTATACCTATAATCAGATGGCGACAGAGCAGGCAGATTATGCGATGGTTGCACTTTGGTGCCAGAAAAAAGGCCAGAAATTGTATCAGAATGGATTCCGTGATATCCCGGATACAACACCGACCGCGACACCGGAAGTAACAGAAGCACCAACGGCAGAACCAAGTGAATCAGCTGTTCCAACGGTTACACCGGCTCCATCAGAAACTCCGGATGCAGGTGAAACAGCGGTACCATCAGCGGTGCCAACGATTGTACCATCGGCAGCGCCTACAACGCCGGCTTCTGCGGTTCCGACAAAAACACCGGTAACACCAGTGACACCAGTACCGACAGCAGTTGCAACTAAGATGCCAACAGCATCACCGACAGTTACAAAAAATCCAGCAACATCAACACCGGCGATGACAACAACACCGGCAATTCCGACACCGGCGACGACAACAAAGCCGGAAAATCCGGACATTGTACCAACACAGACACCGAAAGCACCGGAGCCTACGAAAACCCCAGCTGCTACAAAAGCGCCGGAGCCTACAAAAGCACCGGAAGCTACGAAAACCCCAGCTGCTACAAAGGCACCGGAAACTACTGTTATTTCCAAGATTGTGAAAAAGGCGGCAGTGGAAAAAGGCAAAAAGATTACGATCAAAGCAGTAGTGAATGGCAAGAAAGTCAAATGCAAAGTGTCTTCATATAACAAAAAGGCATTGAAAGTTACAGTTAAGAACGGAAAACTGGTAATTAAAGCCAAGAAGAAGGCGAAGGCTGGAAAAACATATAAAGTTGTGATAAAATATAAGAAGGGCAAAAAGACAGTCAAAAAGACGGTCAAAATCACAGTGAAGTAAATTCAGGACAACCACGGCTGCACATTTTGGAGTGAAATGTGCAGCTGTATTAAAAGGAGAATGTTATGAGGTTTTTTAAGCGGAATTGGAAGACGATTTTGTCTGCAGTGATCGTTCTTCTTGTCATTGCGGCAGCGATCGCCGGTACTTCGATTCATTCCGTGAAGGATGAGCAGAAACAGGCGATGGAGGCGCTTCAGCCGGTGGAAATCGGGGAAGAACAGATTGTATCGGAGGAAGAGGCTGCGACAGAGACAGCGGAAACGGAACAGCCGAAGGAAGAACAAAAAGAACAGACAAAACAAAAAGGGAAGAAAACAGAAAAAAAGGAAACGGCGGCAGAGACAGCGAAACCAAAGAAAGAGACAACGGGGAAAAACACGCCGGAAGAGAAAAAGACAGAAAAAAAGACAAAAGAAAAGCAAAGCAAAACGACGCCAAAACAGACAAAAGCGCCACAGACAAAGGAAGAAATCGGAAAACAGAAAGAACAGGAAGCAAAGCAGAATACGGATTATCCGAAAGTTGTTATAACGGTTCCGAAAAATGAGGAACTGCGGCAGGAAGATGAGACAAAGAAAGACGATGACCGCAAGACGAGCGATGGAACGGCGACAGACAAAGATAAGTTTCAGACAGATCCTGTGCCATCCGGAAAACCGCTACCGGTTAATCAGGAAGACCAGAAAGTCGATAATGACGAAGAATTTTATGTAACGATTTCCATTGACTGCCTGACGATTTTACAAAATATGGATAACCTTGAAAAGGGAAAAGAAAAATATGTCAGCGACGGATGGATTTTGAAGACGACAAAGGTAAAATGCAAAAAAGGCCAGACGGTGTACGATATCCTGGAGCAGGTCTGCAAGGCCTATTCCATTCAGATGGAAAATTCCTATACACCGCTGTATGGATCGAACTACATCGAGGGCATCGGCAACTTGTACGAATTTGACTGCGGCAATTTGTCAGGATGGATGTACAATGTCGACGGCTGGTACCCAAATTACGGGTGTTCGCGGTATGTACTGAAAGCGGGAGAAGCGATTCAGTGGCGTTACACCTGCAATGGCCTGGGCGCAGACCTCGGAAGTGATTTTATGAGTGGAGAAAGTAAATGAGACACCCTTTGGTAGAATTTGTAAAATTTTTGGCGGCAATCGTGCTTTTATGTCTGACGCGAAATCCCTATGTGTCAGTTCTTTTCCTGATACTTGAATTTGTCATTGCGCCATCTGTAAAAAGTGTGCTGGCACTTTTCGGAATGACCGCAGTGTCAGTCATTGTAAATGCACTCGTCAACCATCAAGGGGAGACTTATTTATTTTATCTGAATGATAATATTGTGACGATGGAGTCGCTGGCGTATGGTGTCTTTGCCGGTGTCCAGCTCTGGCTCTTGTGCCGCTGGACTTACCGCATGGGGCGCGCAATGACATCGGAGAAAATGGTAATCGTCTTCAAATACCTGTTTCCGCCGGCGGCAATCGTGCTTTCCATGGCGATTCGTTCCGTGAACCGTTACACGGATAAATTGGTCGAGATCTATCATTTTCAAATGTCTATGGAGCCGGCAAGAGGACTGTGGAACCGCATGATTTCAGCCATCCGTTCGATTTCCATCTTGATCAACTGGGCATTGGAAAACGGACTTGAGATTGCGGATGCGATGGAATGCCGGGCGTATGGCAGCAGATTGCGGACAAGTTACACCCCATTCCGGCTTTTGCCGGGCGATATCCTGATTATGGCAGCGTTTGTGGGACTTGTCGTGCTGCAAAGGGTAAGCGAGCCATTCTGCCTGCTGATCCCACGGATCGCGATTCATTTTGGGGTGGCAAATATTTTTATTACGTTAGTATTGTGCGTGCTGATCTGGTGGCAGACCGAAAGAGAGGAACTATGATAGAGATAGCGATTGAAAAAAAGAAGATTGGGGGAAAGCCCATTCTTTCTGACATAAAATGGAAAATTGAAGAAGGAATCACTCTGATTATGGGGCCATCCGGTTCGGGAAAAACGACATTGCTTCGGGAAATGATCCCACGGATCAATCGCGTAGGGACACTGGAGGGAAATGTCTGTTACCGTGGAATGCCGATTGATGAGGTGCCGGCGGGGACGATCGGGTACGTCGGACAGAATCCGGATAACCAGCTCGTATGTGATAAAGTGTGGCATGAATTAGCATTTGGACTTGAAAATATTGCCATGCCGGCAAAGACAATCCGTAACCGGGTGGCAGAGATTGCGACGTATTTTGGTATTGAAAGCTGGTTTCATAAAGGAGTGGCGGAACTTTCCGGCGGACAGAAGCAGAAACTGGCGCTGGCGTCGGTAATCTGTATGGATCCGGAAATGGTTGTGCTCGATGAGCCGACGTCGCAGCTGGATCCGATCTCAGCACGGATGTTTTGGGAAATGGTTGTGCGCGTGCACGAGGAAATGGGAATTTCTTTTGTCATTGTCGAGCATGATAGTGAATATATATATGAAAAGGCGGACAAAGTGATCTGGCTTTCCGAAGGGATGATAGGCAGTTATCAGAGGCGTTTTCTGCCCTGGCAGCGCCGGATTTTGGATGCTCCGCAGATGCCGTTGGCGGAAGTGCGGCAGAAGGTTAGAGAATGGGCGGAAAAAACGGAGATTTACACGGAGCCCAGAGAAGTAAAGGTGTGGCAGAAAGTACGAAATATCCGAAAAGCGTATGGCAGCGAGAATGTTCTCAATATTCCGCAGGTGACGGTCGCAGCCGGAGTGAACTGCTGGATCGGCCCCAATGGCGCAGGAAAAACGACGCTTGGGAAAATGTTCAGCGGATATTTTGGTAAAAAAATGATAAAGCGCTGTGTGATGATGCCACAGGATGTACTTACTATTTTTACTAAAGACACGGTAAGGGATGAACTCGATGTAGAAGATGATATTCCGGAGGAATTGCAGGAAATGATCGCGCCGATTGCGGACAGAAATCCGCTGGACTGCTCCGGAGGCGAACAGCATCTTACGGCATCGTTGAAGTTTCTTATGAAACACGCGGATGTTGTCATATTGGACGAACCGACAAAAGGAATGGATCCACTGATGAAAGAGAATTTCCAAAAAGTGGTAAATATGTTCCGAGAGAGAAAGCAGATTATTATTATCACACATGATATTGATCTGGTGGGCGAGATCGCGGATTATGTTGTCTTTTTGTTTGAGGGCGATGTGGCAAGCGAGGGCGAGCCGCACGAGGTCCTGATGCAGAATCTGGTGTATAAACCGCAGGTCAGTACAGTGTTTGATTGCATTAATACAAAGGAGATGGAAGATGCGGGACTGGTTATGTAACCATTATTATGTGCCGTGCGCGGTGCTGATCTTACTGGGCTTTGCCGGCTTTTTATTTTATCTTGCGCGACGGGTACGCATGAAAGACATGATTATGATCACTGTGCTTTCGGCGATCATCGCCATTTCGCGCGGTGTCTTTTTCTGGCTTCCCCAGTTTAAGCCGGTTTCGGCCTTGGTTCTCATTACCGGAAGTTGTTTTGGCAGTGTGCCGGGAATGCTCGTCGGCATGCTATCCGGCTTTTTGTCAAATTTTATGTTTTCACAGGGACCATGGACTCCGTTTCAAATGCTCAGTTGGGGACTTATCGGAATTATTGGGGGCTTCTGCCGCTCGATGCAGGGGAAAATTCTGCCAATGATCATCGGATTTTTGGCAACGGTATTTGTATATGGCCCAATCCTCAATTTTGCGTCGCTGTTACTGGTGACGAATACGCCGACGTGGAGCGGATTTTGGATGATGGAAGCGAGTGGATTTTTGTTTGATGTCGTACATGGCGTCAGTACGATTGTTTTTGTTTATTTTGCCTGGAAGCCGATGCGGAAAAAACTGGTGCGCATGCAGGAAAAATATGGGATTTGCAGGAGAAAATAAGGATTGGAGGAAATGAGATGCAGCAGGAAGAAAAGTCGAAAAAACGTACATCCATAGGAAAAATATCGGGAATTGTGGGGATTTTCTGTAATTGCATTTTGGCGGGAAGCAAAATTATTATCGGAAATCTCGCAGGTTCCATGTCAATCGCGGCAGACGGACTGAACAATTTATCGGATGCGGCAAGTTCGATCGTTACGCTGATCGGATTTAAAATTGCAGAAAAACCGGCGGATAAAGTGCACCCATATGGGCATGCCCGCTCCGAATATCTGGCGAGCCTGACCGTTGCTGTGATGATCTTATTTATCGGCTTTGAACTTGCCAAAAGCTCGGTGGAAAAGATCCTTCATCCATCCCCAGTCGAATTTTCGGGGGTCGTCCTTTTTGTTCTCCTTTTTTCTATCGTGATCAAGATGGGAATGGCGGTCTACAATTATAAGATGGGACGAAAAATAAACTCAATGACATTGAAAGCAATCGCAGAGGACAGCCGCAATGACGTGATCGCGACGAGTGCAGTTTTGATCGCCACGCTGGTAGAACATGGCATGGGATATCAGATCGACGGATTTATGGGACTTGTCGTCTCGTTATTTGTACTTTACAGCGGAATTTCGCTTGCCCGAGAAACTATTTCCCCGCTTCTTGGCGAGGGCGCGGATACAGAACTGCATGACAAACTTACAAAATATATTCAGTCCTGTGATATGGTGATTGGATGCCATGATCTCATGGTGCATGACTACGGCCCGGGGCAGTGCTTTGCGAGCATTCATGTTGAAATTGACAAAAATGTCGATGCCCTCGTAAGCCACGAGGCAATCGACCGCATGGAGCGAGAATGCCTGAAAAAATTCGATACACACCTTGTAATTCATTATGATCCGGTTATCACCGACGACAAGGAAGCTGATGCGCTGAAACAAAAAGTTCTTTTCTGTATCGAAAAAATCGATGAACAGATTACGCTGCACGATTTCCGCGTGAGCAAATGTGAGTCAGACATTCGCCTTACCTTCGACCTCGTCCTCCCCGAAACCCTGGAACGAAAGAAAAACCAGATTCAGGAGCAGATCGAAACGGAGTTGAACGAGGGCAGCGAGGACAAATACTTTTTGGATGTTACCTTTGATGTCGAGAACCGGTAGGAGAGGGCGCCCATTCGCATTTCGAACACTACGTGTTCTTTCCCGCCTTTGACAAGGCTAAAAATGCTCATAAGGGGGTGGGGAGCCCTATTAGGACCACTGTGCAGAAAACAAAGTCTCTTACGTGCAAGCACGACGATCCTTTGTTTTTGCACAGCGGTCCTGAATAGTTACAATAAGAAATATATTACAATACTGTGACATCCCTTGACAAGTGTCGAGAATCCTTTTATACTTCGTATAGTGGGCTTTTTTAGGAGCCACATTAATATAAAATAATTAGCAAGGCTTCGAAATGGAGAAGATGATGAATAAGAAAGTAAAAATAGGGATAATTATTACCGCAGCAATGGTCGTTGCGGTTTCTGTGCTGGTGATTGCAGCACATGTCTATTATGGAAACCGCTGGTATGCGAACACCTGGATCGGGGAGCATGAATTATCCGGAATGAGTTATGATGAGTCTGAGCAGCTGCTTCAGAAAGTATATGACAATTATCAGTTGGAAATTAAAGGAAGAAATGATGGAAATCTTGTAGTGACCAAAGCAGACATTTCCTATGAGGTCGATCTGAAAGAGGCATTGCAAAAACAATACGATGCACAGCATGAATCGTTTTCTATTTTTTCCATACCGAAAAAGAAGACATTGGAACTTCACATGAATCCGACGTATGATGCGGAAAAATTGGAGAAATGCCTTAAAAAATCAGAAATGTATAAAGGCAGCGCAAATTATGCGATTAATGTGCCGACGGATGCGAAGGTGGCATTTTCGGATGAGAAAAAATGTCTTGTCGTTGTGCCGGAAGATAAGGGAAATGTTTTGCAGTTCCAACAGTTGACGAAGGCGGTTGATGAGGCACTCGCCGAAGGAAAAGAAACGATTGATCTGGCAAATGAAGAAGAGTATCCGGAAGTCTATGAGAGTCCGAAGATCTTTTCGGATGATGCCGGCTTGAAACAAAAGTTAGATGCCTGCAATCCGTATGTGATGCGATGGGTTTCCTGGAAGATTACGGATGACCGGACAGAAAAAGTCGGGCCAAAGCTGATTTATTCCTGGCTTCGTTACAAAAATGGAAAAGTTTCTTTTAATGAAGAGAAAATGTCCGACTGGGTTGAAAAAATGTGTTTGAAGTATAAGACGGTCGGTTCGACCCACACATTTACAAACCATAAAGGAAAACAAATTTCCGTAGCCGGTGGAGATTATGGCTGGGCAATCAGTTATGATGAGACACTGAAACAGTTGAAAAAGGCTTTGAATACAGAGATTGATGCAAAACTTCAAAGTGCTTATCAGGAAGATCCAACCAAAGAAAATCAGGCAGCGATCACATTGAAAAGAAAGACAAAATTTGCCAATACTGCATATCAGATGGATCTTGAAAATAAAACCAATGACTGGGATACGCAGAACTTCACGGAGATTTCGCTGAAAGACCAGAAGGTTTATGTATGGCGAAAAGGGAAAGTGGTATTTGAATGTGAGACCATTTCCGGAAGACCGGTAGAAGGCCGAAAGACCCGAACAGGAATGTATTTCATCAAAGAACACCAGACACACCGTATACTTGTCGGTGACAATTATAAGACACCGGTTACATATTGGGTAAGAATTACCTGGACCGGAACCGGATTCCACTGCGCGACATGGCAGCCTTGGAGCCGTTGGAGCAAGGATCTGTACAAAACAAGAGGTTCCCACGGATGTTTGAACCTGTCACCGGAAAATTCGAAGAAAATTTATGAATTGACGAAATATCAGGAAGCGGTATTTATTTATTAATAGTAAAGTTTTGAAGATTAAAGCCAAACGGCTGTCTCGTTAGTGAGGCAGCCGTTTTTTCATGCAACAAAGATATTCTTCGTGATTTGCTTCCAGTTCAATTTTAAAGATCAGTGCCGAAATTGTTTGTGTTTTTCCACGCGGCGGTGTGAAATGATACGAAAGTTCATAACAACCATTGTCACTTTCTTCCAGTCGCTGATCCAATACCTCCTTCGATTCGAGCACTTGGAAAGCATCCGCTTCTGCACCATTTGTGACAGAGATCATTTTCGAAAAGCGTTGGAAAAAGTCTCTAAAATAATAATGCTCTTTAATTTTCATGTCATCGCTTCGGTTCGTGTGAAGCACCTCGGCCATACCATTCTCGTAATCGAGCCGGTAAACCTTGTCAAATACTTTCAACAATGCCGAACTGTAAGCAGTAAGATAACGTTCCTGCTCCGCTTTCTTTAATTCATCGATATTGTCAATTGCAAAATAGAAGAGGGAATGCCGCCCCCGACTTCCGATGTACCGTAGTTTTACATTTACCCATATAAAACTAGAATTCGGACGTTGCAAATGCAGCTGAATCGATTGAATCTGATTGCTGTCTTTTGCTTTGTGGCAGGCAGCAAGAACAGGACTAAGAGTAGGTTCACTTAACTTTTTGTGGAGAACCGGTGTCGTCTCGGTAAGAGGGGCTTCCGTTCCGTAAAAGACTTCATAATATCCACGGTTGACCTGCAGGATTTCCAGCGAATCGCCGGTCATTTCCATAACACCCATACCACCGATCATATCGTAGAAAAGCATATTTTCCTTTGAATTGGAATGGTTAAATATGTCAAAAATAGTATCATCAAGTTCAAAAAGATTTCGCTCTTTTACAGCATATTTCTGGAGATCTTCCTGGTCGAGAACTTCGCAGAAATCTGCCTGCGGTATCGGTTTGTAAAAATAATACCCCTGAACCATTTCGCATTCCATACTCTTGAGATAATTCCATTCTTTGCGGGTTTCTACGCCTTCGGCAACGACTGGGAGTTTCATCCATTTTGCCATGCGGATGACTGCTTCCAAAATGATCGAAGCCTTTTCGTTGCCATCCAGATTATCCATAAACTGCATATCAATCTTCAAAATGTCAATGGGAAGATTTTTCAAAATGTTCAGTGAAGAATAGCCACTTCCAAAATCATCCATTAAAATAAGAAAACCATAGTCGTGGAGACGTTTTACTGCCTGCTGTACCTGCGACGGGTTATCTGCGTATGCTGTCTCGGTAATCTCAATCTTGATCAGATTCGTCGGCAGATCATGGTTATCTACGATTTCTTTGATTTCATCCGCAAGTTCCGGATTGTAAAATTCTACACGCGATACATTGATGGATACCGGAACAACATGTTTTCCGGCTTCAATACGTGATTTCAGCATTGCACAAGTTTCATTCCACACAAAACGGTCCAAAATGTGAATCAGACCATTTTTCTCGAAAAGCGGAATAAAACTTCCCGGTGAAATCATGCCACGGAGCGGATGAATCCAACGCACCAATGCTTCTGCGGAAACAACCAGTCCGTCATCCGCGCGGCAGATTGGCTGGAAATATACCGTAAATTGTTTCTGCGCGATCGCTGTACGGAAATCGCTGACAAGGCGCTGCTCTTCAATCATGGTATCCAACATGGAACCATCATACCATGCATAAGGCTTCATGTAATTGTTTTTTATACTGTTCATGGCAAGACGTGCCATATCAACCATTTTGTTGATTGGAAGAGTGCGGTCCTCAATCTGGTATAATCCGCAGCAAGAATAAAAATGATACGTAGAACCGGAGATGGAAAATGAGATATCAAGTAAATCTTTCCAATATCCCGCATCCATTACCTGTTTGGGAACACAACAAATAAAATTGTCCGCTTCAAGCCGCCCATAGGTAGCAATCTGATCGGAAAATTCATTGTGCAAAATATCTGCAATATGAATTAAAATTTGATCGCCTGTCTGCATTCCAAATAGATTATTTAATACTTTAAATTGTCGAATATTCCAATAAATTAAGCAAAAGTCTATCCCCGGATGTTCTTCTAACAGCAAAGCTGTATACTTAAAAAAACCTTTTCGATTATATATTTTTGTTAACTCATCAAAAAATAACAGTTCCTCCTCCATATAATTTACCCCCTCATCAATTGTAAAAAACTTACACATCTAAACTATATTATACTCGTTTTTTTATAAAAGTACAAGAGAAATATAATTGCCTTTTTGTTTACTTTTTTTCAAAATAATGCTATAGTGAGGTATGAAAAATAAATATTAACAAGGAGGATTCTCATGAAACAGAGAAAAAGGATATGGAGCATATGTCTTGTCATTGCACTTGTATTTTCAGCTATTTTCACATGGAATGAACCGGCACTGACAGCTTATGCGAGTGAAGTTAAGACAGAAAAGATCGTCGTGTATGTGGCAGCACAGGGAAAGAGTTCCGATGGAACAAAGACTGTGGCAATCGGTAAAATGCCGGTTCAGGTTGACGAAGGAACAGATGCCGCTACAGCAGTAAAAGCGGTATTGGACGCTTCCGACTACAAAGACAATTATGATATTCAAGATACTGGATATGGTCCTTATCTGGAATCCATCAATGGAATGGGAACAGAACAGGCAGGCGAAAATTGGTATTATTGGAGCTTTTATGTCAATGGCCAGTACAGCAATGTAGGATTGGGTTCCTATGTGCTTCAGGAAGGTGACCAGATCAGCTTGATCTACACTTATGATGATCCATCTACAGAAGTTTCTGTATTTGCCGATGACGCTTCTTTAAATCCGGAAACACCTGCCGTTGAATCCGCGGAAGCATCTATGAAAAAAGCACAGGGAATTGCAGCAAAAGAAATTTACAATTCGTATTTTGCAGATGGTCATATCCCGGGATTGGGAAGTGTCAACGAATTGTATGCGGTATTTTCACTTGCCCGCGCGGGATTTGAAGCACCGGAATTTTATGGAAAAGTGAAGTACAAATTGACACGTCAGCTGAAAGAACTTGCAACGGAAGGAACTACTTACGATGCCGTTACAAAGACGAACGTAACAGAAGAGACGTTCTCTTCGAAAAAAGTAGCGGAGCAGAATTATGCCTTTGTAGTTCTTGCAATGACTTCACTTGGTATGGATGCCCGTACGACAGGCGGTTATGATCTGATTGAAAAGATGGCTTCGAAAAAGCTTTATGAGGCAGATAAGAGCTATAACGCAGAACAAATGATGCTTTTTGCATTTGATTCCGGAAATTATACATTGCCGGAAGGCGAAAACTACTGCACAAGAGAGGAACTTGTGGCAAAAATCGCAGGAAATGTAGATGAAACGATCGCCGGTTCCATTGAGTGGAATTTGATCGATGATGCCGTTATGGCGGTTCAGCCATTGGCTCCGTATACAGAGAGCGCATCCGTAGAAAAGGCTTGTCAGAAAGTCATTCGTTTTGCAGGAAAAATGCAGGATACCCAAGGATATCTTGGAGATTCCTATGATGCAAACAATGCTTGGACAACGGCACAGACGTTGACAATGCTGGGAGAATTTGGAATTCATCCAATGATTGAAACAGAAAATGTGGATTTTGTGAAAAATGGTCATACACTTGCGGATTCCATTTTGGAATTTGTTGATCTGGACCAGGAAAAACTGGCAGACAGTGTTATGAACTACTCACCGGAGCAGATTCTGCGTGGTATTACTTCTTTTGTGTACGCAGCAGAAAATGCCGGAGAGACCGTGTATCGTGTAAAGACAGTTCCGGAGGCGAAAGTGCCATCTGAACCATTTGAAGAGGAAAAACCACAGCCGGATCCGAGTGCAACGCCGTCGGCGACACCAAGTGCAAGTCCGAGTGCGGCACCAAGCACCAGTCCAAGTGCTAGCCCAAGCGCAGTTCCAAGTGCGACACCGGATGCAAATCCAAGTGTCACCGCTCCGAGCAAAACGCCGGCAGCAAAGAAAAATCCGGCAAAGAAAATTGTGGCAGCAAAGAAGAAAATCAATGCGAAAAAAGGAAAAACGGTAAAAATTGTCATTAAAGTTACCGCAAAGGATTCGAAAAAAGTAACAACAGATGCTGTAAAAGTATCTGGAAAGAAGATTAAAGTAAATAAAATTACAAAGAAAGCCGGAAAAATTACAATCAAAGTGAAAGCATTGAAAAAAGGAAAACGAATCGTAAAGATCAAGGTTGGAAAAGCAAGTACAAAAGTAACTTTGAACGTACGATAACCACTTATCTTTGACAAAATGGAAAGGCAGTTGTCTGAAATATGGACAGCTGCCTTTTTTGCAGCAGAAGCCCGGCAAACGGTGTGAGCGCTTGCAGCAGGCTGTGCGGTTCCCACGTTGTCATACACACAATTGGCTAAGCCTCCAAAGATAGTTTATCATAATTTGTCGAAATATGGGGAATGCATCCATGAAAGGGAAGAAAATTGTCATGAAAGGGGAAAAGAGAGACCCGGCGTTAGCACCTTACGGATGCCATAAGATCAACAAAGTGCCGGATCCCACGCTGATAATTCCTTTTTTGGCAGTTGTTTCGTTACTTACCCCAAGTGGAAATGCATTGGTTAGTGTAACTCCATCCACCTCGTATTTTAATCCCTTGATCGATACATTTTCGCTGGAATCGCTGAGGGAAAATACGGACACCATGCCGGTGGCGTCTTTTGGAACGGTAAAACTGCTGTCTTTGATGACGGTAAGTGCATAAGAATCGCTGTATAAAATACCGGAAGCACCTTCGCCTGCGAGATAGGTAAGCGACTGGATGTTGGCAATGGTGTGGTCGAGTCTGCCGCCAAGTCCGCCATAAATGGCAAATTCGCGGTAGCCGCGGGAAAGACCGAGTTTGATGGCGAGCATCATGTCGGTATCGTCTTTTTCCGGCGGATAGGTCAATTTTTCACAGATTGCGTCGTCCCATAAATCCGGCGAAGTGACGGAGTCAAAGTCGCCCAATACTACATCGGCGCGCAAACCAAGACGGATGAGATAGTCATATCCTCCGTCTGCCGCAATTACCAAATCTTTTGAAGTTAAATCAATGGTGCAGGGAGTAAAATCCCCTGCACCGAATATATAGCATGTTTCCATTGTTATGCTCACGCTTTCTGTTCTGTGTTTTCAATAATCTTAACAGCATCATCCATGTAAGAAAATTCCAGATCTTCTACCTTGCCAGCATCGACTGCTGCCGTAAGTGCAGGATTGATCGGAAGCTGGCTGAGTACGAGAAGATCGTATTTGTCAGCAACTTCTTTTACATGGCTTTCGCCAAAGATGGAAATTTTCTTTCCGCAGTCCGGACATTCTACATAGCTCATATTTTCTACGATACCAAGTACCGGAACGTCCATCATTTCTGCCATTTTGACGGCTTTTCCTACGATCATGGATACCAGATCCTGCGGTGTCGTAACGACAACGATGCCATCAAGCGGCAGTGACTGGAATACCGTAAGCGGTACATCACCGGTTCCCGGAGGCATATCAACAAACATATAATCGACATCTTCCCAAAGAACATCGGTCCAGAACTGTTTCACAGCGCCGGCAATGACTGGGCCGCGCCAGATGACAGGATCGGTTTCATTTTCCAAAAGAAGATTGATCGACATAACGTCGATACCGGTTTTCGTCTTAACCGGATAAATGGTATCTTGAGTTCCTTCTGCTTTTTGTGTCAGACCAAATGCTTTTGGTATCGAAGGCCCCGTGATATCGGCATCCATAATGGCACAATGATATCCCTTGCGGCTAAATGCCACAGCGAGAAGATCGGTTACCATGGATTTTCCGACACCGCCCTTTCCACTGACGACGCCAATAACTTTCTTTATCGAACTGCCCTCATGCGGGCTTGCTATCAATGATTGTGGTTGTGCTCCGGCGCAGTTTGAATTGCAGGAGGAGCAATCATGAGTACATTCACTCATTTTCTATTCCTCACTTTCTGAAATGGTTTTCACTGGGGGTAACCCTGTTAATAATGTATACTTTATTAGAAGGTTTGTCAAGCCAAAAAGCCCAAAGCCCTCAACCCAGGTTTTCCCACACCTCGGGCGCAGTGACTGAAAGCACATCATAGATGTGAAAGGCAAGTTCGTATTCGCAGCATTGCGCCAGCGAGTCAAAATCGGCAGCGAGCAGTTCCTTGATCTTTCCGATGCGGTAATTTACGGTGTTACGATGAGTATAGATCGCATTGGCGGCTGCCTGCACGCTTTTTCCGTGTTCGAGGTAGAGGCGGAGCAGGGAAAAATAATCCGTGTGATGTTTTTGGTCATAATTCAGAAGTGGGCGCAAAAGCGGTATAGACAGGGCAAGAAGTGAATTTGTATCTGAGATTGAAAGCACAACGCGGTAAAGGCCAATTTCTTCATAAGAAACGACAGGCTGCTTTTTGATCCGGCTGACAAGATAAGCTTCGTATGCCTGACGGTGCGCGGTGTAGAGCGCGGAAAGATCATTGCAGGAAGTGATCCCGTAGGAAAAAGGATAAGTTTTGTCCGAAAATTCGCCCGGGAAAAAGATGCCATAATACAGATCGTTCATTGGGAGCGAATGTGTGGCGGATGGGATGGGTTCGCGGCTTGCCGTGATGTGAAAGGTATCGCCGGAATGGCAGCCGTAGCGGGCAAGGAGAGCGAGCGCGCTTTCGTCCGCGGGAGTGGAAAAAAGCAGCTTTTCAAAGGCACTTTCAATCTGGGAGCGGATATTTCGCTGAATCGTAATCTCATTGCAATATTGTTCCATAAGGTCGGCAATGTGAATTTCCCAAGGCATCGTAAAAAGCGGAAGAGAATGCTCGTCACAGTAAGAGACGAGAGTTGGGGGGATCTTCGTGATATAATGCCCGACATTGAGCAGGAGTCCGCAGGCCTGCTTCTTTTTTAGAGATTTTGCAAAAGACAGGAGAGCCTTTTCCGAATGAATCGACATACCGGTCGTAATGACCAGTTCGCCGCCGCGCAAAAAGTCCGTATTTTCAATATCTTCCATCAGATAAACCCAGGAAATATCCGCGCTAAGTCCGGCTTTCCCGGCAAGCTGTGTCAGCTGATAGCGGGTGGAGGTTTTGCGGATAAAATAATGCAGTGAATATGACATGATACATGCTCCTTTTTATGTAACTATTGTCTTTAGTGTAACAGAGCCTAAAAAGAAAAGCAAGAACGTTTTCGTCATTCAGCACAAAAGATAACAAAAAATTTAGGCTGGACACCGTTGTATGTGTGAAAATATTGTGCTAATATCTGAAACAGCAAAGAAAATCACTCACAGAACGGAGGGACTTATTATGGCATTAAGAGAGGAATTACCTAAAATTGTGACAGAGACAGTACCGGGACCGAAGTCCAAAGCATTGATCGACCGACGTGCGGCGGCGACGGCGACAGCGGTAAGATGTGTTTACCCGGTAACGATTGAGCGTGGCGAGGGGGCAATGGTTGAAGATTTGGATGGAAATATTTTCCTTGACTGGGTAGGCGGCGTCGGCGTACTGAATGTCGGTTACAGCCAGCCGGAGATCATTGAGGCAGTCAAAGCGCAGTCTGAGAAATATTTTCATGGAATGTTTAATATCGTGACACACGAAGGGTATGTGGCATTGGCAGAAAAATTGAATCAAATCGTGCCGGTAAAAGGGGAGAAAAAACGAACCTTCTTTGCCAATAGCGGGGCCGAGGCAGACGAAAATGCGGTAAAGATCGCAAAATCTTATACCGGCAGACCGAATATTATCGTATTTTCCGGAGCATTTCACGGAAGAACGCTGATGACCATGACGATGACATCGAAAAAAGCATATGCTGTCGGTATGGGACCATTTCCGGATGGCGTTTACCGCGCGGAATTTCCATATTATTACCGTGCGCCGGAAGGAATGCCGGAGGATAAGAGACTGGAATATTATGTAAAAAGCATTGAGAAAGTATTTGAGGAATGCGCGCAGCCGGAGACCGTAGCGGCGATGGTTGTAGAGCCACTGCAGGGCGAAGGCGGATTTATTCCGGCACCGATCGAATGGGTCAAAGCCGTGCGCCAAATTTGTGATAAATATGGAATCTGTCTGGTGGCAGACGAGGTGCAGTCGGGATTTTGCCGTACCGGAAAAATGTTTGCTTCCGAATATTGGAAAGAAGCCGGATGTGCGCCGGATATTCTGGCAACCGCGAAATCCATTGCGGCAGGGCTTCCATTGAGTGCGGTTATTACCCGGGAAGAAATTATGGAAAAAGTGACATCGGGAATCATCGGCGGAACGTATTGTGGCAACCCGCTTGCCTGCGCTGCGTCCCTGAAAACCATTGAAATTATGGAGCGCGAAAAACTGGCTGATCGCGCCTGCGAGATCGGTAAAAAAGTGATGGCGGCATATGAATCCTGGAAAGAAAAATATCCGGTGATCGGTGATGTGCGTGGACTTGGTGCCATGATCGGACTCGAACTGGTAAAAGATACCGATACAAAAGAACCGGCACCGGAATTGACGAGCAAGGTCATTCAGTCAGCAGCACAAAAAGGATTGATTATAGAAAATGCCGGAATTTACGGCAATGTTCTGCGCTTCCTGGCGCCGCTGGTTATCACTGACGAACAGCTGCAGGCAGGACTTGACATATTGGAAGAAGCAATTAAAGAAAACATGTAAAAGAGGGGGATTCCAATGAAACAATTTGCAGTAAAACCGGAAATTTTTATGTGTGACACCTGTAAGGAATTTTGTGACGAATACAAAATTGGAAAAGGTGATCTGATCTTATCCAATGAATATATCTTCGAACCATATTTTTCCAAATACGTAAGCGAGGCAACCGTTGTTTATGTGGAAAAATACGGAACCGGCGAACCGAGCGATGAGATGGTGGAAGCCATTTATGCAGACATTAAAAATTGTTATTACAGCCGCGTGTTTGCCATCGGCGGCGGTACGATCATTGATGTGTCAAAATTATTTGCTTTGGAAAAAGTATCACCGGTACTGGATCTCTACGATCATAAGATTCCGGCTAAAAAAGGGAAAGAACTTTTCATCCTGCCGACGACGTGCGGTACGGGGAGCGAAGTGACAAATATTTCCATATTAGAATTGAAAAGCCGCCACACCAAACTGGGACTGGCAGAGCCGGCATTGTTTGCCGATGCGGCGGTGTTGATTCCGGAGCTGTTACTGGGACTGCCATTCCGCTTCTTTGCCACAAGCTCGATCGATGCGCTGATCCACGCTGTGGAGTCGTATCTTTCCCCAAAAGCCAACGCCTTTACGAGAATGTATTCGACGAAGGCAATTCATATGATCTTAGCGGGGTATAAGAGAATTGCGGAAGAGGGCGAAGAGGCGCGGATGGCCGATCTGAAAGAATTTCAGCTGGCAAGTACATTTGCCGGGATTGCGTTTGGGAATGCCGGATGTGCCGCTGTCCACGCAATGAGTTACCCGCTTGGCGCAAGATATCATGTGCCGCATGGGGAGTCGAATTACGCCATTTTCACGGAAGTTTTAAAGACCTATCTCCGGTTAGCACCGGAAGGACGGATTCAGCAGCTCAATGCCATGCTTGCCGAAATTCTTGGCTGCGACAAGAACGAAGTATACGATGAACTTGAAAAATTGTTAAATCATCTCTGCCCGAAAAAGGCATTGCGCAAATATGGGGTGTCCAAAGAAGAACTGGACGACTTTACCGAAAATGTAATGACCAGCCAGGGACGCCTGATGGCAAACAATTACACCGAACTTGACCGGGATGAGGTGCGTGCCATCTATGAGCGGTTGTTCTGATTAACTTTGCGACTGATAACGCAGCAGTTCCCATTTGGAAAAAACTTCCATCTTTCGGAAAATGTTCTGCAGAGGAAGCACTTTTTTCGTGCCGCCCGCGTGCAGAAGCTTGTGGGAGCCTTTACGGTTGCCAATATTTGTAACACAATGGGACTTCCGGAGTACATCATATCGGCGGTAACGCCATATCTCAATGTGCAGACATTTGCCGTGAACTCAGCGTACACGGCTTGGAAGAATACCAGGAGATCAAGCAGATTAACATTAACCTGAATCCGGGCATCGTCGGCTGGTACGAACATGAGTAAAAAAGGTAAAATATAGAAGTGTGGGTATAAGAAAAATGGTGGACAAGCTCTGCAGTGATTTTTGATTGCTGCAGAGCTTGCTTTTTGTGCGGCGGGGGCGAAAAGGCAACGTAAACGGGGAAACCCAGCGAAATCCGTTGCTTTTAAAGCTGGCAAGAAGCTCCAAAGGCAACGAAAATAGAGAAAGTTGCCTGAATCGGTTGCCTTTCCATGGCAGGAGTCGGCGAAAAGGCAACGTAAATCGAAGAAGTCGTCTGAATCCGTTGCCTTTCCGCTGCGGGGCAAGCCAAAACGGCAATTCCCAAATAAAGGAATTACCAATTTTACACCTCTCCACCAACTTTTTCTTGACTTGGACCGAACTTCAAGTGCTATACTGATTTCTATACAAACAAACTATCAGGAGGTACACATCATGAAAAAATTACTGATCGTTTATTATTCATGGTCAAATGGAAATACGGAGCGAATTGCCAAAATGCTGCAAAAAGAGGCAGGTGGCGATTTTTTGAAGATTGATACCAAGACGCCATACTCCGGCAGTTACGATGAAGTTGTGGAGCAAGGACACAAAGAAGTGAATCGCGGATATGAGCCGGAGATCAAACCGGTTGATAAAAACATCGCAGATTACGATGTGATTGCGGTGGGAACCCCTACGTGGTGGTACACGATGGCACCGGCGGTTCGGACATTTCTGCATGCGCAGGATTTTTCCGGAAAGACAGTGATTCCGTTTATGACAAATGGCGGCTGGCCGGGACATGTGATCAAAGATATGAAAGAAATGTGCGAAGGGGCGCAATTTGACTGCGATTTGCAGGTGCAGTTTGATTCTACCGGTGGAAGTGATCTGGAGACGCCACAGGAAGAAATTGACAAATGGATTGAGAATGTAAAGAAAATTCTTTAATGAGGAAAGAAGAAAATGAAAATGGCTGAATCGTTAGAAAAATGGAAATAAAAGACGAAGAGCCTTGCTAAATGCTGGAAAAAGTTGTATACTCTATAGTAAAGTGATATGTAAATCTGACTTACAAAAGAGTATTGGGAAAGGACTATTTTATGACAATAAATTCTTTAATAGAAAACAACTTGGCACCTGTGGCAGGGCTTCTTTTTCTTTTTGTTGTGCTGGTAAAAAATGAAGTGATTAGTGACAGAAGCAAAAAAATGTTTTTGGTGATTTGTTTTTTGGAGTTATTTGAACTCGTGACATATAATCTTGAACTGGTCACGGCACAGTGGGACAGACCGACGGTGTTACGTATGTTTTTGTCTGCGGTGGGGTACAGTATCCGCCCTATGATGATTTATGTAATGATACAGATGTTAAGAGAAAAAAGGGGAGAAAGAAGAAAAGAAATTCTCCTTTTTCTGCCGGAATTTCTTAATATAATAGGTGCATTTTCGGTATTTTTTACCAATATTGTATATTCCTATGATAATTTCAATGTGTTTCAGCGGGGACCGTTAGGGTATACAACCCAGCTTTGCGTTGTTTTTTATCTTTTTGTATTTGCGGTGGCGGTTGTTCGGAAACAACTTTTGGACAAAAATGTGGAAATGAAGATTATGCTGCTCATTTTTGCATATATTGTTTTAAGCATGATACTGGAAGCGGTCTTTTCCGTGAGAGGGATCGGAAGAACGGCAATTGTTCTAAGCACGATATTTTTTATGTATGCCCTTCAGACAAGTCTTTTGAAAAAACATATTCATGTTCTGGCAGAAAATGAGGAACTGAAAAATGCGCTTAAGGAAGTGGAGAGAGCCAAACAGGAACTCGTCCGGAGCCAGTCGGTGACACAGGCACTCGGAGAAGAATATTCCTCCGTTTTTTTAGTGGATCTTGCCAATGATTTTATTACTGCAGTAAAGGTGGAAGAGGGATACGAATTAGAAGAGATTCTTGAAGCAGTCCATAAAAAGGTAACCATTAATGAGTGCGTTCGCAGGTATGCGGAAAAATTTTTGGTACCGGATCAACGAAAAGAATTCCTGGAAGAATTTTCCAGAGAAAATTTAAGAAAAGAATTGGCTGCGAAGCGTAGCATTACAAAACGCCTGAATTGCACGTTGGATGGAAATCATACCTTTTATGTGGAAATCCATATTGTACGGACGTCGCAAGAAGCATTGGAGGATGGATTCGTGCTGGGATTCCGCAATGTCGAGGAACTGGTGGAAAAAGAGCAGAGACAGCTTGCGGTGATGAGGGAGGCAATGGTTGTGGCAGAACGTGCCAATGTGGCAAAATCTAATTTTTTGTCGCGTATGTCGCATGACATTAGAACGCCGTTAAATGGGATTATCGGGTTGTTGAAAATCGACCAGGATCATTTTGAAGAGAGGGAACTGCTTTTGGAGAATCATAAGAAAATGCAGGTTTCCGCCAATTATCTGTTGTCTCTTCTCAACGATATGCTGCAGATGAGTAAACTGGAAGATGGAAATGCGGTTTTAACGCACGAATGGATCAGTTTAGTTGATTTGACGAAGGACATTGTAACGATCATCATTGGACGTGCGGTGGAAGCGGGGATAGAATGGGATTATGAAAAAGAAAAATCCGTGATACCATATCCTTATATTTATGGAAGCCCACTTCATTTGCGGCAGATTTTCCTGAATATTTATGGAAATTGTATCAAATATAACCGCCCGGGTGGGAAAATTACAACGATCGTGGATACGTTGGAAGAAAAAGACGGGATTTGTACATATCGATGGACGATCACAGATACCGGAGTGGGAATGAGTGAAAAATTTTTAGAACATATTTTTGAGCCGTTTGCACAGGAAAAAAATGATGCGAGAAGTGTTTATCATGGCACCGGTCTTGGAATGGCAATCGTTAAGGGGCTGCTAGATCAAATGGGTGGCGAAATTTCCATTACCAGTGAAGAAGGAGCCGGCTCTACCTTTGTTATCTGTATTCCGTTTGAAATTGCGGAGCCGCCTGAAAAAGAACAGAGGGAAGAAAAACTGACAGAAAGTGATATTCATGGCAGACATTTGATGCTTGTCGAAGACAATGAATTAAATGCAGAGATTGCAGAAATGCTGCTGAGTGATCAAGGAGCCAGAATCACCACGGTACATGATGGAAAGCAGGCAGTTGAATTATTTACTACGATGCCGCCCGGCACATTTGATGCGATTCTTATGGATATTATGATGCCGGAAATGGATGGGCTGACAGCCACCAGAAAAATCCGGCAGCTGGAGCGGCAGGATGCAGGCAGAATTCCCATTATAGCGATGACGGCAAATGCCTTTAAAGAAGATGAAGAAAGATGCCTGGCAGCCGGGATGAATGCGCATCTGGCGAAACCGCTGGATATCGAGAAAGTGAAGAGAACAATTCAAAGAGAAATTGAGCGGTATGAAGGAAATATTTCCTAAAATGGATACAAACCTTGATTTACATCGTAAAATGTGGTATGAT
>DJEU01000039.1 GCA_002431395.1 Lachnoclostridium sp. UBA5890
GCTTCTTAATCGAATTTTCTAACTCAATAACACTTCAAAAAGTTGCCTGCCTTAGACAGCTTAGTTAAGTGCGCCAATCTATGGCTTTCCTCTACTTTCTTTCACACTAACCTCCCAATTTTTCCAAATAAATCTTTTCCATTTTTTTTGCTGCTATATTAATATTATACAGCGTGCTTCTTTCATCTAATGTTACTGTTTTTTCACTATATTCCAGAATTGTTTCTACCCATTTATTATCGCTTAATTCTAACCTGATACATCCATCACTAATAACTGCTTCTTCCGGAACCACCTTAGATACAACAACTGGAACACCTGCAATCTGACTTTCAATTGTAGTCAATGATAATCCCTCAAAAATAGAAGGAACAACCATAACGTCAGCTAATCTATAATATCGTTCCGGATCTGATACCTGTCCAACAAAAACAACTTGCTCTTTCAGTTTTTTTTCATCAACCCAACTATGAATTTTCTCATTCAGTTCTCCATTGCCTACAAGCATCAGTACTGCATCCTTTCTTTTTTCTACTATTTGTTTAAAAATCTCAATTAAAAATTTATGATTTTTTGCAAATGTAAACCTCCCCACATGTCCAACAACAAACTTCCCTTCAATATCAAGTTTTTGTCTTATCGGTGCCAAAACTTCTTCTGTTACTCTAAATCTGTTAAAATCTACAGCATTTCTAATTACCGTGACCTTTCCATTATCAAAACTTTTATTTCCAAAAAGCCACCTGCCCGCCTTTTCGGAACATGCAAAATAATCTGTCGAGAACACACGTGAAAAAATCCTTAACATATGCTTCAAACACGTTCTTTTTAAGTTTTCTCTGCCTGGCACACTGTGATTATGTGCAATACGAATCGGTATTGCACATCTCCATGCCATATATAATGGAAAAACACTCAAAGTATTAATATGTGAATGTACTATCTTATAATTATTATTTTTGAAATGCTTTTTGAGTGTTTTTAAATACTGAAGCAAATTCTGATATGGAGAAATTTCAATAAACCTTGCCCCCATGTCAATTAATTCCTGAGGAGGTTTTACAGTAGAATCTGCATCGTAGTAAAAATCAAACTGTACTTTATTTTTATCAATCGCTCTATAGTAATTGAAAACAACCATTTCAACCCCACCAGCCCATAATTTTCCCATTATTTGAGCTACACGTATCGGTTCATCCATTTTTTACTTCTCCTCACACATATGAAATTTATTTTTTGTTAATTCTAAAAAACCCCCATGCTTCGCCATTCCGCTTTCGCCACCAGCAAAACCGGACTCGTCCACACAATTTGTCCATCTTGTCTTTCCTGCGCGTCACTCGTCACAGAAATCAACAAAACTTCATATTCTCTACTACTCTACAACCTTGATCTCATCTTTATGAAAATACACCTTGCTCTCTTCTTCTCCAAAGATTGGAAGCAGGACGGTATATTCGTCATCTTTCTCATTTTCATTTATCAGAGTGCCATACATTCCAGCAAGGGCGCCTCCTTTGATACGGACTTTTTTTGTCCGTGCTGACTCTGAGTTCTGTTTTTGTCTTAGAACCTGCTGTTCTTCGTACCGCCTGATGTTTCTCTGACGGATCTGCTCTAATTCCTTTTCGGTAAAGCGCTTCACAGCACCAAATCCTACCTCGACAGGCGTTTGCCTTCCAAAGAGATTGACTTTCAGATAAGCAACACGGCGGTGACGATCTACTTTGTAGATAGCACCGGCGTAATTTCGAAGAGGCCCTTGGGTGATACATACCTTTTCACCGTACAAGAAACCTTCTGAAAATTCAATCCGCTTTTCTGTATTCAACAAACTTTGTAAATATTCCTGTTCTTCCGGATAAATAGGCAATATTTCATCTGTATTCGTTAATAATTTAGTGAATATTGTCAGTTTTTTTAATTGTTGATATATGATATCAATTTGATCCGTTTCAATAAATACATAGCCAGGAAACAATACCTTTTCGCGATCATGCCACTCTTTTTTAAAGTGTACTTTTGTAATATAAGTAGGAACAAATATATTCCAGTAAGTGCCAGGTTCTAGTTTTTGTTTACATAGTTCCAGACAGGCATGTTCGCCTCCGGTCTTTGTCCATATTACATACCACATTATCCATTTCCCTTCTATACCTACCACATTCTGCCATTATTAAATCATCATTTTACTTTATACCTTACATCTTACCTTGCACCCGTTCCGTGGAGTACAATACCGATTGTTTTCCAAATGATCTTAAGATCTAAACCGATACTCCAGTTACGGATATATTCATTATCCAAACGTACCACTTCATCAAAATTTGTGATATCACTTCTTCCACTGACCTGCCACATGCCTGTAAGCCCTGGGCGTGTTGCAAGGCGGCTTTTATGGATCATTTCGTACTGCTCATACTCATCCACCGTAGGCGGCCTGGTACCGACCAAACTCATATCGCCTTTCAAGATATTAAAAAATTGAGGTAATTCGTCGATGCTTGTTTTACGAATAAAATGACCAATTGGTGTGATTCTTGGATCATTTTCCATCTTAAACATCAGACCACTCATTTCATTTTCTGCCAAAAGTTCAGCTTTTCGTTCTTCTGCATCCGCATACATAGAACGAAATTTATAAATTTTAAACTTTCGCCCATTTCTTCCTATCCTCTCCTGGGTAAAAAAAATCGGGCCCGGAGATTGAAAAAAAATAATTGGTCCGATAAAAATCGTTGCGATTCCTGTAATTACACAACCAATCAATGCTGCAAAGATGTCAATTCCTCGCTTAATAATACGCTGTCGCGGTGTTACCGAATTGATACAGGTTGTAAGCACCTGCACACCATTCACTTTATTCACCATGCCGTTTTGAACATTGATGATAGATTCCAGATCAATATGCACTGTAATACCCATGTAGATAAATCCATCAATGATATCTTCCACTTCGCTGCTATCCGCGCAAATCATCACTTCATCAATCACATGCTCTTTGGCATAATCGTGCATCTCTTCCCGGTTAGCCACAATCGGAACATTCCCAATGGTCTCTCCTTTGGCATTGCGGTCCAGAAAAACAATACCTTGAATACGGGTTTCCCCATAACTATTTTCGGTAATCTGTTGAATCAGACCTTCCGCATCCTTTTCACGACATACCAGCATAATGTATTGAGTACGTTTAGCATTCAACTGCCGCACCTGAAGATAATGCTTATGCATTTGATGTTCTATGTACAAACAGATGATAGCAAGTATATAAAATATTACAATTGTCAAACGCGAATAATCTCCTGTGTTCTTTCTGACTAGCATGTACGCCATCAAACCAGCAAAAAGGAACGTACAATAACTAATCACTGATTTTAATTCCTGTAAGCGTCCTCGTCGAAGAATCCCACGATAGTTTTCCATAAAAAAAATTAACAGAAAATGGAATACTACAATTGTTATACCAAGTTCTTTATAAATGCTATTTTGAAAATGCAAACCATGACGAATCATATAAGAAATAAAATACACTGCCTCAAGAACAACAATATCTAATATTACAAAATCACCATGTTTTGTCCAGCCATGCTTCTCTTTTACGTACATAAAACACCTCTCCCGTACTATAAACTAATTACACTCGCTCCTATGGTGTATGCCACAGGATAGGGTTATACAGAGAGTGGTCTGTTCCCTACCCTGTTTTACACCATTCAAAGAAAATTAAGCAGCTTTTACTTTCCCCTTAAAGCCAGCTTTCTTCAATGCCTTTTTGAATTTGTTCAATTCTTTCTTAGACATCTTCTTGCTTACTTTAATTGTCAGTTTCTTTGAGTTCACACCCTTGAATGCACCTTTTTTGACAGTAACTGCCTTTGTGCCTTTCAATGTGATTGTCTTCAAAGCCTTCGCGCCTTTGAAAGCATTTGCGCTGATTGTCTTAATGGTATTAGGCAATGTAACAGCAGTTGCTTTTGCGCAGTTTTTGAATGCGTTTGCTTTTACTACTGTAACTTTGTAAGATACACCATTTACAGTAACTTTAGCTGCAACAACAATGCTCTTCTTTGAAGTTTTGGCAATTGTTCCAAGACTAGCTGTACCATTTGCTTTTGTATCAACCGTTGCAACGATACCGTTAGTTTTTTCTGCTTTCACTGCTGTATTTGCTTCTGGCTCTACCGATGTTACAGGGCTCTGTGCAGCAGAGGCTGCGGATGCAGAACCAAATGTAAGAGCAGCTGCTAATGTACAAACAAGCAGTTTCTTCAACGTCTTTTTCATTTTACAATCCTCCTTTCTCCTAGAATATGTATAGAGAAAACAAACAAATGTTTGTTGACTCGCATAAATAATTGTTAGCGGATTGCTTTCCGCCGTGGATCAGTTTTTATAGTAATAAGGATCTGTATAATATTTATTACCATAATATTTGCTGCCACCATACTTTTTATAATAATAGCCGCCTTTTGCACTCTCTACCCGGTTTAATACTATACCAAGTAAAGGACATCCGGCACGTTCCAATTGGCGAATAGAATTTTTCACAATCCCTTTTGAAGTCATTCCACTTCGAACAACAAGAATTGCTCCATCACATAAAGAACCAATTTTTTCCCCATCAGACACCAGGTCAAGTGGCGGTGAATCTACAAATACATAACGGTATTCCTTTTCCAATTCTTTTAGCATTTGTTCAAACCTCACACTTTCCAAAAGCATAGATGGATTGACTACATTATCCACATTCGGAATAAAATCTCCATATTCAAGATCTGTCTTATAAATTGCTTCCGGCAGAGGATAATCGGATGCCAGATAATGAGAAGTCCCTTTTATCTCAGTCTTGTCATCAACTGATAACTCATACTTATCTGACAACACAGACTTTCTCAAATCCATATCGACAAAGATGGATTTTGTACCTGCCTCTGCCATTTGATGCCACAATTGCATCGTCACAAAACTCTTTCCCTCATTAGGAAGGGAACTAATTACCATAATTTTTCTTATATCATTTCCTAAAAAACTGATATTTACCCGAAGACGGTTTACCGCCTCCTCTACGGAATATGGTAATTCCGGCATATTTTTAATAATCAGTTTACTCATTGTTTCTGCCTCCTCTCCGTCTTTTACCACGAAGCAGCCGTAAAATTTTTAACTTTCTTCGTTTCGCCCTTTTTGCCTTTTCCCGATCTGTATGCGCTGCGCCCAAATTTCCTTCCGGGATCACCGTAAGCGGCATAACACCAAATGCTTTTTCCACTTCTTCGGCACTTTGCATTGTGTCATCCATCAGGAAGATAACACTAAAGAATCCGATTGCCAATACCAGTCCGACAACGCCTCCTATCAACATATTTTTAATTAAATTAGGTGAACTTGGAAGTTCTGGATAGATTGCGCGCTCTGCGATATTGGGCGCATCACTTTCCATTAATTTGGGAAGATATGCTACTGCCTTATCTGCCATCGCATTCGCGATATCCTGAGCTTCTTGAGGGTCCTTACTCTCCACAGTAATTGTCAAAATCCGAGTTTCATCAATCGAAGCAACCGTTATCATATCTAACATTTCTTCATAGGTATACGGCAGTTTTTTCTCTTCAATAATCTCATTTACAATGGGACGAATATATAACAACTGCTCATAGTCTTTCGAAAGAGCAGTACCGATATTCAGATCGGCAAGGTCTACCACCGAATCATTTGAGGCAGAAACAACATATAATTTGGATTGTGCCTGATATTTTGGTGTGATCACGTATCTAGTGATACCACCCGCCAGCACAATTCCTGCTAAAAACATTACAATGATCGGGAGCCATTTAGTTCGATAGTAGTAAAATAGTTCCAACAGATCAATTTCAATCTCGCCATCCTCTTCTGTGATAACGACATCGTTCTTTTGCTCATTCATTGCTCTCTTTTCCTTCCTGTAATCCATATATATCTGTTAATATTGAAATCTTGCTTTTCTCATCCACATGATATTCTACATGTTTCACATTATCTCCAAGCGCTTTGCCTAATGTTGCCTTTCCTTCCAGCATATACATTCCAAGATACGTTCCTTGCGAAACAAAATTCGTTAATTTGGATATTTTTCTTCCATTTATATCCGTTACCGCATCTTTTTTTAATCCTTTATAAATCTTATTGATCGTATTCGGGGTCTCTTTTGTCTTCTTCTGAATCGTATCAAATAGGGATTTCATATATTCACGCTGCCTTGACATACGGGATAAATTATCTTCACCGCCAACATTATACCTGTCATGAACATATATATATGCTTGTTCATCATTTAATGTAACCGTGTTTCCTTTTTTCATGGAAGGATCTATTTTAGAAAAATCATCCTGAATAGTGACGGTGACACCACCTACAAGACGATTTAACTTTGCAATTTTTTCCATACCAAGTGCATAATATCCATCTATTGGGAGTCCTCCAAACATTTTTGAAACTGCTGTAACTGTATTTTCACAACTCTGCTCCTTTGTACCGCCATACCAATGTGCCGTACAAAGTTGAATTTCTGCAGTAGCCTCTCCTTTGCCCTTGCGATCCAGCAGCTGCACTTCTGTCATCGTATCGCGGTTTAATTGAATCCATGCATAGGTGTCTTTACTTTTGTTAAAAACCGCTAAAACAAGAAAATCAGCCATACTTCCTCGGTAATCATCGCCCTCCGCATTTTCGTTTCCGCTAGCATCTGTGCCAAGAACCAGGTAAGTTTCACATGTATCAAAACTCTCATACTTCTTTTCTCCCAGTTCAATCTGTATCGTAGCTTCCTTTCCTTCTTGTAAAAATAATTCTTTTTGTGCTTTTGCATTTTTGGAATCCGTAGAATAGTTATTATAAACTGGTTTCGTACCTTTAATGATAAACACCATAACTATTACGCATAAAATCCCAACGCATCCTATACTTGCTATTTTTTTCTTATTCATCTTTACGCCTGCCAAATCTTTTTTGCATTACTATCCAGTTTTTCAAGCATCGACCGGTTTCCTTTTTCCAGTATAATCTGTCTTGCCTCTTCTATATGCGGAGGCCGTCTTGATATGTTATGACAATCACTTCCTAAAACAACATGGTCAAACTTTTTCAACACATCCAAACAAAATTTTTTCTTTTTCCATTTAAAAAAGCTATCCGCATTTACTTGTAATATCACAGGCAATTGCAAAATCTCATTCCAGATTTCTTTTTTCTTTTGAAATTCATGATACCTTTCTAAATGAGCAAGTATCACTTTGAGTTTTTGACGTTCTAACAACTGCGTCACATCATGAAGAACTTCTTTATCCCATTGACAAAATGGCATCTCCAGAAGCAGATAATTTGATTCACCAAGACATAACTTTGAGATATGCTCTGCTTTCCCTACCCCTGGGAAGTAATATACTTCAGCACCTAAATAAATTTCAGGATGCTTTCTGTCTTCTTTTTCTAATCCACACAACAAATTTTCATAACTTTCACGTCGATGTGTCAAAAAACGTTCCACAGAATACTTGCTTGCATAAAAATGCGGAGTGGCAATTACTCTACCAACTTCCTGCTGATATTCCATTTTTAATAATGCAATGCTTTCCTGAACGCTTTGGCTCCCATCGTCTATCCGTGGTAAGATATGACAATGACAATCTGTTATCACATTATCGCTCCTTTGTAAAAACTTTCCATTGTTCAAACTCATCTAACATGATACAACAACTGTAAGTAGTTGTCAAGTCAATTTTTACCACTCTGAAGTTTTATATCTTTAATTCAATAATGGTTATAATAAAAGATAGGGAACTTAAATGCGCTTTTTATAGAAAGGACTTTCAGTTATGGAAAATCTAAAATTTTTAAGAGAGCGTAAGGGCTGGAGCCAGCAAAAATTAGCCGATGAGTTGTTCATCTCTCAACAGAGTGTTTATAAATATGAAAATGGATTGGCTTACCCAAGTTTAGAAACACTACGTCTTATGTCCAAACTTTTTAATGTTTCTATCGATTATATTGTCGGCAATTATTCTACTTCTCCCACGATCTTATCGGAAGCAGAAAAAAAATTATTGAAAAATTTTAATTTGCTCAATTCTAAGCAGCAAAAAATTATAAATGCTTTACTTGAAAGTATGCTTTCCCAATAAAAACAGGATCTGCCCAAAAGCAGATCCTGTTTTTATTTCTAAATATATCAATTTACTTATAACCCAAATTAGAATTTGCCGTTATCAGCAGCTTCCTGAATGGATACAGCTACTGCAACTGTCATACCAACCATAGGGTTGTTTCCTGCACCGATAAGTCCCATCATTTCTACGTGGGCTGGTACAGAAGAAGATCCTGCGAACTGTGCATCACTGTGCATACGTCCGAGAGTATCTGTCATACCATAAGAAGCCGGGCCTGCAGCCATGTTATCCGGATGAAGTGTACGTCCTGTACCACCACCGGATGCTACAGAGAAGTATTTCTTGCCCTGCTCAAGGCATTCTTTCTTATAAGTACCTGCTACCGGATGCTGGAAACGTGTAGGGTTTGTAGAGTTACCTGTGATAGATACGTCTACGCCCTCTTTGTGCATGATTGCAACACCTTCCTGAACATCGTTTGCACCATAGCAGTTTACTTTAGAACGAAGTCCATCGGAGTAAGAGATTCTTTCGATTTCTTTTACTGTGTTTGTATATGGATCATACTCTGTCTCAACAAAAGTAAATCCGTTGATACGGGAAATGATCTGTGCAGCATCTTTTCCAAGACCGTTCAAGATAACGCGGAGAGGTTTTTTACGAACTTTGTTCGCTTTCTCAGCGATACCGATAGCACCTTCTGCTGCTGCGAATGACTCATGTCCTGCGAGGAAACAGAAGCACTCTGTCTCTTCCTCAAGAAGCATTTTACCAAGGTTACCATGTCCAAGACCTACTTTACGTGTGTCTGCAACAGAACCCGGGATACAGAAAGCCTGAAGACCTTCTCCGATGGCAGCGGCAGCGTCTGCTGCTCTTCTACATCCTTTTTTAATTGCAATTGCTGCTCCTACTGTGTAAGCCCAGCAAGCGTTTTCAAAACAAATTGGCTGAATGCCTTTAATCTGGTCGTATACATTTAAGCCAGCATCTTTTGTGATTTTCTCAGCCTCTTCAATGGAGGAGATACCGTACTCATTCAATACGCTATTGATTTTATCAATTCTTCTTTCATATGATTCAAATAAAGCCATTATTTCGTTACCTCCTTATATTATTTTGCAACTTCTTCATCGGTTCTTGGGTCGATGAGTTTCACAGCATCGTCAACACGTCCATACTGACCACATGCTTTTTCGTAAGCTGTATTCGGGTCATCGCCTTTTTTGATGAAGTCAGTCATCTTACCAAGGCTAACGAATTTATAACCGATAATCAAATCATTTTCATCGAGAGCGATTGCAGTTACATAACCTTCTGCCATCTCAAGATAGCGAGGTCCTTTTTTCAATGTACCATACATGGTACCAACCTGGGAACGAAGTCCTTTTCCAAGATCTTCCAGTCCTGCTCCGATTGCCAGTCCGTCTTCCGAGAAAGCGCTCTGGGAACGTCCGTAAACGATCTGAAGGAACAGTTCTCTCATTGCTGTATTGATAGCATCACATACAAGGTCAGTATTCAATGCTTCCATTACCGTACGTCCCGGAAGGATTTCAGCTGCCATAGCTGCAGAATGAGTCATACCGGAACATCCGATCGTCTCGATCAAAGCTTCCTGGATAATACCTTCTTTTACATTCAAGGTAAGTTTACAAGCTCCCTGCTGTGGAGCACACCAGCCTACACCATGTGTAAAACCGGAAATATCTTTTACTTCTTTTGCTTTTACCCATTTTGCTTCTTCTGGAATTGGGGCACAACCGTGATTAACACCCTGAGCAACCGGGCACATGTTTTCTACTTCTTGTGAATAAATCATGTCGATAGAATCTCCTTTCTTTTTGCGTCACATTCTTACAAAAGTGTACAATATTTTTCAATAAATGTCAACCTCCCCGAGGATTCGTTGGCACAAAAATTTTTTATTCGTGTTTTTTTATCACTTCATTCTGATTTTTATAAATGCTTCTGCCCGGAACATAACCGCGGACAGAGGACAATGGGTATACATTGGAGTGGCTTCCGATGACCGTTCCCGGATTCAGAATGCTGCCGCATCCCACTTCCACAAAACTTCCCAGAATGGCACCCACTTTTTTGCGTCCGGTCGGAATTTTCTTGTCTCCTACGCGGATTTCAACCAATGTTTTGTCGGATTTTACATTGGAAGTGATCGAACCGGCTCCCATATGCGATTTATACCCCAGAATGGAGTCTCCTACATAATTGTAATGAGGCACCTGAACCCCGTCAAAAAGAATCACATTTTTAAGTTCAGTCGAATTACCGACGACAGCGCCTTTTCCCACGATCGCATTGCCACGGATAAACGCACAATGACGGATTTCTGCTTCCTCATCAATGATAAGAGGTCCATTCAGGCAGGCGGTCGGCGCAACCGTCGCATTTTTTGCCACCCAGATATCTCCTTCGCGCTTTTCAAAGCGATCTGCCGGCAGAGCTGCTCCAATCTTTTTTATGATATCTCCGATGTCCGCAAGCACTTCATACGGATATTCATATGCTGCAATTTCCTCCCATGCAAGGGAAAGATGATCTTCGAATAATTGTTTGATTGTAATTTCCTGAGCCATTTTACTTTTCTCCTTTTTTCTTATTCTTATAGTATACGGCTGCGACCTGATAATAGGAACGAAGCTGCGCAATATTGTTGGTCTGCTTTACCTTTCCGACCTGGGTTTTTACAAAACCAGTCAGTTTGTCCATATATTCATTTTCACTGATGCCGCCATCCGACACGCCGGTGAGACCTTTTTCCCAGCTCGCCGTAAGTTTGGGACTCAACATCGCAGGGATAGAATACCGCACGATACCGCAAACCAGCTCTCCTTTCAGCGTCGGCGTAATGATCTGCGTCTTTTTATTTAGATCAAGATAGGAAATATTTACCAGCTTCTTCAAAATTTCCGCTCGCGTCGCACTCGTACCGATCCCGCTTCCTTTGATCATGGCGCGCAGTTCCTCATCTTCAATCAGCTGACCGGCATTTTCCATTGCAAGGATCATGGAACCGGAGTTATAACGTTTTGGCGGAGATGTCTCGCCCTCTTTGATCTTCATGTCATGCAGAGACAGCTTCATTCCCTTTTTCAGGGAGGGGAGGATCTTCTCCAATGCCGCACTGTCCGTCTCCTCTTCGTTTTCTGGATTATCTTCCTTTTTCTTTTTTGCAAACGAATACTGTGACACCGGCAGAAATCCTTCTTCCACCAAAACCTTTGCGGTTGTTACAAAATTTTCCATATATGCAGTTTCTTCTGACGGATTTTCCATTGTCAAAGAAACATTCATTTTCTGATATACCGCCGGTGGATAGAAAATGCACAAAAATCGCCGTACGATGACCTCATACATTTTGGCACTGAGCGGTTTTAGCGATGCCAGTGCCCCCAATCCCTGTCCGGTCGGGATAATGGCATAATGGTCGGTAATCTTTTTATCGTCCACATACCTTGTCTTTTCCAGCCCAAGAAAGCTCTTTCGCTCTGCGATATCTCTCAGATACGGAAGTGCCATCTCATATCCCTGCAGCCCTTTGAGATTCTTCGTAATCTCTTTTGCGACAGCACTGCTCAGCACGCGGGCATCGGTTCTCGGATACGTCACAAGCTTTTTTTCATATAATTCCTGAACGATCTGCAACGTCTCGTCCGGACTGATCTTAAACAATTTCGAAGATAAATTCTGCAGCTCTGCCAGATTGAAAAGCAATGGCGGATTTTTCTTTTCCTTCTTCTTTTCCACTTTTTCGACGATTGCCTGCTTTTCTCCCGCCATAAGCGTATCAATCAATTCTTTAGCAAAACTCTCCTCAGTAAATCCGTTTTCCTTATAGAGTTTTGGTGATTGGAAATATTTGGATTTTCCATTTACACGCCATTCGCTTTCAAAAAAGGCAGCCTCTTCTTCGTCTGTCTGTTCTCTTCCAAAAGAGCCGATCACACGATAAAACGGAGTTTTCACAAACTTGCGAATTTCCCATTCGCGGCTTACTACCATGCCAAGCACGCAGGTCATCACACGGCCGACAGACACCGATGTCCATTTTTTTCCGGACACATTATCATTAAGCCAGCCACCGTATTTAAGCGAGAGCGCTCTTGAAAAATTAATTCCCATGAGATAATCTTCTTTGGCTCGCAGATACGCAGAAGCGCTCAGATTATCATATGCGGATAATGGCTTTGCCTCGCGGATTCCACGCAGTATCTCATCCTCAGTCTGCGAATCGATCCATACACGAAACTTTGCCTTGGTATCCGGCACCGCGGCCATCTGATCCACCAAACGGTAAATGTATTCTCCTTCGCGTCCGGAGTCGGTGCAGACATAGATTGCCTCCACATCATCTCGGTTCAGGAGCTTTTTTACCGTTTCAAACTGTTTTTTTACATTTCCAATCACTTCGTATTTATATGTTTCGGGAATAAACGGCAACGTCTCAAATGCCCATTTTGCGTAGGCAGGATCGTAACTTTCCGGATAACTCATCGTCACAAGATGACCGACACACCATGTCACAACATGATCGGACGATTCGATAAAGCCGTCTCCCCGCCGTCCATTTACTTTAAGCACCCGGGCAAATTCCTGTGCCACACTTGGTTTTTCTGCTATAAATAACTTTTTTCCCATGTTTTACCTAACTTTCTTCTTTTTATTCATCATCTTATCTACTATACAACATTTCCGTATTTTTTTCCACCCTTTCTGATCTTCGTTTTCAGAAATTGCAAAAAATACAAAACGCAGATATGCTTCACACCGCGCAAAATCCTGCTCTGTCATGCTCTCCTTGCCATAGCGGGCAGTAAAGCAGCAATGCACATAAAATTGCGTATTTTCCTGAAATTCCGTTATTTTTTCCGATGGAATATATCGCTGCAGTCCCGTTTTAAACTCTTCGATCATCTTCTCATAACTGTGATAGGCACAAGGAATCTCCAGTTTTTTCATACATTCCTCCCATTCGGAATGCAACCACAAAAATTTATCCTTCCATTCCTTTTGTTTCCTAAAATTGACAATTTTACGTCGATATTCTCTCTTTCGCCTTATCTCTCTGAAAATCAGAATTGCCGCCAGCAGGAACAAAAGCAGCGAGATTCCCAGAACAATTCGTTTCTGAAACCGACTGCGTGCCGGCTGATCCGTACTTTTCTTTTGCTTCGGACCGTCTGTCTCTGTCACCTGCGGGGTCTCTTCTTCCACTTCTTCAAAAATTCTTACCTCCGGCTCCGGGGTATGTGTCACAACCGGGAGCGGTGTAGGTGTCGCCAAAGGATTGTCTTCCAGCGGGCCCATTTCACCGGGCTGTGCGATCACACCGTTTGTCGCATCAAATGGATACCAGCCGGCATCCGGAATATAAATTTCCACCCAGGCATGAGCATTACGGTCGTACACGGGCGTCCACTCAGTCGGTTTGACATAATCTCCGCGGATCATATACCCCTGTGCCAATCGTGCCGGAACCCCAAGCGAGCGAAACATCATGATTGCCGCCGTGGCATAATGAGTACAATACCCGGTTTTTGTATCAAAAAGAAAGGTCTCTAGTTCCGAACTTTCCCCGCTTTTTCCAGGATGCAGGGTGTAATGAAAGTCCTTTTGCAGGACCGTATGAATTTTTTCTGCCGCCTTTCCGATCGTACTCTGTACACCTGGATCCAAGTTCATAGAATCCATTAAATTGTCTTTCAGCCGGGGATCCACCGTCAGATAAAGCTGCGGGATTTTCTTTTTTTCTTCCTCACTGTATGAAATCTTCTTTTTCCCATACTGTTTTGGCATCTCCTGATCCATCACATACCCATAATAGATATCCTGATCCGCCGCCTGCTGGATTTCCAAAATCCCCTGCTGAACCATCGCAAGCCCCATCGGATCCCCCAGTTTCTGTTTCTCTCCATTCCACTGGTCATCCACATAATAATCTCCGACAAATCCGCGGAGATATACAATACTGTGACGCAGATCCGTGCGGGTATAAATATTCAGCGCATTCAATCCCTCGTATTCGATGGAACCATCCCTATCATATTTTCCAAAGTCAATTTCCTGTATTTTTTGTTCTTCCTCCTGTTGATTGGAAGTCAGATGAAATGTCGCATGCATTTGTTCACGATATTCCCGGACATAAGGTCTGACTGCATCCCATGCTTTTCCAAATATTGCCACTATTAGGAGAACTCCGGTAAGTCCCCCTGCCAAAACAAATTTAGAAAGAGTTCCCCGCTTTCCTACGCATAAAAGCAGAAGAAATGACACCCCATATCCCACGATACTCCATTCGTCCGAAACACCATCTAACGCAAGCGGAATACAAAACAGACAAAGCGATGGCAGTGCCGGAATCCACATTTTTTCTTCCTTTTCATAAAACCACAAAGAAAGCACCGTAATGACACCGGTAATCGCAAATAAAGCCAGCGCCGCATATTCCTCCTGCTCATCGGGAACCACGATCAGTCCGAGAGAATAACAATTATTTGCCAGTTTCAACATATGATTTCCGATACTTTGAAATCCGGATATAATAAATTTTAAAAACAAAAGAAAAAAAGAAGACCATGCGCCCATTGATATCAAAAAGCTGTATTTTTGGCGTTTTTTGTTATTTTCAGCTTTGACAAAACGATACACTATATAATATAACAAAATATGAAAAACAATGGGTACCACAAAAAGGAAACTACGAGTATAATAATTTAACCCGCTGGAAAGACTTACCATGCCGCATAAGATCATCCCCGCCAGCGGAAGTATTCCTATTTTTTTCACAACACAGTCCCCCCTTACAATTCCATCCAAATCACTTTTTCTGCACGCAGTTTTTCCGCTGCTTCTTCTGCATTCGTTTGTTTCTTCCGGTCACTGATAAAATATGCCTGCAAAAAATAGGTATCCTCAAACCGCCGCGTATACAGATTCTCCAGCTTTATGCTGTGTTCTCCGATGGAACCGGCAATCCGATAGAGCGTCGCATAAATATCTGATTCCCCTTTCAATTCTTTTCGCTCTAATCGATCTAATTTTCTATTTTCCCATATCACATACCAATTTCTTCCCTGCTCTTTCATCGCGATACAAAGAGCATAAACAAGTTCCAAGACCCGTTCTGTCTTTTTCTCATCAATCTGCTCCAGATCAACAAAGATTCCCACATCACAGGCCACAGGAAAACCATATTGTGGCACCATAAGTTCTCCCGTCTTAATCGTTGCACGCCAATTAATTCGGTTTCTCTTATCCCCCGGGCGATATTCACGAAATCCAAGTATTTCACTTGGATCATTGCCTTCTTTTCCCTGGATAAAGGTGTCGCCGTCTCCCTCACGCTGTGCGGGCAGCGGCTCGATCTGCACCAGTTCTTCCCGGTATTTTGGCATAATAAAAAAAGAATCTGACAAATCTTTTACAAGATTTTTATAAAACAACGAAAAACCACTATAAATTGTGATTCTTTCAATGCAAATGGTATACATTCCGGCATATTTTGTCTGATATGTCATCTCATAGTTTTTATCATTTTCCAAAAAAACAATCTGTTTTTTCCTATCACATATTTTTCCTTGTGAAGTACAGATCTTATAACGTATGGATAAGCGATTTCCCTGGATAAGCAAACTTCCATCCGGGAAATCTAACAGCCAGCATCTTGTATTTCCCTTTTGACAATGTGGCCCGTCAAGGCACATTTTAAATGCTATCCGGGAACCCAAAATGACCGTAAGAGTTGCATAAATTAATGGAAGCAAGACGGTGAGCAGACATAGTAAAAAACCGCTTTGTTTTCCATATAATATTGTAAATACAAAAACTACTCCTACTGTCAAGATATAAAGAATCCAACTTCGAATCATATAACTACCACCTTTATCGTACCTTTACTTTTGCTAAAATCTCTTCCATCACTTCATTTTTCGTATGATTTTCCACCTTCGCTTTTGCCGTAAGATATATTCTGTGTTTAGCAATAAATGGAAACGCAAAGATTACATCTTCCGGAAATACACAAGTTCGCTCATTCATAAATGCAATGGCTTTGCTGATTTCCATCAGTGCAACGGTTCCTCTCGGACTCATTCCCAGCGAAAGCATCGGATGATTTCGCGTCTGTTCTGAAAGAGTCACCATATAATCATATATTTTTTCATCTACATGTACACACATCACCTGATGCTGTATTGCCAGCAGTTCATCCACCGAAACAACCGGCTCTACTCGCTGCAACGGATTTTCTCCCTGTCGTTCCTGCAGTAAAAGAATTTCTTCTTCATGAGAAGGATAGCCTAATGTCAGACAGATCATAAAACGATCCACCTGTGACTCAGGAAGCAGCTGGGTTCCCACAAATCCTACCGGATTCTGAGTCGCCATCACGACAAACGGCTCCGGTGCCGGATACGCCGCCCCTTCAATCGTCACCTTTCCTTCTTCCATCACTTCCAAAAGAGCCGACTGCGTCTTGGAAGACGCCCGGTTAATCTCATCTGCCATAAAAAGGTTGCACAAAATAACACCCTTTTGATATTCTTTGGTTCCATCCGGATGAATCATCTGAAAGCCCAAAACATCTGATGGCAGGACGTCCGAAGTAAACTGCATTCGGTTAGCCTCTAACTGCATCGCACGGGAAAATGCCATCGTAAGTGTCGTTTTCCCCACTCCCGGTATGTCATCCAGCAGAATATGCCCCTTTGCCAGTATCGCCGCCAATATCAGCCGCTTTTCCTGCTCTTTTCCTTTAATTACCTTCTCAACTTCCTGTAAAATTCTGCTACACTCTTTCTGCATATCGTTCCCCCTATTTGTTTGTTATCTGCCAATCAATCGGTGTCTCCCCATGAGCTTTTAAAAACTCGTTTGTCTGACTAAACGGCTTACTTCCAAAAAAGCCGCGGTATGCCGACAACGGGCTTGGATGTGGTGCTTTTAAGATCAGATGCTTTGGATTATTGAGCATCTTCGCTTTTTCCTGTGCCGGTTTTCCCCACAAAATGAACACGATTGGCCGGTCAATCTCATTTACTTTTTTTATTACGGCATCGGTAAACTGTTCCCAGCCCACGCCGCGGTGTGACATAGCACGATGTGCCTGCACCGTAAGTACGGTGTTTAGCAAAAGCACACCCTGTTCTGCCCATTGTTCCAAATTGCCATGATTTGGAATATAGCATCCCAGATCATCGTGAAGTTCTTTATAAATATTGACAAGCGACGGCGGAATCTCCACCCCCGGTTTTACGGAAAAACTGAGTCCGTGTGCCTGTCCCGTATTGTGATAAGGATCTTGTCCTAAAATTACCACTTTTACCTTTTCAAATGGAGTCAGATGAAAGGCATTAAACAGTTCGTTTGCTGGTGGATACACGGGTACCTTGCTATACTGTTCTTTGACAAACAAAAATAATTTCTGATAATATTCTTTATGAAATTCCTCTGACAACTGTTCCTGCCACTGTCCTGTTAATCCAGCCATTCTCTTTCCTCCGTATTACTTATCGTCTTACGCTGATCCCGCGTCCTGCCAGATATTCCTTCAGATCATTGATCTGCATTTCATTGAAGTGGAAAAGGGAAGCTGCCAGCACGGCATCTGCTTTTCCATCGGTAAGAGCATCATAAAAATGTTCTTTTTTTCCTGCTCCACCGGATGCAATGACCGGAATGGATACATTTTCGGAAATGGTACGTGTGAGTTCTATATCATATCCATCTTTGGTTCCATCACAGTCCATGCTTGTTAAAAGGATCTCGCCGGCGCCCAGTTTTTCAGCTTTCATCGCCCATTCTACCGCGTCGATTCCCATATCCACGCGGCCGCCGTTTTTATAAATGGTCCATCCTTCTGCATCTTTACGGCGTTTGGCATCAATTGCCACTACGACACACTGGCTTCCAAATTTGTCCGCAGCCTCCGATACAAGCTCCGGATTCAGAATTGCCGCCGAATTTACAGAAACTTTATCGGCACCTTCTCGCAAGATCATCTTAAAATCATCAATGGTACGAATCCCTCCACCGACAGTAAACGGAATAAATACGGTTTCTGCCACTTTTCGCACCATATTTACCTTTATATCTCTGGCATCGCTGGATGCCGTAATATCCAAAAATACAAGTTCATCTGCACCTGCCTTATCATAAGCTGCAGCAACCGATACCGGATCTCCGGCATCGCGCAGATTCACAAAATTAATACCTTTTACTACTCTTCCGGCATTTACGTCTAAACAAGGAATAATTCGCTTTGTAAACATTGTCTCTTCGTTCCTTTCTTCTATAATTCAATGAAATTTTTCAATATCTGCAATCCAATCTCTCCACTTTTTTCCGGGTGAAACTGCGTTGCAAATATATTCTCATGTTCCGCCGCTGCATGAATGTTTACGACATAATCTGTCGTCGCCGCAACATCCGCTTCGTTTTCAGCCTGAAGATAATACGAATGGACAAAATAAACGTATGCTCCCTCTTCTATGCCCTTTAACAGGCGGGAAGCCGGATTGATCTGAATGGAGTTCCATCCCATATGAGGAATCTTAAATCCTTCTTTGTCCGGAATTCTTACAATTTTTCCCGGTAACAGTCCCAGTCCTTCTACGCCCGGTGTCTCTTCGCTGCTCTCAAAAAACAACTGCAGTCCCAAACAGATACCAAGAATCGGAGTACCTTTGGCGGCAATTTCTCGAAGGACTTCAACAAGTCCGTATTGATGCATCTTTCCCATCGCATCTCCAAAAGCACCTACTCCGGGAACGATTACTTTTTCCGCTTGAAAAAGAGTTTCTTTGTCTCTTGTTACAACGGGTTCTTGTCCCAAAAACTGTAATGCTTTTTCCACACTTTTAATATTTCCTGCATCATAATCTACTATGGCTATCATAATTTCCTCCACTCATCTGTTCATCACTATTTTGCTGCCGTTACAATATCCTGTAAACGATGTGTATACTCTGCTTCATCGGTAATCGCATTGATTTCATTTGCCTGCGCCTCATCCAGACTGTAATCCTGTGCGAGATAGGTTATGATCTGCGTTTTCATCTGCAGATATTCCTTCTGAATTTTCAATGCTTTTACTTCGTCTTGTTTCTTATTGTACAGATCCAGCCCCTGAAGCAGTGCATGAAGAGCTTCCAGTTTTTGGTTCATGGAAACGTTTGTCTGGTAAGACTGAATCTGTCTTTCCAGTTTAGAACAGAGTACGATTTTATCATACAATGCCTGCTCATCTTCTTTGATGGAGACGGCTGATATCGTCTGATATGCGTCAATATACTGTTCATTTGCATATTCATTTTCTGCTTCTTTTATGTTGGCACGCCGTGGCAGAAGCCATACACCTACCATGATCAATACACCAATCGTAGCAAAAAGAATAAACACAATAGTAGCACCGATCGGGTTGATTTTTCCAACCACTTCTTTTTCTGCCTGTGCCGCCTGTTCTTCTTTTAAGCGCTTCTTTTCTGCTTTTTTCTCGGCCTTCTGCGCTTCTTTTTCTGCCTTGATCTGCTGCTTACGCTCTTTGTCTTCCTGGCTTTTCTTTTCTTTCTCTTCCTTATCTGCCTCGGACTGTTTTTTCTTCTCGATCAGTTCCGCCTGTTTTTTCAAGAACGCCTCTTCTTCCTCTTCGCGCTCCTTTTCTTCTAAAGCGGCTGTCTCATCCGTAATAACATTGCCAAAAAGCCGTTTCCACAAACTTGGTTTTTTCTTCTTTTCCTTCTTTTGTTTCCGCACAGGAACCGACTGAACTCCTTCTTCTGCCGGTTGTCCTTCCTCATCGGATGCATTCTGCATGATATCATCCAAAGCAAGAATGTCATCAAACTGTGAATCCTGACTCTCTTCTTGTACCTCGGACGACATATCGAGTTCCTGTTCAAGATCTTCTTCATCGCCACTATAGCCTACAGCAGAAAGAGCATCCTGGAAAATATCTTCCACCGCTACCGGCTCTTTTGACACTTCCGGCTCAGGCTCTTTCGTCTCCTGCGGAACCTCTGGCTCGTCCTGTTTTTCCTGCTCAACTTCCCCATCCGGCTGCTGCAACAGGTCAAGCATCGCCTCCATATCCTCAAACGCAGGCTCCTGCTCTTCATCCGGTGCTGTAGCCTCTTCCGTTTCCGGCATCACCGAGTCTACCGTCGGCATTTCGGGTTCTTCCGGCACGACAGGTTCTTCCGGCACGACAGGTTCTTCCGGCTGAAGTTCTTCTTCCGGTTCGGGTTCTTCTTCCGGCATCTCCAAATCAACTGCCGGCATTTCAGGTGCTTCCGACATAACTGACTCTTCTGGTTCGTTTGTCTCTTTTGATTCTTCCGGTTCTTCCAAACTTTCCGGCGGAGTCTCTTCCGGCATCTCTAAGTCTACCGCCGGCATTTCCGTTTCTTTCGGCTGAACCTCTTCCTCCTGCACCTCCGGCTCCGTTTCCACTTCCGGCTCGGGTTCCGGTTCCTGCTCTTCCTCCGGAATTACTTCATTTCCAAATTCTTCATATAAGTTTTTTAAATCTTCCAACTCTTCTTTCGGATCCGCCTTTGATGGAATCCCTGTCTCATCCGGTAGATCATTTAAAACAGCCAATGCTTCCTGCAGTCCGACATTATCAATTTCTGCTTTTCTGGCATTTTCTTTCACCTGCTCCAAGCCCGCTTCCTGTGGGGGTGTCGATGCATTATTCAGCAATTGATCCAGATAAGATTCTCCTTCTTTTCCTGCCATGATCTATCATTTCCCTCCATTCAATCACAATGACAGACCAGTCTACTCATGTAGTCCGGTCTGTCGTCATTTTTATCAAATTCAACTAGTTTAAAAGTAGATCCAGCTGTCGTACAAGTTTACCAATCTCCGGCTTTGACAACTGCGCGTCTACACCAAGGGCTTCTCCCTTTCTCTTCATCTCATCGTTGACCAATGAGGAAAAGATTACCACCGGCATACCATCAAACCGCGGATCGTCTTTGATCAGCTTTGTCAAATGATGTCCGTCCATCTGCGGCATCTCAATATCTGTGATCACCAGTGCGATATCGGTTCCTACTTTTCCACCGTCAGCAAGAATCTTCTGCAGTGTATCCCATGCTTCCTGCCCATTGGTCGTTGGGATCAAATGTGTATAACCCGCACGGCTCAGACACTTTTTCAGCATCTCCAGCAAAAGCGGGGAATCTTCTGCCAAAAGGATCGGACATTCATGGCGGGATCGTTCACCCATCGCATCGATATCCGATAATTTCAAACCGGTTTCCGGATTAATCTCTGACACAATCTTCTCAAAATCAAGTACAATAATAATTCTTCCATCAACTTTTGCGATTCCGGTTGCTGCACTCTTTCCTGCAGCACTGATCGTCGAATCCGGTTTTGCGATATCTTCCCAAGAAATGCGGTGGATTCCCAATACCTTCTGCACGTGAAATGCCGTATGTAAGTTATTGAAATTGGTAATAATATACATATCCTGAGAGGTGTCTCCCGATTCTGCGATTCCCAATGCCTTTGAAAGATTAATAACCGTGATAAGCATATCACGCGGCATAAAAATCCCCTCGATAAATGGGTGTGCATTCGGCACCGGTGTCGGCGTCTGATACTGGCACAATTCACGGATCTTCGCCACATTGATACCATAATGCTGTGTTCCTACTACAAATTCCAACAATTCCAGTTCATTGGTCCCACTCTCTAACAAGATTTCTGTCTGTTTTTCTGCCACGATAATCTCCTCCTTTTCCATCGGGTATCTTTCTCCAAATTAATCATCTACATCCTCAAACAGATCATCCGCTCCGTCTAATCCCATTGTATGCAGAGTACGGACTTTTCTTCGCTCTTCCTCTGACGTTTCAAGAATATATTCCTTGATCTCAGAAGAATTTTTTATATGTGTGAGCATCAGCTTTGCATCCGTAACATCTCCGGAATAACAGATCACGGTACCCAGTTTAAAAATTCTTTCCCACAAACTGCGGACCAGTTTTACATCCTGAATCTTATACATCAGCGTATCGTCCTCTTCTGTCCGAAGCAGTCCTTTTTTGATATTAATCTTCTTCTGACTCAGTGTATATGTTGTAAAAGACAACGGCAGACCAAAAAACAAACTGCGTTTCTTTTCTTTATATTCATATTCCATGTTCTGTCCTCCATTACTCATTGCTGCTTGATTTCAATGCAATCGTGTGTGCTTTTTTATCCCCATCTTTTATCGTAAGTGTCAATGTATCGGCATTTGCTTCCGACTTCGGAATGTTGTACATCAGCACTACTTTTTGCTTTTCCTTTGGTTTTAATGTCGTCTTAAAATTGTTAAGACCGCCATTCATCAGCATCGCGATCGTCGGATTGTATGGGTTCTCTCCGACCATCAGTTCATAATCAATCTTACGTTTGATCAGATCCACTTTTGTCTTCGAATTACTTTTATTCTCTGCCACAAATCGAACCACGATAAAGGTCTCTCCTTTTTTGGCAGTCATTGCGAAATCCGACTTTTTGGGATATTTGCTGCAAATCTCATATGACTGGTATGAGATGGACACATTCTTCAACTGATACAGTTCATCCATCGAAACTTCCGGTACCGGTGTCTCTTCCGGCTGCTGTCCGTCTTCTGTCACTACTGTTTCCGGTGCTGTCGTCGGTTCCGGTGTTACTTCCGGTGACCGGCTCACCTCCGGACTAGGTGTCGGCGTGGCTGTCGCCTCCGTATCAATCAGTTTTTTATCATAATTTGCATCATGCTTTAATACCACTTCTGCTGCATATTCTGCCACTTTATCCTGGTTTTCCTCGCTCAGATCGGCGGAGGAACAGCCATTGAGCAAAGCTGCACTCAGGCAGAGACAGAGCATCAGGCATCCGTTTCTTTTCATAAATGCAATCATCCCCTTTTCATATCATATAACTGTACCTATTATTTTAACATATTTTTGTCAAGACTGCAATTGCAGATTTCTAGTTTTCCGTCTTTTCGTCAAGTTCAAACCAAAATTCCACACCATTATCATAATTTTTCACGCCATACGCCTGATTGTGTGCCTCCATAATCGCCTTGACAATGGAAAGTCCGATACCATTCCCCCCGTATTCACGGGTTCTTGCCTTATCAACCTTATAAAATTTACTCCAAATCTTGTCAATATCTTCTTCCGGGATCGGCTTTCCGGTATTAAACACACTCACGCGGGCTTTTCCATCATAGCTTACAATTTTTACCTCTATGATTTTCTCACCATCAACATGATTCAGGGCGTTGCTGACGTAGTTCATAACAACTTCCTCTGTCATGTACTCATCCGCCCACACATAAACCGGATGATCTCCATGATAGGACAAGGTAACTTCTTTCTGGCGGAACAATATTTCCGACGAGGACAATACCGACTGCACTACCTGCTGCAGGTCAAAATGTTCCAGATGCACCTGTCCGTTTCCAAACTCCAGCTGGTTCAGACTCAGCAGTTTCTTTACCATTTTGTTCATCTTATCGGCTTCATCTACGATAACTTCGCAGTAAAATTCACGGCTCTCCGGATCGTCATTGACATTATCCTGAAGTCCTTCCGCATATCCCTGGATCAACGCGATCGGCGTCTTTAATTCGTGAGACACATTTGCCAGAAATTCCTGCCGCATCTGTTCCTGCTCCGAACGCCTCTGCAGATCCAGCTCCAATTCATTGTTTGCCGTCTTCAGCTCGGAAATCGTCTGTTCCAGCTTATCTGACAAGGAATTCATACTATGTCCGAGCACTCCGATCTCATCATGCCGGTTTTCTTTATACCGGACATCAAAATCCAGATTTTCCATTTTTTTTGCAATCTGTGCCAGTTTTAGAATCGGCTTCGTATAGTGATTGCTTAGGAAGATCATAATAATTACACATAATATCGTCACAAGGATCCCGACATACGTCAAAAATTCATTGGAGATTGCTGCGCTCTCTCGGATACTTTGGTAATTAGACCGTAGATAAACCCAGTAATCTCCTGTAATCCCACCGACAAGCTCGATATAATTGGAGTCAATTCTCTGGTCAAACACGTTAAACAATTCATATTTGTCCGTTTCTTCCAATAATTTGTAATTTTCATCAAATACATTGCCCAGTTGTTTAAACATTACATATTTTGCCAATTGCTGAGTATTTAATTCCTGCGTACGATTTCCCATGCTTGGATACAGATAATCGACTTTACTTACCATTCCGCTGGAAGAATCTACATTGATGCTCATAATGTATACACTTACACTACTGTTTGCACTGATCTTATCCAGAGAATCGTACACTTTATCTTTCTGCGTGTCAGAGATGTTTTTCCAGTCATTTTCATCAAATAGTGCCGCCACTTCTCCATACACATCATTCATTTGTTTTTTCTTGGAATTTTCATAATATCCGGGAAGCAGAAACAGGTTCATGATCCAGCAGATCACGATACATAATATGATCATAAGTGCCGTCAGCACGACCAGTCTTGTCCGCATTGACTGTCTCATAAGAACGCCACATCCTCTCTACGATACTTCGAATTTGTAGCCCATTCCCCAAATGGTTTTGATGTATTTTCCACATTTTTCTCCCATTTTATTACGCAGTTTTTTCACATGGGTATCAATGGTTCTGGCATCGCCAAAATAATCATAATCCCATACGTGATTTAAGATGCGCTCACGTGATAACGCAATGTCTTTATTTTCCATAAAGTAAGCAAGCAGTTCAAATTCCTTGAAACTGAGATCGATCTTCTCTCCATCGATTACTACTTCATGGGCACTGCGGTTCAGTTCAATGCCACCGTACTCCAATACATCTTCTGAGGAGGCGTTGGCGCGGCGTAAGATTGCCTGTACTCTTGCCACCAGTATTTTCGGGCTGAATGGTTTGGAGATATACTCGTCTACCCCAAGTTCGAAGCCTCTAAGTTCGTCATTTTCCGCTCCTCTGGCTGTCAGCATGATGATCGGCACTTTCGAATACTGCCGTATCTCCCGGCACACCTGCCAGCCGTCCATTTTCGGCATCATGACATCTAAAATGATCAGATCAATATTTTTTTCTGCCAGAAATACATCCACCGCCTCTTCACCATCCGCAGCTTCCAGCACCGTAAAATTTTCTCTGACCAAAAAGTCCTTTACCAGTTTTCGCATTCTTTGTTCGTCGTCAACGACCAGAATCTTCTGTTCCATTTGTATTCCCTCCATTCAAAGCATTTTCGCGTTCCTGCAATTCTTCTTCCCATGTTTCATATTTGTCGATCAGTTCCTGCTCCGTTTTTTCCTTATAGGTAAATATGGAATCCTGACTTTTATATTCAATGACAAACAATGCCGCAATGAGAATAACAAGCATTGCAATCACAATCTTACATTTTTTATTGAATGTTTTTTGTGCCTGATACAGTATTTTCCATTTTTCTTCTTTTTCTCTAGTCACTGCCGGCAAATGTCCTTTCCCGGTATGCTCTTCGTCTTTTTCCTTCAGTGGCAGGCAAGGCAGATCGTTTACCGGCACCTTTGCCTGCTCCATATTACGATACAATTCTGCTAAAAAAGAATAGCCGATCACCGTTGAAAAAGAATTGTCCTTTATCGCCTTCTGATAGATTTTCAATGCTACACGCTTGTTTTTCACATCATACTTCTGACGGATCGCATCAATGACCATTTTTTCTTTTTTCGCTGCCTCGTATGTCTCTTCCTTTTGAAAGGTAAAGCAGTCAATCTGTTTGCTTTCACTCATTTGCCGTCTCTCCATCGGATACCTTTGCCTGATCTCCAATATAATCTTTTGCCACTTCAACCATCATATCGTTTTTCGGATGGCTTCCCTGACTTTCTTTGTACTCTTTTTCCAGGTCGGAAAGACTTTTTTCGTCATCCCCGTCTTCGTAACCAAGAGCCGTCCACAATTTATTCTTATAGGTGGTATCATCCATCGTAAGATTTTCTTTTGCCATAATACTTTTGGCGATCATTACATCGATTACGCTGTCTTCCGCAATTTCTGATACTCCATCTTCATCCATGCCAAAACTTTCCAAAAGCTCATCCAATGTCATTCCCGACATCTCAGCAAAATTGGTGTACATCTGATTTACGTCTATTTTGGACTGTGCCAGCATATTTTCCGGCACGGATTTTGACTCGCAGGTCTCCTTAAAGGAATCCCATACGAGTTCGCCTTTGTTATTGATATTATCTTCTTTTTGTTCTTTCTTTGCTTTGTCGTAGTATTCCTGCACATTTTTACATTTATTGTCAGATACTTTTTTGGCAATCGTGTCATTAAAGACATCATTTACTGTTATCGTAAATTGAACCGTCTGTCCCGCGAGATCTTCATCATCATAATCACTCGGGAATGTGCAGTCCACCGTCTTTTTCTCTCCGTTTTTCATACCCAGGATACCATTTTCAAAATCGTCAATATACTCGCCTTTACCAACCCACACATACGTGTCTTCGGCACTAGCATCATCGAGTTTTTTTCCATCTTTTTTGCCGGTAAAATCAATATTTACGACATCGCCGCTCTTTACGGCCTCTTTGCTTGAAACCTCATTGTCTGTCGCATCATCCATCATCGCGCCGTAAATGTCATCGGCTTCCGGCTCTACATTGACCGACAAGCCTTTGTACTTGCCAAGCGAAATATACCCTGCTTTTTCATAATCAAAAATCTGACCATCCGCAAGATTGTCGCCTTCGTCTGTATTGGTCACCGCTTTGCCACTGCTGCCAGATTTATTTTCCTTATAAAAGAATACACTCAATGTTGCAATGGCCGCTACTGCTGCCACTGTGCATACCCCTATGATAATTCCTGTTTTTTTGTTCATCGTTCCATTCCTTTCTGACTATCACTCAATTTTGATATCATTCTAACATATAAATGTGAAAAAAAAAAGAAGAAATTGGGGGGCGGGAAAAATCCTTTTTCCGTCCCCTTTTTTCCTATCTCTCCAGCACGATAATTTTATTGGAAAAATTTTGTACTCCCGGAATCTTTCCGATCACGCGATATATCGGAATCATCTTTTTCATGCCTTCTATGAGACTGACCTCTCCTTTATAACGAAAGGCAGGAACAAGCTGCTGCAATATTTTTCCATTTTTAACACCCCATGTAAATTTAGCATGGCTTCCCTCGATGGATTTTTCTTTTATGTGCTTTACAACAAAAGGTGACATCGTCTCAATCATTACCGTCACATTTTGGAACGTTTTCTCGATAATAGACATCATCTGTAACACATCAGCCTCACTCAGATACATGGAAAGTCCCTCGATAATAACCAATACATTTTCACCGCTATATTCCATCTCGTCGGTATACGACGCATCCATTGCCGATTTGGCGATCTGGTAAACCGGTCCGTTTTCTGTCAGAAATTTTTCACGGATCTTCATTGTTTCCGGCAGATCGACATTATACCAGCGCACATATTTTCCCTTCATCCGGTAACATCTTGTATCCAATCCGCTCGCAATATTTACTACGATCGTATTCGGATGTCCACCCAGATACTTCTCTACCATTTCATCTAACACCATTGTTCTGGCGATCACGCCATAGCTCATTGCCTTATCCTGATCTGCTTTCGAAAAATCATAATCCAGTCTTGACACCATCTCTGCTGCCATCTCATCGTGAATCTTTGCATTTTCTTTCCCGGATTCCTTCGCCCGCGCATACAGGGTCTGAATCATCGTTTCCGGTACCCCTGTCACAGTTACTTTCTCTTTCATGAATATCATCCTTTCCATCGTAACGTTTGTTATAAAATGTTATGTTATTAAAAAAACTTCACAACTAACTGCTGTGAAGCTCTTTTAAATGCTCTATTAATTTTTCGGTTCCCCCCGCGGCATAAACGCCAATCTGTTTTACCAGATATAAACTGTATTCCATATCATAATCTTCTTTCACAATCTCTAAGCAGCTGTCTAACCGCTGCTTTGCCAGTATCTTAAGTAATCCCGGATCCGGCGGCGTCTTCAATTTACTTTGATAATACATCAAAAAGGACTGCTCCATCATCTGTTCCATGCGGTCCCGGAAGCCTTCATAACAACTTCCCTGCGCCTTCTCCATAATGACTATCGCTTCCTTCTTATGTTTTAAAATAAACTGCATCATAAGCACATCGACATCCGGACCTTCGGACGACTCTTGCATCTCCATCTGCATACACTTTGCCAGTATGTCCTCGTAACTTTGCACAAGCGGTTCCAATATAGCACGAAACAATGCTTCTTTGTTTTCAAACGAAAAATACATCGCTCCTGTCGTAACACCAGCCCGGCTGCAGATTATTCTAAGACTCGCCTTGGCATATCCTTTCTCATAGAATTCTTCCAAAGCTGCCTGCTTAATTTTTTCCATGGTTTCTTTTTTATTCTTCATCATAACACCTGTTATGATAAACGATATTCGGCGGTTTGTCAACGTTTCTTTTTCACACAAGTTAATTTTACCAATATCATTTTACTGTCAGATATGCCACCAGCCTTTGGTGTCCCGGTCTTGCCTCTTTTACAAATGGCATCACCGCATACGTATGATAGATCTCCAACGTTACTTTTGCGCCAATTTCGACCTCATTACTTCATATTTTCATAATTGCAAATCTGAATAGCTGCTCCATTCTCCATAACCGAAAAACCATGTTTCGTGTAAAATGGCACATTATTTTTATCTTCCGGCATTCCTTCAATATACATAAAATCTTTATATTTTTCCTTTATATATTCAATCATTTTACCGGCAATACCTTTTCCCTGATAGTCAGGATGGACAAGCACATAATGTATCTGTGCTAACATTTCAGTATCATCCAGCACTCTTGTCAAACCAACAAGTTTTTCATCCTCCCAAACAGTAAGCACAGTTGATGAATTCATAAGAGCCTTATATAAACGTTCCGGATAATTTCCTGAAATCCAATGAACTGACAAAAACAACTGTTGTACCTGTTCTTTCGTAAACTTTTTTTCTTCTGTATATATAAGCATAATCATTCTCCTTATCTATGATAATCACATTTCTGGCATTGCACCATTTCATTTTCGGCATCTTCTTTATAAAAAACACCTGACCATTGGCAAATGTTCTGCAAAATAGGCACAACTGATTTCCCTTTCTGTGTCAGCATATACTCTACCCTTGGTGGGATTTCATCATAAGATTTTCTATCAATAATCTCATCTTCTATCAAGTCCTTCAGTGCTGCAGCTAGTACCGCATCCGTAATATTTCGCATTTCCCTGCGAAGTTCACTGTATCGAAGCTTTTCGGCGGCGGATAACACACAGATAATGCGAGATTTCCATTTGCCACCAAATATTGCCAGTCCATATTCGAGAGGACACCTTATATCATCCTCTAATTTTTTCTTGTATCTCGCCATATAAAATCACCCTCAAACTATAATTTTATTTCATTATAGCATGAAGGTGATTATTTTTAAAGTTACTATTAATTTTATTAGTAAGTGTTTGACTAAATCTCGGGTCTTTGACACTTTGTTTTC
>DJEU01000038.1 GCA_002431395.1 Lachnoclostridium sp. UBA5890
GACAGGATCCGGATATTATCATGATCGGAGAGATTCGTGATCAGGAGACTGCGGAGATTGCGGTAAAGGCATCCATCACCGGACATCTGGTGGTAAGTACCTTACATACGAACAGTTCGGCCAATACCATTACCCGTCTGGCAGATATGGGCGTGGAAAATTATCTGATTGCAGATTCTGTGGTCGGAGTGATCGCCCAGCGACTGGTGCGCCGTGTCTGTCCGGCTTGTGGGATTGTCCGGGAAGCAACCGCGGAAGAAAAAAAGACACTCGGTATCCGAAATACCGCCCAGCGGATCAACGTACGCACGCCGGGACATAAAGAATGTGTCCGCTGCGGAGGAACCGGGTATTATGGAAGAATCGGTATTTATGAGATTATGCCGATCACGGCGGATCTGCGACAGGCGATCAACCGGGGGGAAAATGCGGACGTGCTCGAGGAGATCGCACTAAAGCATGGAATGAAAACACTCCGTATGAGTGCAATCGAATATGCACTCCGCGGAATTACCACCGTCGAGGAAGTGCGGCGTGTGGCATACGATGAAGATGATGATTAAATAAAAATAGAGAAGGGAAGGCAGTAAAACAGATGGAATTGTCAATGTATACGCTTCTTTCGATAGCAAAAGCGCATCATGCGTCTGACTTACATATTACCGTTGGGGTACGGCCAAAATGCCGGATAAGCGGAACGCTTTATGAGATGGATGGGTTTGAAAAACTGACACCGGCGATGACAAAAGAACTGGTCGAATCCATGTTTGGCGAAAAACAGAAAAAAACCATGGAAGCCACAGGAGAAGTGGACTTTGCCTATACGGATACCCGTGTAGGACGTTTTCGTGTCAATGCATTTCACCAGAGAGGTTCCTATGCGGCAGTACTGCGTATTGTGGCAAGTGATATCCCGACGCCGGAGGCACTGGGGATACCGGAAGCCGTCCTTGGACTGACGAAGAAAAAGCGTGGACTGGTTCTCGTGACAGGACCGACCGGAAGTGGTAAATCTACAACTTTGTATACAGCTTTAAGCGCCCTGAATAAAGAACAGGTAAATATCGTAACGGTTGAAGATCCGGTAGAAGCCGATATTGAGGGAATCAACCAGATTCAGGTAAATAATAAAGTAGAACTGACTTTTGCGTCAGCACTGAGATCAATCCTCCGTCAGGACCCGGATATCATCATGATCGGTGAAATCCGTGACCAGGAGACTGCATCCATTGCCGTACAGGCATCTATCACCGGTCACTTGGTTGTAAGCACTCTGCATACCAACTCATCAGCAAGTACCATTACCCGTCTGGCAGATATGGGTATCGAGCCTTATCTGATTGCAGACTCCACGGTTGGCGTTATTGCACAGCGTTTGGTACGCCGTTTGTGCCCTGCCTGCAAGAAAGCAAAACTTGCCAATGAAGAGGAAAAAGAAATCATGGGTCTGAAAGAGGATCAGGATTATGAAATCTATGAGCCCTGCGGCTGTTTCCAGTGTGACAACATGGGATATAAAGGCCGTATCGGTGTATATGAAATCATGGAAATGTCCCCGGCTCTCCGGCACGTCATCAGTAAAAACGGTGATGCAGAGGAAATTAAGGACATCGCAATTAAGGAAGGTATGAATACCCTGCGTATGAGTGCTACCAAACTGGTACTGGACGGTATTACTTCCGTCAGTGAAATGATGAAGGTTTCATTCGATTCCTAATAGAGAGGGGCATACAAGGAGGATACATGGCAGCTTATGGTTACGAAGCGCTGAACAGCGCAGGAAAAGAAATTAAGGGCAGTGTGGAAGCAGATAATATAGAAGCTGCAAGACAGGCCTTGAAAAAACAGGGCATACAGGTTATCAGCATTAAACCACAGTCAGCTCTTACAAAGGATATCAATATTAAAGTGGGCGGTTATCCGAAGCCCCGAGACATGAGTGTTTTCTGCAGACAGTTCGTCAGCATGACAAAGGCAGGTGTTACCATTTCCGAAGCCCTGAAGATGCTTTGCGAACAGACGGAAAATGACAGACTGCGGGAAGCAGCCGAAGGCGTCAGAGTCAGCGTGGAAAAGGGTGAAACGTTAGCAAGTTCTCTGGCTATGTACCCTAAAATATTCCCGCCTTTAATGGTACATATGGTAGAAGCCGGTGAGGCATCCGGCAGCTTGGATGTAGCACTGGAACGTATGGCTACCCAGTTTGAAAAATCGGCAAAAACAACTGCAATGGTAAAAAAAGCTATGATTTATCCTGTTGCGGTATGTATCGTGGCATTAGCGGTAGTTATCGTTATGCTGGTAGTAGTTATTCCTAACTACTCCACCATGTTTGACAGCCTGGGAACGGATTTGCCGGCACTGACCAAAGCGGTTCAGGCAGCCAGCAACTTTATTATACAAAAGTGGTTTATTCTGGTTCCGGCTATCATAGCTATTGTAGTGTTGGTAAAGATGTTTGCAGAGACTGACACCGGTATTCATTTCTTCGACAAGATTAAACTTTCCATACCGGCGTTTAAGAATCTGGAAATCAAGACAGCATCCGCACAGATGGCACGTACCTTAAGTACCCTGTTAGCAGCGGGTGTACCGCTGGTAGATGCAGTGGAAATTGTCAGCAATGTTATGTCCAATGTGTACTTCAAAGAAGCGTTGCAGGATTGCAAGAATGAAATCATTATCGGTCAGCCCCTGTCAAGACCTTTGGAACAGAGCGGATTGTTCCCTCCCATGGTATACCATATGACCCGTATCGGTGAAGAAACCGGTGCTACCGAGGAAATGCTGGCAAAACAGGCTGACTATTACGAAGAAGAAGTAGAAGCAGCGGTAGCATCCCTCATGGCAGCCATGGAGCCGGTTATCATTATCGTACTGGCAGCTATCGTATTGGTACTGGTTGGTGCATGTCTGATGCCTATGATGACCATGTACGAGACATTGAACAATATGTAATTTTTACAGATGTAAAATTTACAGGGGTAAAACAGAATTAAAAATGGAGTAGGGACCATTTTTAAGATAAATTATTTCTTATAAGAAAGAAGGAGAACAAATATGAAAAAGGACAATAAAGGTTTTTCACTCGTTGAATTGATTATCGTTATTGCTATCATGGCTGTATTAGTCGGCGTATTAGCACCTCAGTACTTAAAGTACGTTAACAACTCCAAGGTATCCACCGATATCAGCAACGCCCAGGAAATCGCAACTGCAGTCAATGTGGCATTTGCAGATGACCAGTATTCTGCACAGGCAGCATCCTTAACCGGCTCTAATACTTTTGACGTAACAAGCATGCCGGACGGAACTGATTTCCCTGATTCCAAGCTTAACAGTGCTTATCCTTGGCATGTAGAATGTGGTCTGAACGGTGTTACCACAATTACACTGAACAGCGAAGCTATTTATCCGGATCCCAAGATTTCCGGTGGATACTACACCAATCATCATAAGTAAATCTTACTAATCGGAAAGGCACAATCCTATGAATGACATCCCTACAATGTTGCAGATAAGCATGTATATCCTCATATTCCTGTATGGAATCGTAATCGGTAGCTTCTTAAATGTGGTTATCATACGGGTTCCCAGAAAGGAAAGTATCGTGAAGGTACGCTCCCACTGTGAGAATTGTGGATATCAACTGAAATGGTTTGACCTAATCCCTATTTTCAGTTATCTGGTATTAGGAGGCAAGTGCCGGAAATGTAAGACCAAGATATCCGCTCAGCACCTCGTTTTAGAGGTGCTGAACGGTATCCTTTATGTATTCACCTTTTTTATGGCAGGCTTTTCCTTAAAGACAGTTTTGCTTTGCCTGCTCTTCAGTGCGTTATTGGCGCTGAGTTTGATTGATTTTAAAACCTATGAAATTCCGGTGGGATTTCAATATGTGATTTTGGCGTTGGCAGTATGCCGGACGATACTTGACAGAGCTGACTGGCCGGAGCATGTAATCGGCTTCTTTGCGGTCAGTGTAGTTCTGTATCTGATTTATATAATCAGTAAAGGAGCCGCTATCGGAGGCGGCGATGTAAAACTGATGGCAGTCTGCGGACTGTTTGTCGGTTGGAAATTAATTATTTTTGCTTTTTTACTGGGGTGTATTGTGGGCTCCGTTGTCCATATTATACGCATGAAGCTTTCCGGAGAAAGCCATGTTCTTGCCATGGGACCGTATTTGTCAATCGGTGTTTTTGTAGCGGCGTTATGGGGGAATCAGATCCTGACATGGTACTTGGGAATATTAGGCATAACATTATAAGAATAAAGAAAGTGCTTGTCCGGTGAGGGGTCATTGGGAGAGCGACAGAAAGGATATTTTATGGCTAAAATACTTGGTATTGAAGTTGGCAATTCCTTCACAAGAATCTGTGAACTGGATTATAAGACCAAAAACCCGAAACTTTATAAGTATATTACAATTCCTACTCCCAATGGAGTAATCAATGATGGATTTTTGCAGGAGAATGTAGAGTTTTCTTTGGCAATCAAGAAGGCTCTCAGTGATAATAAGATAACAACCAAGCAGGTAATTTTTACCGTTTCTTCTAACAAAATTGTTACAAGAGAGGTTATGATTCCTGCTGTTAAGACAAATCAGGTAGGCACCTATATCCGTGCAAATGCAACGGACTATTTCCCTATTGATTTGGCATTATATGAATTGGCACACATTGTACTGGGTACCGTAAAAACAGAAGGAGAGGCAGATAAACTCCGTGTTATGGTTATTGCAGCCAGCAAGGAACTGATTGCGGGATATACGGCACTGGCAGCTTCCTGCGGACTAAAGGTACAGCATGTGGATTATGCCGGCAACAGTGTATATCAGTTGATGAAAAATGAAACAGAGTCGGATACGGAACTGGTTGTAAAGGTAGAAGAGGACTCTACGATTGCATCCGTTATCTGCAACGGAGAGCTGACATTGCAGCGTAACCTGGCGAGTGGTATCGACAGAGCGGTTAATATGATGGTACAGTCGCCGGAATATCCGGAAAACACCTACGAAGCAGCGTTCCAGACCATGTGCCGGAGAGCATGCGTCAAGGTGGTTTTAAATGAGCGCACCCGTATGATTGAGCCGGAAAGCAACGCCGGTGAAAGCGAAGCGGTTACGGAAGCCAGAAAACGTATCACGGATACCTTTGCACAGCTTATCAGCAATGTTGCCCGTGTGATTGAATTACATAATACAAAGAACAGAAACAATCCCATTACCAAGATTACCATGGTAGGCCTCGGTGCGGACATTATCGGTCTTAATAAGCTGTTTACCAATGAGCTCGGTATTCAGACACAGGTTATTAAAAATCTGGGAAGTGTTTCTTATTTCCATTCCGTAGATCAGGAAAGCATTGCCAAGTATGTGGCAAGTATCGGGGCAACCCTGGAACCGGTAAATCTTTTGGGAGACGGAACCAAGGCTAAGATAAAGACAACCGTTGATTACGGAAAGCTTGCTGTACTGATAGGTGTCTTGGCGGTAGCGGCAATCGGAGGCATGTGTGCGCTGGCAATTCCGCCTTATCTGGAAGAACAGCAGAACGAAACGGAATTAAACCAGCTTATTGCAACTTATGAGGAAGCGGAGAAGCTGTATAATTCCTATAATGGCTTAAAGGCTTTGGATGAACAGGTTGCGATGCAGTATCGCATCACAGAGCATCCCAATAACGGACTGATAGCCTTTTTAAGTGAAATGGAAAGCAAACTGCCTTCTGATTCTTACTTGCAGGAATTCCTTTCCGATGATAAGGCAGCAACCATGAAGGTGAGAGCTTCCAGCTATGAAGAGGCTGCGAAGATTGTGAGTATTTTCCGTGATTTCGAATCGGTACAGACGGTTGTGGCGGCTTCGTTTACGGAAAATTATACGGAACCTACGGATGATAAGGAAGCACAGTATTATGTAGAGGTTGAGATAGTATGTTATTACTATACACTTGACAATGCAGAACAGCCAGCAGAGGCTGCTCAGCCTGCAGCACAGGAGGAAACAAGCAATGAAGAATAAAGAAAAATCCACTATGATGGCAGTTCTGCTGCTGAGCGTTTTACTTATCATTGTCGTGTATATGTTTGTTTACAAATCATATGCGGATAAAACAAGCAAATTACAGGCATCCAATGGCACTTTACAGGCAAGGGTAAATGAACTGAAGGTGTATTACGATGACAAAGAAACCTATGAAAAAGGCATTGAACTGTTTAAGACGGACATTGCAGACAAATTAGGCGTGTTCCCCGGAGATGCCAGAGAAGAAGATGCTCTGGACCTGGCAATTACACCCTGGAAAAACGGTGTACTGGTAGATTACCAGCAGATTGCGATTGGAGATGCGGAAGAAGTAGATACTATAGATGCCGCAACCGTGCAGGCTGCCGCCATCGAAGAATATCAGAATGCAATTACCTTTAATAAAAGAGTAGCGACATATACAAATTACACCACATATGAAAATTTAAAGGATATTGTAAAGTTATTTAATGATAAGGGCGAACGTTTGGTTATCAGTACCGTTTCTTATCAGAGGGATGAAGACAGCGGCGTCCTGAACGGCAATATCGAAGCTACCTTTTACTATGTAACGGGAATTAATGCTCCTTATACAAGACCGGAATTTACGGATTTCCCTGCAGGTCTTACCAATTTGTTTGCAATATCTGCACCTGCCAAGGACAGTAACGGTGTTACGTTCATTAATAACGGTCAGGTAATTGATATGGGGGCAGGAACTACGGAAAATGCAGTGACGGATGATGCCGGAACAGCAACAGAAAATGAGTAAGGAATGACGACTTATGGCAGAGATGAAAAAAAAGCAGAAGCAAAAAGTGAATAACAAAGGTATGTCACTGGTAGAAATACTGGTTGCAATTGCAATTTTAACTGTGGTTTCCATGGGGCTTTTGCAGGCTTTTGTCTCTGCCGTGAGCTACAATAAGCAGGCAAAGGATAAACAGAGAGGCATCAACCTGGCACAGACGATTATGGAAAGCTACAAAGCATATACGTTGGAAGATATATGCCGGCAGTTCAATAATGTAGATCCGTTTGTTATTTATAAAGGTACACACGGAAATTACTCGGAAGCCGGGGGAAGCGTGGATGCATACGGAGTCTTCACACCGTCTGTAACAAATGAATATGCATTCCGAATGGAAGATGTGCAGTATGACGGAAAGCTGTTTGATGTGGATATTACCATGCAGCCCAATACGGTTGCAACATCTACGGAAGAAGTAGCCAAGGTACCTAAATTCAATGCTTACAATGATGCTATTTTTGCACAGCCGGCAGATGAATATAAATATGTATATCAGGACGCAATCGACCAGTTGAAACTGGCAGATATGAAAACAGAACTGTTGCCGACAGTGGATACACTGGATAAAACCAAGATAACGATTGACAGCAGGCAGATATCGGTATTTATTATGAATGTTTCCGGCGTGGATCAGGTTTTGGTTCAGGTTACTTATAAGTATAGTTTCCATGATTACGAGTTTATTAAGAGTGATGATTCACGCGACTCCTTAAATTCCGATCATACGGTTATAGTGGATCAGTCGGATGATGCAAACGCATATGGGGTGTATAACAATTCTGTTACGAGAACAACCGGTGCAAAGTTAGACAATATCTTTCTGTATTACTATCCGGCATATGACAATGAGCTTTTAGGTGCTAAATGTGAGGAAGACAGCATTGTTATCCTTAACAATTCCGGGGTGCAGAGAAATGTTTATCTGGTAAAACAGGTAAGACCCGGACTTTCCGATGTTGGACTTTTTAACAGCGAGGCGACGTACAAACCTAAAGTATACCTGCAGGGTTCAAACGGTATTAATCTTTATCACAATTTGAGAAAAAAACTCAGTGGCGCAGGCGTGGCATTGAACAGCATTACGTATCGGGCAACAGGTTCTGCAAAGGACAATTTATACGAGGACTGGTTTGACAGAGAAAATAAAATATTGGTCTATAATGTACAGGTGACTGTTACAGATAAACAAAAGGGTACTGTGGAAGTCGTTCTGGATGGTTCCATAAATGACAGATAATAGCAGGGGACGGTAAAATGAAAAATTCAAAAAAATATAGAAAATTGAATAACCAGGGTGTTGCTCTTGTTACAGTCATTGTTATTATTTCCTTTATCAGTGTTTTGGCAACGGTCGTCCTTTATACGTCAGGTATAAATTTCGCGATGAAAACAACGGATATCAAGACGAAAGTGAACTTTTACGATACGGAAACCGCTATGGAGCAGCTAAAGGCTTATTTTACCGGGGAAGCATCCAAAGCATTTGAAACGGCATATACAGAAACACTCACCAATTATGGCAACTGGGGAAACGGTGTTGGAAGAGAAAGCCATTATAAAGCCACTTTTTTTGCCACCTTACAGGCAAACTTAACACAGGAACTGGCAGATTCCGGGTGTGCGGATATGACGGATTTCTTAAATACGAAGGTAGATCCCAAGTATGCGGGAATGATTTCTTTTTCACCGGACGGAACCGGGACATACGATACATCAACGATTGGTGAAGGGTACGTATTGTTCAAAGGTGTGCAGATTGTTTATACGGAGAATGGATATACTACCAAAATAACAACGGATTTTCTGATTAATTTACCGGAGCAGAACTGGGCGGCAGAGTATTCGGAAAAGAATTCCGCACCCGCACATGCAGAAGATATTCTGGATTTGGATTTGAAGATGACGGATTTTGTAAAATACTATAATTGGTCAAAACAATAAGGAGGGCTTATGAAGAAGGATAATAAAGGATTTTCCTTGGTAGAACTTATTGTAGTGATTACAATTATGGTTGTACTTACAGGACTGATATCCATGGGCGTCAGTATGGCCGTCAGCAAACCGGCGGATGAATGTGCCGAAAAGCTGAAAGCTTCGTTGCAATCCATGAGAATTACAACTATGGGCAAGTTTGACGCACATTTGGAGATTTATAAAAAAAATGATCAGGTATATGTAAAAGAAATACGGGTAGAAGACAGCAGCGGTACAACCACTACAAAAGAAAGTATTGTGAGTGCAAAAGGCGTAAAGCTGTACTATGAAAAAGACAACTCCGGTTCTTATACGGAGTTAACAAATGGCGATGTTCTGTATATCTATTATAATAGAAGCAGCGGGGCTTTCGCAAATACAGCCGGATACTATTGCACACACTTGAAGGCAGAGAAAGGTGACAAGGCAGCGGTTTTACGGCTTTATCCTTTAACAGGAAAAATTGAAAAAGAATGATATTTGCTTACTGTCTAAAAAATGATGTAGATTTTCGATAGAAAGTAAGTTATAATACAATAAAAATAGTTAAATGACATCATGATTTACATAAGAAGTATCAATTCTATTAGGATTCTATTAGGAGGAGATTATGAAACGGTTAAAAAAGAAAGTAGGGGAACTTAATAATCGTGGACTGTCATTGGTTGAACTGATTTGTGCTATGGCAATCTTAAGCATCATCGGGACAATAGTCGGTGGTATCCTGGTTGTCAGTGCAAAAAGTTATGATACGGGCATTAATGAAGCAGAGCTTCAGCAGGAAGCGCAAATGGTAGTAAACCAGATTAATGATTTGGTGATTGATACCACTGCTACAGAGTCTGTTACTTTTGACGGAACAACTCTTACAATACCGGAAGGTACAAAGACGCATTATGTAAAATATGATGCAGCAGCAAAAAAACTGTATTATTCCTGTGATGGAGGGGAAATAGCCGGTGACCAGCTTATGGCAACCGGTATTACGGCTTTTAATGCGGATACTTCTACTTTTAAGGATAGCGGTAATTTGTATCTGGATATCGGTCTGGAGAGAATGTCTAACGGAACAGAGAGAAATTTCAATGCCACTTTCCAGATTACTTCCCGAAACGGTGTGGTAGATACTACACCGGCGGCATCCATAGATGTTATAGATGATGTGTTACTGGAGCCAAATCAGAGTTATGAATTTCATCCGCAGGTGGTCGGTATCAGCAATACGGCTGTGACCTGGGAAATAGTGGGCGGCAGTACAGATTCTAATACGCATATGATAGGCAATACCATATATATCGGCAGTTCCGAAACAGGAAGCATTATTCATCTTCTTGTGAAAACAGCAACGAAGGATGCAGACGGTAACCCCATGGCAATGAGAGCGGTACGTGTTCGTATCCGTAGAATTAACAGTGTAAATGTTAATATCATATCGCTGGAAGGCGAGGCATATAAGACCGGTGCAGTATATACTGCGGAAGCTACTCTGAATGGTACCTATCTGGATCAGGAACCATGGGATTTTGACCTTGATTATGTAAGCCCGTATGGAGTGGAATGGAATGCTGTTTCCTCAGGCGGGGCTCCGTTGGCGTCATTTTCACTTGTCGCATCGGATCCGCTTAATCCCACGAAAGCATGGGTGAAAATTACACTTACCGGTGATATGCCAAGAAACTCCAAAATTACAATCCGTGCAACGGCTAAGCATCCGATGGGAACAGATCATGGTGTAGCAACCAATAAAACAGGAATTTCTTATGGAAATATTTACGGAGAGACATCCATAGACAATAGCCGTTTTATTGAGGTAACTCATGGAATGGGACGTGGTTCTGATGATGAATGGGCACATTTTTATGTGGATGATTTGAAGGCGCTGCTCAGAGAATTATACGGCAGGGATGATTTTACATTCACAAGAAAATATCGTTTCAGAGTAAACGGCAGTGGTGACAGCGGATGGAGCAGATGGTTTGACGGTTCGGAACTTGGAGCTGATGACCCGGCTTCCTATTCCATCAATGTTCGTCCTAATTTTGGATATCAGATGTATTACGGAAAGTCATATGATGCACAGTGTGAAATTAAGGTAATAGATCCCGCAACAGGTCAGGTTATGTGGCCGTTAGCAGATACACCGCAGGATCAGTACCTGTTAAGCGGTACATTGGAGAGAGTAAAAGTATCCTTTACCAGTACAACGCTTGGTTTTTCCGAAGAGTGGGGTCTGGATGCATCCAGAGGAGCCAAAGTTGATAAGAACTTTGGCGGTACACTTTTCACAATTAAGGATTTGTATTCATTAGGCGGTTCTACCAATAAGGGTAATTTCTACAATGACCTGCATTACATTTTAGAGAAAAAAGTTGGTGGTACATGGCAGAAGGTGGAAGACCTGCAGAGCGGTCCGAGCTGTAATGTACAGATAAGAGGAAATGCCGGAGAATATCGTGTATGTGTATGGATGGATGAAATACACATTACAGCAAATGATGACGGTTCGTTTTCCCATAACGGAAAAAGCGAAAAGTATGAAATTTATAATGTTGGAGGAGGAGAAGGAATTTTCTACTTCACAGCACAGTAAACAGTAAGAGTAAGTAATAAAAAAGGATGTCTTCACAGACATCCTTTTTTGATGGAAATTTGTTTTATCGAAGCTGATATATTTCTACAATGTATCCGTTTTCACAATCCGTACCAAGCCATGTAAAATCCTCTGTGTATGGAAGTGCTTTTATCATGGACAGCCATTCATCATTTGTGCGGGCACCCATAATCTCAATATTGTCGCTGGATATATCAGGGAACAGCACATAAATATGTTCATCCGCAGATGATTCCGGCAGGGTTGAGAGAGAAGCAGGAAAAGCTGTATCAGAACTTTCTCTTTGACAGATTAGGTATAAATTGGAAACACCGTCTAAATCAATAGCATAATTTGTTCTGTGATAGGCAAGAGGAGCAAAAACAATATAAGTTGCATCTTTTGGCAAATCGGTCATTTGTATGCCGGTTACAGGCATCGAATCATATAGAAAAGTATGGGTATGTAAAATATTGGAAAACAAGCTGCATATAAGGACCACAGTACAAGTGGAACCGATTAATACCTTCTTATTTATTGCTTTATGCACAACAGAGAAAAGGAGTTCTTTTCCTGATGTCAAAATCAATAGACATAAAAGAGGATAAAAAGGGAAGAAATACCGTATTGTGTTTAATTGCATAGCTGCGGCAGGCAGGCTGAATATATAATATATATAAATGCAAAGCGCTGTCAGGAAAAGAATATCATACATATACGGTAAACGCTTAAGAAGCGCTTTGACAATATGAATTACTTTCCAAAAGATTTCCTTTGTTTTCTTAAAAAAGCGGGGTGCCAGCTTTTCTTTTCGGAATAAGAAAAAGGATACCAGAAGAATAATAACGGCAAACAGTAAAAAGGATCTTGCATATATAGGAAAGTAGGTCTTCATATAAGGCAATTCCAAACCGGTAAATTGTGCAATGACTAATTTCCGAATGAACCGGATTTGGTAATATAAGGACATTTTCTGACCTGCAAAAACGGAGCTGTCATGAAATAAATCATAAATGGCATCCGGGAAAACAGCAAAGGATACAAGTACACCGGCGAGCATGGTAAAGCCTAAGGCAAAAAAGGTTTTCCATTTTTTACGAATCAGCAGATATAATTCCGTTATTAAGGTAAGGAAAAATGCAAATAAAATCAAATGATAATGTGTCAGGGAGGCTGTCAGGGTTACTGCAAAAAGAAACAATAAATATCTTTTTTTGCCTGTTTTAAGTAGCTTCGACATCAGATAGAAAAGTACAGTTGCCAAAAGGGCAGAGAATGCATATACCCTGATAAAAGTATAGGTATCGGCTGCACCGCCGCTATAGGCATAGAAGGCACATAATATAAGAGAAAAAACAGGGGAGCCCCATTCGCAGCCTGCCTTGTATAAAAGAATCATGGTTAATATAAAACTAATGAAGTTTATGGACAAAGCAAACCACGGAGAAAAGGTATCGGGAAAGAATGAGCTTATGGTATGCAACAGTGCGTAATAAACCGGAGGATGGGAGTCCTTGGAAAGATTATACCATACAGAGCCGTAGGAAAATTGCTGTCCCTTTTGGACGGTAACATAGTCATGATAAATTTCTCCCGTTGTCCATTCATTGAAAGCTGCTTTGATGTTTTTTTCTTTGATAAAATCGGCTTCGTTTCCGGCGTAAAGGTGCGGGTTATAATAACTGTTGGCTAATCCCATGTTATAAATTTCGTCACAATTATATCCTGTCTTCTTCACAAAGAAAAAATACGTATATAACAGTAGAGCGGATACTATTATGACGGATAAAATAAGGTAAGATTTGTTTTTACTAAGTTGTTTCATGAATATCTCCTTTTCAAAAAAAGTCCCTGCATGGCTGCAGGGGCTTTTTAGTTTTAATAAGGTAATGACGGAAAGGGGAGAAGATTATTCTGCATGAGTTTCTTCCGCAGCTTCGTCGGTTTCTTCCTCACCCCAGATACGCTTGTTTAATTCTTCGTCCTTTTCGGAAACAAGCTCCAGAACAGCCTTTGCCTTGGACTGCATGGAAATCGCTTTCTTTTCGTCATTGATGAGGAATTCCAGATTGCTGGAAATCATATCGATGTTGGACTTGAATTCCTGAATGAGTTCTGCGGTCTTGGCTCTTGCGACATCCATGATTTCTGCGATATAGGAGTCATACTGCATCTGGGTAGTAGATGTAAACATGTTTTCTACGTCATTTTTATAGGACTTTTTGTCGTTGGTAGAGAAGATGAAGATGGCTTTCTGTTTGTTGATGTATTCGTCCATCTTCAGAGCCTTTAAGGTAGAAGGAGGAACCAGTGTATCGGATACGTTGGCGATACGTCTTACCAGCTCTTCATCAATGCCCTTGTAACCGGTGATACGGTTTACGATAATTCCCTTTAATTCTTCAATCTGGTGCTTCAGGATGCTTTCACGGTTTTCTTTGTAGTATTCGTCGATTTCCAGTAAGTAGCGGTTCAGCTCATTACGGATGATGTTGTTCTTTTCTTCAAAGACTTCCGGACGGAGAGCAATCCATTTCATTTTGTCTGCAATTTTTTCCGCCTGGATACGTCTGGTTTCCACGATGGCTTTCAGAACCTTAATTTCGGGAAAAGCGGTAACCAGTCTTTCCGGGGTGAGCTCCTGCAGGTATTTCTCGTAGGAAGCGTCAATATCATCCACCATGGTGGTCTTCATGGTTTCGATGTTTTTGGAGATTTCTTCCTTGGACAGGCGGGCCTGTTTTTCGATTACTTCGTAATCATCACGGATGAAGTTTACGACACTGCAGATACCGTCGTAAAGACCTTTTGCCTTGACTGCCAGAGCATATTTCTGCGCATATTTTACAATTTCTTTTTCAACGGCATACATACCGGAGTTGACATAAATACGATGCAGGATAGGGTAGAGGCTGTTGTCGGTATCCTCGTCACATTTCTTTAATTCATCCATGCATTCGGAAATGAGCTGCTTGGTTTCGTTGTCAGCCTGGGAAAGCTTATCCAGCTTGAAGTACATACCGGTTTCGATTTCGTTGTTGTTGGCTTTCATTAAGAACGGGTCGGTTACCGGTGTGTTGTTGATTTCGTTTCTGTGGTTTGCCAGCCAGAGTCTTTCATCCTCGGTATCCACATTGTTGGAGATTGCCTTGGCAATATAAGCAGCCTTGGAGGATACGAAGAAGAGTCTTTCCTTGGAAAGGTCGATTTCTTCGGCTTCTTCGTTGTAAATCTTGTCGGTTTCCTTTAAGGATACTTTTACTTTTTTGTTCTTTAAGTTGTTTAAGTCGGCAAGGCTTCTGGTGTCCGCCTGATTGATAATATGTAAGGAACGGGTCAGGTCAATGTGTACCTTGTCCTTTGTATCCGCGCTTTCTCTGGAAGAGTTGATTAACTTATACAAAACAGAGTTGCCGGTACCTTCCATCTTGGTGGGCTCATAAAGAATGATTAAGATGGAGTTGGTCTGCTGCTGCAGGGCTTTCTGCAATACCAGCAAATGCTCGTTGGAGTTGCTGTCCGTACCGGGGGTATCGTAGAAGGTAAAGCTGATATTCTTGTCAATGGGAATAGGGAAGCTTACTTCAATGATGCCGTCGATATATTCGGGATATTCCTCGGTGAGAGCATTGGGGATATCGTTTAAGCATTTTAAGATATTGGAGAGCTGCTCGTGCTGCTGTAAATGGAATACCAGCGCACTGTTGATTTCTCCGTCAATTTTTTTCTCCGTGAGAGGGCATGCACCGTTGGCGGAGAAGATGAATTTGCCTTTTTCCGCATTCCAGTTAATGACCACACGCACGGTGGAGTCCGACTCGGATGTCTTTAAATTGAAAGCAACAGCGGGATTCTGGCTGTTCTGGATACGGAACATTTTAGCAGTTTCGGAATTGATGCTTTCCGGCAAAATTCTTTTACCGATCATGGCGTTGATGAAAGTGGATTTACCGGAACTGTAAGTACCCACCAGGCAGATATTGATATCGTTTTGGCTTAATTTTTCTCTTTTGGCTTCAAATTCATGTTTCCTGATTAAGAAAGACTTCTGGATGTCGGAATTCTTCAGCTCTTCGTCGAAGAGGGCAATGGTTTCGTCACAGAAATCACTGACATTGGTAAAAATCTTGGAAACAGAAGCAGTCTCAATGAAATTACTGATACGGAAACGATCTTCCCCACAGGTCTTGTTGTATTCCTCTACCTTCTTCTCAAAGTCTTCATAGTCAATCTGCGTACCCTTGAAGACGAGACTGATTTTATCACACAGGAATTGTTCCCAGATGTCATCAAAAAACTGATTGCCCTGATTCTGCAGTAAGAATTCGCCCTGCTCCGGAGAGTATTTGATCAGGTTCGGGCACATCTTATAAGGAATGTCTAAAAACTCTCCCTTTACCTTGGCAAGAAAGCGGATTTCCTTCTTGACAGGGTGATACATAATCATTAGTTCTTTCACGGTTAACTCCTCCCAATTTGTTTTTGTACTTAAACTAAATTATATGCTTTTATATGGGAAATGTCAAAAATAATATTGGAAAAAGAAGCAAAATTATTGCATAAATAGAAAGTGGGTAATGATTGAAATTATGTTGTCGGTATGATAGTATATTTTATATGTTTTTTATGACAATTGGGCAAAAATAACCGGGGGATAAAGACGTACATGAAAAGACATAGTTTTATAATATGTGCCTATAAGGAATCTCCTTATCTGGGAAAATGCATAAAATCTATTCTCAATCAGGAATACCTGGATGAGTCGGAAATTTTAATCTGCACATCCACGCCGAATGACTATATTAAGGGTATGGCAGAAAAATACGGGATAAAGCTTGTCACTAATCCGAACAGAGGGGATATTCAGAGCGATTGGAATTTTGCCTATAATTTCAGCAATGCCCAGTATATTACACTGGTTCATCAGGATGATGTTTACAACAAGGCTTATTCCAGGCATTTGATGGATGCGGTTAATAAATATCAGGATATTGTGATTTATTATACGAAGTACAGGGCACTGACGACTACGGAAAAAGAAGAAAGAGTGGAAAAGGATATTAACTGCCGGCTCAGAAGCTTCCTGAGCTTTCCGATGAGTATACCTGCGCTGCAGACTTCCGGGTGGTGGAAAAGATTAACACTGCGGTTTGGCAATTCCATCTGTTGTTCCAGCGTTACATATAATAAGAAATTACTGGGGAATGTAAACCTTTTCCATTCGGAACTTCGCTTTTCACTTGATTGGGATACCTATTGGGAACTTGCGGATGTAAAAGGAAGATTTTTCTTTGATAAATCACCGCTTACGTATTTCCGAATTCATCAGCTTTCCACAACGATGTTGTGCATAGAAGATGACTCCAGGGAAAAAGAAGATTACATTATGTTTTATAAGATGTGGCCGCGCTGCATAGCCAATTTCATTATGCATTTTTATAAGCTGGCGTATTGCAACTATCAAAGTCTTGATAAAAAGGGAAAATAAAATGAATTGCAGAATATGTGGGAATAATCAGGGTAATAAAGAAATAAATCTGAAAGGAACTATGTATGGCACAACGGGAGAGTATCGGTATTTCAGATGCGGCAGATGCGGTTGCCTGCAAATTGAAGATATGCCGGATGATATAGGAGCATTTTATGATACCGGTAAATATTATGCTTTTAATATGGAAAAACGTAAGCTGAAAAACAAACTGCTTTTTTTACAGATGAAGAAACAGGTAAAACATTTTGATTTGCTGGGAAAAGCGGTACAGATGATTTATCCGGTAAATTATTATTTTTATAATCTGATTACAAAATCGGATGCACTGCTTGACGTGGGCTGTGGTGAGGGAGAGATGTTGTGCTGGCTGAAGGAACTGGGCTATGAAAAAGTTATGGGGATAGACCCGTATATACCGGAGGACAGATATTATAAGGGAAAAATGCTTGTCTGCAAAGGGGATGCTAAAGATTACCGGTTTGAACATAAGTTTAAGATGGTTACCATGATACATGCTCTGGAGCATGTGTATGAGCAGCAGATGGAAATTACAGCCCTGGATAAGCTGGTTGAAAGCGGGGGCTATATGGTATTTCAGCTGCCTGTTTTTTCTGAGTATTATTGGAAAGAGTACGGGCAGAATCTGTATACACTGGATCCTCCCCGGCACTTTTATCTGCATACGAAGAAAAGCCTGCAGGAATTGATGAAGCCTTTTTCATATGAGATGATTTCCTATCAGACGGAGATAGATGTGGCAATTCCCAAGATGGCAAAAAACATAGAAAATAATGAGGTGGAAAAGAATACCGGAACCGGATTTGTATCGGGTACTCTGACGGCACTTACGTCACAGAAGCTGCGCAAGAGATTGAAAAAAGAAGAAGATGGTGCGATTGCAACGGTTGTTTTTAAGAAAGTTCGTTAGGAAAACGGAAGCAGGACGGAAAATACGGCCTGCTTTTTTCTGTTATTTCAAAGTTATCAATCAAAATGATTTACCAACAGAAGAAATGAACGAAATAAAAAATAGTTGTATAAGAAAACAGATAAGTTATAATGGATATAGTTGGATGCCTTTGCGGATAATTGACGGTTACTGAGAAATCTTGTCAAAACCATGCACAAAAACGGCTTTACGGCAGAGCAGATAGCGGCAGCCACGGACAAGGCTGTGGAAGATGTGGAAGCCATGCTGGCGGATGGGGAGCCGGTATTTACATAGTATGAAATTTTTGATACATATGTACAAATTTTCATATACCGAAACTATAAAAAAACATGCAAAAATTCCGAAAATTTACGGGAAATCCAACCATATTGCAAATAATAAGAAATGTATGGAAAATTGAAAAAAAAACCTTGAAATCTCCCATGCTTCTTGCTATTATATTATAAGAGTACGACTAAGAAAGAGTTCAGATAGCCGTTTTCCACGCCAATGGATTACGGATATTTTTGTCACTGGGAATAGATAGAGCTTCTCTTGGCGGCAGATGAATGAATGAAAGGAGGTCACTTTCTATGGAAGGGACGCAAATTTTTTCATGCAAATCTGGCAACAACATGAAAAATTTATTTGTGAAGAATAACGATGCTATGTTCCTTAAAGTGGAAAACAATAAGATTTCCGGTAAGGGATATGTATGTAATACGGAGGGGAAAAACGGTTACATAGATGAATTTGAGGTCGCAATCGATAAGATTAGCGGAGTGAATGAGACTACATATCTGGGAGAACCCGCACTGGCAGTCAACACAAGACTGGATAACCTGTACGGCTCCAAAAAGGTACAGTTGGTATTTCCCCAGATGAAGAATATTGATTTGGCACTGAAGCTGCTCAGAAAGCTGCGTGATGAGAACGGTGCGGTGGACGAGACACCGAAGGCAGCACCCGCACCTGCGGCAGCAGCTCCGGCACCCGGTTCTGCCCTGATGGGAGGCGCAGGACAGGGATATACACCGACCAGCAGCTATGCACCCGGACAGCAGGCACCCAATGCATTCCAGCAGCAGGTTGCTTCCGGTTCTGCTCTTATGCCTAAAGTGGGAGTAACTCCCGGCGTATCTGCAACAGCAGGCGCTTCTACAATCGGCGCGGCTACTATGGGAGCATCTACGATTGCAGCAGCAGCTCCGGCACCTGCACCCGCTCCCTCAGCACCTACTCCGAAGCCGGTACAGCCCGCTCCTGCGGAGGAATCTGAGGATGAAGAAAGCAGACGCAGCGAGGATGAGTTCAATGAGCGTATGGAAAAACTGCAGGTATTAAAAGACTGCGGTATTCTTGGTGAAAAAGAATACAATGCCAAGAAGTTTGAACTTGTCAGCCAGTTCTGCGACCTGACCGATTTCAATGAGAAAATTCAGAAGCTTGTAGTACTGAAAGACTGCGGACTTCTTTCCGAAAAAGAATTTGAAGCAAACCGTACCGACATCATCAAAGAGTGCTGCGATACGGATGCCAATGATACCAAGACCTATCGTAAGAACATCCAGAAGCTTGTTTACTTACAGATTGGCGGTATTATTACCGATGAGGAGTATGAAAAGAATAAACAGATTATGGTGGACGATGTAAACTTCAAGCTTACAGATGACCCGGAACTGTTTATGCGCAAGTTAAAGAGATTACCCGTATTAAGGGACTGCCAGATGATTACCGACAAAGAGTATCATGAAAAGGTAGAAGCTCTTTACAAGCTGATTGAGATTGACTCTGCAGACTCCAACGAAGTCATGGTCAACAAGATGAATAAGTGGCCGATTCTGGTACAGGCAAGATACATTACCGAAACAGATTTGCAGGAGAAGCAGATGCCTCTTCTGGAAAGCTGCATGAAGATGCCGATGAACAGCCCCGAGGATATCAAGGCAGTTATCGAGAGACTGGTTACCTTAAAAGACGGCAACTGGTTGTCCGAAAACGATTTCGAAGCTAAAAAGCGTGAACTTTCCGCAAAGATTGATGCCATCCCCGATTACGAGACCCGCATCAAAATTTACGTGGCACTGCCTACCATGGGCTTCATTACCGAAGAAGAGTACGAAGCACAGAAGCAGAAATGCATCGATGAAATCTTCTCACCTTACTCCGGTATGGATGAATTCAAGAAGCGTGTCAACAATCTGCTTACCTTACATAAAGCAGGCATGCTGACAGAAGATGAATTTGTATCTTACAAGACCAAACTTATGAGTGATTTATAAAAATAAGCGATTTCTCCTAAAAGGATGACTTTTAGGAGAAATTTTTTTGCAAAAATGTTGATTTTTACTTATTTTCATGAAGTTTCAAAAAAAACTTGCACGGGCGTTGCTTTTGGTGTATAGTGAAACGCGATTACAAAAATGGACAATCGGGGGAATAGAAATGGCAAAATACCTGGTTATTGTGGAATCACCCGCAAAAGTGAAAACGATAAAAAAGTTTTTAGGCTCCAATTATGAAGTGGCTGCCAGCAACGGACACGTAAGAGATTTCCCGAAGAGTACACTCGGAATAGATGTGGAGCATGATTACGAGCCGAAGTATATTACCATCAGGGGCAAGGGGGAAGTGCTTGCCAATTTGCGCAAGCTTGTAAAAAAAGCAGACAAAGTATATCTCGCAACCGACCCTGACCGCGAGGGGGAGGCTATTTCCTGGCATTTGTATTATGCCTTGAAACTGGAGAACAAAAAGACATACCGTATTACCTTTAACGAAATTACCAAGACGGCGGTAAAAGAGTCCCTGCAGCATGCCAGAGAGATAGATATGAACCTGGTAGATGCCCAGCAGGCAAGAAGATGCCTGGACCGTATGATTGGTTACCGGATATCCCCTCTTCTCTGGGCAAAGATTAAAAGGGGACTTTCTGCCGGACGTGTGCAGTCGGTGGCTCTTCGCATTATCTGCGACAGAGAAAAGGAAATTGATGCGTTTATTCCGGAGGAGTACTGGACGCTGAATGCTTCCTTTGCCGTACCGGGAGAAAAGAAGCCCCTTGTGGCAAAATATTACGGCACCAAGAACGGAAAGACGACGATTTCTAATAAGGAAGAATTGGATAAAATCAAGGAGTCCCTGAAAGGAGCGGACTATCAGATTACCGAGGTAAAGAAGGGGGAAAGAACGAAAAAAGCTCCCCTGCCGTTTACCACATCCACCCTGCAGCAGGAAGCCAGCAAAGTATTGAACTTTTCCCCTCAGAAAACCATGCGCTTAGCACAGCAGCTTTACGAAGGTGTGGAAGTAAAGGGGGAAGGCACCATTGGTCTTATCACCTACCTGCGTACAGACTCAACCCGAGTATCCGAAGAAGCGGAGAAGATGGCGAAGGAATACATTGAAGCCCAGTACGGTGCGGAATATGCAGGCGAGGGTACGGAAAGAAAGCCGGGACAGAAAATTCAGGATGCCCATGAAGCCATCCGTCCGACTTCCATCAGCCGTATTCCCTTAAACTTAAAGAACCAGCTTCCGAGAGATTTGTTCCGTCTGTATCAGCTTATCTGGAAACGCTTTACCGCAAGCCGGATGCAGGCGGCAAAATACGAAACCGTTTCCGTAAAAATAGGAGCGGGAGAGCAGATTTTCACAGTGGCATCTTCCAAGCTTTTATTTGACGGCTTTATGAGCGTATATACCCAGGAGGATGAGGAGAAGGAAGAAAACAATCTGTTGGCCGGTTCCCTGAGCAAAGATACCAAATTAACTTTTGAAGAATTTGAAGAAAAGCAGCACTTTACACAGCCCCCTGCCCATTATACCGAGGCATCCCTGGTAAGAGAGCTGGAGGAACTCGGCATCGGACGTCCCAGTACCTACGCACCGACCATTACCACCATTATGGCAAGACATTATGTGGTAAAGGAAAACAAGAACCTCTTTGTGACGGAACTGGGTGAAGTGGTCAATAATATGATGCAGGAAGCCTTCCCGGCGATTGTGGATGTGAATTTCACAGCCAATCTGGAAACTCTTTTAGACGGCGTGGGAGAAGGAAAGGTCAACTGGAAAACCGTGGTTTCCAATTTCTATCCCGATTTGGACGAAGCGGTAAAGAAAGCGGAACAGGATCTGGCAAAGGTACAGATTGCGGACGAAGAGTCCGACGAAGTCTGCGAGCACTGCGGCAGAAAAATGGTGATTAAATACGGCCCTCACGGCAAGTTCTTAGCATGTCCCGGATTTCCGGAATGCCGCAATACCAAGCCTTATTTCGAGAAAATCGGAGTTGCCTGTCCGAAGTGCGGCAAGGATATTGTCATCAAAAAGACGAAAAAAGGCAGAAAATACTATGGCTGTATCGGCAATCCCGACTGTGATTTCATGGTATGGCAGAAGCCTTCCACAGAAAAGTGTCCGAAGTGCGGCTCCATGATGCTGCAGAAGGGCAATAAACTGGTTTGTATGAACGAAGAGTGCGGATTTGTTAAATAGACAGAAAATTAAAAAAATAAACAGATATTACATTGAAAAATAAATTGATGTATGTTAAACTGTAACAGTAATCGGTTTTTGGCTAACAGGAGAAATTGTCTCCTGACAATCTGGAGGGTAGCATATGAGCAGCGTACAGTTATTGGACAAAACCAGAAAAATCGGAAAATTGTTACACAACAACAATTCCAGTAAAGTGGTATTTAATGATATCTGCAGAGTCATGCGGGAAATCTTAAAATCCAACTGTCTTGTCATCAGTAAAAAGGGCAAAGTGCTCGGTGTCGGTAAACTGGACAATATCGAGCCCATTGCAGAGCTGATTGATGAGCATGTGGGCGGTTTTATCGACCCCATGCTGAATGAAAGACTGCTGGGCGTTCTTTCCACAAAGGAAAATGTCAATCTGGAGACGCTGGGGTTTGAAAAAACGGACTCAAAAAAATACCAGGCTATGGTGACTCCCATTGAGATTGCCGGCGAAAGACTGGGTACTTTATTTTTCTACAAATGCAATGAACAGTATGAAATAGACGATATTATTCTCTGCGAATACGGTACCACGGTGGTGGGGCTGGAAATGCTTAGGGCAGTTAACGAAGAGAGCGCCGAGGAGAGCAGAAAGCAGGCAGTTGTGAAATCTGCCATTTCCACACTGTCGTTTTCGGAGATGGAAGCCATTATCCATATCTTTGATGAACTGGATGGCATGGAAGGTATCCTGGTTGCCAGCAAGATTGCGGACAGAGTGGGAATTACCCGTTCCGTTATCGTGAATGCGCTGCGGAAGTTTGAAAGCGCGGGCGTTATCGAATCCCGTTCCTCCGGTATGAAGGGCACTTACATCAAGGTATTAAACGATGTGGTGTTTGACGAGATTGCAGAGTTAAAGAAAATGAACCAGAAGCAGTAAAGAAAAGAAAAACAATAAAATTCCGGCAAAAAGGATTTTGCACGGACGGCAAACGGACTTGTGTATCTATACATAAAGTCCGTTTTTGTTTCTTAACATCAAAAAACATTGTATTTTTTGATAAAAAACATTGTATTTTTTGATGAAATATATATAATTGTAAGAGTATCAGTATGCGTGAAAATTTACCTAAAACCGGAAAGGGGTTACCATATGATTAATACCAATGTCTTTGATTATGTCAATGTACTGGATAAAGCGGCGGATGCAGCATGGATGAGAAACAATGCCATCAGCAACAATATCTCCAACGCTACCACACCGGGATATAAAAGACAGGATGTGGCTTTTGAGTCGGAGCTGGCAAAAGCGATAGGCAGAAGCAGCAGTACAGCCAATCTGGATCAGAGAGTGGCGGCTGCCGGCAAAAAAGGAATTACACCTAAGGCTTATACGGATCTGACGGGCTATTCCTACAGACTGGACGGCAACAACGTGGATATTGAAACGGAAAACGTAGCGCTGGCGGAAAACCAGATAAAGTATATGTACCTGATGGAAACCATCAATCAGGAATTCCAGAATCTGCAGGGCGTAATGAAATAGTGACGCCGTAAGGGCTGCAGAGTTTACAGGGGAGAGAAAGGAACGGATACTTATATGAGCATGTTTACAGCATTTAACATCAATGCTTCCGGACTTACGGCACAGAGATACCGTATGGACATTATTTCCGAGAACGTGGCAAATGCCAATACGACAAGAACGGCGGACGGCACACCCTACCGCAGAAAGGTAGTGACCTTTGAGGAAAAAGCGGGCGGCGTGGAAAAGTTCGGCGCTGTATTCAATAAGGCGAAAAACAATTACTGCGGCAACGGCGTAAAGGTGGATGCCGTGACGGAGGATACCTGGACGGAGATGAATAAGGTGTACGACCCGTCCCATCCCGATGCGGACGAAAACGGCTACGTTACATATCCGAATGTGAATATCATTACGGAAATGACCAATTTAATTGATGCGAGCCGCGCTTACGAAGCAAACTCCACCGCCTTTAACGCCAGCAAGTCAATCGCACAGCAGGCGCTCAATATGGGCAAATAAACAGTGGGAAAGGGTTAAAAGGAAATGGATATTTCAACTACTCTGGCTGGCGTGCGTTCCACTGACATTGCACAGAATGCCGCAGCTATTGGCTTAAATTCATCAAACGGAATGATTGGAAAAGTACGGGCAGGGGAAAGCCTGTCTGCGGAGGGTACTATGTTTGATACGCTCCTTAATTCCGCAATCGACAATCTGAAAACAACAAACGGTTATCTTTCCGATGCCGAGAACGAAAAAATCAAATTCGCTCTGGGTGAGACGGAAAATACACATGACCTTATGATTTCCATGTATAAAGCATCTACGGCAAGACAGTATACGGTGGCAGTGAGAGACAAGCTCCTGGAGGCTTACAGGGAAATTATGAACATCCAGATGTAAATTTCGGCTAAGGAGAAACAATCATGCCTGACAGGATTAAAAAGATATTAGATAAAGTACTGGCCTGGTGGAATAAATTTACGACCAAGCAGAAGACCATTATCGTGGGTGCTTCCGCCGCCGTGATTTTTACGTTTGCCATTTTAATCTGGGCGTTCACAAAACCGCAGTATACCCAGTTCCAGCAGTGCAGTTCGACCGCGGAAGCTTCCAAGGTCATAGAAATACTTGACAGCAACAGTATTGAATACAAGACCTCTACGGACGGTCTTCGGATACAGGTAAAGAACAGCCAGTTGTCCGCAGCCAACTTGGCACTTGGCGCTGCAGGCTATATTCCGGATGACTATACGCTGGACGAGGCGCTTTCCGGCGGCTTTTCTTCCACACAGTCCGATACCCAGAAGCGGTATGCCAACTATCTGGAGAAGCAGCTCGTAAAGGATATCTGCAACATAGAGTCCGTAAACAGCGCTACGGTAAAACTGAATATACCGGACAATACCGGTACCCTGATTGCAACCGACCAGGAGTCTTCCGCGTGGATTCAGCTTTCTTTAAAGGACAAATTCACGCAGGATCAGGCGCTTACGGTTGCCAAGGCAGTTGCTACGGCGCTGGGCAATACGTCCACGGCAAACATTACCATCACGGATACCAATGCCAACCTTTTGTTCTCCGGTGAAGAGGATTACTCCACCGCGGGAGTGGCAGGCAATATGCTGGAGCTCCGTTCCCAGGCAGAGAGCCTGGTGGGTTCCGAAGTTAAGAAGGTCATGGTAGGCTCCAGACAGTTTGATATGGTGGAAGTTGCATGCAGACTGGATATTGATTTTTCGGAATACGAGAAAACGGTGCATGAATACTATGCCAACAGCGGCAGGGACGAGGGTATGCTTTCCCACAGGGAAACCACGGAAGACACCAATACCTCCGGCAGCGGCGGCATTCCCGGCACCGATTCTAACAATGAAGTTACATACCAGTACCAGACCGGCACGGATACGGAAAGCTCCTCTACTTCCAAATTGGAGGATTTCCTGCCGAATGAAAGCCTGAGTGTGCAGAACCTTCCGGCAGGCGTTATCAATTACAGCAATTCCAGCCTTTCCCTGACGGCGATTTCCTATCGCGTCATCAAGGAAGAGGATGCCAAGAACCAGGGGCTTCTGGACGGCATCACCTGGGATCAGTACAAAGCAGCCAATGATGCATATACCAAAATAGATGTTGACCAGGATTTTTACAGTCTGGTTTCCACGGCTACCGGCATTCCGGCGGATGCCATTACCATTATGGCTTATGAGGTTCCCCAGTTTATTGACAAAGAGGGAGCGTCCGAGGAGCAGATAAGCATTGCAGTATCCGTTATTCTGGTATTGCTTATTCTGGCAATTTTAGCATTTGTTATCATCCACAGCATGATGGCGGGTAAGGAAGTACAGAAGGAAGAAGAGCTTTCCGTAGAGTCCTTACTGCAGTCCACACCGGATGAAACCGTAGAAGATATTGAACTGGAATCCAAGTCGGAAACCAGAAAGATGATAGAAAAATTTGTGGATGAAAATCCGGAGGCCGCTGCGAACTTACTGCGCAACTGGCTGAACGAAGATTGGGGGTAAACTATGCCAAAGAACGGCGATGATAAAATGAGCGGACTTCAGAAAGCGGCCGTACTCCTGATTACTTTGGGACCGGAGCGTTCCGCCGGCATTTTTAAACACCTGAAAGAAGAAGAAATCGAAGACCTGACCCTGGAGATTGCCAACACCAGAAGTGTAACGCCCCGGGCAAAGGAAGATGTAATCAATGAATTTTACGAGCTCTGTCTGGCGCAGCAGTATATTGCCGAAGGTGGTATTTCCTATGCCAAGGAGCTTTTGGAGCATGCGCTCGGAAACGAAAAGGCAGTGGAGATTATCGGCAAGCTGACATCCTCCTTGCAGGTTAAGCCCTTTGAATTTATCCGGAAAACCGATGCGGCCCAACTGCTTAACTTTATCCAGGACGAGCATCCTCAGACGATTGCCCTTATTTTGTCCTATCTGCCGGCAGCGCAGGCGGCATCCATTATTTCCGCCCTTCCTCCCGACAGACAGGCGGACGTTACCAAACGTATTGCCGTTATGGACAGAACGAGCCCGGATGTTATCAAGGACGTGGAAAAAGTACTGGAAACCAAGCTGGCTTCTTTGGTAACACAGGATTACACCATTATCGGCGGTGTGGATGCGGTAGTAGATATCTTAAACACCGTGGACAGAGGTACCGAGAAACACATCATGGAATCTCTCGAAATCGAAGAGCCGGAACTGGCAGACGAAATCCGCAAGAAGATGTTTGTATTCGAGGATATCTTACTTCTGGACGACCGTGCCATCCAGCGTGTGCTGCGTGATGTGGACAACAATGACCTTGCCATTGCCCTTAAGAGTGCCAATGAGCAGGTACAGACCGCTATATTCAACAATATGTCCAAACGTCTTGCCGTTATGATAAAGGAAGATATGGAATTCATGGGTCCTGTCCGTATGAAGGATGTGGAGGAAGCGCAGCAGAAGATTGTAAATATTATCAGAAAGCTGGAAGACGCAGGAGAAATTGTAATTTCCAGAGGCGGAGGCGACGAAATCATTGTCTAATAATTTGTTAAAAGGAAGTTTTACCCGCCTGAACACGGACAATGTCAGGGTGATTGACTCGAATGGTCTTTTGCTATCCAAAATCAAAACAGAGCCGGAGAAAAAGCAGAAGGGTATGATTCTTACAGCCGAACCGGATGCGGATGGATTTTCGAGAGGAATTGCTACGGACGTGGTTAATGTGGAGCCGTCTGAAGAAATCGAAGAGGCCGGTCTGAAAGCCATGGAAGTAACACCCGCAGAGGAAGTTTGTGAGGGACCTTCCCCGGAAGAACTGATAGAAGAAGCAAATGCACAGATTGCGCAGATGAAGGCGGAAGCGGAAGAAGCTGCCAGACAGGAAGCGGAGCAGATAAAAGAGGCTGCCAGGCAGCAGGGCTACCGGGAAGGCAGTGAAAAGGCGGAAAGAGAGCTTCGGGAAAAGGAAAAGGAACTTTCCGAGAAGCAGAGCCGCATGGAACAGGAATTTGAGGAAAAGGTTTCGACACTGGAACCGCAGCTTGCGGATACCCTTGCTGGAATTTATGAGTATATTTTCCGGGTAGACCTTTCCCCTTATCAGGACATTGTGACCTATCTGGTGACGTCTGCCCTGAAAAAATCGGGAGAGAGCAAAAGCTGTATCGTACATGTTTCCAAAGAGGATTATCGCTATGTCAGCAGCAGGAAAGAGGAAATGACAAAGGGTCTTCCCTCCGGTCTGCAGGTGGATATTATTGAGGATATTACCCTTGGCAAAAATGAAGCGCTGATTGAAACGGACGGCGGTATCATTGATTGCGGTCTGGGAACACAGCTTACGGAACTTGGACGGAAAATCAGGCTGTTAGCTTATGAGAAAACCGAAGGATAGAGGCGTATGACGGATATTTCCAAATACGAAAAACTGAAAGAAGAGGATTTCTGCCAGAAACTTGGCAAGGTGGTCAATGCCGTAGGGCTTACCGTAGAATCGGCGGGACCGGATGCCAGATTGGGCGATTTGTGTGAAATCTACCCGGAAAACAGGGAAGGAAAAGCCGTCCTTTCCGAGGTGGTGGGTTTTCACGACAAGAAAACCATTCTGATGCCTTATGAAGTGGTGGAAGGCATCGGTCTCGGCAGCATTGTAAAAAATGTGGGTGTGCCTTTTACCGTAAAGGTAAGCGGTGACCTCTTGGGAAAGACGCTGGACGGTCTCGGCAGACCGACAGGTGCGGATGCGGACGACGGCAGGGAAGAGATTGCCGGAGCGGTCAGCTATCCCGTGGAGGCGGCGCCTCCCGACCCCATGAGCAGGGAAATTATCAGTGAAGTGCTTTCCCTCGGCGTAAAAGCCGTGGACGGTCTGCTGACGGTGGGAAAAGGACAGCGTATCGGCATTTTTGCCGGTTCCGGTGTGGGAAAATCCACCCTGATGGGTATGTTTGCAAGAAACACCAAAGCGGACATCAATGTCATTGCCCTGATAGGAGAGCGCGGCAGAGAGGTGCGTGAATTTATAGAAAGAGATCTGGGCGAGGAAGGCATGAAGCGTTCCGTGGTAGTGGTAGCTACTTCGGATAAGCCGGCGCTGGAACGAAACAAAGCAGCCAAGACGGCTACCGCCATTGCCGAATATTTCCGTGACCAGGGCAAGGATGTTCTTCTCATGATGGACTCCCTGACCCGTTTTTCCATGGCACAGAGAGAAATCGGTCTTGCCAGTGGCGAGCCGCCGGTATCAAGGGGTTATCCCCCCAGTGTGTATTCAGAGATGCCGAAGCTTCTGGAGCGTGCCGGCAGGGCTCGGGTGGGCTCCATTACCGGACTTTACACGGTACTGGTGGACGGCGACGATTTCAACGAACCCATTACCGATACGGCAAGAAGTATTCTGGACGGACATATCGTGCTGGACAGAAAACTGGGACACAAAAACCATTATCCTGCCATTGATGTATTGCAGAGCATTTCCAGATGCATGAGCCAGATTGTGAGCAAGGAGCATAAAAAGCTGGCAAGCCGGCTCAAGGCGGTTCTGGCGACCTATGCGGAGGCGGAGGATTTAATCAATATCGGCGCATACAAAGCCGGCACCAATCCCTCTATTGACTACGCTATCTCCAAAATTGATGCGGTCAACGCCTTTCTCTGCCAGGATACAGAAGAAAAATTTGATTACGAAGAAACGCTGTCTCTTTTAAGAAAATTGTTTGAGGATAGCTGATGGCAAAGTTCAAATATAGGATGCAGAGCATTCTCAATGTCAAAATGAAGCTGGAAGTGCAGGCAAAGCAGGAATTTGCATCGGCACAGGCAGCACTCAACCGGGAAGAAGAAAAGCTAAATCAACTTGCAGCCCGGAAGAAAGCCTATGAAGAGGAAGCGGAAGAACTTTTAAAGGGAAAGCTTAATTTTCGGGACATCGCGGACAACCGCACCGCCATACATACCATGGAGGACTACATGGAAACCCAGACGGCACAGGTGAAAAAAGCGGAGAAAGCGGTGGAGGCGGCAAGGGAAAAGCTGACGATTGTCATGCAGGAAAGAAAGATGCATGAAAAATTGAAGGAACATGCTTTTGAAGAGTTCCTGATGCAAGAAAAGAAACAGGAAGGCAAGGAAGTGGACGAACTGACCAGTTATACCTACGGCCAGCGAATACAGAATGCCAACCGTAAGAACCAATCGCAAGAAGGGTGAATAGAATGGCTAAGACACCGGATGCTTCCGCAGCGGAAAAGAAACGGCTTGCGGATGAAAAGAAAAAACTGAAGGAAGAACAGAAAAAGCAGAAGAAGGAAGCCAGAAAACGGGCAAAGGAAATCGAAGCCCAGGAGGCAGAGCTTTCGGCGGATGACGAAAGCGGCGGTTTCTTTACGGTGATAGCAACCATTGGCATTATTTTAGTATGGGTGGCTATTCTCTGCGTGGTTATTAAGCTGGATGTGGGCGGCTTCGGTTCCAAGGTACTGACTCCGCTTTTAAAGGATGTGCCGGTGGTGAACCAGATTTTACCGAATAGCCAGAACAGCGGCAACATTTCCACGGATAACGGCGGTTATACCAACTTAAACGATGCAACGGAACAGATTAAAAATTTGGAGCTGCAGCTTCAGCAGGCACAGACGGATAACTTAAAGCTGCAGGAGGATGTTGCAAACTTAAAAGCGGAAAATGCCAGACTTCAGGAATTTGAAGATAAACAGGTGGAGTTCCAGCGGATTAAAAACGAATTTTACGAAGAAGTGGTTTATACGGAAAACGGACCGGGAGCGGAAGCTTACCAGAAATATTACGAGTCCATGGACCCGACCACGGCGGAATATTTGTATAAACAGGTAATTGCACAGTTGCAGGAGGATAAGTCCGTACAGGATTATGCGGCGGCATATTCTTCCATGAAGCCGAAAAAGGCAGCAGCTATTTTTGAACAGATGACGGACAACTTAAATCTGGCTGCCCGCATCCTTAAGACCATGAGTGCGGAGAACAGAGGCAATATTTTGGCGGAAATGGATCCCACGATTGCCGCAAAGCTCACCAAAATCATGGACCCGGAGTCTTAAGCACCGAGTGCTTTTGACCGATATACAGTATGTACTTTGAAAATTTAAGAAAGGAGGAGAAAACGTGACAAGTATTCCCGTAAACAACAGTGTGAAGGGTATCGTTCCGGGAGCGCAAACCCAGAAAAAGCCGAACACGCAGGATGCCGCAGGCAGTTTTTCCGATATTTTCAAAAATCAGAAGAACGATAACGGCACCGTTGATGCAAAGGCTGCTTCCACAGCGCAGAACCGGACGGAAAACCGGAACACAGGAATTTCCGCAAGACAGCAGAAGGTACAGGATGCCGCAAAGGAAACAAAGGATGTGACAGGAAAGGACACCGGAAAAAAGGTGGACGAGGTAGCGGACAAAATGCTTTCCGATACCGCGGATGAGCTTTCCGTAACGGAAGAAGAACTGCTTTCCGTGTTGCAGAGTTTATCCCTGACACCAGCCGATTTGCTGACAAAAGAAGGCTTGCAGCAGGTAGTGCTTGCCGTATCGGGAGAAACGGATTTCGCAAATTTCCTGACGGACGAAACAATGTTTACCACATTGCAGAACTTAAACGGAGAGCTGCAGACGACACTTTCCGATTTGGCGGACGATCTTGGCATCGGCAAGGATGAGGTACAGGATTTCCTGACGGCGTTTGCAGACAAAGCAGGTGATGCATCCGCATTGCAGACAGAGGTACTTCCCACAGAAGAGGTCCCCGATGAAGGAACGGAAGGTACCGTAACGGATGTGAAAAACAGTTTTGATACCGAAAACGCCGCGGACGGCAGGGCAGTTTTCGAAGCTACCGTTCCGGGTAAGGAAGCGGAAAAGCAGACCAGAAAAGAAACATCCGGAGAAGAGAAAAGCTTTACCGGAGACAAGGCGTTTGACAATTTTGCCCAGAGCCTTAAGGCAGGGGCAGGACAAACGGAAAACACACAGGCGGCAGCCGAAATCACATCGCATTTTGATGTGGAAACGGAAAATATCATCCGGCAGATTACGGACTACATGAGAGGCAATGTGACGGACGGCGTATCCGAAATGGATATGCAGCTTCATCCCGCCAACCTCGGCAGTGTACATATTCACTTAGAGGCAAAGGAAGGCGTTCTGACCGCACAGTTTACCGCACAGAATGAGTCGGTAAAAGCCGCTTTGGAAAGCCAGATGATTCAGCTTAAGGATAGCTTTGAGAAGCAGGGACTTACCGTAGAGTCCATTGAAGTCATGGTTTCCAGCCGGAAGTTCGACCAGAGCTATGAAGAGGCGGAAAGCCATGCAAACGATACGGGCAGCCGTTCCGGCAGACAGCGCACCAGAAGAGTAAACTTACATGTTTCCATGGAGGACGAGGAATTGTCCGATGAAGAAATTCTGGCGAAGGAAGTCTTAAAAGGACAGGGCAGCACCGTAGAATTTACGGCATAAGCATTACAGACAGTTTGAATCAGAAAGGATGTGAAACAAATGGCATCACCGGTAGCAGAAGTAAAAGACGGTAAAATCGTCAATCAGACAAACACCACCCAAAAAACGACCAAGTCAAACGGCATGGACAAGGAGTCATTCTTGCAGCTTTTGGTAGCACAGATGAAATACCAGGACCCTCTGGAACCGACATCCAACACTGAGTACATTTCCCAGTATGCACAGTTCTCCCAGGTAGAATCCTTACAGAGCATGAGCAGCAACATGGATTTACAGAGAGCAAGCAATCTGGTAGGCAAGGAAGTTTACATCGAAACCACCGGCACGGACGGCGAAACCCAGACCATACAGGGCAGAGTGGACTATGTAACCTACAAGAGCGGCAAGGCTTATGTATATGTCAATGAAAAAGAATATTCACTGGACGATGTGAAGACGGTTCTTGACTCCGATTACACAGAAGCATGTTCTCTGGCTTACAATTTCATCGCCGCATTAAACAAGCTTCCGAGCTTAGAGGATTTAGACCTTTCCAGCGAAGAAAACGTTACGGCACTTTCCGAAGTTTACAACAAGATGACTTCTTACCAGAAGACCTTTATCGCTTCCGAAAAAGTGAACCTGCTGCAGAAATATGCGGACAAGATTGCAGAGCTTAAGAAAGCGGCGGAAGAAAAGAACAATACAACTGAAGATAAGACGGACGAAAAGTCCGAAGAGAAAACGGAGGCACCCGCAGACAAGACGGAGGAATAAGAATGAATATTCAGAAAGGCAGCTTTTCCTCCATTGAACAGTTGCAGGACAGATACCTGACACCGGCAAAAAAAGTCGAAAAGAAAGAGGATGCGGCAGTATCCTTTCAGGATATTCTGAAAGCAAAGCAGGAAACGGCAGGGAATCGCGGAGAACTTAAATTTTCAAAGCATGCATCAAACCGGCTGACGGATCGGAACATTACCCTGACAAACAGCCAGCGGGAACGTCTGGAAAGCGGAGCTGTCAAAGCGGGAGAGAAAGGCATTCAGGAATCTTTGGTCGTTGTGGATGAACTGGCATTTATCGTCAACATTCCCAACAAAACGGTGATTACGGCAATGGACAGGTCGGACACCGCAGATAATGTATTTACAAACATAGACGGAGCAGTATTTATGTAGCCGGACCTTTTAAGGGGGCACAGTTTTCCTGACTGACAGAAGGAAAAAGCTTCGTAAACATGAAGGAGGTCATTCATTATGATGAGATCACTTTTTTCTGGCGTATCGGGCTTAAAGACCCATCAGACCAGAATGGACGTAATCGGTAACAACATCGCAAACGTAAACACAACGGCATACAAGTCCAGCAGCATGGTATTCAGCGACATGATCAGCCAGACAACACAGAAGGCATCCGGTCCCAATGCGGCAACCGGTACCGGCGGTATCAACGCCAGACAGATCGGTCTGGGTGTAAAGACAGGTGCTATCAATACCAATATCAGCGGACAGGGCGCTTCCCAGAGCACCAACAACCCGTTTGATATTATGATTAACGGCAGTTCTTTCTTTATCGTAAACAACGGCAGTGAGAACTTCTTTACCAGAGATGGTTCTTTCTACGTGGATGCAGCCGGCAACTTAGCCATGACCAGCAACGGCTATAATGTTATGGGCTGGCAGGTAGATCCGGATACCATGAAGATTAAACCTGACACCGTATCCGCACTCCGTATTATGGATGCGGCAAACCTGACTTACCCGCCCGAAGCAACCACCAAGGCGCGGGTAACAGGTGTCATTGATAAAAACGATACTTCTCTGACAAGCAGTACAGGTAAGTATGTATCTTTAAGTTTCTTTGATGCACTGGGTTACAGCTATACTGCAAAACTTGCCATCAAGCAGTCTTCCAATGAAAACGAATACAGCGTGGAACTGGCGAAGATTACCGATGCTTATGGCAAGGAGATTGATATCAGCAGCGTGAAATTCGGTTCCACAACATCCCAGAAGGTAAACAATACCGTTAAACTGGATACTACCGCATATAAGTGGAACGGCACGGAACTGCAGAATGCCGTAGGCGGCAGTAAAATATTTGACCTTGCGGATTTATTTGATCCTGCGGCAACCGTGGATGACCCGAAGCTGGCGGATACCGACGAAGGAAAGGCAGCATTAAAGGAATTGGCAAAAGCTTACGGTTATGAAGGCTCCGAACAGGAATTCCTGAATCTGACCGTGACACTGACCAATGATCCGAGTAGCGGAACGAACTTCCAGAGCGGTACTTACAGCGTACAGCAGTTGTTTTACAATCAGCTGAAGGGACTGCAACCCAGCTTCTCCACACCGGACAGTGCTTATACGGAGGATATTGAAAACTTTGACCTTACGTCCTTTGATACCACCGGGCGTGTGTTTGAAGGTGCGACCATCGTTTACAATCCCGATAACGGTACCTTCTCAGGTGTAAACGGTCTGCCGAATCAGACCAGCATTACTCTGGCACTGAAGAATGCCAGCGGCAACTTTGAAGATATCTCCATTGATTTCTCCAAGACAACCATGTATGACAAGAAGGGTACCAGCACCCTGGAAGCAACCTCCGGTGATGCAAACAGCCTTGGATCAGGACGTAAAATCGGAGAAATGACAGGTGTTTCCATCCAGACAAACGGTATGATTTATGCAACTTATGACAACGGTATGACCAAGCTTTTAGGCCAGATTGCCGTAGCACAGTTCGCAAATGTTTCCGGCCTGGAAAAAGCAGGCGATAACCTGTATTCCGCAACATTAAACTCCGGTGAATTCGATGGTGTGGGTGTGGATATTACCGCAAACGGAGACTCCATGTCGACCGGACAGCTGGAAATGAGCAATGTAGACCTTTCCCAGGAATTTACGGAAATGATTACCACACAGAGAGGTTTCCAGGCAAACAGCCGTATCATTACCGTTTCCGATACTCTTCTTGAGGAACTTACCAATCTGAAGAGATAACGGCGGAAAGCAGCTACATAACAGACACAGGATAAAGAAAAAGCAGATACATAATGGCAGGGATGCAGGGAGGAGATGGACGGACTTCCTGCATTCCTTAGTGTTTACAATGGAAAAAAGTATGATAGAGATTACAAAATTAAATGGGCAAAAAGTACTAATCAACCCCAGTTTGATTGAAATGGTGGAAGAAACCCCGGATACGGTCATCAGCCTTACCACGGGAAGAAAAATAATTGTAAAAGAAAGTAGACAAGATATAAAAAATTTAGTAAAATCATATAGAAAGGATATTTTTTTGCAGTAAAAGGGCAGAAATTGGAAGGTGAAATAAAGTGGACATAGCTTCATTAGTGGGATTACTTTTCTGTATGGCCATGTTTTTGCTGGGTGTTGTAACTTCCGGCGGTATCGCATCATTACCGGGCTACTGGGATTTACCCTCCATAGCAATTACCATCGGCGGCTCGTTTGCATCCGTTTTGGCGGGTATGTCTTTTAAGAGCTTTATAAACGGTCTGAAAAGTTTTGGTATGATTTTACGTGTCCCTCAGGACAATACCACTGAAATGATACAGAATATTATCAATTTATCCAACGTAGCCAGAAAAGAAGGTCTTCTTTCTCTGGAAGAAGCGGCAGGCGATCTGGATGATGAGTTTTTGAAAAAAGGAATTCTTCTTATAGTAGACGGTACCGACCCCGAACTGGTGCGTGCCATTATGGAGACCGAGCTTGTCAGCATGGATTCCCGCCACAAGGCAACCATCGGCTTCTGGGAAAGCGTTGCGGGTATGGGTCCTGCCTGGGGTATGATCGGTACTCTGGTAGGTCTGGTAAACCTTCTTAACAACATGGAAGATGCGTCTGCCATCGGTCCTAACATGGCAACGGCGCTGATTACCACTCTTTACGGTTCCTTGCTTGCAAACTGGATTTGTGCACCTATCACCAGCAAGTTAAAGGGCTACAATGAAAACGAAATTATGCAGCGGGAGATTATGATTGAAGGTCTCTTATCCATTCAGGCCGGTGAGAACCCCCGCGTTATTGAAGAAAAACTGAAATCCTTCATGGCACCCGTTGACAGAACTGTTGCCGGCGGTGATGACGGAGGTGAAGAGAATGGCTAAGAGGAAGGAAGAAATGCCGGCTCCCGGAGCTCCGGCGTGGACTGCCACATTCGGTGACCTGATGAACCTGCTTCTTTGCTTTTTTGTCATGCTTTTTGCCATGTCAACAGTTGATTCGGAGAAGTTCAGGGCGATTGCAGAGTCCTTTTCCAAAACCTTCTCCATTTTTGACGGAGGTGCCACCTCCATAGGAGACGGCTTACTTATCAGCAACGGTGTCAGCCAGTTAAACGATCTGGATCAGTATGTAAACGATACCGGTAAAACGGAAGAAGGCAAGACTGACCCTGACCAGATTGATAACTACACAGAGATGAAAGACAAACTGGAAGAGGCGCAGTTAAACGAGTCCGAACAGCTTGCGGAAAAGATAGACGAGTCTGTGGCGGAAAGCAATATGGCTGACAAAATAGACATCACTTTTACATCCCAGTATGTGCAGCTTACCTTAAAGGGAGCGCTTCTGTTTGATTCCGGCAAGACGGAAATCCGCACGGAAGCCATTCCGGTTGTGGACAAGGTGGGCAGAATACTGGAAAGCTATGCCGACAACATGATTGAGATTGAAGGCCATACGGACAACGTACCCATGCACAGCGCCAAGTATGCCAATAACAGTGAACTGAGCTGCGGCAGAGCGCTGGCGGTTTATGATTACCTGATAAGCACCACCAATCTTGACCCTTCCAAAATCAAGTATGCCGGCAGAGGCGAATATGTTCCCGTTGCTGACAACTCCACGGAAGAGGGAAGAGCGAAAAACAGACGTGTGGAAATCCGTATTTATCACGATTTGAGCACATATGAATAAATAGTTGCCGGCAGTCCGACAAGAAAGGCAAGGATATTGTTTTGAAAAAGAATTTACTTTCCGTATTGATACTGACACTGCTTGTTATCAACATTGCACTGACATCCATTATGATGTTCGGCATGATGAGTTCCGTAAAGAGCACTTCCGCACTGGTGGGCAAAATTGCCGCCGTGTTGAACTTAGAGCTTGCAATGGATGAAAAAGATGAACAGCAGGTTTCCATCGCAGACAGCGTTTCCTATGATATTTCGGAAGCCATGACCATTCCCTTAAAGAACAGCGAAAACGATGCGGAACAGCATTACGCCAAGATTTCCGTTTCCATTCTGATGGACAAGAACAGCAAGGATTTTAAGAAATATTCCGATTTGTCCGCTTATGTACCGGAAATCAAATCCATCATTATTGATGTGGTTATGAACTACACCAAGGAAGAATTCATGGCAACCAAGGATGACATCTGTAAGGAAATTCTTTCCAAAATCCAGGAAAGATTTGATAATTCCGATGTGATTTACAACATTGTAATCAGTGATTTTCAGGTATATTAAGTCCCTCGAAAAGAAAATGACTGTAAGGAGGTGACTTTCATGGGAGACGTGCTTTCCCAAAACGAAATAGACAATCTGCTGGCGGCACTCTCGACCGGCGAATTAGATGTCAGCGATATCAACGACAGCCGTGACAAACCGGTGAAGAACTATGATTTCCGTCGCCCGGCGAAGTTCTCCAAGGAGCATCTGCGTACCCTGGAAATTATATTTGAGCATTACGGCAGACTGATTTCCACCAACCTGCCGGTTTACCTTAGAAAAAACGTACAGGTAAGTGTGGCAAGTTCCGAAACGGTTACCTTTTCAGAGTTTACCAACTCCCTTTCCAACCCGGTTATTTTAGGAATTGTGAATTTCCATCCGCTATCCGGCAATATCATCATTGATATGTCAACAAACCTCGGTTATACCATTATAGACAGAATGCTCGGCGGAGCCGGAAGACCACTTGAAAAGAGCAGGGAGTTCTCGGAAATAGAGCTTACCATTATCGAAAAGATTATTATTGTCTGTGTACAGCTTATGCGGGAGCCGTGGAAAAACGTACTGGAAATTGACCCGGTGCTGGACCGGCTCGAAACTAATCCGCAGTTTGCACAAATCATATCTCCCAATGACATGGTTGCCATTGTGACACTGAATGTAAAAATCGGAGATGTGCAGGGATTTATGAACATGTGTCTTCCTTACTTTACTTTGGAAGATATTATGGATAAACTGAATACCAGATACTGGTATGCCAATATGCAGGAACGGCATGACGAAGATTATGAGGAACAGGTGGAAACCCTGATACGAAGGGTGGATATCCCCATGAAAGCCATGCTGGGAAAGAGTACCATTACGGTCAACGATTTCATCAACCTGCAGGTCGGAGATGTTATCCGGCTGGATACTCATGTGGAGGACGAACTGTCCGTATACGTGGGTAATATTAGAAAATTTACTGCGTTACCGGGAGCCAGCAAGGAAAATTATGCGGTTAAAGTGACTTCGGTAATACGAGAGGGGGAATAGAACATGGACAACATGTTGTCCCAGGATGAAATAAATGCATTGTTAAGCGGTATGGATATTTCCGAAAACAAAACGGAAGAAAAGCCGGACGCAGAACCAATTGATGAAAGTCTGCTTTCCAATATAGAGAGAGATGCTATTGGTGAGATTGCCAATATCAGTATGGGTTCTTCTGCAACAACATTGTATTCCTTGGTAAACAGAAAAGTGAATATTACCACGCCGGTTGTCACACTGGCACGATGGAAAAATGTATTGGATGAGTATGAGAAACCCTGTGTATTTATTCAGATTAAGTACACCAGAGGACTGGACGGCACCAATATTTTAGTGTTGAGAGACCATGATGTGAAAATCATCACAGACCTTATGATGGGTGGTGACGGTACCAATACGGACGGAGAACTGGGAGAGCTGCACTTAAGTGCCATTTCCGAAGCTATGAACCAGATGATGGGTTCTGCGTCCACATCCCTTTCAACCATGCTGAATAAGACCATTGACATCAGTCCGCCTGAGTCCAGTCTCATTGACCTGACGGAATACCACAGTGGCGCAGATATTGCCCCGTTCCTTGGCGGCACCTTTGTTAAAATTGCATTCCGTATGCAGATTGGGGATCTGGTAGACAGCACTATCATGCAGTTATATCCCATTGAATTTGCAAAAAGTATTGTAAAGAACTTCTTACATAAGAATGGAGACGAACCTGCAGCAGCACCGGCACCGGCACCGGCATCCGCTCCTCAGGCGGCAGCACAGCCTATGATGCAGCAGGCGGCTCCCCAGCCTATGATGCAGCAGGCGGCTCCCCAGCCTATGATGCAGCAGGCGGCTCCCCAGCAGAATGTAAACATTCAGCCGGCACAGTTCCAGACACTTTCAAACGACTACACGGGAGTAGCTGGCAACCAGAACATCGGCTTGATTATGGATGTGCCTCTGGAAGTAACCGTAGAGCTTGGCCGGACGACTAAATCCATTTCCGAGATTCTGGATTTTGCCCCGGGTACCATTATTGAACTTGACCGCATTGCCGGCGAACCCATTGACGTTCTGGTAAACGGCAAGTTTGTGGCAAGAGGCGAAGTAGTAGTTATCGAAGAAAGCTTTGGCGTTCGTGTAACGGAGATTATAAAATAGTATATAAGGAGTGGCAGAAACTATGGCAAAGAATATTTTAATCTGTGATGATGCGGCATTCATGCGCATGATGATTAAGGACATATTAACCAAGAACGGATACAATGTTGTTGGAGAAGCAGAAAACGGAGCAAAGGGTATTGAAAAATACAACGAACTGCATCCCGACCTTGTTCTGATGGATATTACCATGCCGGAAATGGACGGCATTGCGGCACTTAAGGGCATCAAGAAGATTGACCCCAACGCACATGTTATCATGTGTTCCGCAATGGGCCAGCAGGCAATGGTTATCGAGTCCATTCAGGCAGGTGCCAAGGACTTTATTGTAAAACCGTTTCAGGCAGACCGTGTACTGGAAGCTGTGAAGAAGGTTGTGGGTTAATGCTTATTGCGGCAACAGCGATAGATAAGGCGGATAGCTTTGCACAGCTTATTACCGTTCTGGTCATCTTCATTCTGGTTCTGGCGGCAACCCTTTTTACCACAAGGTGGATAGCCGGTTACCAGAAGGGACAGAACAAGGGTAAAAATATCGAAGTTGTGGAAACATACCCTATCGGAAACGGCAAATACATACAGATAGTAAGACTGGCAGAGACCTACGTGGCGATTGCCGTATGCAAGGATACGGTAACCAAGCTGGCGGAAATTCCGAAGGAGGATATCTGTTTTCCGGAGGATGCCGGCAGTATGTCGCTACGCTTTAAGGACTTATTCCAAAAGGCAAAGGACGAGAGTGAAAACAAGTAAAGGTATTTTATCAGGTAATATAATAGGGAAAATAATATGCCTGCTGGTAACGGTAGGCATATTGTGTATTATACCGGCAGGTGAAGTACATGCTACGGGCAGTACCGTAACGGACCCGCAAAGCGGCAACTCCACCGTCATAAATGAACCGGGCAGTGCACAGACCTCCGATGATCTGAACCAACTGAATATTGCCAATACGGTAAAGATTGAGTACAACAACGGCAACGGCTCCATTAACGGAGCACTCCGTATCTTACTGATACTGACGCTGATTGCCATTGCCCCGACACTGCTTATCTGTCTGACTTCGTTTACCCGGATTATTATTGTACTGCATTTTACCAGGTCGGCACTGAATACGCAGACGGCACCGCCCAATCAGGTTCTTATCGGGCTGGCGCTGTTTCTCACGTTTTTCATTATGACACCGACCATTACCCAGATATACCAGGATGCGTATGTGCCCTATGAGGCAGGAGAAATCAAGGAAGAGGAAGCCTTAACGACAGCCATCGGTCCCATCAGGCAGTTTATGTACGGCGAAACCCAGACGAAGGACGTAGAGCTTTTTATGGGAATTGCAAGATTGGACTGGAACGGGGAACTGGATGACATTCCGCTGACGGTGCTCATCCCAAGCTTTATGGTAAGCGAGCTTCGTACCGCATTTTTCATGGGATTTGTGATATACATTCCGTTTATTATTATTGACATGGTGGTAGCCTCCGCCCTGATGAGTATGGGTATGATGATGCTGCCGCCTACCACCATTTCCATGCCGTTTAAGATTTTATTGTTTGTCATGGCGGACGGCTGGAGCCTGATTATCGGAAGTCTGGTAAGGACATTCCACATCTGACAGGAAAGGAAGGAAACGTATGAGTGTAGAAGCAGTAAGTGAAATTACCAACAAAGCTTTGTATCTGACTATAAAAGTATCCATGCCGATTTTACTGGTTTCCTTAATCATCGGTCTTGTGGTGAGTATCTTCCAGACAGTGACTTCCATTCAGGAACAGACACTTACTTTTATTCCCAAGATTATCGGGGTTTTTCTGACAATTATGATTATGGGGCACTGGATGCTCAATCTGATTATTGAATATACAACGGATTTGTGGCTGAATTTTTCCAACTATGTAAGCGGATAGGGAAGCGTGAAAAATGGTTGATTTGTCTTTTTCCCTTATGGATCTGGAATATTTTCTGCTGATTTTTGTCAGGGTTTCCTGCTTTGTGTTCATTGCTCCCTTTTTCAGCATGCAGAACACGCCGCGGACGGTACGCATAGCCATTTCTTTTTTCACGGCAATGCTTCTGTATACGGTGCTGACACCGAGTGCCGGCATGGCGTACGACTCCGTGGTTTCCTATGCGGTAATCGTGGCGAAAGAAGCACTGACGGGTCTGCTTATCGGCTTTGCAGCCAATATCTGTACGGCAATCGTCAACTTTGCAGGTTCCGTGGCGGATATGGAAACGGGACTTTCCATGGTTACCCTGTTAGACCCGGCGACAAGGGAGCAGACTACCATTTCCGGCACTCTGTATCAGTACGTCATTATGATGATGCTGATTGCCAGCGGTATGTACCGGTATCTTTTAGGTGCCCTGGCAGACTCTTTTTTGCTTATTCCCGTAAACGGCGCCGTTATCCGGAGCGAAAACCTGCTTACCACGTTAATCCAGTTTCTGACGGATTATATTGTGATAGGCTTTCGCATCTGCCTGCCGATTTTCTGTGCGGCATTGCTGTTAAATGTGATTTTGGGCATACTTGCCAAGGTTTCCCCGCAGATGAACATGTTTGCCGTGGGAATTCAGCTTAAGATAATGGTGGGACTGGCGGTTCTGTTTCTGTCGTCCTATATGATGTCGGATGCGGCAAGCTTCATTTTTAATGAGGTGAAAAAAATCACCGTATCGTTTGTAGGGGGTATGATGTGATACTGAAGTATAATCTGCAGTTCTTTGCAGCAGAAGGCCCCGGCGGTGAGAAAACAGAACCGGCTACCGAGAAAAAGCTGTCAGATGCCAGAAAAGAAGGACAGGTTGCCAAAAGCCAGGATATCGGTGTCGCTGCGATTTTATTGATCTTTTTTGCGGCAGTCCGTATATTTGGCGGCTTTTTGTACCGTACTCTGATTGAGACATTTCATTTTTTATATGAAGCCATCCCGCAGTATGCTGGGGATTTTAATGTGGCTCGTTCCATGAATCTTATGGTGTATTGTGCAAGGCAGACACTTTTGCTTGCCGGGCCTATTATGGCGGTTTTACTTGTTGTTGTGGTCATTGTCAATGTGGCACAGGTCAAATGGCAGCCGACGATGAAACCACTGCAGCCAAAGTTTTCCAAGATTAGTCCGGTTTCCGGTATGAAACGGATGTTTTCCAAGGACAAGATCTTTGATCTGGTAAAAGCAATTGCCAAATTACTCGTGTTGTTTTACGTGATCTACAACGAGTTATCCGATGAATGGGGAATGGTTGTTAATATTTACAGCCTTGATCTAACATCAGCATTACAATTATTGGTAAATACAGTCATTAATATTGGCTTAAAGATAAGTTTCGTCTTTTTGATTCTTGCTGCCGTTGATTACTATTATCAGCGGAGAAAATTTAAAAATGATATGAAGATGACAAAGCAGGAAGTAAAAGAAGAATATAAAAACACAGAGGGAAATCCGCAGATCAAAAGCCGTATCCGAAGCAAGATGCAGGAAGTTTCGAGGGCGCGTATGATGCAGAGCGTGCCAGAGGCAGACGTGGTTATCACGAACCCGACACATCTTGCGGTAGCGATCAAATACGATAAAGATCTTGGCGAGGCGCCGGTTGTTCTGGCAAAAGGGGCAGACTATCTTGCCGCGCGGATCAAAGATATCGCAGCAGAGAATAAAGTGGAAATTGTTGAAAATAAGCCGCTTGCCCGAATGCTGTACTACAATGTAGAAATAGGAAACCAGATTCCACCGGAACTGTATCAGATGGTGGCAGAGGTATTGGCTTATGTTTATAGTATACAAGGAAAAATATAAAAGAAAATCAGAACAAAGGAGGTGGAATGACAAATGAAAAAGACGGATATCATATTGGGATGTTTTGTCCTGATTCCTATTTTGTGCCTGATCATTCCGGTTCCTTTAGTATTATTGGATGTGTTATTTACCGCAAATATTGGAATTTCGATGCTGATACTTTTCAATGCGTTATTTGCAAAAGAGCCGTTGGATATGTCCTCGTTTCCAACCCTTTTGTTGCTCACGACGTTATTCCGTCTGTCATTAAACGTCAGTTCCACCCGTAATATTTTATTAAATGGAGAAGCCGGAAATGTCGTAAATACCTTTGGTAATTTCGTAGGCGGCGGTAACTTAGTCGTAGGAGCGGTTGTATTTATTATTTTGATCATTGTGCAGTTGATGGTCATCAATAAAGGTTCAGAACGTGTATCTGAAGTAACGGCTCGATTTACATTGGACGCAATGCCGGGAAAACAGATGGCCATCGATGCGGACTTAAATACCGGTGCAATCACGGATGAAGAAGCCAAAGTCAGACGTGAAAAGATTCAGGAAGAGGCGGCGTTCTTTGGTTCCATGGACGGTGCTACCAAATACGTAAAAGGAGATGCTACGGCAGGTCTTTTGATCACTGTGATCAACTTTGTCGGCGGTCTTGCCATCGGAGTATTGATGAATGGAATGGATGCTGCGGCAGCACTGCAGACATATTCCATCTTAACGATTGGGGATGGACTTACGAGTCAGATCCCGTCTCTGATGATTTCACTGGCAACCGGTGTTTTGGTAACGAAAGGTTCGAAAGAAGCCGATATCAGTGGAATTTTGCAAAAACAGTTGTTTTCCACGCCAAAAGTATTGTTGATCGCAGGCTGCGCTCTGATTGGTCTGGGCGTATTTACCCCAATGAATATTATTATATTTTCCGGGTATGGAATATTATTTATCGTGACAGCGCGGATTATGAAAAATGAGCTGGAAATGGAAGAAACGGATGCGCAGGTGGATGAAGAGGAAGAGAGTGCCGAGGAGATCCGAAGGCCGGAAAATGTCACGTCTCTTCTTAAAGTGGATGCTATTGAACTGGAGTTTGGTTACGGAATCATTCCTCTTGCGGATGTTAACCAGGGAGGAGATCTGCTTGACCGAGTCGTTATGATCCGAAGGCAGATTGCACTTGAACTTGGATGCGTAGTGCCAATGATCCGACTGCGTGACAATATTCAGTTGAATCCAAACCAGTACGTAATTAAGATAAAAGGCGTTCCGGTTAGCGAAGGCGAGATTCTTTTTGACCATTATATGGCGATGAATCCGGGGTATGTGGAAGAAGAATTAACCGGAATTCCGACCTTTGAGCCATCGTATCATCTGCCGGCGATCTGGATTACGGAAGCACAGCGTGAACGGGCAGAATCCCTTGGCTACACCGTTGTGGATCCGCCGTCCATCATTGCGACGCATCTGATGGAAGTAATTACGCAGAATATCTATGATCTGCTTACAAGGCAGGATGTTCAGAATCTCATTGATAATGTCAAGGATGCCAATGAGACGCTTATCAATGAATTGGTACCAAAGATGCTTAGTGTCGGGGAAATTCAGAAAGTTCTGCAAAATTTATTGCAGGAAGGAATTTCTATCCGGGATTTAATTACAATATTTGAGACGCTGGCAGATTATGCACCGACGACACATGATACGGATATTTTGACAGAATATGTAAGACAGCGACTGAAGCGTGCGATTTCCAATAAATATTTTGCAAATAAAGACATGACAAGTGTGATTACTCTCGATCCGAAAGTGGAGCAGGAGATTATGAATTCTGTCAAACAGACGGAACAGGGGGCATATCTTGCACTGGATCCGGAGTATTCCGCAAAGATCATGGAATCGTTGCAGGAGCAGACAAGCAAATTGGAAGAATTGGGACATACCCCGATTATCATAACGTCTCCGATCGTTCGTATGTATTTTAAACATCTGACGATGGAACAGTTTAAAAATTTACAAGTATTATCATATAATGAGATTGACTCTGATGTAGAGCTTCAATCAGTTGGGATGGTGACCGTTGAATGATTATTAAGAAATATCAGGCAAAGACAGAAACACAGGCAATTGAAATGGCCAAGGAAGATCTTGGCAGCAATGCGGTAGTGATGAATATTAAGAAAATATCGCCGAAAGGCCTTGCAAAACTTTTTATGAAAGGGAAAGTGGAGGTGACGGCGGCCATAGACGAAAATGTGGAATATCGTTCGACAGAAAAGAACGTGTCAAAAGAAACTCCGGAGACTCCTCGTTTTATCCCGGACATTGTCGCAGATGATAATGCAGAAGTCGGAAAGACGGACTCCATCGAGGAAAAACTGAACAGTCTTCAAAAGATGCTGGAAAAGCAGATGACAGAGAAAGAGGAAAACCATACGACTACGGAAGTAGAACAAAAAGAGAAAGCGTCTGTTTCTGAAAAAAAAGCAGAAGCAGAGGAGAAGGAAGAGCCAATCTCCAAAGAAGAATACAAGGCACGCGCCTGCAAAGATCTGATTCGAAAACAGATGCGTCAGAGTGAAGTGGACGAAGAGCAGATTGATGCAATCATGAAAGAGATTGACGAATCGCTGCCAAAGGATGCAGCGCTGGATCAGATTCTTGCTGCAATGTATCAGAAAATTATTTTGATGTTAGGACAGCCTTATACACTGGATCAGAAACAGGAAAACAAAAAAGAAACGAAATATGTGTTTTTTCTCGGCTCTACCGGAGTTGGAAAAACGACGACAATTGCCAAGATTGCTTCTAAATTAAAACTGGAAAAGAATAAAAAGGTCATTCTCGCGACGGCAGATACATATCGTATCGCAGCAGTAGAGCAGTTGAAGACGTATGCCAATATCTTAAGTGTTCCATTGAAAGTCATCTATACGCCGGAGGAGTTAGGCGAGATGCAAGATGAAATGGAAGATTACGACATTTGTCTGATTGATACTGCTGGATGTTCCCACCGAAATAAAGAGCAGCTGAAAGACATTCAAAAACTGCTGGAACAGATCCCGATCACCAGCAGGGAAGTATATCTTGTTTTAAATGCGGCAACCAAATATCGAGACTTGAAAGAAATTGCCGATGTCTATAAAGAACTGACGGATTACAGTATTATTTTTACAAAATTAGATGAAACTTCTTCCGCAGGAGTCATGCTGAATATGCGCTTGTATACCAAACGTCCGCTTTCTTATGTAACATGGGGACAAAATGTTCCAGATGACATTGGAAAGGTAGATGCACAGAAGATTGCGAAGAAGCTGTTAGGAGGGAAGCTATAGTGGATCAAGCGGAAAGATTAAGAAACATAATAAAGAAACAGGAACTCCCTCCCATTCAGAAACCGGTTGCGAAAGTGATCACTGTAACGAGTGGAAAGGGAGGCGTTGGAAAATCCAGCATCTCTGTTAATCTGGCGATACAGTTAAGCCGCATGGGAAAACGGGTTGTTATTTTCGACGCGGATTTTGGGCTTGCTAATATTGAGATTATGCTTGGCCTGCATCCTCGATATAATTTGGCCGATATGATGTATCGCGGAAAAACGTTAAATGATATTATTACTTATGGACCGGAAAATGTGGGGTTTATTTCCGGTGGTTCCGGCATACAGGAATTGGCAAATTTATCCAGGGAACAGATTATTACTCTGATTCAGAAGCTAAATGAATTGGATGAGTTTGCAGATGTTGTTATCGTTGATACCGGTGCCGGGATCAGTGATACGGTGCTGGAATTTGTGGCAGCGAGCGAAGAAGTTTTGCTGGTGGCAACTCCGGAGCCGACTTCCATCACAGATGCGTATGCATTATTGAAAACATTAAATAAAAAAGCAACATATCGCAAAGAAAAAACGGTTGTTAAAATGATTGCAAATCAGGTTCATGGAAACCGAGATGCGAAAGAATTGTTCGAAAAACTTGGTATGGTAGTAGCTAAATTCCTGGATATTGAAGTGGAATATCTTGGGTCGGTTCCCTATGACCACAATATGCAGAAGGCAATTATGAAACAGACACCTATCAGTATTCTGGATTCTTCCTGCAATACAGCGCGTGCGGTAAATCAGATTGCCAATACACTGGAACATACTATGGAGAAAGAATCCGAACATGTAGGCATCGTAAAATTGTTTTCCAGTGTGATACGAATGAGATTTATGAAGTAAAGAATTGGAGAGGGTTATGCAGAAAAATATTATTTCCATTGGAGATCGGATTGAGTTGGTGCAGACGAAGAGTGCTGTTCGTGCAAAAGTATCAGATTCACGATATGCCAGCCAGCTGTTGGATTATGACGGGATACGTACCATTAAGATTTCTATGCCGATTTATGAGGGGAAAATGGTTCCACTTGAAGTAAATGATGAGTATGAATTGTGTTTTTTTACTTCCAAGGGAATGTACCGTTGTCAGGCAAAGATCATGCGCCGGTACCGCGAGAGAAAATTGTTTGTAGTACAGATGCAGATGACATCGCAGCTAAACAAATTTCAAAGAAGACAGTTTTACCGGCTGGACTGCATGCTTGATTTTGAATATCGCGTTGTAAGCGAAGAAGAGAAGGCGTTACAGAATCTTTTGATGACCGATGCATTTTCGGATGAAACGACAAGACAAACTTATGAAAAAAAACTAAGAGACATGAGACAAAACTGGGAAGATGCCAGAATGACAGATATCAGCGGAGGGGGTATGCGGTTTCAATGCGAAGAAGATTTGGCTGCAGATACCCATTTGAAAGCCAAGCTGCCATTGTCAGGAGTATCAGGAATTGAGTTTATTCAATGTAATGCTACGGTTATTGCGACCATTACATTATCGGGTGGAGCCAAACCATATGAAGCCAGATGTCAGTTTGAATCAATGGACAAAAAAACGCAGGATAAGATTATAAAATATATTTTCGAAGAACAAAAACGTCGAATAAGAAAGGACTAAATGTTTGATGAAAAAAATTTTAATAATTGATGACTCTGCACTTATGAGAAGAGTCATGTCTGATATAATAAATACAGATTCCGAAATGTGTGTGACAGATACTGCAGAAAATGGGGTTGCTGCTACAGAATTATTGAAACAGGGAAAAGAATATGAATTGATCTTGTTAGATATTAATATGCCTAGGATGGATGGTCTGGGCTTTTTGAAATATTTAAATGAAAAAGAAATTCATATCCCCGTTTTGGTAGTGAGCTCTATTGCAAGTAAAAGTACGGAAGAGACAATTCGGGCTCTTGAAATGGGAGCTTACGATTTTGTAAAGAAACCAAGCCGCAGCATAGGGAGGGAAGAAGATTTTCCAAAGCAGTTACTTGCAAAAGCAAAGTGTGCGTTCACCATTCACCCGTCTAAGTATGTGGAAAGACAGGAAACACAAAAACAGGTTAAAACGAATAGCCGACCGGTTAAAAAACGAATGGAATCTGCAAAGAAAAAAAAGGTACAGGCTTGCGAATTTGCAGTGATCGCTTCTTCGACGGGAGGCCCTAAGGCGCTTCAGTCAGTGATACCAAAACTGCCAAAGACATTTTCTTGCCCAATGGTTGTTGTACAACATATGCCGACGGGGTTTACGGCTTCACTGGCAAAACGTTTGGATGAGATGTCAGCCTGTAAAGTTCTGGAGGCCGAAGACGGGATGGAACCTGAAGCCGGAAAAGTGTATGTTGCCAAGGGAGGATATCAACTTCGTGTGGAAAAGGGTACCGGAGGCAAAATGGTTTTTTCGGTAAAAAAAGAACCGATTCGAAATGGATTACGTCCGTGTGCGGATGTTTTTCTGGAATCCTTGCTTGATGCATCTTACCAGCATATTTTATGTACGGTATTGACTGGAATGGGGAACGATGCGACACATGGATTGGAACAATTGAAAGAGAAGAAAGAAATTTATGCAATCGGGCAGAGCGAACGGACCTGTGTAGTATACGGGATGCCGTTTTCCCTTGAGAAAGCCGGATTGAGTGATGAAATATTGGATTTAGAGCAGATTGCAGATGCGATGTTTAAGAGAATACAATAATTTTTAAGCAGATCAGCATCGGAATGGAGGAAATCATGGATACAAGTCAATATCTGGAGTTATTTATTGATGAAACAAAAGAACATTTACAGTCGTTAAATGAGCACATTTTGGAATTGGAAAAGGAACCGGAAGATGCCGATACCATTAATGAGATTTTCCGTGCTGCACATACGTTAAAGGGAATGGCAGGTACGATGGGATATACCAGAATGCAGCGCCTGACACATGATCTGGAAAATGTATTTCAGGAAATCCGAAACGGAAATATGAAAGCAAATGCTAAACTCATTGATATTTTGTTCCGTGGTCTGGATGCATTGGAAGGGTATCTGGAAATTATTTCCACTACCGGAAGCGAAGGAACTGAAGACAATGAAGACATTATAAAAGATTTGGATGAACTGGTAAAAGAAGGGACCGGGAAAGCATCTGACGGTGATACAAAAGAAGAGAAAGCGAAGGAGGCGTCGGCACAGGCACAGCCGACTGGTTCAGATAAAGATAAATTCCGCAGTATTCCGGTTTCTGAGTATGAAATCGTGGCGATGGATAATGCCAAACAGGAAGGACAGAATATTCTCGGAATTACGGTTTATCTGCAGGAATCTTGTATTTTGAAGGCTGCGCGTGCATTTCTTGTGTTCAAGTCTGTTGAGGAGAAAGGGGAACTGATTAAATCCGTTCCTACGACAGAGCAGATTGAAGATGAAGAGTTTGATTTTGATTTCAGTTGGATTCTGGCGACGAAAGAAGACAAAGAGACAATTAAAAAATTGATCATGAATGTATCTGAGATTGCAGACGTGGCAATTGATGACTTTACATATTCTGCAGAAAAACCAGAAGAAAAGCAGGAGGAAAAGGCCATAGAGGCAACTACTGCGGCACCAAAGGAAGAAAAGAAAGAGGCACCGAAAAAGCCTGCCACAAAAGGAAAGGTGGCAAGCCGTTCGGTTCGTGTGGATATTGATAAATTGGATGTTTTAATGAATCTTGTCAGTGAACTTATTATTGCGAAGAATGCTTTGGTTTCTGTCTCTTCTGCAGAGGGAGCTGCCGACTTGTCATCGAATTCCACATTCAATGAAAATATCGAGTACCTTGAGAGAGTAACGACCAATCTGCATGAGTCCGTTATGAAAGTTCGAATGGTTCCAATCGAAAGCGTGGTAAATCGATTCCCACGTATGATTCGTGACTTGAACCGTAAATTGAATAAAAAGATGGAATTGTACATGACAGGTGAAGATACCGAACTTGACCGTACGGTAATCGATGAACTGGGAGATCCGCTGATGCATCTTCTTCGTAACTCAGCAGACCATGGACTGGAGAGCAATGAAGAACGTGTTCGCCTTGGCAAACCGGAAGTCGGATCCATTTATCTGGATGCTTACCAGGATGGCAACAATGTTACGATTGAGGTTCGTGATGATGGTGCCGGCATTAATATAGAAAAAGTAAAAAATAAAGCCATTGAAAAGGGAACGATCACCGAGCAGCAGGCAGAAACGATGACAGAGAAAGACTTTATCGATCTGTTGTTCCGTCCAAGTTTTTCGACGGCAGATAAAATTTCAGATGTATCCGGTCGAGGCGTTGGTCTTGATGTTGTAAAAACAAAGATTGAATCGTTAGGCGGAAGCATTGAAGCAAAAACCGTAAAAGGAGAAGGAAGTACCTTTATCATTCAGCTTCCATTGACCTTAGCAATCATCCAGGCACTTATGGTAGAAGTTGGAAAAGAAAAATATGCGATTCCTCTTGGAAATATTGATACGATCGAAGATATTGCACTCGATGAGATCAAACTGGTACAGTCCAAAGAGGTCATTTATCTGCGTGGCAGCGTAATTCCTATTGTACGCATGAATGAAGTTCTTGAGATGGAAGATTACGAGCGCGATCCGGAAAGCAAGTCCATGGTCGTTGTAGTAGTGAAAAAAGGAGATCAGCGACTTGGTCTTGGTGTGGATAATCTTCTTGGACAGCAGGAAACCGTTATCAAATCGATGGGACATCATATTACAAATGCCAAATTGTTCAGCGGTGCAACCATTTTAGGTGATGGTGAAGTTGCCTTAATCTTAGATACAAATACATTGGTATAAGAATGGAGGATGCGAAAATGGATGCTATGACAAATGAAACAGTAACAGAAGAAATTCAATATATTGTCATTCGTTTGGGCGAAGAACAGTATGGAATCAATATCGGATATGTGGATAATATTGTCAGAATGCCACGGGTAACCCGCGTGCCGAAATCCCAGCCATATTATATTGGTGTGATCAATCTGCGTGGAGAAGTGGTTCCGGTAATGAGTCTTCGCAAACGTTTTGGACTGGAAGCAGATGAATATACCGGGGCGACCCGTATTATCATTTTAAAATTAAAAGACCAGTCCATGGTCGGAGTGATCGTTGATGAAGTAAAAGAAGTTGTAAATTTGGATCCGGAAACCATTGAAAAACCAAACTTTAAGTTGGATGAAAGCAATGCTTCCTATTTGGCAGGAATAGGTAAAAATGGAGAAAATCTTATTTCTCTTCTGAACATTGAGAATGTGGTAGGAGAGACAAAGACAGCATGAGTAATATGATTCGAGTGGGGATGGCAGATTATAAGTTGTGCCGTCCTCCACAGAAAATATCAACACTTGGTCTGGGATCGTGTCTTGGTGTGATTCTGTATGACCGGAGATTAAAGATATGCGGATTGGCTCATGTTATGATGCCGAGCAGTCAATTGATCCGAAAAAATGCTAACCGTATGAAGTTTGTCGACACCTGTTTAAAGGACATGCTGGAAGAATTAGTAAAACAGGGAAGCCAAAAAGAAAATATGATTGCAAAGATGGCAGGCGGTGCGCAGATGTTCGTCAATCAGAACACGCATAATATGCTTAATATCGGTCAGCAGAATATTCAGGCGGTTCATGAACTTTTGTCAAAATGGAAAATTCCACTTGTGGCAGAGGATGTCGGCAACAATTACGGCCGTACGATTGAATTTGATCCTGAGACGGGAGAACTTATGATTCGTTCGATCGGCGTAGGAGATACGGTTATATAATATCATTGAAAAGAAAGATAAGGGGCAAAAGAATGAAATATCGTTTTATTCCGGCATGTGTTATGCTGACAGCAGGTTTGGTCTGCTGTATTATGAGCATTGTACAAAGATGGGATGTTACGTACAGTCTTATTGCGCTGCTGATCGTATTGATCTTGTTTTATATTCTTGGACAGATCGCAGCACAGGTGATCGGAAAAGTGATTGCCGATCATGAAGCAATGGTAAAGGCAGAGGAAGAGCGGCTTCGAAGAGAAGAAGAATTGGCGGCTGAAGAAGCAGAAAAAGAGAAGGAAGAACAGAAAAAAAACGAGGATAATGAAGCAGGAACATTGTGATGGGGTCTCCCAAAGTGAGTGAGGAACTTGTATGGCGATGAAAGAAGAACAGAAAAAAAAGTTATGGGATGCATATAAAAAGAATAAAACTCCCGAAATACGTGAGCAGTTAATAATTGAATATGCAAATCTGGTGAATCTGGTAGCTGGCCGCATGGGAATGTACCTTGGCTATACAGTTGAATACGATGATCTCGTTGGTTATGGTATCTTTGGGCTTATCGATGCCATTGACAAGTTCGACCTGACAAAAAATGTAAAATTTGAGACGTATGCCAGTCTTCGTATCCGTGGCTCGATCCTAGATCAGATCCGTAAGATGGATTGGGTTCCCAGAACGCTTCGACAGCGTCAGAAACAGATGGATTCTGCCGCTGCAAAAATTGAAGCCAAAGAGGGAAGACCGGCGACAGATGTTGAAATTGCAAAAGAATTAAATATTGCAGAAGAAGAATACAGTGGATGGAAAAGTGAGATTCAACTCGCCAATATGATTTCGTTGGATGATTATCTGGAACAAAGTGGAGATGCCAATATCGAGCCGGGAGGTTCGCAGCGGTTTGAACAGCCGGAAAAGGCAATCGAAAAAGAAGAACTTAAACAAATGCTTGCAGAAGCATTAAAGGCATTAACAGAAAAGGAATGCAGTGTGATCACTCTTTATTATTATGAAGATTTGACACTGAAAGAGATCAGCCTGATTTTGGAGGTTTCAGAATCCAGAGTATCTCAGCTGCATTCGAAGGCATTGCAGAAAATGAGAGGGAAACTGGGCGACAGCGTAGAACTATTGGCTTTGTTTTGAGATGAGGGTCAGTCTGCCCAGCCGGGATAACAAGAAGGGGGAAATATCATGGCAAGAAATGCATATTTTCAGATTATTCATAAACCAAAGCGAACCATGATCAAGGTGATACCGCCTTCCGAAGGCGGAGAAATGTTCTCTATTGACGAAGTACAGCAGTATTTGGAGGCTGTAAATATCACTTCTTATGATCTAAAGGGATTAGATACTTATCTTAAGCAGGGGGAATTCTCCAAAGAATATCCTCTTCTTATGATGGAAACACTTCCAGAAGATGAAAAATGCTTTATAACGGTGATTGAGGAAGGAAAAGCGGCAGTTGCCCGTTTTTATCCGGCTTCTTCGAAGGGAAGACCGATACAGAAAGAAGAAATTTTGGGAGATCTGCGTCTGGCAGGAGTTACCTATGGAATACAGGAAGAAGAAATTGACCGATTCTTAAAAGAAAAGAAGTATTGCACCGATTATTGTCTTGCGAAAGCCAAACTTCCGAGACAGGGATCGGATGCAGAAATTGAATATCATTTTGATGTAAATACAACGGCAAAGCCGAAATTAAATGAGGATGGAAGTGTGGATTTTCATCATTTGGGAAATATTAAACCGGTGGAAAAAGGGGAAAAGCTTGCTACATTGACACCAGCGGATTTTGGCGAAGCAGGGGTCACGGTAACCGGAGAGGCGATGCCGCCTGCAAAAGTAAAAGTTCTTACCCTTCGGTTTGGAAGAAATATCCGACTAAGTGAAGATAAATGCGAGATTTATTCGGAAGTTTCCGGTCATGTGACTCTGGTAGATGATCTGGTTATGGTATCGGATGTTTATGAGGTTCCTGCTAATGTTGATGTATCTACCGGTGATATTGAGTACAACGGAACCGTACAGGTAAATGGAAATGTTCTGACAGGGTATATGATTCAGGCGACGGGAGATATTATTGTAAATGGTGTGGTAGAAGGTGCCATTTTGATCGCAGGCGGAAACATTGTATTAAAGCGCGGAATGCAAGGTATGACAAAGGGCAGTTTGTCAGCAGCTGGAAATATTACCGCAAAATTTATTGAAAACAGTGAAGTCCGCTGTGAGGGAACATTAATGTGTGATGCCGTTTTACACAGTGATGTTGAATGCAAAAATGATATCTCGGTATTGGGAAGAAAAGGACTTATCAATGGCGGACATATCCGTTCGTACACCAATATTGCGGCGACGCAGACCGGGTCGCTTATGGGAACAACGACGGTTCTTGAAATTATAATGGATGTAGAACTGGCGAAACGCTACAATGAGTTGCAGAACCGAAGCCATGTCGCCAGAAAGGGACTTCGCCAGATGGAGCGCGTTTTAATTGCAATCAAGAGCAGTTTGAAAAGCGGAAAGAAACTGACGGAAACGCAGATTCAATATTTAAAGATGGCGGCGGTATTAAAACCGAAAATGGTATATGCGTTAGAGCAGATTGAAGAAACCCTGCCGGTTCTTGAAAGGAAACTGGATACTACGAAAAAAGGTACGATCCGCGTGGAGGGAACGATCAATCCGGGAACGCAGATTGTCATCAAAGAGATGTCGAGAATTATCTCGGAACCGGTTTCCCGATGCAAATTTGTGTTAAACGGAGCAGATATCAAATCTGTAGGTTTATAAAGGAAAGGAGAATGTCGTATGCCGATTAATTCCATTGATTTAGTGACCCTGCCTTCGCGGTCGGCAGAAGCATCTACGATAGCCGGAAGAGAACAACATCAGATTCAGCATATGGCAGACAGCGGTGCAACGATACTGGAAAAAGAAATCGTAGAGAATCAGCACCGCACTGTGGAGGCAAAAAAAGGGGAAAAGATGAATTTTGACCTCGGGGAATCCGGCAACTCCGGATACCGCCCAAAACGAAAGAAAAAGCGTAAAAAAGAAGAGACACCGGAAGCGAAGAAAAAGATGCCGGGAAGCAGCTTTGATATTACAATTTAAAAACAGGAGAAACAAAATGTTGACAGCGATAGAGATTATAGTACTTATTCTAGGCTTTTTTGCGGTTTGCATCAGTTTTTTTGTGGGAAATAACGCAAAAATTGAGCAGATAAACCGTACAGATGTGCTGGATGAGACAAAAGAACAGTTAAAAAAAGAAATGTCTGATTATCTGGAGGAAAAAAAAGAACAGACTATCTCGGAAACAGAAGAATATCTGAACCGAAAGAGTAATGAGAAAATTATGGAATTCGACGAATTTTCTTCCCAGATTTTGGAAAAGATTGACCAAAATCATCAGGAAGTGGTTTTTATGTATCAGATGTTGTCGGATAAAGAAGAACAGTTAAAAGAGCATTTAAATCATACAAATAAAAAGAAGGAAACGCAGGCGGCAGGAATTGAAAAAAAGAAAGAAATTCTGCAGAAAAAAACGCCGGAAAAAGAAAAGCAAGTGGACAAAAAGCCGGAAATACCGAAAAATGAGAAAAACGATCTCAATGCACAGATGCTTGCTTTGCATAAGCAGGGAAAGAGTGTTTTGGAAATTTCAAAAATGCTTCATGTGGGTCAGGGCGAGGTGCAGTTGATTGTTTCCTTATATGGTGGGAAATAAAGGAGGATACTCGTGAAAATTAAATGGTTTTTAAGAGGACTGGGTGTTGGCATGATTGTCACAGCCATTCTTTTATGTACAAATTATCGAAAAGAGAACGATCACAGTGAACTGATCAAAGAAGCCAAAAAGATTGGGATGGTATTTCCTAAGGAAGAAACTTCATCAGCGGAACAGATCTTGCCGGAAATTACACCTGTGTCGGTGACAGAAAGTGCAGTCAGTACATCACAGGAAGAGGATTCCAAAAAAAAGGCAGAGAAAGAAAAGGTAGAGAATAGTTCCAAAGATATTACATCTGCATCTGCCTATCATAACAATAAACAGAGTTTTGTAGTACGGGAAGGGCTTTTGTCCAGTAGTGTTGCAAGAGATCTGGAAGAACAGGGACTTGTGAAAGATGCGGATGAGTTTGATACGTATCTTGAGAAAAATGGCTATGCAAAGTATGTGAGAAGCGGAAAATATGATATTCCGAAAGATGCAGATTATAAAACCATCGCCAAAATTATAACAAAACAAAATTAGGACTTGCTTTTTCTGATTTAATATGATAAAATAAATCGGATTGAAAAAACACGTTGACGGATTTTGGAAAAGGTGCTGCATCGAATGTGGTTTTTCTGAAAGAAGAAGTCATCGGAAGAAAAAAACCATATGGAGGTAAGAAAAATGAGTGTTATTTCAATGAAACAGTTATTAGAGGCAGGTGTTCATTTTGGACATCAGACAAGAAGATGGAACCCTAAAATGGCGGAGTACATCTACACAGAGAGAAATGGTATTTATATCATTGACCTTCAGAAATCTGTAGGGAAAGTAGATGAAGCTTACAATGCGATCAAAGACATCGCAGCAGATGGCGGAAACATTCTTTTTGTAGGTACAAAGAAACAGGCACAGGAGTCTATTAAGACAGAAGCTGAGCGCTGCGGTATGTACTATGTAAATGAGAGATGGCTTGGAGGTATGCTTACAAACTTCAAGACAATCCAGACACGTATTAAACGTCTGAAAGCAATTGAAAAGATGTCAGAAGACGGAACTTTTGATGTACTTCCTAAAAAAGAAGTTATCAACTTGAAAAAAGAATGGGTTAAATTGGAGAAAAACCTTGGCGGTATCAAAGATATGAAAGGCATTCCTGACGCAATCTTTGTTGTAGACCCTAAGAAAGAAAGAATCTGTATCCAGGAAGCGCACATTCTTGGTATTCCATTGATCGGTATCGTTGATACAAACTGTGATCCGGAAGAATTAGATTATGTAATTCCTGGTAACGACGATGCAATCCGTGCCGTAAAACTGATTGTTTCTAAGATGGCAGATGCCGTAATTGAAGCAAAACAGGGCGAGACATTTGTAGAAGCTGATGTTACAGAAGAAGCAGTGGAAGAATAATCAAGAAAGAAAGGAAGACAAGAAAATGGCTATTTCAGCATCAATGGTAAAAGAGTTAAGAGAGATGACAGGCGCCGGAATGATGGACTGTAAGAAAGCTCTTACAGAGACAGACGGTGATATGGATAAAGCAGTTGACTATCTTCGTGAAAACGGATTGGCAAAGGCTGAGAAAAAAGCAGGAAGAATCGCTGCAGAAGGTATTGTTAAGACAAATATCAGTGCTGATAAGAAAAAAGCTTCTATCGTAGAAGTAAATAGTGAGACAGACTTCGTTGCTAAGAATGAAAAATTCCAGGCATTTGTAGAGGCGGTAGCTGCACAGGCAATTGATACAGATGCTGCTGATATTGAAGCGTTTTTAAATGAGACATGGGCTGCTGATACAAGCAAGACCGTAAATGAAGAATTGGCTTCCATGATCGCTACAATCGGTGAGAACATGAACATCCGCCGTTTTGAAAAAGTTTCCTGTGACAATGGAATCGTTGTTGATTACATTCATGCAGGCGGAAAGATCGGTGTATTGGTCGCTGCTGAGACAGACAATACAAGTGACACCGTTGTAGAATGCTTGAAGAACGTTGCTATGCAGGTTGCTGCTATGAACCCAAAATATCTTTCTTCTGCAGATGTATCCGATGAATACAAAGAGAAAGAGAAAGAAGTTCTTTTGGCTCAGGCGAAAAACGATCCTAAGAATGCTGGTAAACCAGATGAGATCATTGAGAAGATGATCATCGGACGACTTAACAAAGAATTGAAGGAAGTATGCTTGACAGAGCAGCTTTATGTTAAGGCAGAGAACAAAGAGTCGGTTGCAAAATATGTAGATATGGTAGCAAAAGAAAATGGCTGTAATATCACATTGAAGCAGTTCGTACGTTTTGAGACTGGAGAGGGTCTTGAAAAGAAAAATGAAGACTTCGCAGCAGAAGTTGCTTCCCAGTTGAAATAATTTTCTAAAGGAAATATTCTATAAATAAACATAAGCCATTGACAGGCTGCAGATTGCAGCGGTCAATGGCTTTTTTTGGAGTGGAAAGTAAAATTTATGTTGGCATTTCTGTAAAAATCATGTATAATAGAAATGTATAGGTATGCTTACGAAAAAATGCTTGGTATTGAGGGTGATTCAATTATGTTTAATAACGGAAGAAAAAATATTTGTGTGATCTTGTGTGATGTGGCAGATCATTATCAGGAGCAGGTTTGCCGTGTGTTGACATCCAATGCACGCGTAAAGGGATACAATCTTGCGTACTTTTCCTTTTTCTTAACCTATGGTGTGGATACGAAAAACGGACGCGGAGAGGCAAATATCATCAATTTGATCCCATATGAGAATTTTGATGGTTTTATCATCTGCCATGACACGTTTCAAAATAAAGATGCGGTAAGACAAATGTTTCAATATATAAAAGAGAGGACCAAGGTGCCGGTGATTACACTTCGACGTCCGTGGGAAGATTATCCATGCGTTTTGTCGAAGAATGATGGATCCATTCGCCAACTGGTACAGCACTTTGTAGATGTACATGGATTTGATAAAATTGCATTTTTGAGCGGTCCGAAAGATCACCCAGATGCCATCGAACGTTTAAATGAATACAAACAGGGATTGGAAAGTAGAAATATTCCGTACGATGAAAGTATGGTTTATTACGGAAACTTTTGGCGTGACCGGGCAAAACTGGCGGCCAGATATTTTGCTTTTGATCTGAAAGAACGCCCACAGGCAATTATGTGTGCCAATGATTATATGGCATTGGCTGTGTGCAATGAACTGATCAGTATGGGAATCATGGTTCCAGATGATATTGCAGTAACCGGATATGACGATATCTGGGAATCTACGATCAATATGCCTCCGATTACGACAGTGAAAATGCAGGTAGAAAAGATGAGCCAGAAAGCATTTGAATCATTGGAGAAAATGATGAACGGTGAAGAAGTTCCGAAGGAACAGGCTGTGGAAACCAAGATTGCAATCCGAAATTCCTGTGGATGCGAGGGCATGGATATTCAGGCAATGCTGAAAAAACGGGTCCGCCAAAGTCAGGAACATGAGAAACTTTTGGATCTTGTTCAAAATAATACGTACATGTTTGTGGAAATGTCAGATGTAGCAAGTGCAGAAAATCTGGTAGAACATGTGCGGTTGTTAGAGACAGAGGATAATTTTGTGGAACATTTCTTCATTTGTCTTGGGGAAGGACGTGGTAAAATTTATCCGAAATATTGTTCTAAAAAACCAGGATATCCACCACAGATGAAAGCAATCGGCAGTGTGCTGAACCGTCGTGTGATTGATACGGCGTGCTTTGAAACGACCGAGCTTCTGCCCAAAGAAGCGACGACGCAGGAACCGATGGTTTATTATTTCTTCCCGCTGCACAATCTGCAGGATACTTTTGGTTACTTTGCCATTAGTTATCAGGGAGAACACAGTTGTGAGCAGACATTCCACAGCTGGATCGCGATTCTGGGAAACGCATTGGAAAATCTACGATTGAAACAGAAAACGCATGCCCTTTTGGAAGAATTGAATAACTTATATATCCATGATGCGTTGACCGGGCTTTTGAACCGGCGTGGATATGAAAATGCAACGAGAGAAATGTATAATAAAAGCATTACGACGCATAAAAGCATGGTGATTTTTTCGATTGACATGGACAACTTAAAGATTGTGAATGACCAGTTTGGACATGCGCAGGGAGATCTTGCTTTGAAGACGATTGCCAATGCGATGGAATACGCAGCTTCGGATGGGGATTTGTGTGCCCGTATCGGAGGCGATGAATTTTCCGCTTTTGGTCTGAATTACGAACAGGAAGAGGCAGAAGAGTTTTTGAAGCGTTTTCATGAATATCTGGCAGAATTTAATCATACAAGCCAGCTCCCATATAATGTGTGGGCGAGTTGCGGATATTGTATTATTTCCGGCATTCATGATATGACATTGGAAGAAGCTGTGATTGAAAGTGATGCAAGGCTATATCAGGAAAAAAGAGAAAAGAAGGAAAAGTTTGTAGAGACGGTTTTGCGAAAAGAAGAAAGCTAAAGAAGCTTGAAAGGAGAAAATGTTGTGAGTGAAAGTACACAAGAGTATCAGAACAAACGCAAAAAACGAGTCAAACGAATCAAAAAGATTATAGTTGTGGTTTGTATCGTATGCCTGGTACTTCCCTTGGTTTTGTCTGTTTTTCTCCTGGTTCGTGTGAATCAGATGGAAAATAAATTGAATACGTTATTGTCGGAAGAGGTGTCACAGCAGGATTCCGGCTCCGGAGATGTCGTTGAGGCAAAAGAGAAACCGGCGACCGGCGGAGCAGTCCGTGCAGGGGCAGGGAAAAAGGTGTATCTTACATTTGACGACGGACCAAGCAGAGAAACAGAAAAGATATTAGACATTCTTCAAAAACGGAAAGTGAAGGCGACATTTTTTTCCATTGGCAGAGATGATGCTTTTTCCAAAAAGATGTATCAGCGCATTGTGAAAGAGGGTCACACACTGGGAATGCATTCTTATTCTCACCAGTATAAAGAAATATACCAGTCCATGGAAGCTTTTCAGGCTGATTATGAGAGAATATCGAACTGTCTTACGGCTGCGACGGGGATTAAACCATTGTATTACCGTTTTCCGGGCGGAAGTACGGAAGTGGCAGGAAAATTGCAGATGACGGACCTGGATGCTTATTTTAATGCGCAGGGGGCTTCGTATTTTGACTGGAATGTGATTGCTGCGAATAATACAACGGACGATGTTTCGGTCAATAAGATGGTTGACAGTGTTATGAATGGCGTGGCCTTGTATGATACATCAATTGTTTTGATGTATGATTCTGCGGATCGTAAGATGACCTCGAAATCATTGGACAAAATTTTGGAGCGATTGATAAACGATGGATATGAGATACTTCCGATTGATGAAAATACAATTCCCATTCATCATTCGTAAGAGATAGATTAACAACAGGAGGATATAGCATGAGCTTTTTTAAAGAGTTAAAAGAAGATATTGTACAATCTGTAAATGAACTTGGCGATTCTTTGGAAGAAAAAGTCGATGATCTGAATGCAGAAGAGACTGCGGTACCGGAAGAAGAGGCGACAGTGTTGGAAGAACCAGAGACAGAATCTTCAGAAGAATCCGCAGAGGAAACGGCTGAGGTGGATGAAACACCGGAGACGGATGAAATGCAGATTGATGAAGAAGATATGAAAAAAGAAATTCAGAAGGAATTGAGCAACATTCTTCAGGAAGATTCCCGATTCCGGGAAACAGAAGAAGAACCTGAGGAAGTTGAGCCGGAAGAGACGGAAGAAACACAAGAGCCGAAAGAGTTACAAGAACCGGAAACAGAAGCAGAAAAAGAAGACGAAGAAATCATAGAAGAAAAAAATAGTATGGAGGAACGAAAAATGAGTGATTTTGAAGAGACAAAGACAGAAGGATTTGATTCCGAAGAGACAACGGTAATTACAAAAGGAACCACGATCAGTGGTGGTATTAAATCCGATACAGCCCTTGTGGTAAAAGGTGTGATTGAAGGTGATGTAGAATGTCAGGGAAAATTGACGATTACAGGTCGTGTGGCAGGAAACAGTCTTGCTTCTGAAATTTATGTAAATACTCCACGTCTGGAAGGAAATCTGGAGAGCCGTGGAAGTGTAAAAGTGGATGTTGGAACTGTAATTGTGGGATCTATCACAAGTTCCTCTGTTGTAATCGCAGGTGCCGTAAAAGGCGACATCGATGTAAATGGTCCGGTGGTTATTGATTCTACAGCAGTAGTAAAAGGGAATGTAGTAGCAAAATCCATTCAGATCAACAGCGGTGCTGTTTTGGACGGCTTCTGTTCATTGAAATATGCAGATGTCGATCTGGATTCATTCTTTGAATAAAATAGGACAAAAATATATTGTATGGATTGGAGACTGTTATGAAATATAATCGAGTTTTGTTAAAACTGAGCGGAGAAGCTCTTTCCGGTGACAAAGGAACCGGATTTGATGAGGCTACCTGTATTCAGGTTGCCGGTCAGATTAAGGAATTGGTAGAGGACGGATGCCAGGTCGCTATCGTGATCGGTGGTGGAAATTTCTGGCGCGGACGTACCAGTGAGACGATTATGAGAAATCAGGCGGACCAGATCGGAATGCTGGCAACCGTCATGAATTGCCTGTATATGTCAGAGATCTGCCGTCATGTCGGAATGAAGACACAGGTGTATACACCGTTTGTATGTGGAGCCTTTACGGAACTTTTCAGCCGGGATAAAGTGGAAGCCGGATTTGAAAAGGGACAGGTGGCTTTCCTTGCCGGAGGAACCGGACACCCGTATTTTTCTACCGATACTGCGACAGCACTTCGTGCCATCGAGATCGGTGCGGATGTGATTCTTGCGGCCAAATCCATTGATGGTGTTTATGACAGTGATCCGAATGTCAATCCGGAAGCGAAAAAATACGATACGCTGCCAATCAGCAAGATCATCGATGAAAAATTAGGAGTGATCGATCTGGCGTCTGCGGTATTGTGCTATGAAAACAAGATGCCGATGTGCATTTTTGGATTAAATGAAGAAAACAGCATTATCAACTGCGTCAATGGAAAATGTACCGGAACAGTCATTACGGTATAAGTTAGAAAATCAGATAAAGAGAGGATATTAATCATGGACATTAAAGTATATGAAGACAAAATGGAAAAGACATTATCAAATCTGCAGGAAGAGTATGTTTCCATTCGTGCAGGACGTGCGAACCCACATATTCTGGATAAAATTCAGGTGGATTATTATGGAACACCATCTTCTTTGCAGAGTGTGGCAAACATTTCTGTACCGGAAGCTCGTATGATCCAGATTCAGCCATGGGAAGCAAGTTTGATCAAAGACATCGAGAAAGCGATCCTGGCATCGGATATCGGATTGACACCGGCAAACGATGGAAAAGTAATTCGTCTGGTATTTCCGGAACTTACCGAAGAGCGTCGTAAAGAGTTGGTAAAAGATGTAAAGAAAAAAGGCGAAAATGCCAAAGTGGCTGTCCGCAATGTGCGTCGTGATGCCAATGATACGATCAAAAAGGAAAACAAGGCAAACGAGATTTCAGAAGATGAGCAGAAACAGTTAGAAGATAAGATTCAGAAATTGACAGATAAATTTGTTGCAAAGATTGATGATGCCGTAGAAGCAAAATCAGCAGAAGTAATGACGGTATAAAAGGAGTTGTCTATGAGTGAGACAAAGTTACAGGTACCGGAACATGTAGCGATTATTTTAGACGGAAACGGACGCTGGGCGAAAAAGCGTCTGCTTCCGAGAAAAGCGGGACATGTTGCGGGAAGCCAGACCGTTGAGCAGATTTGTGAAGATGCCTGGAATCTGGGAATTAAGTATCTGACGGTATATGCGTTTTCGACGGAAAACTGGAAACGCCCGAAAGACGAAGTGGATGCCCTTATGAAACTGCTTCGCCGTTACTTGAAAGACTGCATTAAACGAAGTACCAAGAACAATATGTGTGTCCGCGTGATTGGTGACATTACTCCGTTAGAGGAGGATCTGAAACAGAGCATTCTGGAACTGGAAGAAGTTTCCAAAAACAATACCGGACTACATTTTCAAGTGGCGTTGAATTACGGAAGCCGGGATGAGATGCTTCGTGCAATCCGAAATGTAGCGAAGAAAGCAAAAGAGGGAGACTTAGATCCCGAACAGATTACCGAAGAATTCTTTGCATCACAGCTGGATACGAGAGGAATTCCGGATCCGGATCTGCTGATCCGCACCAGCGGGGAAGAACGTTTATCAAACTTTCTTTTATGGCAGTTGGCATATACCGAGTTCTATTTTACGGATGTGCTTTGGCCGGATTTCAATAAAAAAGAATTGGAAAAGGCAATTGCTTATTATAACAAGAGAGACCGCAGGTTTGGCGGAGTAAAATAAAGAGTTGAATGGAGTTTCGTTATGTTTGTCAAGAGATTTATCAGTGCAGTCATATTATTGGCATTTGCAGCAATCGCTCTTGTAACAGGAGGCGATTTTTTGCTGGCAGCCAGTGCGGTTGTAGCAATCGGAGGTACGTATGAAATATTAAAAGTCGATTCCCTGCATAAAACCCCATTGGGGGCGGTAAGTTATATCGCTGCTACGAGTTATTATGTCATGTTATATTTTGAAAAACAGCAGTATTTTACCCTTTGGATCGTGCTTATGCTGATTCTGCTTTTAACGAGTTATGTATTTTCCTATCCAAAATATGATGCCAAACAAGTCGGACTGGCATTTTTGCCGATGGTCTATGTGGCTGTATTGATCTCTTTTGTATATCAGACCCGTGAACTTCCATATGGTAATTGGTTCGTGTGGCTGATTATCATTGGGGCTTCCGGATCGGACACATTTGCGTATCTTACCGGGATGCTCATTGGCAGACACCATTTTTCAGAACTGAGTCCGAAGAAAACCATCGAAGGATGTGTGGGCGGCGTGCTGGGGACAGCAGTGCTTGCTTTAGTATATTCCTTTTTCCTTCCGGAAGGAGTGGATACACTGCTTGGTGTAAATGTACACATCCTTTTGCTAATATGCGGTGCTGTTTGCTCCATCGTTTCACAGATCGGGGACCTGGCAGCATCCGCCATTAAGAGAAATTATGGTATTAAAGATTACAGTAACCTGATTCCGGGACATGGAGGAATCATGGACCGCTTTGACAGTATTCTTTTTACCGCACCGTTAGTATATTATATGATACAATTATTTATTGCTTAAACAAGGGAGGAAAAAATGATGAAGCGACTGTGTATTCTTGGTTCGACCGGGTCTATTGGAACGCAGACTCTGGAAGTGGTTCGGGGAAACCGGTCAGAATTTCAGATAATAGCGCTTACAGCAGGGGATAATATTGCACTGCTGGTGGAGCAGATTGCGGAATTTCATCCGCAGATTGTAGCTGTAAAATCCGAAGAAGGTGCAAAAAAATTAGAGCAGAGATTACTGGAAAAGGGAATGGAAAAACCGGAAATTACAGCAGAAATGGACGGCTTTGTTGCCTGTGCCACACACGAAGAAGTAGATCTTGTGGTGGCTGCGATGGTTGGTATGATTGGGCTGCAGCCGGTGATCAAAGCGATTGAAAAGAAAAAAGATATTGCACTTGCAAATAAAGAAACATTAGTGACGGCGGGGCATTTGATCATGGATTATAAAAACAGATATGAAGTAAATCTGTATCCGGTTGACAGTGAACATTCCGCCATTTTTCAATGTCTGCAAAGTGGTGCCCATGATGAGATCGAAGAGATTTTATTGACGGCATCGGGCGGACCATTTCGCGATCTCACGGCAGAGCAGCTTGCGGATGTGACGGTAGATCAGGCACTGGCGCATCCGAATTGGGCGATGGGGAAAAAAATTACCATTGATTCTGCTACTATGATCAATAAAGGATTGGAGATCATCGAAGCCTGCTGGCTGTTTCAAGTTCCGATTGAAAAGATTCATGTTCTGGTGCAGCCGGACAGTGTGATCCATTCGATGGTACAGTTTCAGGATGGCGCTGTCATTGCGCAGATGGGAACACCTGACATGAAATTGCCAATTCAATATGCTATGTTTTATCCAAAGCGTGCTTTTCTTGGCGGTGAACGTTTGAGTTTTGAGCAGCTGAAGAGCATCCATTTTGCAAAGCCAAATCCGACACTCCGCGGGATTGAACTGGCTTCGGAGGCATTCCGCAGAGGCGGTTCGATGACGACCGTAATGAATGCAGCCAATGAATATGCGGTAGCAAAATTTTTAAACCGTGAAATCTCTTTTACGGATATTTACCGGTGGATCGAATATGCGATGGATCATCATTTGGTAATACAAAATCCATCCTTGGAAGAGATACTGAAAACAGAGCAGGAAACATATACTTTGTTAGAAAAGGATCATAACATTATCAAATAATAGAAATGAGGTTGATTATGGGAATCAGTAATATTTTAATCGCCATTCTTTTGTTTAGCGCGATTATATTATTCCATGAATTGGGACATTTTTTGGTGGCAAAAGCAAATAAAGTCGGCGTGATCGAGTTTTCCTTGGGAATGGGGCCGCGAATCATTTCTTTTGCAAAAACAGACAAGGGAAATCGTGTAAAGTTTTTTGGTTCTACCAATTATTTTGAAGAGCATGAAGAATTCAAAGACCATACATTATACTCTTGGAAAATTCTTCCATTTGGAGGCTCTTGTATGATGCTTGGCGAAATGGAAAATATCGAGGACGATCGTGCATTTGGAAAAAAGAGCGTGCTTGCACGTATGGCAGTCATTTTTGCCGGCCCGTTTTTCAATTTTATCCTTGCGTTTGTTCTGGCATTGATTCTTCTTGGAATGGCAGGATATGACAAGGCAGAAATTTCCAATCTAGAGGCGGGGATGCCGATGGCAGAAGCAGGGTTTCAGGATGGGGATGTCATAAAAGAGTTTGATGGCAAACATATCGTAGTGAATCGTGAACTGAGTTATTATCTCATGTTTCATCCTCTTTCCGATGCCCCGGTCACGATCACAATGGATCGAAACGGACAAGAGATTACCCAGACAGTAACCCCCAAATTGGTAAAAGATGACAAAGGAAATGAAAGTTACCGCATGGGATTTGCCTATGGTACGAGAGAGCGGATCGGTGGTTTGAATCTGATCAAATACTCTGCGTATGAAGTGAAATTCTGGATCTGTACGACCGTGGAAAGTCTGGGACAGATGATCAAAGGCCGTGTGAGTGCCAAAGATGTATCTGGTCCGGTCGGAATTGTGCAGGCAGTCGGCAATGTAGTGCAGGAAAGTAAGGCAGACGGTATCAAATACGTCATTTTAAATATTTTGAGTTTCGGTATTATGCTAACGGCAAACCTTGGTGTGATGAATCTATTGCCAATCCCGGCGTTGGACGGTGGACGACTGCTGTTTTTGATCATTGAGGGAATTCGCCGGAAACCATTGCCGGAAAAATTTGAAAATTACGTCAATGTTGGCGGATTTATGCTGCTGATGGGACTTATGGTAGTGATCCTGGCCAACGATATTTTGAAAATAATTCATTAAAGAAGGTGCAGACTATGCGGATGAAAACGAGAGAGATCCAAATTGGCTCTGTGACGATCGGAGGAGATCATCCCATCGCCATCCAGTCAATGACAAATACAAAAACAGAGGATGTGGAAGCGACGGTGCGCCAGATCCGTGAACTGACAGTGGCCGGGTGTGACATTATCCGTGTGGCAGTGCCGACGATGGAGGCAGCGAAAGCGATTTCCGAGATTAAAAAACAGATTTCCATTCCGCTTGTCGCCGATATTCATTTTGATTACCGGCTGGCTATCGAAGCGGTGAAAAACGGGGCAGATAAAATCCGTATCAATCCCGGGAATATTGGTGACAGATCGCGTATTCAGGCAGTGGTAGACACCTGTAAAGAACATGCGGTGCCAATCCGTGTCGGAGTAAACAGCGGTTCTTTGGAAAAGCATTTGTTGGAAAAATATGGTGGCGTAACACCGGAGGCACTTGTGGAGAGTGCACTTGATAAGGTACATATTATTGAAGATATGGGATATGAAAATCTGGTTATCAGCATTAAGTCTTCGGATGTATTAAATGGAATTAAAGCGCATGAGTGCATCCGTGAAAAGACCGATTATCCGCTGCATGTAGGTATTACAGAATCCGGAACGGTGTTTACCGGCGGACTGAAATCGGCAGTTGGCATTGGAAATATTTTGTATCAGGGAATCGGAGATACGATCCGTGTTTCGCTGACCGGAGATCCGCTCGAGGAAGTTCGGGCAGCCAATGTAATCTTAAAGTCACTTGGCTTGAAAAAGGGCGGCATTAGTGTCGTTTCCTGTCCAACTTGCGGACGTACCCAGATTGATCTGATCGGACTTGCTACAAAAGTGGAAAAAATGGTTGCGGATTTTGATCTTGATCTGAAAGTAGCAGTCATGGGTTGTGTTGTAAACGGACCTGGTGAGGCGAGAGAAGCTGATATCGGAATTGCCGGCGGAAAGGGCGAAGGACTTTTGATCAAAAAAGGAGAAATTGTCCGTAAAATGCCGGAATCCGAATTGTTAGATGCATTACGGGAAGAACTTGAAAACTGGAAATAAATTCCAATGATTCAGATGGATAGGAGAGGGAACGATGGAAAAGTTTTTGAGTGCATTTTCAAAACTTGATTGTAAAGATAAATTGAAAACGACATATGAATCGGTGATGGTAGAGCGCATCAGCGCTTCCCGGTCGAAAAATATGGTATTTGTGTACTGCCAGAACGGGGAGTGGATGCCATACCGGGTGATCCATCAGATGGAGCAGCAATTGTATAAGCAGATTTTCCGGCCTATGGGATTTCATCCGCAGATACAGATGCAGTATCCGGATCTTGGAAAACTTACCCTTTCACAGATTTTAGAGCAGACGGAGCCGGATATCAAACAGGAACTCCGGGAGATTGATTATGTAGATGCCATTGAATTTTGTGAAGAACCGTTTGAGTGTGAAGGAGATTCTCTGTACATCACATGTGGGGATTCGTTTTTGGCAAGAAGGCGTGCGGAACAGGTGCAGGATTGGTTCCACGCCTTATTTTTGACGCGATTTGGAAAGGATATTACAATAGAATTCCGTTTCAAAGAATACGAACGAAAGAAAATGGAAGAGACGGAGACCTTTGTTATGAGACGACCGGAAGCACCGAAAAAAGAGGAGCCGAAGGCACCAAGAATCAAACAGGAACAGAAAAAGAATGTGTACCGCAAAAAAAATATGCGGGATGTTGATGTTTTTTATGGCCGTAACTGTGAGGGAACCATTGTGCCGATCAAAGAGATTCAGGATGAGATCGGGGAAGTCGTGATCGATGGTATGATACGAAATGTGGAAAGCCGTGAGATCAAGGGAGAGAAGCAGATTGTCACCTTCGCGATCACGGATTACACTGATACGATCGTCTGTAAAGTATTTATTAAAAATGAACAGATTACGGAGACAAATTTCTTCGATATGGTAAAAAAAGGTAATTTTATCCGCGTAAAGGGAGTTGCAAGTCTCGATTCTTATGATAAGGAAATCCGAATCGGAAGTATTATGGGAATGAAAGAGATTGAAGGATTCCGTGTCGGAAGAGAAGATCATGCGCCGGTGAAGCGAGTGGAACTTCATGCCCATACGCAGATGAGTGATATGGATGGTATTACTCACGTGGACCAGCTGGTACGCCGGGCTCACGAGTGGGGACATCCAGCAGTGGCCATTACGGATCACGGCGTTGTACAGGCGTTTCCGGATGCCAATCATGCGCTGGAGGGATTGAAACTTCCGGAAGATGATCCGTTCAAAGTGATTTATGGCTGCGAGGCATATCTTGTTGATGATCTGAATGACCTTGCTGTCGACAACGAAAAGGGACAGAGTCTGCGGGACGAATATGTCGTGTTTGACCTTGAGACGACAGGTTTTTCCTCTGAACACGATAAAATTATTGAAATTGGTGCAGTTCGCGTAAAGAATGGAAAGATTTGTGAAAAATATAGTACGTTTGTGAATCCGGAGAGGAAAATTCCCGAGCGAATCACAGAACTTACTTCCATTACGGATGAGATGGTGAAAGATGCGCCTGTTATCGAAAAAGTTCTTCCGGATTTTCTGAAATTTATCGGTGACAATGCACTGGTTGCTCATAATGCAGGGTTTGATCACGGATTTATCCGTCAAAAGGCCAAAGAACAGGAAATCGAAACGGATTTTACTGTTGTGGATACGGTGGGACTTGCGCGTGTTCTTTTCCCGGAACTTGCCAAATATAAACTAGATAATATTGCAAAGAAATTGAAAATTTCATTGGAAAATCACCACCGTGCGGTAGACGATGCCGGTGCAACGGCGGAAATCTTTGAAAAATTTGTGGAGATGTTAGAAGAAAAAGGATTACATACCTTAAAAGAAGTAGCAGATTTTGCCAATGGTTCTGTGGATATTGTGAAAAAGAAACCATATTTTCACGCTATTATTCTGGCGGCAAATGAGACGGGAAGAATTAACCTTTACCGTCTGGTTTCCATGGGACATCTGGATTATTTTTACCGGAAACCGAGAGTGCCGAAAAGTATGTTTTTAAAATACCGCGACGGACTGATTATCGGGTCTGCCTGTGAAGCCGGAGAATTATATCGTGCACTTTTGGATGAGGCACCGGAAAGCCGGATCAAAGAACTGGTGGATTTTTATGACTATCTGGAAATCCAGCCGATTGGAAATAATAAGTTTATGATTGAGAGCGAACGTGTGGAAAACATTCACAGTTTCGAGGATCTGAAAGATATGAACCGCAAAATTGTAGCACTTGGTGAAAAATACAATAAACCGGTTTGTGCGACCTGCGATGTTCATTTTCTCGATCCGGAAGATGAAATTTACCGAAAGATCATATTTGCCGGGAAAAAGATGAAAGATGCGGATGACCAGCCGCCGCTTTTTCTTCGGACTACAGAAGAAATGCTAGAAGAATTTTCCTATCTTGGACAGGATAAAGCATTTGAAGTTGTCGTTACGAATACGAACCTGATCGCGGATCGGATTGAAAAAATGTCACCGGTTTATCCGGACAAGTGTCCACCGGTTATTCCAAAGTCGGATGAGACACTGACAAACATTTGCTATAATAAGGCAATCAGTATGTACGGGGATCCTTTGCCGCCGCAGGTTAAGAATCGTCTGGATCATGAATTGGATTCCATCATCAAAAATGGATTTGCCGTAATGTACATTATCGCACAAAAACTGGTGTGGAAATCAAATGAAGATGGATATCTGGTAGGTTCGCGAGGATCGGTAGGATCGTCGTTTGTGGCGACAATGTCCGGTATCACGGAGGTAAATCCGCTGCCGGCACATTATTACTGTAAAAAATGCCACTATGTGGATTTTGATTCGGAGGATGTAAAAAAATATGCCGGAAGTTCCGGATGCGATATGCCGCCGAAGAAGTGCCCAAATTGCGGGGAACAGCTGATTCAAGAAGGTCACGATATTCCATTTGAAACGTTCCTTGGATTTTACGGCGATAAAGAGCCCGATATCGATCTGAATTTTTCCGGAGAATATCAGAGTAAGGCACATGCATATACGGAGGTTATTTTCGGGGCCGGTCAGACATTCCGAGCCGGAACAATCGCGACATTGGCAGATAAAACGGCATATGGATATGTTAAAAACTATTTTGAAGAACGTGGACAGCATAAACGGAATGAAGAAATTGAGCGAATCATTGAGGGTTGTGTAGGAATCCGCCGTTCGACCGGACAACATCCGGGAGGAATTATTGTACTTCCGTTTGGATGGGAAATATACACGTTTACACCGGTGCAGCATCCGGCAAATGATCAGAATACACCGATTATTACGACGCATTTTGATTACCATTCTATCGATCATAACTTATTGAAACTTGACATACTCGGACACGACGATCCGACCATGATCCGTATGCTCGAGGATTTGACAGGAATTGATGCAAAAACGATTTCTCTGGACAACCAGGAAGTTTTGTCATTATTTGCCAATACTTCGGCACTGGGGGTTACACCGGAAGATTTGATGGGATGTGATCTTGGAAGTCTTGGTATTCCGGAATTTGGAACAGATTTCGTTATGCAGATGCTTCGTGACACGAAACCCAAGAACTTTTCGGATCTGGTACGTATTTCCGGATTGTCACATGGTACGGACGTTTGGCTGAACAATGCACAGTATTTTATTAAGGAAGGAAATTGTACGCTTTCTACCGCCATTTGTACCCGTGATGATATTATGACCTATCTGATTCATACCGGAGTTGAAAATGGACTTGCCTTTAAAATCATGGAAAGTGTCCGTAAAGGAAAAGGTCTTACGGAAGATATGGAAAAGGCGATGCGCGAAGCCGGTGTCGAGGACTGGTATATCGAATCCTGTAAACGAATCAAATACATGTTCCCGAAAGCGCATGCCGTTGCCTATGTCATGATGGCATTTCGTATCGCGTATTTCAAAGTTTTTTATCCGCTTGCCTATTATGCAGCCTTTTTCAGTATCCGTGCCAAGGCGTTTGATTATCAGTTGATGTGTCAGGGCAGGGAAAAACTGGAAACGACAATGCGCGATTACAAGAAACGTTATAATGAGTTATCCAAAAAAGAACAGGATAGTTATAATGATATGAAGATTGTACAGGAGATGTATGCGAGAGGTTTTGAATTTATGCCGATCGATATCTTCCGTGCGAAAGCCAATCATTTTCAGGTTATTGATGGAAAATTGATGCCGGCTTTGAGTACAATCGACGGAATGGGTGGAAAAGCGGCTGAAGGTGTCGTCGAAGCGGCAAAACACGGACCGTTTTCTTCCCGTGAGAATTTTAAATTACGTGCAAAAATTTCCGGAACGGTTGTGGAAAAGATGGCGGAGATGGGAATTTTAGGTGATCTTCCGGAGACAGACCAGATGTCGTTGTTGGATTTTATGGCGTAATGTATTTTGCTATGATGTTTATAATAAAAATAAGACCATTCTTTCACATTGCTGGACCGCTCTCGCTTAGAAGAATCCACGTAGCGGTGCATGAGGACAGAAAATACGCTCTCTATGCACCGACGGGATTCTAAATCCCTTATTGTGAAACAATGGTCTTATTTTTTATTAGCACCATAACAAAATAGCATTAGCTATTATATGGCATACCATTATTCTAGTGAAAATATCATAAAGGTATAATCAGTAATTGATTTAATATTAGCACCATAACAAAATAGTATATGATGCCATAGGGGTAATACCGAACCTATTAATACAAACGGAATAATCCGATGACAATACCGAGGATTTGTACGTGGTCTACGTAGATCGGATCCATGGTATCGTTTTCCGGCTGGAGACGGTAGCGGCCGTCTTCTTTGTAGTAGGTTTTTACGGTGGCGGAGTCGTCGACAAGGGCGACAACGATATCGCCGTTTTTGGCAGTGGAGGCTTCGCGGACGATGACTTTATCGCCGTCGTGAATGCCGATATTGATCATGCTTTCGCCGCGTACATTGAGCATAAATAAATTTCCGCTAGGCAGTTCATCTGCCAGAATAGGAAAATATCCGCTGATATTTTGTTCGGCGAAGATTGGCTGGCCGGCTGCGACGTCGCCAATGATCGGAATGTTTCTCATTTCTTTTCGTGTGATATTGAAATTGTCATCGACGATTTCGATTGCACGTGGTTTGGTAGGGTCTCTTCGAATATATCCATTCTTTTCCAGTGTTTCCAGGTGGGAATGAACGGAAGAAGTGGATTTTAAATGTACCGCATTACAGATTTCACGGACTGCCGGCGGGTAGCCTTTGCTTAAAATTTCTTCCTTAATATATTCAAGAATTTCGCTTTGTTTTGCAGAGATACGACCATTTCCCATATGATTTGTCCTTCCTTTCCTATCATGCTAAATGATAAATACAAACAATTGTTTGTATTTATAGTAACACAGTTTAAAACGATTGTCAAACATTTGTTCTAACAAATGCAAAATTCTTTAAATTTTATGTGGACAAATTTTTGTTCTATGGTTATAATTAGAAAGGTAGTACTTTTGAACATAATGCGTAAGGAGAATGAGAAAAATGAGTGAAGGTAAAGGAACGAATTTTTTTGATAAATTGAAAACGGATAAGAAATTTCGATTTGAGTTTATTATGGCCATATGGTCTGGTATCGTGGGGATTGCTCTCGTGATCGGACTGGTTTTTGTAGGAAAGACGTTTTTCTTTGGAAAGAAAGTGGTTGACAGCGGAGATCTCGAGGACAAACCGGCTGTTGTGACCGAGCAGGCTGTGGATGCCGAAGAGACCCCGGCACCATATGATTCTGCGATTGTCAGTGGAAATGAAGAAGATTTTCAGGATGACGAGGAAGACGTGGATGATGATCTGAAGGATGCAAAGGTGGCTTATGCGACGACCGTTGTTAATCTTCGAAGTGAGGCTGCTTTGACGGCAGATGTTATTGCCAAGCTTCAGACAGGAGATAAAGTGACGATTCTAGAATATGGAAAAGAGTGGACGAAGGTAGAAGTAAATGGAACGCAGGGTTATATCAGTACAATTTATCTGAGTACGAAGAAACCGGCAGAGGAGCCGACTGCAACCCCGGCTCCAAGAACAACTTCGGCACCGAAGGCTACGGCAACACCAAAACCGACAAAACGCCCGAAAGTGACAAAGAAACCAAAAACTACAAAAACACCTGCGACACATACACCAACACATACGCCGCAGGCAACTCAGGCACCGCAGGAGACTGTGACACCGGAACCAACGAAAGCACCGGAGCCGACAAAGGCACCGGAACCAACGAAGGCGCCGGAACCAGAAAAAACACCGGAACCGGAAAAAACACCGGATCAGACTTCCACACAGGAAGGATAAAGAAGGAGACGACCAATGGAAGAACAGCTTACCCCCATGATGCAGAAGTATCTTGAGACAAAGAATGAGTACAAAGATTGTATCCTGTTTTACCGTCTGGGTGATTTCTATGAAATGTTTTTTGAAGATGCGAAATGTGCATCAAAAGAATTGGAATTAACTCTTACCGGAAAGAGTTGTGGATTAAAAGAAAGGGCACCCATGTGTGGTGTCCCATTTCATTCTGCAGAAGGATATATTACCCGTTTGGTTTCCAAAGGATATAAAGTGGCAATATGTGAACAGGTGGAAGACCCAAAACTGGCAAAGGGACTTGTAAAAAGAGAAGTTGTGCGGATTGTTACCCCGGGAACCAACTGCAATCTGGAAGCGTTAGATGAATCTAAGAACAATTACCTGATGGGTGTTGTTGCGATGGATGACTTGTTTGGCATTTCTGTTGTTGATGTGACGACAGGAGAATATCGTCTGACCGAAGTAGACAACCTCGGAAAACTTCTTGATGAAATTAATAAATTTATGCCAAGTGAACTCATTTGCAATGAGTCTTTTTATATTAGCGGAGTTGATATTGAAGATTTGAAAGAGCGGCTTGGAATCTCCATCTCCTCTCTGGCACCGCATTATTTTGATCAAGAATGCTGTAAAAAATCATTGTGCCGTCATTTTTCCGTTCAGACATTGGACGGACTGGGACTGGCAGATTATTCGGTAGGAATTACGGCGGCAGGTGCGGTTATGGAGTACCTTGAAGAGACACAGAAGACTTCGCTTGCCCATATCTTGGAACTGATTCCCTATAAAGTGGGAAAATATATGTTGTTAGACCGCAATACACGCCGAAATTTGGAACTTGTAGAGACACTTCGGGAAAAGAAAAAAAGAGGCTCACTTTTGTGGGTTCTTGACCGGACACGGACAGCGATGGGAGCACGAAAACTTCGAAGTACGCTGGAACAGCCATTTATTCAAAAGGAAGAGATTTTAAAGCGCTTTGATGCGATTGATGAATTAAATGCAAATATGATCACACGGGAGGAACTCAGAGAATATCTGAATCCGATCTACGATCTTGAGAGACTGCTTAGTAAGATCAGTTATAAGTCAGCAAACCCAAGAGATTTTATTGCATTAAAAAGTTCATTGGAGATGCTGCCGCCGATCCGTTTTTTGTGTTCTAATTTTAAAAGCCGGTTATTTGCGGAAATTTTAGATGAATTAGATCCCTTAGAGGATATTTGCAAACGGATTACCGATGCAATCACAGAAGAACCGCCACTTGCTATGCACGATGGAGGGATTATCCGCGATGGTTATGATGAGCAGGTGGACAAACTCCGCAAAGCCAAATCCGAGGGGAAAGACTGGCTTCTCCAGTTGGAGGCCGAAGAGCGGGAAAAGACAGGAATAAAAAATCTGAAAGTGAAATACAACCGTGTATTTGGCTATTATTTGGATGTGACAAATTCCTATAAAGACCTTGTGCCGGCTGACTGGGTACGCAAGCAGACACTTGCAAATTCAGAACGTTATACGACAGAAAAATTAAAAGAGTTAGAAGATGTCGTTTTGGGAGCGGAAGATAAATTGTATAATCTGGAATACCAGTTATTCTGCAGCATACGAGATCATGTGTTTACACAGGTTGACCGTATCCAGCGTACGGCGAAGGCGATTGCGATGTTAGACATGATGGCAAGTCTTGCACTTGTATCGGAAAAGAATAATTATGTGCGTCCGACTCTCAATGATGAGGGAATCATCAATATTAAGGAAGGACGTCATCCGGTCATTGAACAGATGATTGACCACGATATGTTTATTTCCAACGGAACCTATCTCGATGAGGATTCTCACCGCGTTGTCATCATCACAGGACCGAATATGGCAGGAAAATCTACCTATATGCGTCAGACAGCACTGATTACGTTGATGGCACAGATTGGATGTTTTGTTCCGGCTGCGTCGGCGGACCTTTCTGTGGTGGATCGTATTTTTACCCGTGTAGGAGCATCCGATGATCTGGCGAGCGGACAAAGTACATTTATGGTAGAAATGACAGAAGTTGCCAATATTTTACACAATGCGACAAAGGACAGTCTGATCATTTTAGATGAGATCGGGCGAGGAACGTCTACGTTTGATGGACTCAGCATCGCGTGGGCAGTGGTAGAACATATTGTAGATAAAAAGAATATTGGGGCGAAGACATTATTTGCAACCCATTATCATGAACTTACCGAGCTTGAAGGAAAACTGGAAGGCGTTCAGAATTACTGTATTGCCGTAAAAGAAGATGGGGAAGATATTGTATTTCTCCGTAAAATCGTAAAAGGTGGAGCAGATAAAAGTTATGGGATTCAAGTGGCAAAACTTGCCGGTGTTCCGGAAAGTGTGCTGGTCCGCGCCAGAGAAATTGCAGAAGAACTCGAAGGCGGAGATGGTTTGTCTGTGATCCGTATTCCGGAGAGACAGGAACAGGAGCAACTGCCGGAGAAAAAGGTCTCTTCCGGGATGAATCAGCTTTCCATCTTTGATGCGGTGACCACTTTCCATTCGGAAGATATTTTATTTGAACTGCGGGACATTGACCTTTCCCGTGTGACACCGATGGATGCGATGAATTTGGTATATAAATGGCAGAACGAATTAAAAGATAAATGGTAAGGAGTGTGATTGGATGATACAGCTTTTGGATCCATCTACGATCGATAAGATCGCGGCAGGGGAAGTTGTAGAGCGCCCTGCTGCCGTTGTAAAAGAACTTGTGGAAAACGCAATTGATGCGGGGGCGAATGCCATCACGGTCGAGATCAAGGAGGGCGGCATTTCCTTTATACGAATTACAGATAACGGATGCGGGATTGCAAGAGGAGAAATTCCGATGGCATTTACCCGCCACGCGACAAGTAAAATAAAAAATATAGAAGACCTTCTTACGATTCACAGTCTGGGATTTCGTGGGGAGGCTCTTTCTAGTGTGGCGGCTGTGGCGCAGGTGGAATTGATCACAAAACGTGAAGAGGATCTGATCGGATGCCGTTATGAGATCCATGGTGGCAAAGAGGTCGCAAACGAAGAAGTAGGATGTCCGGATGGCTCCACTTTTTTAATAAGAAATCTGTTTTACAATACACCGGTCCGGGCCAAATTTTTGAAAACAAAAACGACAGAAGGCGGCTATATCAGTGAAGTGATGCTGCATTTTACATTGTCGCATCCGGAAATCCGTTTCCGCTTTATCTGGGATGGAAAAACCAAAATACAGACTTCGGGAAACGGCAATGTAAAAGACAATATTTACCAGCAGTTTGGATCGGATATCACAAAAGCAATTTTGCCGATCTGCGTGGAAAAAAACGGAATGAAATTGGAAGGATTTGTAGGGAAGCCGGAGATTTCCAGAGGAACAAGAAGCTTTATGTATTATTATATCAATGGACGGTATATCAAAAGTCCGATTGTCACGAAAGCAATTGAGACTGCGTACGAAGGATTTACGATGACAAACCGATTTCCGTTCGTGGTATTGTTTTTGACAATTGACAGTGCTTTTTTGGATGTTAATGTACATCCGACGAAAATGGAAGTCCGCTTTATGAATCAGGAAGAAGTGTTTGAACTTTTTCAGAAAGAGATTCATCAGGTGCTGCATGAGGCGACACTGATTCCGAAAGTAGTACCGGGAAAAGAAGAAAAGAAACCGTTATCTGCACAGGTTCCGGAACCGCTTAAGAATCCGGCACCGGAACCGTTTGAACGAAAACGAATCGAAGAGACAAAAAAAGCAGAAGTGAAAGAAACTGGGAAAAGTGAAGCGAAACAAGAACCTCTGCCGGTAAACAGGTCGGTGATCCCACCGCGGGAAGAGCAGCCACAGGTAAAATACGAGCAGCAGTCCTTTTTCAAAAACGAGATGCTGGCAGAAGAGGACCGTATTAAGTTTCGCTTGATCGGTCAAGTGTTTGGAACATATTGGATGATTGAATACGGAGAAGAAATGCTGATCATTGACCAGCATGCGGCACACGAAAAGATTTTGTATGAGCAGTTGATGGAAGAGCTTGCGGAGAATCATGTGTACAGCCAGAATCTGGTAACTCCGCTTTTGATCTCGCTTACGCACAAGGAGAAGGAAATGCTCGGTAAGTGCAAAGAAGCATTTTCCAAACTTGGATTTGAGATTGAGGAATTTGGTGGGGATGAATACGCAATTGTGGCTGTTCCGTCGCATTTTCTGCACCTGGTAAGCAAAGATCTGTTTTATAGTATCTTGGATGAATTGATTGAAAATCCGATGGCAGACCGGATTGAAAAGATTACAGACCGTTGTGCTACCATTTCCTGTAAAGCAGCGGTAAAAGGAAATCATACGCTGTCCTTTGCCGAAGCCAATGAACTGATCGATAAGATGCTGCATGCGAAAGATCCGTATCACTGCCCGCATGGCAGACCGACCACAATTTCCATGTCGAAAAAAGAATTTGAAAAGAAATTTAAGAGGATTGTATCAGGATGAAAAAACCTATTATTATTTTGACTGGTCCGACTGCTGTCGGGAAAACCAAAGCTTCGATCGAGCTTGCACAAAAAATCGGCGGAGAGATCATATCGGCGGACTCGATGCAGGTATATCAAAAAATGGATATTGGGACGGCGAAGATCACCTCGGAAGAAATGCAGGGAGTACCACATCATCTGGTGGATATTCTTCCGGTTGAGGAACCGTTTCATGTATATGAATTTCAGCAGCTGGCGAAAAAAAGTCTGGAAAAGATCTACCAAAACGGACACATTCCGATCGTCGTCGGAGGAACCGGATTTTACATTCAGGCGTTGCTGTATGATGTGCAGTTTCAGGAAGAGCACGAAGGAAGCAGTTATCGCAGAGAATTAGAAGAAATTGCCAAGAACAAAGGCGCGGAGGTGCTCCATGAGCGGTTAAAAAAAGTCGATCCTGAATCTGCAGAAGCCATTCATAAAAACAATGTAAAGCGGGTCATACGTGCACTTGAATATTATGAAGAGACAGGAAATCCGATTTCTGCGCACAATAAAGAACAGCGAGAGAATGAGTCACCGTATAACTTTTTGTATGTCGTTCTGACGATGGACCGAAAGAAACTGTATACTCGCATTAACCAGCGGGTGGACCAGATGGCAGAACAGGGACTGGTGGAGGAAGTGACCAGACTTCACGACGAAGGATATGGAAAAGGACTGACTTCGATGCAGGCAATCGGTTATAAAGAATGGTTCCCATTTTTTGAGGGAAACTGTTCCAAAGAAGAGGTCATCGAACAAATAAAAAAAGACACCAGACATTTTGCAAAGCGGCAGCTTACGTGGTTTCGGCGGGAACGTGACGTGCAAATGATTGACAAAGATCAGTTTGCCACGGAGAGTGACATTGTGGAAGAAATCATAAGGCTGGCAAAAGAGAAGGGAATTTTATAACGAAAAGAAGGAGAATATTATGCTGGAGACAGAAGAACGAAAAAAGATGTATGAACAGGCGGGAATCAGTGCGCCTGTATTTGAATATGGAGAGAAGATCTGTACATCGCTCAAAGAGCGCTTTGAAGCCATCGATGAAATGGCAGAGTATAATCAGTTAAAGGTGATGCAGGCGTTTCATAAAAACCGTGTCAGCGCCGAGCATATGTATGGAACGACAGGATACGGGTATGATGACAGTGGACGTGATACATTGGAAAAGGTGTATGCCGATATTTTTCATGCCGAAGATGCTTTGGTAAGAACACAGATTACTTGTGGAACCCACGCATTGACATTGGCACTTTCGTCCATTCTTCGACCGGGAGATGAACTGTTATCGCCGGTTGGCAAGCCTTATGATACGTTAGAGGGGATCATCGGAATCAATGGAAAAAGCGAGCCGGGATCCCTGCGTGAATTTGGAATCACGTATGCACAGGTGGATCTTTTGGAAGACAGTGCCATCGATTATTCAGGCATTGAAAAAGCATTAAATGAGCGAACCAAATTGGTTACGATCCAGCGCTCCAAAGGGTATGCGATGCGCAAAACGTTGTCCGTGAAACAGATCGGAGAGATCATTTCTTTTGTGAAGGAACGCCGTCCGGATGTGATCTGCATGGTAGACAACTGTTATGGAGAATTTGTAGACCGGATCGAACCGTCGGATGTCGGTGCAGATCTTGTGGTCGGTTCCCTGATCAAAAATCTGGGAGGCGGCATTGCGCCGATGGGCGGCTATCTTGTCGGAAGAAAAGATATCATTGAACTGGCGGCAAATCGTCTTACGGCACCTGGACTGGGAAAAGAAGTCGGAGCTTCGCTGGAAGTGAATCGTTCTTTTTATCAGGGACTGTTTTTTGCGCCACAGGTCGTAGCAAGTGCATTGAAATCTGCGATTTTTGCAGCAAATCTTTATGAAAATCTTGGCTTTGAGACAAGCCCGGGAAAAGATGAGGAGAGAAATGACATCATTCAGGCTGTTGCCCTTGGGTCACCGGAGCGGATCATTGCGTTCTGCCGGGGAATCCAGGCGGGATCACCGGTGGACAGTTACGTGGCACCGGAACCGTATGCGATGCCGGGATATCACAGCGACGTTATTATGGCGGCTGGAAATTTTATTCAGGGATCCTCCATCGAATTGAGTGCCGATGCCCCGATCGAACCGCCGTATAGTGTGTATTTTCAAGGTGGACTTACGTGGCAGCATGGAAAATATGGAATTTTAATGTCGCTTCAGAAGATGGTAGACGAAAAAATTGTCGAACTACCAAAATAAATTGCGAAAAGTATGTGAATTTTATTGGCTTCTATATATACATTTTTGAAAATGTATGGTAAAATAATTTATGTATGGGTAGACAATGTGTAGAGTTAGGAGGCTGTATGAGTCAACAATTTTGCACAATGAAAGAACTTCCGGTATCGGAACGTCCTTATGAAAAAGCAAAAGAACAAGGAGTGATGGCATTGTCCGATGCCGAGCTGCTTGCTGTTTTACTGAAAACAGGAACCCATGAAAAAAACAGTGTGGAACTGGCAAGGGAAGTGCTTACATTGCACCCGGTGCACAAGGGCCTGATGGGGCTTTATTATCTGACAGACAAGCAGTTGAAAAAAGTTTGTGGCATCGGAGAAGTCAAAGCCATTCAGCTGCAATGCATGGCTGAGCTGTCAAAACGGCTTGCCAGACAGCGGAAACCGGAGCGCGAGAGGTTTGATTCGCCGGAGTATATCGCAAAATACTTTATGGAAGAGATGCGCACACTGGAAACAGAGCAGACAAGAGTGCTGTATTTGGACAACCGCTGCCGGCTGATTCATTGCGAGCGGATTTTCAGTGGTTCCGTTGCAACTTGTGTTCTGCATCCAAGAGAAGTCTTGAAAAAAGGGCTTCAATACGATGCATCCTGTTTTGTACTGATACATAACCATCCAAGTGGAGATCCGACCCCGAGTCAGGCCGATCTGGATGCGACGATACGTATGAAAAAAGCCGGAGAAATGATAGGAATTTCATTACTGGATCATTTGATTCTTGGAGATTATCAATATGTCAGCTTGAAAGAAAGAGGGCACATATGAAGGACTATAAACATAGAGAGGATGAAGAAAATGCTAGGAAAAGCAATCGGAATTGACTTTGGTACAAGTTCAATTAAAATTTATAAAAATGGAGAAGGTGTGATCTTACATCAAAAGAGTGTGATCGCCATTTACAAAAAAAATCATGTATTTGCTGTTGGCGACGAGGCTTTTGAAATGTATGAAAAAGCACCGGAAAATCTGGATGTTTCCTATCCAATCAAAAATGGTGTTATCGCGGATATCGGAAATATGCAGGCTTTGATCGATTACTTTTTTGCGGAACTTAATGGGAAAAAGAGATTCAAAGGAGCAGAATATTATATCGCTGTTCCGACGGATATTACCGAAGTAGAAAAGAGAGCTTATTTTGATCTCATTGCCAATACAAACCTGAAATCGAAAAAAATTCATGTTGTGGAAAAACCGATTGCAGATGCACTGGGAATGAATCTTGATATTACAAAATCCACTGGTACTCTTGTGGTAGATATCGGTGCCAATACGGCGGAGATTTCGGTTCTTTCACTCGGAGGTATCGTGCTCAGCCGCTTGATCCCGGTTGGCGGAAACCGTTTCGATGAAGCGATCATCAATAAGATTAAGAAAGATATGAACTTTGTGATCGGGGAAAAGAGTGCTGAGGCAATCAAGAAAAATATTGCATCTGCTTACGTAACCGACGCACAGATGGACATCTGCGGCCGAAATCTGGTAACCGGACTTCCAAGTGAAATCACAGTAACCGGAGAATGTGTGCATGAAGCACTGGCAGAGTTGTTCCAGAGTATCGTGGATTCCATTAAGATCATTTTGGAGCGCACACCACCGGAAATTTCTTCGGATATTTATAAGTCCGGACTTTATCTGACCGGAGGTTCCAGCCGGATTCAAGATCTTGGGCAGTTTATTTACGATGAACTTGGGTTAAAGGTAAATTTGTGCGAAGAACCGGAAAGTACAGTTATCATGGGGCTTGGTGCAGTGATCGAAGACCCACAGCTTGCAAAACTTGCTTTATAAGCAGAATGGAGACAGGCGATGAAAAGAAAGAGAAGAAAGGGACCAAGAATTCATCCCAAATATATTTATATTTTTTGCAGCATTCTTTGTGCCATTCTCGTAGTGCTCAGTTTTAAATTTTCGGACCGGTTGAGCGGTGTGAAAGCGACAGTAGGAGATATTATGTCTCCGATGCAGAGTGGAATTAACAAAGTAGGAAAAGCAATTTCGGATAAGATGGATCTTCTTCATTCCAAAGAAGATCTTCTGACTGAAAATAAACAGTTAAAAGAGAAAATTGATGCACTTAGTTATGATAATAAAATTCTAGCCGGTGAAAATAACGACTTGGATAATTACCGTGAATTGTATCAATTGGATCAGAAATATCCGGATTATCCGAAAGTGGCAGCGACAGTCATTGGACGAGATGGAAATAACTGGTTTCATTTGTTTACCATCGACAAAGGAAAGAAAGACGGCATCGCTGTCGACATGAATGTGATCGCAGGAAACGGTTTGGTAGGTATCGTGTCCGAAGTGGGTGACCATTATGCCAAAGTCCGCGCAATCATAGATGACAAAAGCAATGTAAGTGCCATGTTTGAAAATACAGGAGAAACTTGTATTGTAAAAGGAAATATGGAAAGTATTTACAAAGGTTACATCGATGTTACAATGATCAGTAATAATGTGACCGCGAAAAACGGAGACTCGGTTGTTACTTCACACATTAGCGACAAATTCCTTCCGGGACTGCTTGTAGGTTATATCTCAGATATTACGCAGGAATCGGATGGATTGTCAAAGAGCGGTCATCTTACGCCAGTCGTATCGTTTGATAAATTAGAAACCGTATTGATCATTACCACGTTGAAGGACTCTTCAGAAATCGAGGACATTAAAAACTATGATTAAAAGACGTATTTCAACCATCATCATTATTTTGCTTGCCTTTTTGCTACAGACGACAGTTTTCCATAAATTGGCATTAGCAAATGTGGTGCCGAATTTATTATTGATCCTGACCGTGTGTTACAGTTACATGCGTGGGCGTACTTCCGGGGAGGTCATTGGGCTTGTCTGCGGATTGATGCTGGATATGATGTACGGAAGTGTCATCGGACTGTATGCCTTTATATTTATGACCATCGGATTTCTGTGTGGTTATTGTCAGAAGATCTATTTTACGGATAATTACATACTGCCTTGTGTACTGGTAGGATTAAGTGATCTGGTTTATGGCTTTTACTATTATATCACGGAATTTTTAGTACGTGGGAAATTGCATTTTACGTTCTATTTTTCCCATATTATTTTACCGGAATTGATTTATACACTAGTGGTTTCAGTGGTTGTGTTCCGCGTATTAAACCGCCTGGAAAAGTATTTATCGACCGAACGAAGGGAGGAAGTGTAGTTCAATGTTTTCTTCAATTATTGATTACTTAAAAACATTAATGCGTTCACGTATTTTTACTTTAATTGTTGTTTATGTTGTGCTATTTAGTATTCTCGTAGGACGTTTGTTTTATCTGCAGATCGTACAGGGAGAAGCGTATGATGAGCAGGCGACGATAAAAAATGAAAAGCAGAAGACGATAAAAAGTTCCCGTGGTAAGATTTATGACTGCAATGGGAAACTTCTTGCGTCAAACGAACAAAGCTATGCAATCACACTGGAAGATACCGGTGAGATTGAATCCAATAAACAGATGAATGAGATGATATTAAAATGTATTAATCTCATTGAAAAAAATGGAGATAAAGTAACCGTGGATTTTCCGATTACGATTGACAAAAAAGGAAGATTGAAATTTACGGTAGACAAAAATGCGCAGCTTCGATTTAAGAGAGAGATTTATTTCTGCAAATCGGTGGACGAGTTGACAGACGAACAGAAAAATATGACGGCAGAAGAATGTTTCCGTTATATCCGAACATCGACAGCGGTCAATGCCATTCATTTTTTTGATCCGCTGACGGAAAAAAATAAAAATGAAGCAGATGCGCAGGAAAAATATGAGCAGGATTATGACGATGCAACGGCTCTTAAGATCATGGCGATCCGTTATGCACTGATGATGAATACATACCAAAAGTATGAGCCAATTACGATCAGTTCCGATGTTTCGTTAAATACGGTGGCAGCGATAAAGGAAAATTCTGCCAGTCTGATCGGTGTTGATGTCAGTGAAGAGGCAAAACGTGTGTATTATGACAGCACCTATTTTTCTCATATTATCGGGTATACCGGATTGATTTCTTCGGATACGCTGGCTTCCATGAAGGAAAACGGGGACAATACGTATACGGCTGCCGACCAGATCGGTAAGTCCGGTATTGAAAGCACGTTTGAAGAACAGCTGCGAGGAAAAAAGGGAAGTGAAACGCTTGTCATTGACAGCAGTTCCCGTGTCGTAGAGACGAAGGATCACAAAGATGCGACTGCAGGAAAAGATATATATCTTACGATTGATGCGGATCTGCAGAGTGCGGTTTACCAGTTGACGGAAAAAGCCATTGCGGGTGTGCTGATCTCTAAACTGAACAATAGTAAAAGCGCCGGATCCAAAGGAAAAGACGCAAAAAATATCCGTGTGCCGATCTATGATGTCTATTGTGCCATCATTGAAAACAGCCTGGTTGACATTACAAAATTTTCCAATGCAGATGCGTCGAGTTTGGAAAAAAGTGTATATCAGACATTTACACGAGAGAAAAAGAATTCTTTAAAAGCAGTAAAAAGATATTTGTCTTATAACAATAAAACGACGACAAAGAACATGTCCGATACAAATGCAGAATATATGGATTACATTTATTCAATGCTTCGAAAAAATGAAGTGATCGCGACGGATAAAATGGATAAATCTGATGATATGTACAATCAATATGCCAATGAAAAGATTAGTCTGAGTGAGTTTTTGATCTATGCGATCTCTCACAACTGGATTGATCTGGAAATGCTCAATGTCGGAGACGATTATTACAGCACAGAGGAAATCTATTCGAAGATTGTTGAGTACATTCTTGAGGAATTGAACGATGACAGTTCGTATGATAAAAAGGTATATCACACGCTGATCTACAACGATCAGATCAGTGGAAGACAGGTATGTATGCTTTTATATGAACAGGGGTATTTAAAGAAAAACAAAACAATGCTTGCGAAACTCCGCACAGGAATGATCTCGCCATTTCAGTTTTTGAAATCAAAGATTAAATCGCTGGAGATTACGCCGGGCGAATTGGGACTTACTCCGTGTGCTGCATCGGTTGTTATTACGGATCCAAATACCGGAAAAGTAAAAGCGATGGTATCATATCCAAGTTATGACAACAATAAATTTGCCAACTCGGTCGATAGTGAATATTTTGCAAAAATCAATTCCAATTCTGCTTCGCCGTTTTTGAATCGAGCGACACAGCAGAAGACGGCACCCGGATCCACCTATAAGATGGTATCTGCGACAGCAGCGCTCGAAGAGGGGGTTATTGATCCACATTCGACAGTAACGGACCGCGTAGTGTTTGATAAGATTAATCCGTCACCAAAGTGCTGGAGTACGTACAGCCACGGAACCATCAATGTGTCGCAGGCAATTCAGCATTCCTGTAACTATTTCTTTTATGAAATGGGATATCGTCTGAGTGGATTGACAGGAACAGCAGTAAACAATGAGCGCGGATTGAAAAAACTGGAAAAATATGCAGATAAATATGGTCTGACTGACCTTTCCGGTGTGGAATTGACAGAGGCACAGCCACATGTGTCAGACAGCGATGCGGTGCGTTCGGCAATCGGACAGGGTACAAACAGCTATACACCGGTTCAACTGTCACGTTATGTATCGACAATTTCAAATGGCGGAACTTGCTATGATCTTACTTTGGTGGATAAAGTGGCTGATCCGGCACAGAATAATAAGGTAAAGAACAACAAAGCTACAGTGCGTAACGAACTTGATATCAAGAGTTCAACTTTGAGTGCGATTCAAAAAGGTATGTATATGGTCGTAAATAACGGAAGTTTAAAGAGTGTATTTCAGAAAGTGCCGGTAAAAGTAGCCGGTAAAACGGGTACGGCACAGATTAGTGCAAATGAACCAAACCATGCATTGTTCGTTTCATATGCACCGTATGATTCGCCAAAGATTTCGGTTACCGTTGTTATGCCAAATGCATTTACTTCAAGCAATGCGGCATCTCTGGCGAGCAATGTGTACCAATATTACTTTGATGAAAAGGCAAGAAAGAAGTTGTTGAAGAAATCTGCAACAAATCCGGTCAGCAATTCCGGAAGAGTGGCAGACTAATCAGTGGAGAGAAAGTGAGGAGAACTATGAATCAACCGGTAGTGATCAAAGGAAATAAATCAGGTCTTATCGTTCATTTGGATGACAAGATGGAATTTTCTGAATTAAAAGAAAAGGTGGAAGAAAAATTCACTTCCTCTTCCGATTTTTTAGGAGCGGCGCAGATCGCATTATCCTTCGAAGGACGTAAATTGTCCGAAGAGCAGAAATATGAATTGATGGAATGCATCCGAGAACATTCGAAACTTGATATTGTCTGTTTGATTGATGATGACGAGAAAAAAGAAGCGCATTTTGCTCAGACACTGGAAGAAAAACTGACGGAATTAAAATCAAACACAGGCCAGTTTTACAAAGGAACCCTTCGTTCGGGCCAGGTGCTTGAATTTGAGACAAGCATTGTCATTCTCGGGGATGTCAATGTCGGAGCCCAGGTGGTATCAGCAGGAAATGTTGTTGTTTTGGGAAAACTTCTCGGAACGGTATATGCCGGTGCTTCGGGAAAAGAAAACAGTTTTGTCGTTGCTCTGCAGATGAATCCGACACAGATACGTATCGCGGATATTATTGCGCGAAGTCCGGATGAAAAAACAGAAGTAAAATTGGAGACAAAGATTGCATTTGCCGAAGATGGCAATATTTATATTGAACCATTAAACCGAAAAGTATTAGATGGGATTTCGCTATAAAAAAGATTGCAATTTTTAGTCAATTCAAGTAAAATATTATGATAGAGAGTTAATGAAGGAAAGGACAGGTAAATACGATGAGTGAAGTAATAGTTATTACATCGGGAAAAGGTGGAGTTGGGAAGACAACGACGACAGCAAACGTAGGAACAGGACTCGCAAAAGAAGGAAAGAAAGTTGTTCTGATCGATACAGATATAGGACTTCGTAACTTAGATGTGGTTATGGGATTGGAAAACCGTATTGTATATAATCTGGTAGATGTCATTGAAGGAAACTGCCGTATTAATCAGGCGTTGATCAAGGACAAGAGATATCCGACATTATATCTTCTGCCATCGGCGCAGACAAGAGATAAGACAGCGGTATCACCGGAGCAGATGTCCAAACTGACAGATCAGTTAAAGGATGAATTTGATTACATACTTCTTGACTGCCCGGCGGGAATCGAGCAGGGATTTATGAATGCCATCGCTGGTGCCAGCCGTGCGATCGTGGTTACGACGCCGGAAGTGTCTGCGGTAAGAGATGCCGATCGTATTATCGGACTTCTCAATGCCAATGAGATTAAGAAAACAGAATTGGTTGTAAACCGTCTTCGTTATGACATGGTAAAACGCGGTGACATGATGTCTAGTGATGATGTTGTGGAAATCCTTGCAGTTGATTTACTCGGAGTCGTTCCGGATGATGAAAATATCGTTGTTTCGACAAACCAGGGAGAACCTCTTGTCGGAAGCAAATCCCTTGCAGGACAAGCTTATGAAAATATATGCAAACGCATTATGGGGGAAGAAGTTCCGTTGTTGGATCTCTCAAAAGGAACAGGATTTTTCTCAAAGATAAAGAGTAAATTTAAAAACAACTAAAAGGAGATGAAAATTATGAAATTTGCAGATTTTTTCCGGAAAAAATCTTCCGGAAATGTAGCAAAAGACAGACTGAAGCTGGTCTTGGTTTCCGATCGTGCGAATTGTTCTCCGGATATTATGGAGCAGATTCAGAAAGACATTATCAATGTTCTTTCCAAGTATGTTGAAATTGACCAGAGCGGTCTTGATATAAAAATCGAACAAAACGAATCCGAGGGAAATAATGCAATCTTTGCAAATATTCCGATTTTGAGTATTAAACAAACCAAGTAATGGTGGTGACAGGCAGACATGGTAACAATAACAAATATAAAAGAACGGGTGTCAAATTGGTTTTTATCAAAACATTACAATTTCAAACGTTTTGACGTTCTTTTAGTAGTGGTAGTTTTTATTTTGTTTTTGATCAGTTCCTTTATATTATCAATTATACCGTCCTCGGGACAGGTGGGTTCTGCTAAAAGACAAATTTTTACAATCGGAATGGGGCTTTGTGTAATCCTTGTTTTTTCCTTGATCGATTACCACACATTATGTATGTATGTTCCCATTTTGTATATTATTACGACATTGATGGTTGCCGGAACACGATTTTCTCCACTTGGTTCCAATGCGCATACGGATTCATACCGCTGGCTGGATTTTAAAGTAGTTATGTTTCAGCCGTCGGAGGTATGTAAAATAGTCGTGATATTGACGCTGGCGTCTTTCTTTTTGGCATATCGTGAGCGGCTGGATTCGTTTAAAACATTTTTTCTGGCCAGTGCGATTGCGTTACTGCCGACAGCGTTTATTTTGGTACAATCCGACCTTTCATCGGGCGTTGTTGTTATGGTTGTACTTGCGATGATGATATTGTGTTCGGGTATGAGTAAAAAGATCATTGGTCCGGTGGTAGCAGTATTGATTCCAATTGCCGGATTTTTGATATGGTATATTCAGCAGCCGGGGCAGAAACTGCTTCATGATTATCAGCTGCGACGTATTACCGGATGGCTGCATCCGGAAACAGAGGCACTTGGTATTATGTACCAGCAGAATAATTCGGTATTGTCGATTGCCTCAGGAAAATTGTATGGAAAACTGTTGATGGATGGTCTGAGCGAAAACCGGAATTATAATTCAGTTGATGTTATCGAAAGTGATTTTGTGTGGACTCCGATCAGCGAGGAATTTGGATTTATTGGTTGCCTGATCATATTAGGTTTGTTGTCGATCATTATTATTAAATGCTTTATCGCAGCCAAACATGCCAGAGATTATCTCGGAATGATGATTGCTCTTGGAATTGGCTCCCTTTTCTGTTTCCAGACATTTTTTAACATATGCGTAGTGACATCACTGCTTCCAAATACCGGACTTCCGCTTCCGTTTTTGAGCAATGGATTGTCCTCTATGTTAAGTAATTCGATGGCGATTGGAATATTGATCAATATACAGATTCAGCCGACGCGTGGAAACAGCAGCAGTTTTGTGGAAAGTCTGGCATTGGAAAATAATTTATCTTGGAAAAAATGATACTTCTAAGGAGGAATATATATGAACATTGGATTGATTGCGCATGATTCAAAAAAAATCTTAATGCAGAACTTCTGTATTGCATACCGTGGGATATTATGTAAACATGATATTTTTGCAACGGCTACGACGGGAAGACTAGTAGAAGAAGTTACAAATTTGAATATCCATAAATATCTTGCCGGACATCTGGGAGGTGAGAAGCAGCTTGGCGCGCAGATTGAGAATAATGATATCGACCTTGTTATCTTTTTACGCGATCCACTCACGCCAAAATCTCACGAACCGGAAGTGACGACACTTTTTCAGCTCTGTGATGTTCACAATATTCCATTGGCTACCAATGTTGCGACAGCGGAGCTTCTTGTGAAAGCCTTGGAACGCGGTGATTTGGATTGGCGTGAGTTGGTTCGCCAGTAAAAGGTCAGTTTTTTAATCTTCCGCAGAAACTGATCGCATAAAGACCACATATGCCGACAACAGCATATATGATTCGGGATAAAATGGACATTGTGCCGCAGATAAAAGCGACAAGGTCAAAACCAAAAAATCCGATCAATCCCCAGTTGATGGCACCGATAATGACAAGTGTCAGTGCAATATAGTCAATTGTTTTCATATTTGAGAAACCTCCTTTTGTAGTAATGTTAGTTATTTGCAAAACGCATATTTTTATTCATGAAAAATGATGTATCATCTAAAAGAAAGGAAGCATTCCGGTTTTGAAAAAAAATAGAACAGTAGTTAAATATCGAAAACCGTTTAAACCGAATATTGCATTGCTGATACTGCTCATTATTATTGTGTATGTCGTTGTTATTTCCTGGAATTATTTTCATGATGAACATATCAGCATTTATGAAGTAAATGAAACCAGTATCGCTGATGACAGTACACTGACAGGTTTTATATTACGCGAAGAATCGGTTGTGTATTCTGAGCAGGCAGGATATATCAATTTTTATCATGCAGACCAAAGCAAAGTGGGAAAAAAAGAAGTCGTTTATACAATTGACAAAAACGGAACGGTAAACGATCTTTTAGAGCAGGTACAGTCCGATCACCAAACGACCAGTTCCGATATACAGAAATTGCGTGAAGTGATCAGTGATTATTACAGTAATTACAATCAGGCAAGTTATTATACAGTAAAAGATTTCCATTATGATATTGAAAATACAATATTTGAACAAAGCCGGAGTAATCTGTACAGCGATATAAAAAAGCAGCTGTCAGAAGCTTCTAAATCCGATGAAATTGTGAAATCAAAGGCGGCAAATCCGGGGGTGATTTCGTATTCGGTAGATGGTTATGAAGATATTACCTTGGACCGGATCAATCCGGATCTGTTTAAAGATACGGCCTCTGTTGAGAGAGACCAGTTGAGTTCTGCTGAGAAAGTCGAGGCAAATGTACCGGTCTATAAACTGGTAACAAGTGATGATTGGAAAATAGTTGTTCCACTTACCGACACGCTTTATCAGAAATTGAAAGACCAGGCAACTGTCCGGATAACGGTAAAAAAAGATCAGGTGTCCTTTAACTGTTCCCTTACATTTCAGGAAAATGCCGGAACACAGTTTGCTGTATTGTCCTCCGGACGTTATATGGGAAGATATTTGAATGATCGTTATCTTGATATTGAGTTAAATCTCAATGCGGCAACCGGATATAAAATTCCAAATTCTTCTATTATCAAGAAGAAAATGACGGTGATACCAAAAGAGTATGTAACAAATGGTTCACAAAAAATAGAAGAGGCAAATGTTCCGGGCGTGTTAAAAGTGACCTACGATAAGTCCGGAAAAGAAATAAAAACTTTTGTTTCAGTTGAAAATGCAAGTATGAAAGACGATAAGTATTATGTCAATGATACGATTCTGGCACCCGGAGATACGATCGTAGATCCGGTTACGACAGATTTGGTTACATTAAGTACGCAGGAAAGTGTGGAAGGGGTTTACTGCGTAAATACCGGATACTGTCAGTTTCGGAAAATTGAAAAAATATACGAAAATAATGAGTATACGATCGTATCGCCAAATATGAGCGGAGGAATATCTAATTATGACCACATTGTGGTAAATCCAAAACTGCTAAATGAAAATGATTTTATACAATAAATCAGCCGTTAGGAGGAAGAAAAATGGTAACAGAAAATTTAAAAAAAGTTGAAGAAAAGATTGAAAAAGCCTGTGAGCGGAGCGGACGTTCCCGAAGCGATGTTACCCTGATCGCAGTCAGTAAAACAAAACCGATTGAGATGATGGAGGAAGCGATGCAGGCAGGTGTCTCGATTTTTGGTGAAAATAAAGTACAGGAAATTGTAAAAAAAGAAGTGGAACTTCCGAAAGACGTAGAATGGCATCTGATCGGTCATCTGCAGCGCAATAAAGTTCGCCAGATTGCCGGAAAAGTTGCCCGGATTCATTCGGTAGATTCTCTCCGATTGGCAGAGCAGATTCAGAAAGAATATGAAAAAATAGGCGAAAAAGCTAATATTTTGATCGAGGTAAATGTTGCCAAAGAGGAGTCAAAATTTGGTTTAATGCCGGATGAGACGGAAGAAGTAATCCGTGAAATTGCCAAATTTCCGAACATTAAGGTACGTGGTCTTATGACAATCGCACCATTTGTGGAAGATCCTGAGGAAAATCGGATACATTTTCAAAATTTACGTAAATTACTAGTTGACATCAACGCCAAAAACATTGATAATATTAGTATGAATGAGCTTTCTATGGGTATGACCGGAGACTATGAAGTTGCTATTGAAGAAGGAGCAACTTACGTCCGTGTTGGTACCGGTATATTTGGAAGCAGACAATATTAAGATACAGATAGAGAGGGTTTGATCGTATGAGTTTAAAAGGACTTATTAATTTTTTTAATTTAGATGGTATGGATGAAGAAGATGAATTTGAAAGTTATGTAGATGATTATGAAGAAGAGGCACCGCAGCGTACGTCATCTGCCAGAAGCACCCGTAATACTGCAGCAAAAGAACCTCAGGAAGAAAAAGGTAAACTTGGTGGATTCCGTGGATCCAAACCCAAAGTAGTTTCCTTGAACCGAACCATTTCAGAGGTAAAGATTATATTTCCATCCTCTTTTGAAGATTCACAGGAAATATGTAACACACTGCTGGAGTCCAAACCGGTGGTTGTGAATCTTGAAGGCTTTGATGCCGATGACGCACAGCGCATTATGGATTTTATTTCCGGTTGTATTTATGCAATTAATGGAAAATATCACCAGATTTCTAAATATGTTTTTATTTTTACGCCAGAGCAGGTAGATATCAGTGGAGATACTTTGGACCATGTCAAAGAGCAGTCGGATGCCATGCCTACCATTAACCGTGAATTTTAATGATGCATTCAGGAGGAAATATGTATGTTATCTTTAATTGAATTACAAAATAAAAAAGTTGAAGCAAAGCGAAAAAAATACGAAAAAGATGAGATGGATGCTTATCTTGAACTGGTATTTGACAATTATAAACAATTGACAGAAGAAAATGCAAAGTTGACAGAACAGCTTCGCAATAAAGAGCGTGAGATGCAGGCAGAACGTGACGACCTCACTAGCAAGATTAAGACATTAAGCGACGGTGTGCAGTATTATCGTTCCATCGAGACAACATTGCAGAAAGCACTGATTCTTGCTGAAAAGACTTCAAAAGAGACAAAAGATGCAGCCATTTTGAAGGCAGAGTCCATTGAGAAAGCAGCACATCTGCATGCAGATAAGATTATTAACAATGCCGAGGAAGAGTATCAGAAAATCCGCGAAAAATCGATGCAATTGATTCAGCAGTTTAATCAGTATAAGTTACAGTTAAAAGAGGCTGCCAGTGCACAGCTTCAGCTCGTTGAAGGATCGGAATTTGATATCCATAAACCGGAAGATCTGGATACACCAGAAGAAGCTGAAAAGGAAACTGATTCGACAAAGGAAACGACGGCAGAGGCGGTAAATGTAACTGACAGCCAGGAAGATACAGCAGAAAGCACTCCGGTAGAAGCAACGGACAATGAAGTTACTGCGGCTGCAGAACCGGTAAAAGAAGAAGAAAAACCAGCTCCGAAAGTGCCGGAAATGTCAGAGGAAGACCGTACAGCAGAGATTTTAAGTGCAGATACGATTGATCTCCGTGATACGTTAGAAGCAGTGAAAGAGCAGGAACCGGAAGTACAGCCTCAAGAACCACAAGAGGAGAGACAGTCGGAAAAGTCTGTGGAAGAAACAGCGGAAACATCTAAGACAGAGATAAAAGAAACTGTTAAAACACCGGAAGAGCCTGTTAAAACCGTGACGGAAACAGCAGTTACTACACCTGTGGAGGCGACACCGGTAAAACCGATTGATGTAACATTTACGTCTATGGATGATGAGCCGGAAGAAAAAGAAGAACCAAAGGCGATGGAGCAGATTGAAGCGGAAGATAAGGTAACAAAAAATGAGGACCTTGTTCCGACGCTTGATTCCCTGCTTCAGGATCTGAATATGAATAATAAAGAAAAGAAAACGGATGACCCTTTTGAGTTTTTAGGATCGGTGGATTTCTAATCAATTTGTATAATGGAAAGGAATAAAGATCAATGACGATAATTTCAAAAAGAAAAACCCATATTACGATGGCGGTACTTTTTGTTTTCCTTACCTTCTTAGATCAATTGACAAAGAAAATAGCATCTATGTATTTAATTGGGAATGATATTACAATCATTCCCAATATTTTAGAATTGCATTATCTGGAAAATAAAGGAGCTGCATGGGGGCTTTTTCAAAATAGTACCTGGATCCTCGGATGTTTTTCTCTATTGATCTTAGGTGTTATTTTTTATGCTTATTTCAAATTAGCCTTTGAAAAACGATATTTGTTTTTACGAATTATTTTCTGCATGTTAGCAGCAGGTGCGTCGGGAAACTGTATCGATCGTTTTTGGCATCATTATGTAGTGGATTTTATCTATGTTTCGGCCATTAATTTTCCGGTTTTTAATGTGGCAGACTGTTATGTTACCATTGCTGCGGTGCTGCTTTTATATGCATTGATATTCTGCTATAAAGATGATTTTGAAAAAGAGGATTGATGGAGCATGAAACGAGAGTTGCAATACGAAGTAACGGCAGAAGAGGACGGAATGCGTCTGGACCAGTATATTGCCGGGAGATGTATGGATCTGTCACGATCCTATATACAGAAACTGATCAAAGAAAACCGAGTTACTATTAATAACAATATACAAACAAAAACCAAAACAGCGGTTCAGGAAAGAGATATCGTAAATGTTTCGCTTCCGGATCCGAAAGAGCTGGAGATCAAACCGCAGGATATTCCGTTGGATATTTTATACGAAGACAATGATGTTCTGGTGGTCAATAAGCCCAAGGGAATGGTCGTTCACCCTGCACCGGGACATTATGAAGATACATTGGTCAATGCAGTCCTGTATCATTGCCGAGACAATTTGTCCGGGATTAATGGCGTGTTGCGGCCGGGTATCGTTCATCGTATCGACAAAGATACGACAGGAGCATTGATTGTTTGTAAAAATGATAAGGCACACCAGAAAATTGCAGATCAGCTACGTGCACATACGATTACGCGAAGTTATCGTGCTATTGTTTACAATAATTTTTCAGAAGACGAGGGGACAATTAATGCGCCAATTGGCCGTCATCCGACAAACCGCAAAAAACGTATGGTAACGGAAAAAAATAGCAAAGAAGCGATAACACATTACAAGGTTTTGGATCACCTGAATCATAAATTCAATTATATTGAATGTCGATTAGAAACAGGTAGAACACATCAGATCCGTGTTCATATGTCACATATCGGACATCCGCTTTTAGGCGATGAGGTATATGGACCTGTAAATAGCAAATTTAAGAATTTGCAGGGGCAGACATTGCATGCGGCTACCATTGGATTCATTCATCCTACAACTGAAGAATATATGGAATTTTCAGCACCGCTTCCGGATTATTTTGAAAAGTTACTAAAAACATTGGCATAAAATTGTTGAAAAATGCCCTTGACGTTAGAGTTCTATTGTAGTAGAATAAAATTACTTTCTTGATTTTGTGCGCCGTGCGCAATTCTACACTTGAAGAATAAACGCAAATATGGCTTAGGAGGAGGCATGATAAGAAATGAGCCAGCAAAAAGAAAAGGAAATACGCTTACATGAAGGGGAATTAAACGTTATGGAGTTGCTGTGGAGCAACAAAGTTCTCGCTGCAAAAGATATTTCGAAAATTATTAAAGAATACATTGGATGGGAAAAAAATACGACTTATACATATATCAAACGTTTGATTGATAAAGGCGCAATTACTCGCGAGGATCCAGGTTTTTTATGTCGTCCGGCGATATCCAAAAAAGATGTTCAGGAAATTGAAACTTCGGTTTTAATGAAGAATTTGTATCATAATTCTTTTACCTGTTTTATACAAGAGTATATTGGAAATAAAAAATTAACGACTGAGGAATTATTTGAACTGCAAAAGATCATTCAAAATAATCAGGATTAAAATGAAAAGACATACCCATTGCGATATGTCTTTTTTTAATACTAAAAGCCGTGGAAGCACTCGATTGGCGGGATTGCTATGTGGAGTCAGCGGAGGGAGTGCGTGTATCTTGCATATAACTCTATTGGACAAACTCCAGTTTTTCAAAAAGAGGTATACAAATTAAAAAAAATGTGATATACTTATTTTAAAAGGAGGAAATGCCCATGGCTGCTAAGAATCGTGTAACTTATCATGAGGAAAACATAAATGCAAATACCTTGAAACTGCGTGAGGTGCTGAATACGATGCCACGTTTCAGCAAAGATTTTTTTCGAGCAATCGAACCAAATACATCAGCAAAAACAAGAATATCTTATGTGTATGATATCCGGTTGTTTTTTCGTTTTTTGATCCAGTCGAATCCTTATTTTAAAAATAAGGAAATTAAAGAAATTCAATTGCAGGATCTTGAAAAATTACAGGCAGTTGATATTGAAGAATATTTAGAATATTTGAAGTTATATGTGGATGACGAGGGAAAAACGCATACAAACCAGGAACAGGGATTACATAGAAAATTGGCCGCATTACGAAGTTTTTATGCCTATTATTATAAACGGGAATTGATTTCTAATAATCCTACTCTGATCGTTGATATGCCAAAACTTCATAAAAAAGAAATTATTCGTCTGGAATACGATGAAGTTGCGGAGCTGTTAGACTATGTCGAACATGGCGGCGAGAAAATGTCCGGGATGAAAAAGGTTTATTTTGAAAAGAATAAAGTGAGGAATCTGGCACTCTTTACTCTGCTGCTTGGAACAGGTATTCGTGTTTCAGAATGCGTGGGATTGGATGTCGAGGATGTCGATTTTAAAAATAACCGCATCCGCATTATACGAAAAGGTGGAAAGGAAGATTTTGTCTACTTTGGCGATGAAGTGACGGAGGCATTGTTTAATTATATGGAACAACGCAAGCATATTGTTACCAAGGAAGGACATGAACATGCACTCTTCCTCTCTGCACAAAAAAGACGAATTTGTGTGCAGTCGGTAGAAAATCTGGTGACGGATTGTGCAAGCCAGATTACTTCAATCAAACATATTACACCGCATAAACTTAGAAGTACCTATGGAACGTCACTATACCGCGAAACAAGCGATATTTATCTTGTAGCTGAAGTGTTAGGTCATAATGATGTAAACACGACGAGAAAGCATTATGCGGCGCTTGGTGAAGATCGAAAGCGAATGGCTGCAAAGGCAGTTTCTCTGCGAAAAGAAAAATAATTTTAATGAAAAAGAACAGGAACTCCTTTTTTTTCATACATAATCATAATGAAAAAAGGAGTTCCGGTTCTTTAATCGATTGTTTTATTTACGTCCTGTTGGATAGGTTGTAAATATTTCATTGATTGTATCATATATAATCTTAGCGGAATTACTTTGGAATGACGGATTTGTTAAGTTTGCATAATCACGGTTTCCAGAAATAAATCCAAGTTCAATCAAAACGGCCGGTACAGTGTTGTGATTCGTGACATAATATTTAGCAGTTTTTACTCCACGATTCGTGGTTCCAAGTCTTGTTACCAGGTTGTTTTTAAATAAGGTAGCAATGATCTTACTGTTTACTCCTGAAAAACTGCTTGCATTATTTGTCGCAGTATAATACACTTCCGTTCCGTTAGCACTGGAACTAGAAGCAGAGTTCATATGCAGACTGACAAAAATATCTGCACCAACTTTACTTGCAAAAGCAGCACGTTTAGACAAAGTAACAAATACATCGGAACTTCGACTCCAGTAAACTTTAGTTTCCGGAGCATTGGAGGAAAAATAACCTTTCATTAAGGTGTAAATAATCTTAAAGTTAAGATCTTTTTCTTTGGTTCCATTATGCGTGGCTCCGGAATCATATCCACCGTGTCCTGCATCCAATACGACGATATTTTTATAAATCGTACGAGGATCTCCAATCGAAACTACAAAGGAGTCGGATTTTTCATATATCTTATATCCCTGAAGTTTTGAGGTGTTGACTGTGATTTCTGTATTACCGTTTACCAAAGCAGTAGAAACACCGGTAACTACATTGCTGCTGATTGCAATCGGGTTCTGATTATAAAAGTCAACTTGATTTCCGGGAACAATAATCTTAAATTTATTGCTTTGGTACAAATCTTCATTTTTTACAGAGTTAATCGTTACTCCTGTAGGCTTTTTTAATTTTAAGGCATAATTTCCTACATACTCTCCCATGATATTAATTGTAAGTGTTCCATCCAAAGAGGAATAAGCAAAATCCGATTCCCCAAAGCAGGAAATCTGCATTGTGATCGTATCACTTCCATCTTCTACCACTTCAAATTTTTCAATTTCAGATACAAATTTTGTATAAGAAAACTGATTTAGTAAATATTTAGAAGTTTTTGGAATGGTAACAGTAATTACTTTTCCACTTCGCGAAACATTAACCTGATCCATAATGTCTGTCTTTGTACCTTTGATTTCAAAAGAAATACACTGTATCGCTGGGTTATAAGTTGCTTTTGCAGCGGTAATGTAATTGACAGATGCATCAGTTGCTTTTTTTGTATCGGCTGTCCAGTCAAAATAGATCAAATCATGAACAGAGATCAATGTTTTCTTTTTATCCCATTTATAGGAATATCCAAGGGCTGTTAGTACTTTTTTTGCAGGAATGCATAAAACTTCACTTTTTTTGTCTTTGCGTGTGACGAGATACATCGGTGTGGAAAGAGAAACGGATTCTCCATTCACAGACATTGCTGTTTCATTTAAGACTAATGCTACCTTTTTATTCGTAACAGTGTTTTCTACTTCAAGTGTCTGAGTATCTGGATTATAATTGTAATTTAATCCCATAACATTACTTAATGATTCTTTTGCGGGTAAATACATCGAACCGGATATTTTAAGAGCCGGCATGCTTGTTAACTTATTGGATTTTTCATTAAAGGTAAAGGAATTAGAATAAGAGGTGGTTTTCTTATCTTTTCCCTGATAGGAGTACATGAACTGTTTTGTTATGGTTATGATAGATCCTTTTGCACTATATTGGAATCCAAGATGTTTGCATAAAAATTTTGCCGGAACTAAAACCGTAGAGGTTCGCTTACGTACGTAAGTTATCTTTGTCGGAGCTGCACTCAGCCGGTATTTTTTTCCGTTTACATAAGCATTTTTACTGCCGATAGTAAGGGTTACTTTAACTCCGTTGCGTGAAAAAGTAAGTCGTTTTTTAGAGGCACGATAAGATGTTTTTACCTTTAACCCAGTTTTAAAAACATCTTTGTAAGGGACCATACGTGTATTCTTAATGGTAAGACCTTTACGTGAACTTTTTGTAATAGTTTTGTTTTGATATCTTACGGTAGACTGTGTTTTTTTATAATAAGTAGTTTTACCATTTAACTTTACTCTTAAAGTTGCTGCCTGGCTGGTAGCAGGAAGGAAAAAGATTCCTAACAAAAGTAAGGTTAGAAAAGAGAAAAGTATTTTTCGAAATGATGTCGCTTTTGGTGTGTTCATTGTAAGTTCGCCCCTTTGTAGTATATTATCTTTATGTAATGTAACAGATTTGTTACATCTTATTTTATGCTTTTATTGTAGCAAGTCTTCTTGGCACAATTATGGCATGGGAGAAATACATTACTCTTCTATCTTGTTATCCGTATATTTAAATCGCTTGAATTTCTTCGTAAATTGGAATAACTAGATAACGTCCGGCGTAAATCATTCCTTCCTGAGAAATATTATTTATTTCTTTAATTTCTTCTACATAAGAGGTTAACTGCTCTTCGTCGGCATTTTTCAAATGATCTTTTGCGATTGACCAAACGGAATCTCCTTCATACACAAGAATAGATTCATATCTGCTGACGGTCATTTTAGATGATGAGGTTGTCTTGGCGCTGATATTCTGGAATATGGCAAAGCATCCGAGAATAATAAAAAAAACTAAAAGACAGTGTAAAATCGACATTTTCTTTCTTCTGTTCATAACAAATCACTCCTTAGAATAGTAAAACATAACAATTAATAAATCGAACATAACATCCGAACAAATAATCCGAACATTTGTTTATGATACTATCATACTACGAGAACGTGCGTTTGTCAACTCTTTATTAAAAAACTATTTAGCTCCGATGTCACTTAGTTAAATTTATTAGTTCAACTCATTGTAATTTTCTAAAAAGGGTAGTTAATAGATCCATGCTGTTATTCCAGCATAAGTACGATGGTCGTAATACTTTCACCTGGAATTTTCGCTGTACTATCTGTCTTTAGCGCTCCTTTGTTCTCATACAGGATATTGCTCGAAGAATCCTCCAGTCCAAGTACCGATTGATATAAAGAACTGCTCACAATTTTATCTCCCGGAATCTGCAGAATCTTTTCTGTCTTGCTCAAGTTTATTACAATTAGCACCAATTTTTTTCCATCTTCGCTCAAATACGCTGAAGTTCTGAAGTCATCTCCTCCCTGCATGGAGGCCTCCACACGGGTATACCCCGGACGAATGAACTCAGAAAAATGCCGTAGAGCAAAGTAATCTGCACAATAACTCCATCCATCAACATTTACTTTATTTTCATCTTGAAAACTGATTAGTTCTCGTGCTTCCAACTCTGCTGACTCGTCCATCCAAACCGCACTCCAGTAAATATATCCATTCATATTTGCCTGTACCATGGTATTGTTAATCAATGCAGCAGTCTGAAGTCCTTTTCCTCGAAAAAATTCTGTCTGCCAACGTGCATAAGTATATTTATCGAAACATTTCTTTATATCTGTAAAATTCTGACTAAAGGAATCATACTGCACTGTGTTGTTATCTTCATCTGAAACACCACCGATATAAAGGTGATACCCGATTCCATAAATGCTCTCTGGTGCTACAGCAATAATATCTTTCACATAAGCATATAGTTTTGTTGGCTCACAGGACATAGTTTCTGGTGCGATCATTTTTGGGGCTCTGTCCCCAAATTTCTTTTTCATTGCATTATATACAG